>NZ_JBJNLK010000003.1:0-562936 GCF_052169115.1 Serratia sp. CY33525 | reverse complement strand
CGAAGGTCCCCCTCTTTGGTCTTGCGACGTTATGCGGTATTAGCTACCGTTTCCAGTAGTTATCCCCCTCCATCAGGCAGTTTCCCAGACATTACTCACCCGTCCGCCGCTCGTCACCCAGAGAGCAAGCTCTCTTGTGCTACCGCTCGACTTGCATGTGTTAAGCCTGCCGCCAGCGTTCAATCTGAGCCATGATCAAACTCTTCAATTAAAAGCTTGATGTGCTTCCACTCGAGAAGCGATGCTCAAAGATTTACTGCATGAATTTTACTTCAGTTAGTCACTCTTCAAGACTTGATATTTTTTTGCATCCGAAGATGCTGGATATCGTCTTGTGGAGTGCCCACACAGATTGTCTGATAAATTGTTAAAGAGCAGTGCCGAGAAACTCATCGGCGCGGGCTGCGTATATTACGCTTTTAGCCCGGAGAGTCAAGCGTTTATTTCGCTGTCTTCTCGCTGACCCGGCGGCTTGTCAGTCGTTGTTCCCGGTCAGTGGAGGCGCATTATAGGGAGTTCTCGGCAGGCCGCAACCCCTAAATGCAAAAAACTTTTCAAGCGCTCAAATAATCGCCCAAAATGCCTTTTTAGGATGTTTATTAGTCAAAAAACACCGGTTTTAGCGCAGCAATAGCGGCAAACCCTGTAAATAGAGACAAATGAAGATAAAGAAAAGGGAGCGGTCACCCGCTCCCTTTCATCTTCATGACGCTTAGTTGCCGTTATTGGCGTGCAACGATATGGTCGTTTTCCACATCCAGCGTCACCAGCTTGCCGGGAATCAGCTTGCCGGACAGGATTTGCTGCGCCAGCGGGTTCTCGATCTCCTGCTGAATCGCGCGTTTCAACGGACGCGCACCATACACAGGGTCGTAACCGGTTTTGCTCAACAAAGCCAGAGCCGGTTCGGTCATGGTCACTTCGTAACCGCGCTCTTCCAAACGCTTGTACAGGCGAGACAGCTGAATTTTGGCGATTGCAGCAATGTGTTTCTCGCCCAGCGGATGGAACACCACCACTTCGTCGATACGGTTGATGAACTCAGGACGGAAGTGGTGACTCACCATCTCCATCACCGACTCTTTCATCTGCGCGTAGTTCATCTGACCGAAGTGCTCCTGGATCAGATCGGAGCCCAGGTTGGAAGTCATGATCACCACGGTATTGCGGAAATCGACGGTGCGGCCTTGACCATCGGTCAGTCGGCCATCATCCAACACCTGCAACAGAATATTGAATACGTCCGGGTGCGCTTTCTCGACTTCATCCAGCAGAATCACCGAATAAGGCCGGCGGCGCACGGCTTCCGTCAGGTAGCCGCCCTCTTCATAGCCGACATAACCCGGAGGCGCGCCGACCAGACGCGAAACGGAGTGTTTCTCCATAAATTCGGACATGTCGATACGCACCATGGCGTCATCACTGTCGAACAGGAACGAAGCCAGTGCCTTGCAGAGCTCGGTTTTCCCCACCCCGGTCGGGCCGAGGAACAGGAACGAACCGATCGGCCGGTTAGGATCGGACAACCCGGCGCGGCTGCGGCGGATAGCATTAGAAACCGCGCTGACCGCTTCGTCCTGGCCGATAACCCGCGAATGCAGCTCTTGCTCGAGGCGCAGCAGTTTGTCACGCTCCCCTTCCAGCATTCTGGCCACCGGGATCCCGGTGGCACGCGCCAGCACTTCGGCAATCTCCGCATCGGTCACCCGATTGCGCAGCAGTTTCATGCTCTTGCCTTCGGCCTGCGTGGCGGCAGCGAGCTGTTTCTCCAGCTCAGGGATTTTGCCGTATTGCAGTTCTGACATCCGCCCCAGATCGCCGACGCGGCGCGCCTGCTCCAGGGTGATTTTGGCCTGCTCGAGTTCAGCCTTGATGTTCTGGGTGCCGGAGAGCGAGGCTTTTTCCGCTTTCCACTCTTCTTCCAGCTCCGAATATTCGCGCTCTTTCTGCCCCAGCTCATCGCTGAGCATATCCAGGCGTTTCTTGCTGGCGTCGTCAGACTCTTTATTCAGCGCCTGCTGTTCCAGCTTCAACTGAATGATGCGGCGTTCAAGCCTGTCGAGCGACTCCGGCTTGGAATCCATCTGCATGCGAATGCTGGATGCCGCTTCGTCGATCAGGTCGATAGCCTTGTCCGGCAATTGACGATCGGCGATATAACGGTGAGAAAGCGTCGCCGCCGCCACGATGGCTGGGTCGGTGATCTGCACGTGGTGGTGCAATTCGTAACGCTCTTTCAGGCCGCGCAGGATAGCGATGGTGTCTTCCACGCTCGGCTCCGCCACATACACTTTCTGGAAACGACGTTCGAGCGCCGCGTCTTTCTCTATATATTGGCGGTACTCATCCAGCGTTGTGGCACCGACGCAGTGCAGTTCGCCGCGCGCCAGCGCCGGCTTGAGCATGTTGCCCGCATCCATCGCACCATCAGCCTTACCGGCGCCGACCATGGTGTGCAGTTCGTCGATAAACAGGATAACGCTGCCTTCCTGCTTGGCCAGATCGTTGAGCACGCCTTTCAGGCGCTCTTCAAACTCGCCGCGGTATTTGGCGCCGGCGATCAAAGCGCCCATATCGAGGGACAATACGCGCTTGTGCTTCAGCCCTTCGGGCACTTCGCCGTTGATGATGCGCTGCGCCAGGCCTTCGACGATGGCGGTTTTACCCACGCCAGGTTCGCCGATCAGCACCGGGTTGTTTTTGGTACGGCGTTGCAGCACCTGAATGGTGCGACGGATCTCTTCGTCACGGCCGATCACCGGGTCAAGTTTGCCCTGCTCGGCGCGTTCGGTCAGATCGATCGTGTATTTCTTCAATGCTTGCCGCTGGTCTTCGGCGCCTTGGTCTTCCACGCTGTCACCGCCTCTCATCTGTTCAATGGCTTTGCTGATTTTGTCGGCCGTTGCGCCGGCCGCTTTCAACAAGTCGGTCAACGAGCCGCGGTCTTCCAGCACCGCCAGCACAAACAGCTCGGAAGAAATGAATTTGTCCGCGCGCTTCTGCGCCAGCTTGTCGCACAGGTTAAGGACGCGCACCAACTCGTGGGACGGTTGAACGTCGCCACCGGTACCTTCTACCTGCGGCAAACGGGACAGCGCCTGTTCGATCTCGGTGCGCACGCGCCCGGCATCGATACCTGCGGAAGTTAATAGTGGACGAACCGTGCCCCCTTCCTGATTGAGCAGGGCGCTCATCAGATGTAGCGGTTCAATAAACTGGTTGTCGTGCCCAAGGGCTAGTGACTGGGCATCGGCGAGGGCAAGCTGGAATTTGTTGGTAAGACGATCCAGACGCATAACACCTCCAAGATGGGTCGAAATTGCTACTGGAGATTAAATGAGGTCATCCCTCAAATTTTCAAGGTTATCTCGACGCTAAATTTTCGGTACAACGCCATGCGTCGTTGGATCGTCCTAATTCAATAGGTTATATCAGCCAGATTAAACTTGCCATACGTCCGGTTATTCCATCGCGTCGATAGGAGAAAAAATGACTCTTTTCGTTAACCGTGCAGCGGTCGCCGCCGTAGATGGCCTGCACGCCTGCCCGCAACAAACGTTGGCGAGCCAGCAAGTAGATATTAGCCAAAAACTTATCGCCGTGCTGCGTAAATGCCAACGCGGCTTCGGCGTCTTCCGCGATAAAGGCAGCGCGCACCTCCGGCCCGACCTCAAACTGCTGCGGGCCGATCGCCGGCCCCAGCCAGGCGCTGATCTGGCTCGGCGCGGCGCTGAACGCCGCCACGGTTTGCTCCAGCACGCCATGGCATAACCCACGCCAGCCGGCGTGAGCGGCGGCCACTTCATCGCCGTGCTGCGAACAGAACAGCACCGGCAGACAATCCGCCGTCATCACGGCACACACCGGCCCCGGCACGTTGCTGTAAACCGCATCCGCCCGCAGATCGGCAGGCGCTTGCCCCGCCAACGTCACCACACGGGTGCCATGTATCTGCTCGAGCCACACCGGCATCTGCGGCAAGCCGGCGACGGTAACCAACCGTTCCCGATTGCGCTTCACCGCTTGCTCCTCGTCACCGACGTGGGCGCCGAGGTTCAGCGAGTCATAAGGCGGCAGGCTGACGCCGCCGCCGCGCGTGGTGCTGCAGGCCTTAACGCCGGGAGGCAATGGCCAGTCGGGCAGAATGAGCGAGTTCATTACCAGTCCATCTGATCTTTGAATTCTTCGGTATCCGCCTTCAGCGCGTTAATCAGATCGACCATGTCCTGCGGCAGCGGCGCATGCCACTCCATCTGGATGCCGCTGATCGGATGGTACAAACGCAGCATGGTGGCGTGCAGCGCCTGGCGGTCAAAACCGCGCAGCGTGTTGATGAAGGCTTCCGAAGCCCCCTTCGGCGGACGTGGACGGCCGCCGTACAGCGGATCGCCCACCAGCGGATGGCTGATGTAAGCCATGTGCACGCGGATCTGGTGAGTACGGCCGGTTTCCAGGCGCAGACGCAGACGGGTGTGTGCGCGGAAGTGTTCCATGATGCGGTAGTGCGTCACCGCCGGTTTACCCATCGGATGCACCGCCATGTGGGTACGCTTGGTGGAATGGCGCGCTATGGGCTCTTCTACCGTGCCGCCGGCGGTCATGGTGCCAATCGCCACCGCTTCGTATTCGCGGGTGATTTCACGCGCCTGCAGCGCTTCCACCAGCCGGGTTTGCGCCGGCACGGTTTTCGCCACCACCATCAGGCCGGTGGTGTCTTTATCCAGACGGTGCACGATGCCGGCGCGCGGCACGTCGGCGATTTCCGGGTAGTGATGCAGCAGCGCATTGAGCACCGTGCCGTCCGGGTTACCGGCGCCAGGGTGCACCACCAAATCGCGCGGCTTGTTGATCACCAGGATGTCGCTGTCTTCATAGACGATATCCAACGCGATATCCTGCGGCTCCCAACGCGCCTCTTCTTCTATCTGTGCATCGATGGCGACCGTCTCTCCGCCCAGCACCTTCTCTTTCGGTTTGTTTGACGTTTTGCCATTGACCTTCACCCGATCGCCCAGGATCCACTCTTTTATGCGAGATCGTGAATAATCAGGGAACAATTCGGCCAAAGCCTGATCTAAACGTTGTCCGAGTTGAGATTCGGCCACCGTTGCGGTGAGTTGTACTTGTTGTGCCATATGCAGCTTCTTCGTTAACGTTGGGTTTTCACGGCGATGCCGTTTAATATAATGTGCTATTGTACCTGGTCTTTGTCGGGAGCTTAACGGACAGTCTCCCGGAATAACACCCTGAGGATAATCAAAACGTCATGACGCGTATGAAATATCTGGTGGCGGCAGCCACGTTGAGCCTGGCGCTGGCAGGTTGCTCCACATCCAAGGATGCGGTTCCCGACAACCCACCTTCGGAAATCTATGCCACCGCGCAGCAAAAGCTGCAGGACGGTAACTTCAAGGGCGCGATTACGCAACTCGAAGCGTTAGATAACCGCTATCCTTTCGGGCCGTATTCCCAGCAGGTCCAGCTGGATTTGATTTACGCCTACTATAAGGCCGCCGACTTGCCGATGGCGCAGGCATCCATCGATCGCTTCATGCGCCTGAACCCGACGCACCCGAACATCGATTACGTGATGTACATGCGCGGTCTGACCGACATGGCGCTCGATGACAGCGCGCTGCAGGGCTTCTTCGGGGTTGACCGTTCGGACCGCGATCCTCAGCACGCTCGCGCTGCGTTCCGCGACTTCAGCCAGTTGATTCAGCAATACCCGAACAGCCAATACGCGACCGACGCCAACAAGCGTTTGGTGTATCTGAAAGACCGCTTGGCCAAGTATGAGCTTTCGGTGGCGGAATACTACACTAAACGCGGTGCTTACGTCGCGGTCGTTAATCGCGCCGAGCAGATGTTGCGTGAATTCCCGGATACCAAAGCGACGCACGACGTGTTGCCGCTGATGGAAAATGCCTACAAGCAACTGCAGCTGAACGGCCAGGCTGACAAAGTGGCCAAAGTGATCGCCGCCAACCCGCAATAAACGCGCGTCGGCAACGGCAAAAAAACAAAACGGCAGCCTCGGCTGCCGTTTTCATTGGCGTGGACCTGGTTTTCACTGGAAGAATACACAAGTAAAAACACGGTGTTAGCTAGCGCTCCTCACCGGTCAACTCATCGATAATGCGCCATCCGGCGGCAACTCTCAAGCATTAGATAACCAATTCAAATGCTGAATCACAGATTGAACTAACTTTGCAAAAAGTGACAAAAAATCGTGATTTACATCACGCATTTAAACAAAAAGCGGGGTATGCTGGGTTCACCAAGACGGAAAGACAGAGAGGTAAGTTATATGACATTGAACATTACCAGCAAACAAATGGATATCACTCCCGCAATCCGCAATCACGTCGAAGACCGTCTCACCAAACTGGAAAAATGGCAGACCCAGCTGATAAACCCGCATATCGTCTTATCCAAAGAACCGCAGGGGTTTGTCGCCGACGCTACCATTACCACGCCGAACGGCCCGCTGGTCGCCAGCGCCAAACATGATGACATGTATACCGCCGTTAACGAGCTGATCGCCAAGCTGGAGCGCCAGCTGAACAAGGTGCAGCACAAAGGCGAAGCGCGCCGCTGCAATGCCAGCGTGAAAGACATCGTGCCGGAAGTGACGCAGGAACAGGAATAACCGTCCGACTGCGGTTGCCGCATCAAACGCGCCCGAGGGCGCGTTTTTTGTCGGGTATTTTTGTTGACGGGGTAAAAGCCAGCGGTTACTTTAAAACCTGTTCGCATTAACCTTAGGTAGACCATGCCACGCACACCGTTTTTCTTCGCATTCTTTTTTACCTTCCCCTGACTGGGAGGCGTTTCGTCGTGTGAGAAAGAATGCGAAGACGAACAACAAGGCCTCCTGGAAACAGGAGGCCTTTTTTATGGCTGTTATACAACGAATAAGAACTGAAGGCGGAAGCTGATTATGACTGACAACCCGTTATTGGTGCTGCGCGAGCGCATCAGCGCACTGGATTTGAAACTGTTGGCCCTGCTGGCGGAACGCCGTGAACTGGCGATCGAAGTCGGCAAGACCAAACTGCACTCTCACCGTCCGATCCGCGACAAAGAGCGCGAGCGCGATCTGCTGGATGCGCTGATCGCCGCCGCCAAGCCTTACGACCTGGACGGTTTCTACGTCACCCGCCTGTTCCAACTGATCATTGAAGACTCCGTCCTGACCCAGCAGGCGCTGCTGCAGCACCAGCTCAATCCCGTCAGCCAACACTCCGCCCGCATCGCCTTTCTCGGCCCGAAAGGCTCTTATTCACATCTGGCGGCGCGCCAATACGCCGCCCGCCATTTCGATCGGTTGATCGAATGTGGCTGCCAGAAGTTTCAGGATATCTTCGCCCAGGTGGAAACCGGCCAGGCGGACTACGCCATTCTGCCGATCGAGAACACCAGCTCCGGCTCGATTAATGAGGTGTACGACCTGCTGCAACACACCAGTCTGTCGATCGTCGGCGAACTGACCAACCCGATCAACCACTGTGTTCTGGTGGCCGGCGACAGCGATTTGAGCCAGATTGAAACCGTCTACAGCCACCCGCAGCCGTTCCAGCAGTGCAGCCAGTTCCTGAATCGATTCCCGCACTGGAAAATCGAATACACCGAAAGCACGGCCGCCGCAATGGAGAAAGTCGCCAAGTTGAATTCGCCGAAGGTGGCGGCGCTGGGCAGCGAGGCCGGCGGCGCGCTGTACGGGCTGCAAGTGCTGGAACACAACCTCGCCAATCAACAGCAGAACATCACCCGCTTTATCGTCCTGGCGCGTAAAGCGATCGACGTCTCCGAACAGGTGCCGGCCAAAACCACGCTGATCATGGCGACCGGCCAGCAATCCGGCGCGCTGGTCGAAGCGCTGCTGGTATTGCGCGACAACGGCATCATCATGACCAAACTGGAGTCACGCCCGATCAACGGCAATCCGTGGGAAGAGATGTTTTACATCGATGTGCAGGCCAACCTGCGTGCCGACGCAATGCAAAAAGCGCTGCGCGATCTGGCGCCCATCACCCGCTCGCTGAAGGTGCTGGGCTGTTATCCCAGCGACACCGTGGTGCCGGTCAACCCATCCTGACGCGATAAAAAAAGGTTCGGCCAAGCCGAACCCTTCATTTTTATTTACCGCCGGTATTTTACTGCCGGCTGTCGTTAGCCTGCCGTAACAGCGTGCGGCTTTCCACCAGGAAGCGCTGGGCGTAATCGCCAAACCAGTGCTCCACCTTGCGGAAGCTATCGATAAACGCCTGTTTGTCGCCGTGCTCCAACAGCTTGATCGCCTCGCCGAAGCGCTGGTAGTAGCGTTTGATCAACGCCACGTTTTCCTCCGACGACATGATAATGTCGGCGTACAGCTGCGGATCCTGCGCAAACAGGCGGCCAACCATCGCCAGCTCCAGCCGGTAGATCGGCGAAGAGAGCGCCAGCAACTGCTCCAGTTGCACGTTCTCTTCCGCCAGATGCAACCCGTAGGCGAAGGTGGCAAAGTGCCGCAGCGCCTGAATAAACGCCATGTTCTGATCGTGTTCGACCGCACTGATGCGGTGCAGCCGCGCCCCCCACACCTGCAGCTGTTCAAGCAACCACTGGTAAGCCTCTGGCCGGCGGCCGTCGCAGTAAACCACGACCTGCTTCGCCACGCTGCCCACGTCCGGGCCGAACATCGGGTGCAACCCCACCACCGGGCCACTGTGCACCGCCAGCATCGCATGCAGCGGACGGTTCTTCACCGACGCCAAATCCACCAAAATACAGTCGTCGGGCAACGGCGGCAGGCGGCTTATCACCTGTTCGGTCACATGGATCGGCACGCTGACGATCACCATGCCGGCGTCTGCCAACAGCTGTTCCGCCTGCGGCCAATCTTCCTGATCCAATACCCTGACCTGATAACCCGACAACGTCAGCAGCCGGTTGAACAGCCGGCCCATCTGGCCGTTGCCGCCAATGATGACGATCGGCCGCAGCTGCGGGCACAGGGTTTTAAAGCCTTTATCGTTCTCGCTGACGTACGATTCGCGCATCACGCGGCGCAAGACATCCTCGATCAAATCCGGCGGCACCCCGAGGTTTTCCGCCTCTTGACGGCGCGAGGCCAGCATCGCCGCTTCGCGCTCCGGCACATAAACCGGTAAACCGTGGCGGCTTTTCACCTCGCCGACTTCCGCTACCAGATGCAGGCGTTTCGCCAGCAGATCCAGCAGCGCTTTGTCCACCTCGTCAATTTGATCGCGCAACGCGGTCAGTTCTGCCACCATAACTTACTTTTCTCCCGTGCGTGCCGTCAGCGCAGCGCCGAGTTCCTGATGCATATGACGCAGCAGCGTTTCCGTGCTTTCCCAGTTGATGCAGGCGTCGGTGACGGACACACCGTAACGCATGTCTGCACGCGGCTGCTCGGAAGACTGGTTGCCCTCATGCAGATGGCTCTCCAGCATGATGCCGGTGATCGAACGGTTGCCCGCCTTAATCTGCTCCACCACGGACTCGGCCACCGCCGGCTGACGGCGATAGTCTTTATTCGAGTTGCCATGGCTGCAATCTATCATCAAGGACGGATGGAGTCCCGCCTCGAGCATCTGTTTTTCACAGGCCGCAACGTGCTCGGCGCTGTAGTTCGGGGTTTTACCGCCGCGCAGGATCACATGCCCGTCCGGGTTGCCCTGGGTCTGCAGCAGGCAAACCTGGCCCGCCTGGTTGATGCCGACGAAACGGTGCGGCATGGCGGCGGCGCGCATGGCGTTGATGGCGGTGCCCAGACTGCCGTCGGTGCCGTTTTTGAAGCCGACCGGCATCGACAGGCCGGAAGCCATTTCGCGGTGGGTCTGCGACTCGGTGGTGCGCGCACCGATCGCCGACCAGCTGAACAAGTCCCCCAGGTACTGCGGGCTGTTCGGATCTAATGCTTCGGTAGCCAACGGCAAGCCCATGCCCACCAGATCCAGCAACAGGCGACGCGCGATATGCAAGCCTGCTTCAACGTCAAACGAACCGTCCATGTACGGATCGTTGATCAAACCTTTCCAGCCGACAGTGGTTCTGGGTTTTTCAAAATAGACGCGCATAACGATATACAGCTGATCGCTCAAGTCAGCCGCCAGGGTTTTCAAACGACGGGCGTAGTCAAGCGCCGCATCCGGATCGTGGATCGAACAAGGTCCGCACACTACCAACAGGCGATGATCGCGCCCCTGCAAAATGTTGGCGATGGTGTTGCGCGCGGTGGCGATTTCATTTTCGTCGTCGGCGCTGAGCGGGAACTGGTTCTTCAGCTCCTCCGGCGTGATGAGAACCTGTTCTGCACTGATGTGTACGTTATTGAGCGCGTCTTTTTGCATGATGCTATTCCTGTCGTTTGGCGTTATGCGTTGAAGTGGAACCTTGAGCGTTTCAGGGCTCTACCTTATCACGCAATGTAAAGTTTTCAATCCAATTTCCGTAAATAAAAAATTACCGTAATTACCCCTAAGAAAAACCATTGGAAAATGCACTTTAATAAATACAATAAACGCAATAAATTTAATAAGATATACAAACAAAAGGATTGCCAGCGCCTCTCTACCCGCTTGCCTGGCAATAGACGGAAATCGTAAACATAAATGTACATTTGATTTTACAAGGAAGACGCGCCCCCCACCTCAGCGCCAACGAATGGGCTGAGACAGGCATCCGCCAGACTCAGCACGAAGCGCTGCTGAAAGCGATGAATTTCAGTAGAAGAAAAGCGAATAAATAAGGAATAAAAATTAAAAACTTAAGCTAATGGCGGCTATTTTTGTCGCCGAAATGAACCGATATAATGTGACCGTCATCAACAATAACCACCCTTAACAACTGGATCCAAAATGCTCTCTTCTCGCGCTCGTCGCGCTTTTCCGCTGTATATTTGCTGCTTAACGACTTTCACCAGTGTTTCAGCTCTCGCCGACAATACGCTTTTCACCGCGATGGACGATCCGGCCACCGCCAAGAAACCGTTTGAAGGCAACGTGCAGGCGGGCTACAACGCCCAGTCAGGCAACTCGCAGAGTTCCACCCTGCTGGCCAACACCAACATGACCTGGTTCAACAGCGACGCGGCGTACAGCCTGTGGGGGGCGGCCAACAACACCACCTCCTCCAACGTGCGCTCCTCCGAAAAATACCAGGCCGGTGGCCGTACGCGCTATAACCTGACCGACCGCAACTACCTGTTCGGCCAAGCCAGCTGGCTGAGCGACCGTTTCAACGGTTACGATTCACGCTCCACGCTGACGGGCGGCTACGGCCGTCAACTCCTCAACGGGCCGCTCAGCGACCTGCGGGTGGAATTCGGTCCCGGCGTGCGCCATGACGAATACCACGGCGGCGGCCGCTCGACCAAAGGGCTGGCCTACGGTGCGGCCAACTATTCCTATCAGCTGACCGACAACACCAAGTTCATTCAGGGCGTTTCCGCGCTGGCGAACGAGGAAACCACGCTGAACTCGGAAAGCGCGTTGAACGTGGCGATCAACGATCGCTTCTCACTGCGCGTAGCCTACACCGTGACCTACAACAGCAAACCGCCGGCCTCGGCACCGAAGAACACCGACACCACCACCTCGGTCACGCTGGTCTACGGCCTGTAATCTCCCTTCCAGAATCTCTCGAAGCCCATCATAGATGGGCTTTTTTATGCCTGCGGCGTCAACGTTAACCAGACCATACCAAGCGCTTTCAACGCATCCGGAGAACATTGAAAGTCGACGTTGCCGCCGCTGACCCGCACTTGGTTACCCGGTAAACGCGCTATATCGTAAACGTCCAGGTTACCGTCTATGTCCACCAGCCAGCGGCCATTGGCGATATGCGTAACGGCCAGATCCACCAGCCAGGATACGCGCCCGCCATCAACATAAGCCGGCTGAGCCACGCCGTCAGGAATCAAAGAACAGTCTGCCGACCACTGCCCCACCTCTTTCAACTGCCCGGCGAGCAGGCGATATTTCGGTATCGTGCGCCCTCCGGGAACCGGTACCGCCGGTGCGGCATCACCCCACATTTCCCCCTGTCCCGTCGCCAACCACAGCAGCGAGACGTCTGTATCCAGAGCACAGGTCACCACGATATCGCCGGGGAAGTAGTTGCGGCGGACCCAGGTGCTCATCGTGCCTGAAGATATACCCAGCAGGTCACCCAACTCTTTTTGCAGATTGAAACCGTAAGCATCCAAAATGCGGCGCAATACCCCTTTCCCGCCGGAAGCCAAAACGCGATCGTAAAGCGCTTTACCTTGCGCAGGTGACGCAGGCTTGCGATTACTTTTTGATTTTACAAGTTCGCCGGTCATCAGCCAGGCCAAGTCTGCCCCCGTGGTTAACGCGCAGTTGATGATGACGTATCCGGGAACACTCCCCCGTTGTTGCCAACTACTGATGTTATTCGGCGCTATCCCGAGGATTTCACTCAATTCCTTCTGCGTGCCAACGCCATAAGATGAAAGAACTCTTTCAATCACCGCTCCCACGGAGGTGTTGTTGTTTGTTGCTTCTTCACGCATATCATCACCGATTAAAATAAAATTTGCATTTACAAGTCGCATTATGCGATTTAAAGTAACATCAATTCGCCGTCACTCGGCATATCGATCGCTTTAGTTAAGATGATGCGACATGGTTGATGAAAATGCAAATACCGTAAGGCGACGACGATCTTGCGTAAGCACTTTGTTTACACCGTGTTTACTCAAATTTTCGACCTTGATCGACGGATAACCAAACCTTGCTTTTGCGAGTATTCATCCATCATCAGATTCAGATAAGGAGATTGTCATGCTTCTAGCCAGCGAGGAGCAACGGGCTATCGGCCTGCGGCGTATTGCTGAAATCCGCCGCACACTGTTTGCCCGGCAAACCAACCATGCCGAAGAAATTTACGACACGGCGCCGCTGCACCTGCGCCATACGTTTTGCTTCCACGCCGGGCTGACTGAACGCTATGTGTGGTTAAAGTTTCACGAAATGGGTTATGCCGAACGGCGGAAAATCGTCGCGGCACTCAATGAACTCATCTCGCTCAGTCAATCGTTGCCGCGCTATATCAGCGAAACAGACTGTCTGTTAACCCCAAAAAAATAACCTTTCGAATAAAGCTGGCGTGCAACCCGCCGGGCATCGCTCGGCCCAAATTCACCCTATTAAATACTGGAAAATGTTATGGCTGATACTATTGATATGGCGCAAGAGCGCCAGGCATTGATGCTCGAGAAACAAATTGCGTACGCCAGGCCGGTTGCCACAGCGCCCTCGGCGTTCTGCTGTGCCGATTGTGACGCGGCGATTCCTGTGGCGAGACGCATCGCGATTCCCGGCGTCAGCCGCTGCGTGACCTGCCAGCAGCTATCAGAAGCCAAGCAACGTCATGTCGCTCGCCGTTAAAAATAGGCCGGCGGAACATCTGCCGGGCAACGCCTCTGCCATACAACACGCAGCGTACGGTGATTACGCCTATCCATGGAATGCCCCACGCCGTGCGATAGGGCGCGAAGCGGCGCTGAATCGCGACCAACTGCGCCAATGGCAAGCGATACTGCAGTGCATTCATGACCTGCCTTATTATCTGCGCACGCCGTTCCTTGAGCGCCACCGCCAACTGCTCAGCCAGAAGGGAGCCCACGCAGCCTGGCATTATCTGGTGCGAGTTTTCCATCGGCGGATATGGCCACGCATTCAGCAGGTAAATAATAATTTCGGTTTGGATCAACGCAAATCACTGCACTTTGGCAGCGAAGCGGACAGCTATAGCGCACTGCCCGCGCTGGGCGATAAAGCGCTGGAGCAGTTGGCGCGGCGTATCGGGGGCCAACTTTCTGCGCTCTACCAGAGTGAATGTGACGCCTTGCTGGCGAAGCATGGCAATAATGCCGAGATCCTGCTACACGCGGATATACAGCGCCGCCTCTATCGCCAAATCGCCACGATAGCCCGCGCCTTCAATATCCAGCCTATGCACTGGCGCTGTTATCGTAAAGGCAAGTTGGACAGCGAGCGGGCGATTGCGGCGCTGTCGCGCCTGACCGACGATCGCTGGTGGCTGCGGCGTCTCAAAATGCAGCGCATGCAGTGGCGCGAGGCGCTGCAAATCGCGATAGGCAACGTCCGCAACAACACGTCACCTTATGCCAGCAGACAGGCCCTTCACGATGTCAAGGCTCGGCGTCAATCGAACCTCGATTATCTTCACCGTTGCGAGCTGGAAAACGTCGCCACGGGCGAGCGCGCCGATCTTATGGATAAAGTGCTCGGCAGCATCGCCAATCCCGCCATTCGTCGTATGGAGTTGATGAATACCCTCGCCGGTATAGAAACCTACGCCACTCGCAACGGCCACTGCGGGTTGTTTATCACGTTGACGACGCCGGCACGCTTTCACCCTATCCAGCATGTCGGCGCACGAGGCAAAATGCGCTTCAATACACGCTGGCAAGGACAAGCCCTAACACCGAAGGATGGCCAACGTTATCTGGTTGCCCAGTGGGGGAAAATGCGAACCGCCTTCAAGGATCGCCGTCTGCAGGTCTACGGTATGCGAGTGGTTGAGCCTCATCATGACGGCACGCCGCACTGGCATCTGATGATGTTCACTCCACAAATGCAACGTCAGGCAGTGCTTGACATCATACAGCGTTATGCGCTGCAACAGGATGCAGCAGAACCCGGTGCCCAACAACATCGTTTCCAGAGCAAACACCTCAACCGGGGTGGCGCAACCGCCTATCTGGCCAAATATGTCGCAAAAAACCTCGATGGGTATGCATTGGAGGAAGAGCTCGATCGCGAAACCGGCGCCCCGCTGAGCGATACCGCCCGCGCGGTCAGCGCCTGGGCCGCCACCTGGCGCATCCCTCAGTTTCATCCCTTCGGCCTGCCCGGTCTCGGGGTCTACCGCGAATGTCGACGTATTCGCGGCCAAAACCTGACGCCGCAGTTTGACGCCGGCACCGAAGCCGTGCGCGCCGCTGCCGACGCCGGCGACTTTGCCGGTTACATACAGGCGCAAGGCGGCGCCAATGTGCCACGCAGCCACCAATGGGTGCGGGTCGCGCGCGAAGCCTCAGAAACCCGGAACGCTTATGACGAGCCCGTCACAAAAGTTGTCGGCATTTATGCACCGCATTTGGGAATTGAACGGGTATACCGAACGCGCACCGTGCAATGGCGGATCGTCGCTAAAACACTCGCCGCCGCGACGCCTTGGAGTTCTGGCAATAACTGTGGAACGCGCGCTCTTCACCTGCCGCCGGCACCCGCGCCGTCGGCTCGTTTGACGCCGCCACAGCGGCAGCATTGTCTGAATATTGCCCGCAAACTTCGAGGTATTGGCATAGAACCGCAATGCTGGCAATTGGAGGTTCTCGCACGCGGCGGCAAAATTCATTTTGACGGCCTCCTTGTACAATTTCCGCTAATCAATGATTGGCCGTATTTTTACTGCACAAATGATAAGCCCAACCATTGACGCCTTTAGCGTTTTGCTTAATACTGTATAAATACACAGTATAGTCAAGAGAGGGCAAAAACAGTGGAAATTATGGATAAACAACAAGTAACACTGTCCCGAATCCAATTCATCGCCGATGTTTCACAGGCTGCGCAATGCAGTGCCTCCGAGTTTCTGATCGCCATGTCGCTGATCTCCGATTTGGCCAGTCAGGTGCTGCCGAACAATGATTATCAAGAAATATTTTATCCCGCTGACGAACACCCCCCCTGCTAATCCCTCCAGCCAAACGTTTTTCATCCCCCCGCCGCCGGCGGGGTTTTTATTTCTGCCGACGGCACTTTTGCTCCTCAGTTGTGCCATCTCATCCACAACCCCCTCGCGTTGCCCCTCCCTCCCACGCGCGCGAAACTGAAGATATCCGGGGCCACAGCCCTCTCTCCCAACGCTATCGCAGGATGGTAATGATGAAAATTTATGCACAACAAGGTGACACCATTGATGCGATTTGCTGGCGCTACTACGGCAGCACGCAACGCCAGGTGGAACAAGTCTATCTGGCTAACCGTGGCCTGGCCGATCTGGGGCCCCTGCTGCCGCACGGTCAACCGGTTGAATTGCCGGACCTGCCTGCGGCGGCCCAACGCGAAACCGTCAAATTGTGGGATTAAGCGATGGAGAAACTCACTTCAACCCTTGCCTATTTCGTCGCGGCTTGCCTGGCCTGGTTAGGGAGCCACTCTGCACAGGACATTGCCATCCTGGTCGGCGCCGCAGTCGGCGTCGGTACCTTTGCAGTGAATTGGTACTACCGGCGTAAAAGCTACCAGCTGCTGAAATCGCTAAAAAAAAACGGCCTGAAACGCGGAGTCTACGATGAGCTCACTCGCTAAACGCTGCAGCGTGGCGGCTATTTTAACGCTCGCCGCCCTGCTGCCTCAGTTCAATACGCTGAAAACCTCTGAGCAAGGTTTGCGCCTGATCGCCGATTTCGAAGGCTGTCGGCTGTCCCCCTACCAATGCAGCGCCGGCGTCTGGACCAACGGCATCGGCCACACCGCCGGCGTGAAGCCGGGTGCAGTCATCAACGAACGCCAGGCAGCTACCCATTTGGTCGACGATGTGCGCTCCGTAGAGCGCGGCATCGCGCGCTGTATGGACGTCAAGATGCCGCAGCCGGTTTACGACGCCGTCAGCGCTTTCGCTTTCAACGTCGGCGTCAACGCCACCTGCAATTCAACGCTGGCCACCTTTGTCAAACGCCGTCAGTGGCAGGCGGCTTGCGATCAACTGTCTCGTTGGATTTATGTCAACGGCGTCAAAAATAAAGGATTGGAGCGCCGCCGCACGGCCGAACGTGCGCTATGTCTGAACGGCATCTCACACTGACCGTTTTCAATAAACGCCCACTCAAACCGCTTCCTTTTCAGGAGATACACCATGTTAAAACCCGAACAGCTACGTGCAGCACTGCTCAATGCCATTCCCTTGTTGCAGCAAAACCCCGAACGGTTGCGCCTTGGCATTGTTAACGGCCGCGTGGTCTCAACGCTCGCCCCCTCGCTGTCCTTCGAATATCGCTATCAGCTCAATCTGGCGCTGGATGTGCCGTCAGCTGACGATGACCGGGTCATGGTCACCGTACTGGCCTGGCTGCGCAGCCACCAACCAGACCTTCTTGCCAATCCGGATAAGCGTAAAAATGATTTTTCGTTTCAAAGAGATATAGACACTCCCAACCAGTTGATATTGCAGCTGCAACTTACCGAACGAATCCGGGTGGAACCGCGCGACGGCGCATTGCATATCACCCCGCTGGCTGAACCTCCCGAACCAGAGAACGTCGTTCGCTTCACCCAGATTTATCTGCACGGAGAGTTACTCAGCGAATTTAGTCAGCCGTAGCGCCCTACAGGCAGCTTCGGTTGTGCCGGCGGCAGCCAAACGCCGTCGCGTTGTCCCCCTTTTCATCCAGCGGCATTCTTGAGACATGAACACAGACAACTTCGATATTCAGCGCCTAGTGCGCAACCTGATACGGATCGGGACCGTCAGCGAGCTCGACCTGGAACGCGGGCGCTGTCGCATAGCCACCGGCGGCAATCTTACCGACTGGCTCAACTGGCTGACCGGACGGGCCGGCGACGCACGCAGCTGGTGGGCGCCCAGCATTGGTGAACAGGTCTTGGTGCTGTCACTTGGCGGGGAACTTGAAACCGCTTTCGTGTTGCCCGGCGTATTTTCAGATGCTCACCCCGCACCGTCGGCCTCAGCACAGGCGGCGCATATCGCTTTTCCTGACGGTGCAGTGCTCGAATACGAGCCGGCTACCGGGGCGCTTAAGGCCGTCGGCATAAAAAGCGCCACCATTGAAGCCGCCGAGCGGATCACACTGACGGCGCCAAATATCACCTGTATCGCCAGCGGAAAAATTACGCTGGACGCTCCCGAAGTGGAGTGTACCCAGCAACTCACTACCGGCACCATCGCCATCCATCAGGGCGGCTCGATGACCGGCGATCTCAATCACACCGGTGGCAGCATCAGCTCTAACGGCATTGTGGTGCATACCCACACTCACGGTGGAGTGCAAAACGGCAGAGGCCAAACGGACAAACCAGCATGAACAACGCGAAATTTCTTGGCATGAATCGCGGCAACGGCCGCGCAATCGCCGATCTCGAGCACATTCGCCAGTCGGTGAGCGACATCCTGATTACGCCTATCGGCTCACGCGTCATGCGCCGCAGCTACGGTTCGTTGCTATCCGAGTTGCTGGATCAGCCGCAAAACGACGTACTGCGATTGCAAATGATGGCGGCCTGCTACAGCGCAATGCTGCAGTGGGAACCACGCATTCGGCTGACGGGCATCAGTTGCAACACCACCTTTGACGGAAAAATGGTGGTCGACATTACCGGCAACCGCACAGATACGCCGGATGCCTTTTCTCTTTCTATTTCAGTGAGCTGACACCATGGCAACCATTGACCTGAGTTTATTACCCGCCCCGACGGTGGTGGATCCTCTCGATTACGAATCGCTGCTGGCGGATCGCAAGGCCACGCTGATTTCCCTTTACCCGGAAGAGCAGCGTGAAGCCATCGCCCGCACATTGACGCTGGAATCGGAGCCGATCGTCAAACTGCTGCAAGAAAATGCTTACCGCGAACTGCTGTTACGCCAGCGTGTGAATGAAGCCGCACAGGCAGTGATGCTGGGTTATGCCAGCGGCAGCGACCTCGACCAACTGGGCGCAAACTTCCAGGTGCTACGCCTGGTGGTGCAACAGCCGGATGACAGCGTCATCCCGCCGTTGCCGGCGGTCATGGAATCGGATAGCGATTTCCGTGTGCGCATCCAGCAGGCATTCGAAGGTTTAAGCGTGGCTGGATCCAGTGGCTCTTACGAGTATCACGGCCGTTCCGCCGATGGTCGGGTCGCCGACGTTTCCGCGATCAGTCCCAGTCCAGCCAACGTGCTGATTTCCGTACTGTCACGCGAAGGAGACGGCACCGCCAGCGCCGAACTGGTGGCGATCGTCGATAAAGCGTTGAACGATGAAGATGTGCGCCCGGTGGCCGATCGCGTCACCGTCCGCTCTGCCAACATCATCAGCTACAACATCGATGCCGTACTGTACCTCTACCCTGGCCCTGAAGCAGAACCGGTGCGTCGCGCTGCCGAAGCCAAACTGAAAAATTACATCAGCGCCCAGCACCGTTTAGGCCGTGACATTCGCTTGTCGGCAATCTACGCCGCACTGCATGCCGAAGGGGTGCAACGCGTTGAATTGAAGACCCCGCAGGCCGACATCGTATTGGATAAAACCCAGGCGTCGCATTGTGCTTCTTATCGTCTGACGGTGGGAGGCTCCGATGAGTAACCGTCTGCTGCCGGTCGGCTCTTCCCCGCTGGAGGTCGCGGCTGCGGCCGCCTGTGCCGAACTGGCCGCCATGCCGGTGCCGCTGCGCGATCTGTGGGATCCAGCCACCTGTCCGGTCAATCTGCTGCCGTACCTGGCCTGGGCCTTCTCGGTCGATCATTGGGATGAAACCTGGACGGAAGATGCCAAACGCAGCGTCGTAGCCGCCGCTTTCTTCATCCACCGTCACAAGGGCACCATCGGCGCTATTCGCCGCGTGGTGGAACCGTTGGGTTACCTGATCAAACTGCGCGAGTGGTGGGAAACCAACGGTGAGCCCGGCACCTTCACGTTGGATATCGGCGTGTTGGAGAACGGTATCACCGAAGAGATGTATCTGGAAATGGAGCGGATGATCGCCGATGCCAAGCCGGTCAGCCGCCATCTGACAGGCCTGGCGCTGAACCTCGAAGCCGCTGGCGCAATCAACGTCGCCAGCGGTCAATATGATGGAGAGCTTACTACCGTGTACCCCGACTATGCCAGTCTCGCCCTGCAAATGCTGGAGGGACATTACCAATTCTTGCAACGCAATACCGGCATCACGCTGGACTCGACTCAACAACACTTCGTGCTTAACGACGAGCATGTCTTGGCCGATTCGCGCCATGAACGCGAGCTGTCGCGCATGGCGGGGCTGCCGAATGACGCCACCACCGAAGGACAGGCTCTGCAGATCCTTGGCTATGCCCATGCGTATCTGGCGACCGGAGAACAAAAATATTTGGAACAGGCCATCGCCTGTTTTGACGCCTATGTGACCTACTTTTACGACGGTGCGCCGATCCCTGACAGCCCTCAACGCTGGATCGCCAACTGGATCGTCAACGCCAAAGAGCCGGTGCCCGCCAATTGGCCGGTCGATACGAGGGATCCGACGCATAGCGGCTTCAAAGGTATTCCTCTAACTTTCAACAAGGGCCGTACTCTGATCCCTCACGGCGCCCCCTACTGGGGTGAATATCTCGACATCGCTACTTTCGCCTTCGACGGCTCGCTGGCCTGGAATGCCGTCAACGCCCAGGTGCGCGCGGTCAATGCCGCCGGTGAAATCGACTGGAATAACGACGGTAAACGCTATGACGTGGACTGGATCATCAATTGGCAGGGTTACCAGATCGATGCCGACGGCGAGATCCTGATCAAAGGACTGCCTGCTGAACAAATCGGTACGGTGCAGTTAAAAGACGTCACGCTCGGCGGCAATCACAAGCTGAATTTCGCCAATCGCCAACCAGTCGAACACGGCGGCGTGTTAATCAAGCGTAATCAGGTACAGCATAACCGTCCGCTGCATGTGCCGGTCCCGCACAACGCCATGGGCAACGCGGCCGATGCCGAGCTGTGGTTTGCCGACGCCTGCTATCTGCTGCACAGCATCACCGGCGATCAGCGCTATTTCAACGCCTGGAAAAGCGTTGAATTCACCGCGATGGAATATACCGATATTGATGCGCAGGATAAGTTCTTTCGCCAGAGCCGCAGCGCCAATACGCCGTTTACCGACGGCATCTCCTACGATTGGTCATACCCTTCCGGTGAGCCGGTAAGCTACGGCCGTAGCGCCGAAGGCATGATCACCATTCGCAAAGAGATAGCATCGCAACAATCGCTGGAACAACAGGCAATCTGGTTCCGCATTAATCGCCAGTCAAAAATCCGCACTTGCTTTGGTGGCGTCGACGATCAGAATCAGCCGATCTCCTGCAAAATACAGCTGTCTATAGCACCGGAAAAAAACGCGGCGAGCACCACGGAATGGGGCGTCGCTCTGCCGCAGTCGTTCCAACCTCAGGTAAAAACATACGACATCGCGCTCAGCAGCCTGGCGGCGCTGACGAAAGAAGACGGCAGCGACTATCTGCTGGCCGATCTGCGCGCAGTGACCGACTACGGCGGTTGCGCGATCGCCAGCCAGTTTGAGGAACAGGTTTACGACAGCCGCAGCGCGACGGTGATCCAAGCCCGTTTCCCCAATGATGACGCTGGCATGGTGATCGGCGCCTGGTTGACCGCGGAGGAAAGTTTCCCCGTTACGCAGTTGGTCTATCGCGCGGACGCCGACTTCAACCTGCGGCTCGAAGATGATGACAAATGGCGCTGGTATTGGATGCTGCCCGCCACCGGCGGCAAATGGCAAATCGCAAATTTCGCCCCGCAAGCGGCTACGCTGAGCGGCTATCAGCCGGATCATCAGGATGTCGAGCCTAAACCGGCCGCACCTCGTTTCAGCCGCGTCAAGCAAGTAACCATTCTGCAAGACGGCAATGTACCGGACGCCACATTCAGCTACTACGTACTGAACGACATTCCACCGACGCTCAACGCAGATGACGGCTACACGATCCGCTATCGCATCACGTTCCAGGCGGCACACCCCTACACCGCGCTGTTGGGAGACTGCACCCTCCTGAATCACCGCCACGACGGCCTGTTCTGTACGCCGGGCGTCATGCCGTTCTCCAACATTTATCAGGCGGACGGCCAACAGTTCGATGGTTGGCACGGCATGCCTTATCCGGGCTACCAGTACCCGTTCATTTTCGTGCACGCCGCCGCCGATCCCGACGGGGTGATGCTCAACAACATGGTCGAGTTTCTGTGGCAGTCGCAGCAGTGGTATCAGCAGCAATTCGGCGTGCTGGGCCCCGGCGCATCGGCCTATATCTGGAACCGTTGGGACAATCGGAGTTACGGTCCGGCGGATACCTGGACCATGTATCACTGGGGTGACGGCACGGCCTGGTCCGGCTATCAGCCACGCGCCTTCTTCGGTGCCGCGCGCGCCTGGCTCGAGTTACAGCAGGCGGGCAAAACGCCACCGCTCAAGCTGGTGGAATATGTCGAAAACTGGCTGCGCTGGCTGATTGATTTTACCAATGACGCCGACGGTGTCACGCCAACCGATTTCCCGATGGCCAGCCTGCCGCAGCCCGATGCACAGGATTTTACCGGCCACATGTGCGGCCTGTGGCTGGCTGGCGCGGTGCTGGCAAAAATGGCCGGCAGTGAAATTGAGGGCCTCGAACACTTTATCGAACAATGCGTTACGGAATTACAAAGGCATTACCTCTCCACCGGTGACGTGATGGACGGCGGCTGGTCGCCCGCGCCGCGTCTTGGCACCGATAACGGCATGTTCTTCGGCTTTTGGTCAGGCGAGATCCTGCGCGGATTGAGCCTGTATGTGATGTATAAAAACGGCCTTACCTACCCGGCCGGCAAACAGAAGAGAACCACACCATGACAGCAAAATACCGCGCCCTGCTCACCGAACAGGGCAAAACGCTGCTGGCTAACGCTGCAGCAACCGGCCAAAAGCTGGAAATTACGCATATGGCGGTCGGCGACGGCGGGGGTTCGCCAACGCAGCCCGATGAAAGCCAGACCAAGCTGGTGAACGAAAAACGCCGCGCAGCATTGAATTCACTGCAGATAGATACCGGCAACAGCAACCAAGTGATCGCCGAACAAGTGATCCCGGAGGACGTTGGTGGTTGGTGGATCCGCGAGCTGGGGCTGTATGACAAAAACGGCGTGCTGGTGGCGATCGCCAATACGCCCGACACCTACAAGCCGCAGTTGACCGAAGGTGCCGGCCGCACCCAGGTCGTGCGCATGGTGCTTCTGGTAAAAGGCGACGCCAATGCGACGATCGTCGCAGACAAAACCGCCTTACTGGTCTCGCGCGATATGCTGAATGCCGCTATCGACGAACATGCCCGCTCGCGCAATCATCCTGACGCCACCTTGCTGGCAAAGGGTTTCACTCAATTGAGCAACGACAGCAATAGCGCCAGCGAAACGCAGGCCGCCACCCCAAAAGCGGTGAAAACGGTCAGCGACGCCTCGCTGAAAATTGCCGCTAACCTGAAAGATCTGCCAAACAAGTCCATCGCGCGCCGCAACTTGGAATTGGGTACTGCCGCCACGTGTAACGTCGGTACGCAAGCCAGTCAATTGATGGAGGTGGGCGCCTTTGGTCTAGGCTCTGGCCCGAAACATCGCGAGGAGACCATCAGCAATCTTGGCGAGATCTACCGTGTCACCAGCGCATCGAAAAACGCGCCGGGCGGCGGCGTCTACGGCGTGCTGAACCTGCCAATCGACGGCGGCCCTTCCAGTGGCTATCTGGCGGTTCAGACTAATGGATCATCTTACGTCGGCACATCCACCACCCCTGACAAACCGCTGAACTGGTACCGAATTTACACCACCGGTTTTAAACCGACCGCTGCGGACGTCGGTGCTTACAGCAAGGCGGAAGCCGACGGCAAATTCGTCAAACAGAGCGGCGATACCATTACCGGCAGCTTGACGGTCAACGGCTCAATTGAAACGAAATCGGGATTGACCACACCTTACGCCACAGTGATGGGGTCGTTAACCACCAAAGGCGGCGTCGAATTATTCGGAACCTCGCCCTATATAGATTTCCATCATGGCAATACGAACGCGGATTATGATGTTCGCATCATTAATGATAGCCAGGGTCAATTAAGTCTGGGTGCAAAAAACGTTCGGGCCAATGAAAACCTTACCGTTGGCTTAGACGCCCACGTTGATAGAACTCTTTATATCAATGGCCAAGATTTTATTACTAAAAAAGGGGTAATAACCGAAACCAGTGGTAATCGCAATACTCAAGGGCTGCACATACAAGGTGCAGGTAATCAGTATGTTGATCATTACTTTTATGAGGAGATAGGTAAGCGTGCATTTGGTGCAATGCATGTTTCATCTGGCGGCTCTGATGGCTGGTTCCAATTTGGTCATCAAGGCGATATTCGCAGCAATGGCCCATGGCCGCGCCTGATGTTAGGTGAAGCAACCTACTTTAATGACGGCAATATCAACGGCAGCATTTGGGGTGGCTATTTAAGCAACTATCTCAATCAAAACTTTGTGCGCGATGTTCGCCTGGGTAATGTGGAAAGTATCGCTACCTGGCGAGGCCCCGGCTATTCGGATAGTGCGGGTTATGTCCTGACCGGCGCAGCAAATAACAACGTGGATGAATACATCGACGTAATTTTCCGTCGTCCGCTGCAAAAACACATTGGTGGCAATTGGGTTACCGTCTGGAGCGTTTAGTGATGAATAACATGAAGAACTTTACCCTCGCCGCGCCGGAAACGGTAGAGCAGAAACAACTGGCCGCCTCGCACGGTGTTTTGTTTTTAAAATCCGATGCAGGGGAAGACTGGTATGAATGTCAAAAAAGCTTCCGTCCTGAAACGGTAAAACTGATGTATGACAAGGACGGGATCATTCGTTCAATCACCACGAAACCGAATGCCGAAGGCCATTATGACGTTTCCGGATTTTTCCCGGAAAATATGAGCGTGGCAGAGGTCGGAAACTTGCCGGAAGGCGCTGATATTAACGGCCGCTGGATTTTTGATGGAGAAAAAATCATACCAAGATCGTATTCAACTCAAGAGCTACGGCAACAGGCTGCTAATAAAAAACAAGAGTTGATTAAGCAAAGTTCGCTGCAGATAGAAACGCTTAACGACGCTTCTGACCTGGGAATGGCGAGCGAAGAAGAACTGCTGCTGCTGACCCGCTGGAAAACCTACCGCGTATTGCTTAATCGGGTCGATCCCGAAGCGGCCCCTGATATCGATTGGCCGCAACCGCCGCAATAACGTCGTTCAACGCCCCGCTTGGGGCGTTTTTTTTCTTTATTTTTCCTGCTGTTGTACCAGTTATCCCACACCCCGAATGAGATGCGGCGCCGCCTGCCAACAGGCATGCTGTCATCACCAACCACAAACGGAGTAATGCTATGGGTGACTATCACCACGGCGTGCGTGTCCTCGAAATCAACGAAGGCACCCGCGTAATTTCCACCGTCTCGACGGCCATTGTCGGCATGGTTTGTACCGCAGAAGATGCCGATGCAACCCTGTTTCCTCTCAACACCCCGGTGCTGATTACCGACGTCCTGGCCGCCAGCGGCAAAGCAGGTAAAAAAGGGACGCTGGCGCGTTCGCTGCTGGCGATCGCCGAGCAGACTAAGCCGGTAACCGTCGTGGTACGCGTGGCGGAAGGGAAAGACGAGGCCGAAACCACGTCCAATATCATCGGTGGCGCCGATGAAAACGGTAAGTACACTGGCATGAAAGCGCTGCTGGCCGCTCAGGCCGAGCTGGGCGTGAAACCGCGCATTCTGGGCGTACCGGGCCATGATAATCAGGAAGTGGCGACCGCGTTGGCCGGCATCTGCCAGCAGCTGCGCGCTTTCGGCTATATCAGCGCTTACGGCTGTAAAACCGTGTCCGACGCCATCAAATTTCGCGCCAACTTCAGCCAGCGCGAACTGATGCTGATTTGGCCGGACTTCATCAACTGGAATACCACCACCAACAGCAGCGACATCGCCTTCGCCACCGCTCGTGCACTGGGGCTGCGTGCCAAGATCGACCAGGAGACCGGCTGGCATAAAACCTTATCCAACGTCGGCGTCAACGGCGTGAGCGGCATCTCGGCCAGCGTATTTTGGGATCTGCAAACCGCAGGCACCGACGCCGATCTGCTGAATGAAGGTTGCGTCACCACCCTGATCCGCAAAGATGGCTTCAAGTTCTGGGGATCTCGCACCTGCTCCGACGAGCCGCTGTTCCAGTTTGAAAACTATACCCGCACCGCGCAGGTATTGGCCGACACCTTGGCCGAAGCTCATTTGTGGGCGATTGATCGTCCGCTCACCCCGACGCTGATCCGCGACATGATCGACGGCATCAAGGCCAAGTTCCGCGAACTTAAATCCGCAGGTCTGATCATCGACGGTGACTGCTGGTATGACGAAAGCGCCAACGACAAAGAGACCCTGAAGGCCGGCAAGCTGTTTATCGATTACGACTACACCCCGGTACCTCCTCTGGAGGATCTGACTCTGCGTCAGCGCATTACCGATCGCTACCTGGCGAACTTCGCCGCATCCGTGAACAGCTAAGGAGACTGAAGCATGGCACTGCCAAAAAAACTGAAATACCTGAACCTGTTTAACGACGGCTTCAACTACATGGGCGTGGTTTCCTCAATGACGCTGCCGAAACTGACACGCAAGCTGGAAAAATTCCGCGGCGGCGGCATGAGCGGCGCAGCCTCGGTGGACTTCGGCCTGGATGACGATGCGCTGGTGGTGGAATGGACCATGGGCGGCATTGACGAACTGGTGCTCAAGCAATGGGGCCGCGTCGATGCGGTACCGCTGCGCTTTACCGGCTCTTTCCAACGCGACGATACCGGCGACGTCTCTGCGCTCGAAGTGGTGATGCGCGGCCGTCATAAAGAGATCGACAGCGGCGACTTCAAGCAGGGTGAAGATACCGAAACCAAAGTTTCCACCGACTGCACCTACTTCAAGTTGAGCATCGACGGCAAAGAGCTGATCGAGATCGATACCGTCAACATGATCGAAAAAGTCGACGGCGTAGATCTGCTGGCTGCGCACCGCCGCGCCATCGGCCTGTAATTTTTCACCTCAAACGGCCAGCCCCGCGCTGGCCCTCTTTTTCCGACTGAAAACTGGATACCCCATGGAACTGAATGCATCCCCGGAGAACACCGTCGTCCTGAATACTCCGATTAAACGTGGCGACAGTGAAATCACTCGCGTGCAAGTGACCAAGCCGAATGCCGGCAGCCTGCGCGGCATCGGTCTGGCCGCGCTGGCCAACGCCGATGTCGACGCGTTGATCACTATTCTGCCTCGGGTCACCTACCCGAACCTGACCAAGGAAGAGTGTACCCGTTTGGAACTGCCTGACCTGATTGCGCTGGCCGGCCAGGTGATCGGTTTTTTGTCGCCGACATCGGCCGAGTAACGGTCGAGCCTACTCTGACAGTAGATGACCTGATGGCGGATATCGCGGTGATTTTCCACTGGCCGCCGTCAGAAATGAACGGCATGACGCTGGCGGAGCTGATCGGCTGGCGCCACAGAGCGCTGCAACGTAGTGGAGTAAAAACAGATGAGTAACAGCAGACAGGAGCTGGAGTCACAAAACGAGATTGTCATCGGGCTTCAAGCGATAGCCAAGCAGAGCAAAGAACTGATGAGGCAGTTGCGCAGGCCTACCGGGGATAAAAACCTGTACAACAGTCTGGGACAGGATATCCAACGAGCAGAGAAAAAAGTCAAACATCTGCGCCAGCAGGAAAATGACATCGACGCTTTCCAAAAGACGAACCAGTCGCTGGCTGAAACCAATAAGTTGCTGGCAGCGTCGCGCAAAAAATCCGCCGCGCTGGCAATGCTGACGAAAGATCGCGAGCCAAGCCAGCGTTCCCGATTTATGAACAAAGAGATTGCGCAGGTCGCGGAGACGATAAATGCCCTGGAAAAGAAACGTGATCTCCTCGCCGCAATCGATAAAAGCCAGCGCCATCATCTTACCCAGCAAGGGATTAATCTAAAATCGCTCGGCAATGAGCGCAAAAATCTGCGTGACGGCAGAATTAATGCCGGCGCCGCTATCGTTACCCTAAAAGAACAACGGCAATTGATAGCGCAGGAGCGCTATCGATCCGCACAGGCAGGCAATCAAGCGCGCCTCGACAAGCTGGAAAAATTACGCAACACCAGCAGCGCAGGCTTTTCTGTCGCCAAAAGTGCCACCATAGGGGGAGCTAACCTGCTGGCGCCGGGAATCGAATTTGAAAAACAGCTTTCTCAACTGCGGGCGCAGCTGAATCTGGGCAAATCTGATCCGCAGCTCACGGCTCTCGAGCAGCAGGCTCGCGGTATGAGCCAATCCGGTTATACCCCGGATCAAGCCCTACAAGCGCAAACAGCGCTGGCAAAACAAGGGTTGAATGCCAAGGAAATTTTAACGGCTTCGCCCGCCGCACTGACACTCTCCGCCGCGACGGGCAGCAGCGTCAACGAAGCCACCGCAACGATGACGGAAATGCTGCACAGCTTCAATATGGGCTCCGATCAATTCGACCGCATTGCCGATGTATTGGCGCTGGCCAGCAATCAATATGGCATGGATATTCGGGCCGTTGGTGCGGCCATGAAAAGCAAAGCCACAACAGGTGTCGATATCGTCAGTGCGGCGCAACAGATTGCGCCTTCGGGCAGAGAGAAGCTCCAGGCCAACCAGGTTGCCGGCTCAGCGCAGCACTTGGTCACCGTCAAAGGCGACAATATGGATGGTGATATCCAAAAGCTTTTTGCCTCATGGGATAGCCTGAGAATCAACCTGTTTAGCGGCCAAAACGCTGCCCTGCGGGAACTGACCCAAACGGCGACAGAGTGGCTGGTGAAACTGAATATGTGGATAACCAATAATCCGGCGTTGGCCGGCACCTTGCTGCAGGTCGCCGGTGGGCTCACGTTATTGCTCGGCGGCCTTAGCGGCGTCAGCCTGGTCGCCACCCAGGTACTCTCAGGGTTCTCTATTATCAGCGGCGCGATCCTAAAGGCAGGGCAAGCCATGATGTGGCTAGGGCGGATAGCGATGGCCAACCCGCTGCTGGCCATTGTCGGCCTGGTTGCGCTTGCCGCTTTTACCCTGATTGAAAACTGGGACAAGGTCGGCCCCTTCTTTAGCCATCTCTGGGAGCAGATATCGGCAGGGTGTGAGGCGCTGAAGAATTACATTTCAGACACCATTGATGGCTGGATAAAACAACTGACGTCATTGACCGAATATCTTCCCGACTGGATGCAATTTGGCGATAAGAGCGGCACCTCTGGCAATGCCGAAAACGGCAGCGCCTGGTTTGCCGGCAAGTTCGATCGCGGGGGAGACATTCCTGCCGGACAATTCGGCATTGTAGGCGAAAACGGTCCTGAGTTGGTCAGCGGCCCCGTTCAGGTGACCGGCCGCCGCCATACGGCCGCCATGTCGGCGGCTTTACTGTCGCTCAGCGCGCCTGTAATGCCGGCCTCGCCGGTAGCAGATTCGCCGGTAACCCAAATCCAGGTTCCGTCGGTCACTATCAACATCACTGCCGGCGCCGGTCAGAATGAACAAGACATCGGCCGCGAAGTCGCGCGGCAATTTGAATTACTTGCTCATCGCCAGGCGGCAAATGCTCGCAGCCGGATGAGTTAATCATGCGAATAGGAGAAATATGATGATGCTGACCCTCGGCATGTTCGTTTTTATGTTGAAAACCGTGCCTTATCAAAGCATGCAACGCAGCGCCAATTACCGCTGGCCGACTTTGCCGCGCATCGGCCAGCGCCCTGCCGCGCAGTTTCTGGGAGTAGACAATGAGAAAATAACGCTGACGGGAGTCTTGGTACCGGAAGTGACCGGAGGGACATTGTCATTGATGGCGCTTCAGCTCATGGCTACCCAAGGCAGAGCCTGGCCACTGATCGAGGGCAATGGAACTATTCATGGGATGTATGTCATTGAAAGCATAGTCGACACGAAAACCCAGCTTTTTTCGAACGGCAGCGCGCGACAGATAGAATTTACGATCAATCTGATGCGCGTTGATGAATCGCTGATCGCCATGTTCGGCGATCTGCGCCAACAAGCCTCTGACCTTGCCGATAAAGCAGGTCAGGCTGCGGCGCGGCTCAGGGAGATGCTGCCGTGATCACGCAAACCCCCGTCCCTATTGGCGCGCTCATTGCGCCAGACTACGCCTTGTTTTTGCAGCAAGCAGACATCACGGAGGCTTTCCGCCACCGTCTGCTCTCATTGACGTTAACCGATAATCGCGGTTTTACCGCGGATCGATTGGATCTTGAGCTCGACGATGCGGATGGGCAAATCGCCATGCCCAAACGCGGCCAAACGCTCACTGTGAAGCTCGGCTGGAAAGGACACGCCTTGATCGACAAAGGCAAGTTTATCGTTGATGAAATCGAACATCGTGGCGCACCGGATAAACTCGTCATTCGGGCCCGCAGCGTCGACTTTCGAAACTCGATGAACGTGGCGCGAGATCATTCCTATCACGATCGCACCCTTGGTGACATCGTCAACGAAGTGGCCAACCGTAACCGGATGGGGCATACGCTGGCGGCAGGACTGGCAGAGATCAAAATCACGCATATCGATCAGTCTCAGGAAACGGATGTCGCCTTTCTTACCCGGCTGGCGACCATGAATGGTGCAGTCGCCGCCATTAAAAATGAACGCCTGCTGTTTCTGGTCCCAGGTTCTGGTCTAAGCATCTCGGGCAAACCGCTGCCGTCACTGACTTTGGAACGCAGCGATGGCGACCAGCACTACTTCAATGTGGCCGATCGGAACGCTTACACCGGCGTTATTGCCAAATGGCAAGATACTCAGCATGCCAGGCAACAGCAGATGACAGTACAACGTGAGGAAGGGAATACCACAGATGAAAATGCGGCTTCAAGCTATCTGGCAGGTGAAAGCAATAACGTTTTTACCCTGCCGACGCTCTACGCGAATAAAGAAAGCGCAATGCGTGCGGCAAAAGCGAGGTGGGCAAACATTCAACAAGGGAATGTGCAATTATCCATAAACCTCGCCGTTGGCCGCCCTGAGCTCAGTCCAGAAACGCCGATCCACCTGAGTGGATTCAAAGAGGTTATCGACAGACAAGCGTGGATCATAAGTCAAGTCGTTCACACGCTTAATGATCGAGGTTTCTCCACCAGCCTCGCATTGGATGTACTGACTCAACGCATGGAGTTTGCAATCACGGAGGGGTGATAATTCATTTGCATCTTAATCTTGCTTTTGCGAGTCAATGGGCTATTATAAGTCATATAACCTGATGTAGCAGAACGAGGGATTCAACTATGATGCACTGTCCATTATGCGGTCACGTGGCCCACACTCGCTCCAGCCGCTATCTGAGCGAGTCGACCAAAGAGCGTTACCATCAATGCCGCAACATCAATTGCAGCTGCACGTTCGCCACGCACGAGTCCGTCGCGCGGGTGATCGTCAAACCTGGCGATGACATTGTCCCGGCGCAGCCGCACCCGCCGGAGAATCAGCATAAACAAAGCGCCGCCGCGCTGTAATGCAAAAAGCCTGCTGATGCAGGCTTTTTAATGTCGCTGCCAGGCGGCTAAGTCTCGTAAATGCAAGGTGATAGATTTTTCAGATAAAAAAAGGGGTTGGCATAATGCCAACCCCTGATAACTATTAACTTTTGGATGCAGCGTTAGCCAACGCGGTTCAGACGCTCTTTGATACGAGCAGCCTTACCAGTACGCTCACGCAGGTAGTACAGTTTAGCTTTACGAACGGCACCACGACGTTTCACAGCAATGCTGTCGATTACTGGGGAGTGAGTCTGGAATACGCGCTCAACACCTTCGCCGTTGGAAATCTTACGAACAGTGAATGCAGAGTGCAGACCGCGGTTACGGATAGCGATAACCACGCCCTCGAATGCCTGCAGACGTTTTTTGCTACCTTCAACGACCCATACCTTCACTTCCACGGAATCACCCGGACGGAATGCAGGTACGTCTTGTTTCATCTGCTCTTGTTCAAGTTGCTTAATAATGTTGCTCATAATATGTCTCTTACCCTAGGTAAACTGATATATCGGTCCCGTCTGATGTCAGACGTTTCCTTCATAGTCCTGTTGCCTGGCCTGATGTTCCCGTTGGAACTCAGCCAGCAACACCGCTTGCTCGTCAGTCAGAGCTAGGCTTTCTAGAAGTTCAGGTCTTCTAAGCCAGGTTCGGCCCAGCGACTGCTTTAAGCGCCAGCGACGTATCTCGGCATGGTTGCCCGACAGCAGAACCGGCGGTACTTCCATCCCTTCCAACACCTCGGGGCGGGTATAGTGCGGGCAGTCCAGCAATCCGTCGGCGAAGGAGTCTTCCTCCGCTGAGGCCTGATGGCCCAGCACACCCGGTATGAAACGGGCGACTGAATCAATCAGGGTCATCGCCGGCAGTTCCCCGCCGCTGAGAACGTAATCGCCGATTGACCATTCTTCGTCAATTTCGGTTTGGATTACGCGCTCGTCTATCCCTTCGTAGCGGCCGCACACCAGAATCATCTTCTGATTGGCCGCCAGTTCGCACACGCCGGTTTGATCCAGCTTGCGCCCCTGAGGTGACAGATAAATCACCTTTGCTCCCTCGCCTGCCGCTGCTTTCGCCGCATGAATGGCTTCCCGTAAAGGTTGCACCATCATCAGCATTCCCGGGCCGCCGCCGTAAGGGCGATCGTCCACGGTGCGATGCCGGTCGTAGGTGAAGTCGCGAGGACTCCAACACTGCACGCTCAGCAGGCCATTTTTTACTGCCCGGCCAGTCACCCCGTAATCGGTGATAGCGCGGAACATCTCAGGAAACAGGCTTACAATACCGATGAACACAAGCCAATCCCCTTACCGTTATTCCACTTGCTTCGACCGTTTGATCCGGGGGTCAAAAACCAGGATCCCAATCTGCCTCAATCACGCGGGCAGTGAGATCGACTTTCTTGATAACCTGCCCATGAAGAAACGGAATCAACCGCTCCTTCATGCCGAACGCATCTTTCAGGTTCGCTTTCACAACCATCACATCGTTCGAGCCGGTTTCCATCATATCGATGACTTTACCCAGCTCGTAGCCGGCGGTGGTGACTACCTGGCAGCCCATCAGGTCTTTCCAGTAGTAATCGTCACCCTCCAGCGGAGGAAGTTGATCGGAATCCACCATAATCTCGCGATTAGTCAGCAGATTCGCCGCGTCCCGATCGTCAATGCCTTTGACCTTGATGATCAGATCCTGACTGTGGCGCTTCCAGTCTTCCAACTCGATATGCTGCCACTGACCCGCCTGCTGGATAAACCACGGCTGATAGTCAAAAATGCTTTCGGCGTTCTCGGTGGATGAAAACACTCTGAGCCAACCACGAATGCCGTAAGCGGACCCCATTTTACCGAGTACAATCGGCGCGATCGGCGCTACCGGTTTGAGTTGCTTGCTCATTGCCACCACCGCGACAGATTAAGCTGCTTTCTTAGCGTCTTTGATCAGCGCGTGAACGCGATCAGAAACGGTTGCACCCAGACCGACCCAGTGCTCGATGCGGTCCAGGTCCAGACGCAGTGCTTCAGCCTGACCGGAAGCGATCGGGTTGAAGAAGCCTACGCGCTCGATGAAACGACCATCACGAGCGTTGCGGCTGTCGGTCACTACTACTTGATAGAACGGACGCTTTTTAGCGCCGCCACGTGCCAAACGAATTGTTACCATAACATCCTCTTTAGTTAATAAAACAGCCGGGCCCCATTGAGGGACGGGGCCCGGTTGCAATATAAAAAGCCCGAAAATTTTACTCATTTTGGCGCAAAAAGCAATCTAAAGCGTCGATCGCAGGGGACAACTTTTGCAGCCTGTCAAATTTCGGGCGGTTTTCACCGCGAACGGCGAATGCTGAAAGCGCCCGCACTCGGCGTGCGGAGGCCTATCAGCGGCCTGGGAAGCCCGGCGGCATCATACCTTTCATGCCGCGCATCATCTTCGCCATGCCGCCTTTCTTCATCTTCTTCATCATACGCTGCATTTCGTCGAACTGCTTCAGCAAGCGGTTGACGTCCTGCACCTGCATGCCGGCCCCCATCGCGATGCGGCGCTTGCGCGAGCCCTTGATGATTTCCGGTTTGGCGCGCTCTTTCAGCGTCATCGAGTTGATGATCGCCTCCATGCGCACCAGCACTTTATCGTCCATCTGCGACTTGACGTTGTCCGGCAGCTGGCCAGCGCCCGGCAGCTTGCTCAGCATGTTGGCCATGCCGCCCATGTTGCGCATCTGCTTGAGCTGCTCCAGGAAATCGGTCAGATCGAAACCGTCGCCCTTCTTCAGCTTGTTGGCCAACTTCTCCGCCTGCTCGCGGTCGACCTTGCTTTCGATATCTTCGATCAGCGACAGCACGTCGCCCATGCCCAGGATGCGCGATGCCACGCGATCCGGGTAGAACGGCTCCAGCGCTTCGGTCTTCTCGCCCACGCCGAGGAATTTGATCGGCTTGCCGGTGATATGACGGATGGACAGCGCGGCACCGCCGCGCGCATCGCCGTCGACCTTGGTCAGCACCACGCCGGTCAGCGGCAGCGCTTCGTTAAACGCCTTGGCGGTATTGGCGGCGTCCTGGCCGGTCATGGCGTCGACCACGAACAGGGTTTCCACCGGCTTGATCGCCGCGTGCACCTGTTTGATCTCGTCCATCATCGCTTCGTCAACGTGCAAGCGGCCGGCGGTATCGACGATCAGTACGTCGTAGAATTTCAGCTTGGCCTGTTGCAGCGCGCGATTGACGATGTCGATCGGTTTTTCTTTGACGTCAGACGGGAAGAAGTCGATGCCGACGCCTTCCGCCAGCGTTTCCAGCTGTTTGATCGCCGCCGGGCGATAAACGTCCGCGGAAACCACCAACACTTTCTTCTTCTGTTTTTCTTTCAGGAATTTGCCGAGCTTACCGACGCTGGTGGTTTTACCGGCGCCCTGCAGGCCCGCCATCAGCACCACCGCCGGCGGTTGGGCCGCCAGATTCAGCTCGGTGTTGACTTCGCCCATCGCGGCGATCAGCTCGCCCTTGACGATCTTGACGAACTCCTGCCCCGGCGTCAGGCTCTTGTTGACTTCATGGCCGACCGCGCTCTCTTTGACGCGGTTGATGAAGTCGCGCACCACCGGCAGCGCGACGTCCGCTTCCAGCAACGCCATACGCACTTCACGCAGGGTTTCCTTGATATTCTCTTCGGTCAGCCGCCCGCGGCCGCTGATATTGCGCAACGTGCGCGACAATCGATCGGTTAAATTTTCAAACATCGTCTCATGCTCAACGTGTGATGACAGGCCGCTCCGGCGACACAATTGCGCCGATGATAACACGAAGCGCGCCGGATCTCTGCCTCAGCGTTGGAGATAGGTTGGAGTGAAACGCGCGCAACGTTATACTGACACTCCAATTAACCACGCCGAAGCAAAATTAAACGCTATGCCAGTTTTCTCCATTGTGGCTTTGATGGCCTACCTGCTCAGCCTTGGACTGATCATTCCCAGCTTGTTGCGGAAGAACAGCGCATACCGTCGGCTTGCCCTCGTCTCGGCGGTGGTGGCGCTGATTTGCCACGCCATCGCGCTGCAGCAGCGCATCTTCGACGTCAGCGCCGGGCAGAATCTCAGCCTGCTGAACATTGGCTCGATCGTCAGCCTGATCATCTGTTCGGTGATGACCTTCGTCGCCTCGCGCGACCGCGGCTGGTTCCTGCTGCCGATCGTCTACAGCTTCGCGATGATCAATCTGGCCTTCGCCAGCTTCATGCCCGGCGAGTTCATCACTCACCTGGAGTCCAGCCCGGAATTGATGGTGCATATCGGCCTGGCGCTGTTCTCTTACGCCACCCTGATCATCGCCACGCTCTACGCCTTGCAGCTTGCCTGGCTCGACTACCTTCTGAAAAACAAGAAGTTGACCTTTAGCGCCGACATGCCGCCGCTGATGAGCATCGAGCGCAAGATGTTCCATATCACCCAGATCGGCGTGGTGCTGCTGACGCTCACTCTGTGCACCGGCCTGCTGTACATGGATAACCTGTTCAGCAAAGAGAACGTGCATAAAGCGGTGCTGTCGATCATGGCCTGGTTCGTGTATATCGTGCTGTTGTGGGGCCATTACCATGAAGGCTGGCGCGGCCGCCGCGTCGTCTGGTTCAGCTTCGCCGGCGCCTTCCTGCTGACGCTCGCCTACTTCGGCAGCCGTCTGATTCAGCAAGTGATGGTGCGCTAAGCCGGCCGCCTCAACTTTCCCTCTCTATAAGGAATACTGCATTGGAGCATGTGTCGACGGGGACCCTCATCATTATCCTGGTGATCATGATCGTGGTCTCCGCTTACTTCTCCGCCTCAGAAACCGGCATGATGACGCTCAACCGTTATCGCCTGCGTCACCTGTCCAAACAGGGCAATCGCTCGGCGCGCCGTGTGGAGAAGCTGCTGCAAAAACCGGATCGGCTGATCGGCCTGGTGCTGATCGGCAACAACCTGGTCAACATCCTCGCCTCGGCGCTGGCGACCATCGTCGGCATGCGACTGTATGGCGACCTCGGCGTGGCGATCGCCACCGGCATACTGACCTTCGCCGTGCTGCTGTTCGCCGAAGTGCTGCCGAAAACCTTCGCCGCGCTCTACCCGGAACGCATCGCCTTCCCCAGCAGCTTTCTGCTGGCGCCGCTGCAAAAAGTGATGTTCCCGCTGGTCTGGCTGCTCAACGGCATTACCAGTATGACGCTGCGCCTGTTCGGCATTCGCACCAACGTGCGTATCAGCGATGCCGTCAGCAAGGATGAGCTGCGCACCATCGTGCGCGAATCCCAGTCGCAAATCTCCCGACGCAATCAGGACATGCTGATCTCGGTGCTGGATTTGGAAAAGGTGACGGTTAACGACATCATGGTGCCGCGCACCGAGATCGTCGGCATCGACGTCAACGACGACTGGAAGTCGATCATGCGCCAGTTGACCCACTCGCCGCACGGCCGCATCGTGCTGTACCGCAGTTCGCTGGACGACGCCATCGGCATGCTGCGCGTGCGCGAAGCCTACCGCCTGATGACCGAGAAAAAAGAGTTCAACAAAGAGAACCTGCTGCGCGCCGCCGACGAGATTTACTTCGTGCCGGAAGGCACGCCGCTCAACGTGCAGCTGGTGAAGTTCCAGCGCAACAAAGAGAAGGTCGGCATCGTGGTCGATGAGTACGGCGACATTCAGGGCCTGGTCACGGTGGAGGATATCCTCGAGGAGATCGTCGGCGACTTCACCACCTCGATGTCACCCACGCTGGCGGAAGAGGTCACACCGCAGAGCGACGGTTCGGTCTTGATCGACGGCACCGCCAACGTGCGCGAGCTGAACAAGGCCTTCAACTGGACCTTGCCGGCCAACGAGGCGCGCACCGTCAACGGCATGCTGCTCGAAGAGCTGGAAGAGATCCCCGAAATCGGCACCCGGTTGCGTATCGGCCATTACGATATCGACATTCTCGACGTACAGGGCAACATGATAAAACAGGTGCGGGTCACGCCGATCACCTCGCTGCAGTCCAGCGTCGGCCATCACTGACCGCTGGCCAGAACGTAAAAAAGACGCGAAATCGCGTCTTTTTTTCTCTGCGGGAACTCGCGGCTAGATATGCAGTTCCTGCAGCTTCTCTTTCGGCAGCGCCAGCTCGTCGTTGTGGTTCACCACCACGTCGTTATCCAGGATGTGCTTGGCGATCTCCTGCGCTTCTTCCAGCGAGTGCATATGGTAAGTGCCGCACTGGTATTCGTTCAGCTCAGGGATTTTGCGCTGGTCGGTCACTTTCAGCACGTCGGCCATCGCCGCTTTCCACGCATCGGCTACGCGCTGCTCTTCCGGCACGCCGATCAGGCTCATGTAGAAACCGGTACGACAGCCCATCGGGGAGATGTCGATAATCTCCACGCCCTGGCCGTTCAGGTGGTCACGCATAAAGCCGGCGAACAGGTGCTCCAGCGTGTGAATGCCGCGCTCGGGCATCACTTCCAGGTTCGGGCGGCAAAAGCGCAGATCAAACACCGTGATGGTATCGCCGTGAGGCGTCTTCATGGTTTTCGCAACGCGGACAGCCGGGGCTGCCATACGGGTATGATCGACGGTAAAGCTATCCAGCAATGGCATTTCGCTACCTCCTCGTAAAAGAGCATTTATTTCGAAACTTTTTTTCCTAACCGGGAAACCTTTTCCAACCCTGCGAGTCTCAGTATCTGAAAGACGCGCATTTGTTATCATCATCCCTGTCATCAGAGATGCATATTTGGCCACATTGATGTGGCCTTTTTCTTTTTCAGCTTCCGCCGTTTTGCTTCAGGAACGCTTCAAAGCTTAGCGTATCATTGGCTTCTATGTCGCGTTGGCGTTGCCACGAGGCTTCCCGCTCTTTATCCAGCTCGGCCTCGTTCAGGATTTCCAACGGCTCTTCCAGCAGCATCTTGCGATATTGCTCCGCCAATTGCAGGCCGACGCGCCCGGTGCCTTCCGCTTGCATCGCTTTCAGGATGCGTGCGGAGAAGGTCAGCTCAGGGTCGTCGAACGCGGCGACCAGCTCATCGCACACCTGCTGGTATTGGCGATCGCCGGCTTCGCCGTCCAACACTTCCGCTACCCGACGCAGATCGGCGAACAACGCCTTGCCCACTTTTTCGAGCGGTTCATGGCTGGCGCCACAGCCGATGCCGATGGTCTGGCCCGGCTTGCGGCCCTCCAGGATCACCCGGTTCCAGTTCTTGCGCGTGCACAGCAGTTCATCGCTGCTCATCTCCGGCGCATCGGCCAGCGCGCACCACACCAGGAACAGATCCAGGAAACGCGCCTGCACCGCATCCACGCCGATCGGCGAGAACGGGTTGATGTCCAGCGAACGCACTTCGATGTATTCGATACCACCGCGCAGCAGCGCGTCCGACGGCGTCTCGCCGCTTTTGGTCACGCGCTTCGGCCGGATCGGCGCATACAGCTCGTTCTCGATTTGCAGCACGTTGCTGTTCAGCTGCAGGTAACGGTCACCCTCTTTCACGCCCAGCTTGGCGAACTCTTCGGAAGGCGTCGCGATCGCCCGTTTCAGACCGGCCACATAGCTGTGCAGATCGTTAAAGGTGATGCCCAGATTGCTCTGCGACTTGTTGGTATAACCCAGGTCGCTCAGGCGCAGCGAAGTGGCGTACGGCAGGTAGCACATCCCCTGCTCGGTGCGCTCGAACGGCAGATTGGTCTCGCGCCCCTTGAGGAACGAAGAACAAATGGCCGGCGATGCCCCGAACAGATACGGGATCACCCAGCCGAAACGATAATAGTTGCGGATCAGGCGGAAATAGCCCGCCGAGATCTGCTCTTTACCGCTTTCTGCGTCCTGCACGCCGGCCCAGGCCTGCCAAAACTCCAGCGGCAGCGAGAAGTTGTAGTGCACGCCGGAAATGGTCTGCATCAGCGCGCCGTAGCGATTCTTCAACCCTTCGCGGTACAGCGTCTTCATGCGGCCGATGTTCGACGAGCCGAACTGCGCCAGCTCGATATCCTGCTCAGCTTCGATAAAGCACGGCATGCTGAGCGGCCACATGCGCTCATCGCCGATATTGCGCGCCACGTAGCGATGAATATCGCGCAGGAACGTCAGCAGGTGATCGATATTGTCATCAACCGGCGTAATGAACTCTAACAACGCTTCGGCGAAATCCGTGGTGATCCAGTGGTGCGTCAATGCCGCGCCCAGCTTTTCCGGATGCCCGGTGGTCGCCAAGGTGCCGTTCGGCGTGACCCGCAGCGTTTCACGCTCGATGCCGCGACGAATGCCTTTTAATGCCTGGGGATGGGCTTCCAACCAAGAAAGCGCCTGTGATACGTCCGGGATCAAATTGACCTCCCGCTTCTAAAAACAATAACTCGTAAGCATACTGAATCCGCACCCGAGAGAATATTGAGTTATATTCACTTGGTTACTGCCACCAGGCGATGCCCTGTACCGTTATCATAGCCAAAACGATGTAACGCAGCGCCTTTCCGATACACAGAAACAGCGCGACAGAGCCCCAGGGCATGCGCAGCCAACCTGCCAACACGCACAACAAATCGCCCACCACCGGCACCCAGCTGAGCAACAGCGCAGCCGGGCCGAAGCGTTGCAGCCACCCGAGCGCCGTTGCCAGCCCCCGCTGTGGTTTCAACGCCGGTAACAGGCGCCCGATAATGACATTGGTCAAGCCACCCAGCGTGTTGCCCAGGGTCGCGGCCAGCACCAACAACTCCGGCGAGACGCGACTCTGGGTCAGCAAGGCGACCAGAACGATTTCTGAATTTCCCGGCAGCAGCGTCGCACTGAGGAAGCTACTGCCAAATAACGATATTACGGCTAGCGTACTACTCACAGCGTACGGACGTCTACCACCGCCATACCGGCGCTTTTCGCCGCCTGAATGCCGAAATCAGCGTCTTCAAACACCACGCATTTTTCCGGCGGCACGCCGATCAGTTCGGCGCAGCGCAGGAAGGTGTCCGGCTCCGGTTTGTGGCGCTGCACGTCGTCCGCACCGACGATCGCGTCGAAGCAGTTGAACAGGCCGAGATGACGCAGCAGCATTTCCGCCATGCGGTGCTCGCTGCCGGTGCCGACCGCCATCGGACGGCGGCCATGATAGGACTTCACCACCTCGATCAGCGGCAATGGACGCACGCTGTCCAGCAGCATCGCTTCCACCGCGCGGGTTTTCTCCGCGGCCAGATGATGAGGATCGAGATCGGCCTGATGGCTGGCGATAATCGCCTGCGCGATGCGCCAGGTCGGCGAACCGCTCAGCGCCACCATGGCCGCTTCATCAAACGTCATGCCATAACGGGACAGCACTTCACGCCACGCTTTACGGTGCGTTGGCTCGGTGTCCAGAATCGTGCCGTCCATGTCGAAAATAAGACCCTGATAGCGGTCGTACATCGTTACTCCATGATCGTTGAGGAAAGAAAACTACTTTAGCGTAAAGCCGTTGGGTTGTCGCTGACTGCGTCATAACGGAATGTGCTGTGCCCTATCGGGCGCAAAGGAGGACAGGGGTGAAGTAGAGAATGGTTAAATGCTGAAAAGCGAAAAACCCGCCGAAGCGGGTTTCTCTTAGATGGTGCATCCGGGAGGATTCGAACCTCCGACCGCTCGGTTCGTAGCCGAGTACTCTATCCAGCTGAGCTACGGATGCATTACTGTTTTTACTGCTTGCCTGCTTCGCTAATGAAGCCAGACTTAAAGAATGGTGCATCCGGGAGGATGATTCGGCGCTTGCGCCTCACCCTGCGGGCCGTTGCTGAAGCAACGTTATCCTCCCTAAGGGACACTTTCTTTTTTACTGCCCGCCTGAAGATTTCTCTTCGCAGTACGGGAAGTGAAGAATGGTGCATCCGGGAGGATTCGAACCTCCGACCGCTCGGTTCGTAGCCGAGTACTCTATCCAGCTGAGCTACGGATGCACAGTAATTCTTTGATACCCTATGGTACTTTGTTCCCAACTCTACCATACGGCTAATATGGTGCATCCGGGAGGATTCGAACCTCCGACCGCTCGGTTCGTAGCCGAGTACTCTATCCAGCTGAGCTACGGATGCAAATGGCGGTGAGGCGGGGATTCGAACCCCGGATGCAGCTTTTGACCGCATACTCCCTTAGCAGGGGAGCGCCTTCAGCCTCTCGGCCACCTCACCAAACGCTTCTTTCGAATTGTGCCTAACTCGCTTTAGAGAAGCTCATCGGCACTGCGTGGCGCACATATTACTTTCTCCGACTTTTAAGTCAAACAATTTTTCCCAACTCATGCGCGTTTGCACAATTCGCACCCAACATGGGCGATTTCACGGCAAAAAGGGCGTTTTATCAACAGGCAACCGCCGCGTCTGTAGCAACAAAGCAGGAAACTAACCGGGAAAATAATCACGAAAAAGAAGAGGGAGGGTGAAGGAAGTGGGTAAAACGATGCAGTAGCGTCTCGTCTGGCAACGAGACGCTGCTTCGGAATCAGTAAGTCGTCTGCTGAGACTTCTCTGCCTGAATGCGCTGATAGATTTCTTCACGGTGAACCGAAACCTCTTTGGGGGCGTTCACACCAATACGCACCTGGTTGCCTTTTACCCCTAGCACAGTAACCGTAACCTCATCGCCAATCATGAGGGTTTCACCAACTCGACGAGTCAGAATTAACATTCTTTGCTCCTTGAAAGATTAAAAGAGTCGGGTCTCTCAGTTTCCCCGTCATTATCCATCATATGTGGTGAAAACGTAAGCCGCGCAACCCACAATAAGTGTAAGCAGACTTGGTCCCACCTCAGATAATGGTAAGTTTAGCCGACCTGAAAAACTTTGTTCCCGCAATTGTAACTAAATTGTGTTAGCACAGTATGAAAACGCCATAATCAACAAAGTATTATGGCGTTTGTGCGTGCTATTTATTTATATTCACAGCTTCGAGGCCACCCAGGCTTCTACGCTGTTTAACGCCGCTGGCAGGGCGTTGATATCCGTCCCCCCCGCCATCGCCATATCCGGGCGACCACCGCCCTTGCCGCCGACCTGCTGCGCCACGTTGCCGATCAACTCGCCGGCTTTCACGCGGTCAGTCAGATCCTTGGTCACACCAGCAACCAGGCTGACTTTGTCATCAGCCGTCGTTGCCAACACGATGATGGCCGAACCCAATTGATTTTTCAGGTCATCTACCATGGTGCGCAGCATTTTGGCTTCGACATTGTCCAACTGGCTGACCAACAGCTTCACGCCGTTAACCACTTTTGCCTGGCTGGACAACGAAGCGCTCTCCTGCGCCGCCTGCTGATCTTTCAACTGCTGCAGTTCTTTTTCCAGCGCGCGCGTGCGATCGAGCACCGAGCGCACTTTATCGGTCAGGGTGTTACTGTCGCCTTTGACCAACTGAGCAACGTCTTGCAACAAATCGCTTTGCTGATGCAGCGTAGCGATAGCGCCAGCGCCGGTCACCGCTTCAATACGGCGGATGCCCGCCGCGGTGCCCGACTCGCTCAGAATGCGGAACAGGCCGATATCGCCGGTGCGGCTGGCGTGGGTGCCGCCGCACAGCTCGGTGGAGAAGTCGCCCATGGTCAACACGCGCACGTTGTCATCGTACTTCTCGCCGAACAGCGCCATCGCGCCCTTCTCTTTGGCATCTTCCAAAGCCATCAGCTCGGTCTGCACCGGCAGGTTACGACGCACCTGCTGGTTCACCAGATCTTCCACCGCGCGGATTTGCTCCGGCTTCATCGCTTCGAAGTGCGAGAAGTCGAAACGCAGGTATTTGTCGTTAACCAGCGAGCCTTTCTGCGCGACGTGGTCGCCCAACGTTTGGCGCAGCGCGGCGTGCAGCAGGTGAGTTGCGGAGTGGTTCAGACGAATGCTGTTGCGGCGCTCAGCGTCGATCTGCGCGTCCACGCGATCGTTCAGCTTCAGCGAACCCTGCGCCAGTTTGCCCTGATGGCCGATAGCCTGACCGTATTTCTGGGTATCGTTGACCGTAAACTCAGCGCCGGCGGCTTTCAGCACGCCTTTATCGCCGACCTGGCCGCCGGATTCGCCATAGAACGGCGTCTCATCCAGCACCACCACCGCCTCTTCGCCGGCGTTGATCTGATCGACCGGCTGGCCGTCGCGGAACAGCGCGATGACCGTCGCCTGCTGCTCGTCGTGATCGTAACCGCTGAACTGGCTGCTGCCATCCACGCGGATCAGGCTGTTATAGTCGGCGCCAAAGCCGCTGGATTCGCGCGCACGGCGGCGCTGTGCTTCCATCGCGTCTTCAAAGCCCGCTTCGTCGACTTTCAAACCGCGCTCGCGGCAGACGTCAGCGGTCAGATCGATCGGGAAACCGTAGGTATCGTACAGACGGAAAGCGGTTTCGCCGTCCAGGGTATCGCCCTGCAGCTTGGCCAGCTCTTCGTCCAACAGCGCCAGACCACGCTCCAGCGTGCGGGCAAACTGCTCTTCTTCGGTTTTCAGCACCTGCTCCACCAGCGATTGCTGGCGTTTCAGTTCGTCGGCCGCCGGGCCCATCACTTCGATCAACGGCGCCACCAGTTTGTAGAAGAAGGTGTCTTTCGCGCCCAGCATGTTGCCATGGCGGATCGCGCGACGAATGATGCGGCGCAGCACATAGCCGCGGTTTTCGTTAGACGGGATCACGCCGTCCGACACCAGGAAGGCGCAGGAACGAATGTGGTCGGCGATAACGCGCAGGGATTTGTTGTCCAGATCGGTTGCGCCGGTCACTTTAGCCACGGCGGCGATCAGGGTACGGAACAGATCGATTTCATAGTTGGAGTTCACATGCTGCAACACCGCCGCAATGCGCTCCAGACCCATACCGGTATCCACAGAAGGTTTCGGCAGCGGCAGCATGGTGCCGTCGGACTGACGGTTGAACTGCATGAAAACGATGTTCCAGATCTCGATGTAGCGGTCGCCGTCTTCTTCCGGGCTGCCTGGAGGGCCGCCCCAGATGTGATCGCCGTGATCGTAGAAAATCTCGGTGCACGGGCCGCATGGGCCAGTGTCGCCCATCTGCCAGAAGTTGTCGGAAGCGAAAGGCGCGCCCTTGTTGTCGCCGATGCGGATAATGCGCTCGGCCGGTACGCCGATTTGCTTCTGCCAGATGTCGAACGCTTCGTCATCGGTTTCATACACGGTGACCCACAGTCGCTCTTTCGGCAGGTTGAACCAGTTTTCACCGGTCAGCAGTTCCCATGCGTAGCCGATCGCGTCGTGCTTGAAGTAATCGCCGAAGCTGAAGTTGCCCAGCATTTCAAAGAAGGTGTGGTGACGCGCGGTATAACCGACGTTTTCCAGGTCGTTATGCTTGCCGCCTGCGCGCACGCAGCGCTGCGAGGTGGTGGCGCGGGAATAGGCGCGTTTGTCGAGCCCCAGGAAAACATCCTTAAATTGGTTCATGCCGGCATTGGTAAACAGCAATGTCGGATCATTGTTAGGCACCAGGGAGCTGCTCGCTACAACCTGATGACCCTTACTATGAAAGAAATCGAGAAACGCTTGACGGATCTCAGCGGTGCTCTTGCTCATAATTTTCCTGGAAAGGCTAGAATAACGACACGTAAGCCGGTGACGCGTCATCCCGACGATGACAACCAGCTCACGAACAAAAAGTGGGGATAAGATAAATTTTCTTCAGAGGGAAGTAAAACCCCGTGTGCGCTCATTGCGCAAAATCACGGTAAATTGACTGAATTTCTTCCTGGAAGAAGCCGCGATAGAGCAGATAACGCTGCACTTTGGCTTTCTCTTTCCAGTCGGTTGGCAACGCATCGCCAAATTTTCGCTGCGCCACCTGTTTTGCCTGTTCGCACCAGTCGATATCGCAATCCGCCAGCGCGTCCTGCACCAGCGCTTTGTCGACGCCCTTTTGCATCAGTTCGCTGCGGATGCGTTGCGCACCGTAACCTTTACGGCTGCGGCTACCGATGTAGCTGTGAGCGAAACGCTTATCGTCCAGCCAGTTATGCTGGTAACAGTAGGCGATAACCTGCTCGATCAGCGCAGGATCCACCGGCTCTTCAACCACCGGCGGTGATGCCGGCGCATGTGGCCCCTTGCTGCCAAAACGGGCTTTCGCCACAAACGGCTGCGCCGCAAGTTTGCGGCGCAGTTCAGCTTCACTATGATCGCGTTGCGACAGCAGGCGCATGGCGCGGCTTAGCAAGTCATTCATCATTCAAGCCTGAATTTATGGGATATGCGCCACACGAACGGCGGCGCACATCTTCAGCGATTAGAACTGCTCGCTGGTTTCCGCTTCGTCGTCTTCGAAGTCGTCACCGGAAGCGGCCACCAGCTCACCGCCGCTGTGCAGCAGCAAATCGCGCAGCTTCTTATCCAGCTCGGCGGCGATAGCCGGGTTTTCTTTCAGGAAGTTACAGGCATTCGCCTTGCCCTGACCGATTTTCTCGCCGTTATAGCTGTACCAGGCGCCGGCTTTTTCGATCATCTTGTGCTTCACGCCCAGATCGACCAGCTCGCCACGGCTGTTGATGCCTTCGCCGTACATGATTTGGAATTCAGCCTGTTTGAACGGCGCAGCGATTTTGTTCTTCACCACTTTCACGCGGGTTTCGCTGCCCACCACTTCGTCGCCCTCTTTAATGGCACCGATGCGGCGGATATCCAGACGCACCGAAGCGTAGAACTTCAGGGCGTTACCGCCGGTCGTGGTTTCCGGGTTGCCGAACATCACACCAATTTTCATACGGATCTGGTTAATGAAGATCAGCAGGGTATTGGCGTTTTTCAAGTTGCCGGCCAGCTTACGCATCGCCTGGCTCATCATGCGCGCCGCCAGACCCATGTGCGAATCGCCGATTTCACCTTCGATTTCCGCCTTCGGCGTCAGCGCCGCCACGGAGTCGACGATGATGACGTCAACCGCGCCGGAGCGGGTCAGCGCATCACAGATTTCCAGCGCCTGCTCGCCGGTGTCCGGCTGGGAGCACAGCAGGTTGTCGATATCGACGCCCAGCTTTTTCGCATAGATAGGATCCAGCGCGTGCTCGGCGTCGATGAACGCACAGGTTTTGCCTTCGCGCTGCGCAGCGGCGATCACCTGCAGCGTCAGGGTGGTTTTACCGGAGGATTCCGGGCCGTAGATTTCGACGATGCGGCCCATCGGCAGGCCGCCGGCGCCCAGAGCGATATCGAGTGACAGTGAGCCGGTAGAGATCGTTTCCACGTCCATGGAGCGGTCTTCACCCAGGCGCATGATGGAGCCTTTGCCGAACTGTTTCTCAATCTGGCCCAGTGCCGCAGCTAACGCCTTTTGCTTGTTCTCATCAATAGCCATTTTTGCTCCTTCGTTTCGCAATGCCGGTGTTACCCCACACTGCCACTGAATGTATGTTGTGCAGGAAATGTCACTAATTATACTGTATAGTCATACAGTATCAAGCCTAATTTACAAAAATTCGTCGATGGCGGTTTGCAGCGCGAAAATCGTCGCCTGCAGCCGCACCGCATCGCGATCGCCCTCGAATTGCATCTTGCGCGACAGCCCCCGGCCATCGCTGCCGGCGAAGCCGAACCACACGGTGCCGACCGGCTTTTCCGCGCTGCCGCCGTCCGGGCCGGCGATGCCGCTTACCGAGAGCGCCAGATCGGCCCGCGCCGCACGCAGCGCCCCTATCGCCATCTCGCGCACCACCTCTTCGCTGACCGCGCCGTGCGCCGCCAACGTGGCTTCGCTCACTCCCAGCAGGTCGTGCTTCGCCGCATTGCTGTAGGTGACGAAACCGCGATCGAAATAGGCGGAGCTCCCCGCGATATCGGTAATGGCCTTGGCGATGCCGCCGCCGGTGCAGGATTCCGCGCAGGTGATCCAGCGGCCCTGAGCCTTCAGTTTTTCCCCCGCCAGCACGCTGAGCCGGCGCAGTTGGTTTTCACTCATAACCCCTCCCTCGCGAATTCAGGTATATGCGCCCGATAGTAGCATTTATCAAGGCGGCGCGACGTCTGGCGCGCAGAAATGCGCAGCGCCTCGCAGGAGGTGCGGTTTTAAGCGCCCGGCCAAGCTGCTAGTATCAAAAGAAGCGCCCCAGCGAGCGGCGGCGCACCAGCACAAGGAACATCACGGAGGCGGCACGCTGCGGCGGCGGCCTCAGGGCGCACCAGAAGAGATTAGGATGATAGCGTGAAAAAAACGTTGGGCGTATTCTTGCCGTTGTACACCACCACCCTGCTGCTGCTGTTGGGCTCGGGCCTGCTCACCACCTACGTCTCGCTGCGGCTGGCCTCCATCCACGTCAGCAGCGCGCTGATCGGCGCCATCATCGCCGCCAACTACATCGGGTTGGTGATCGGCGGCAAGGTCGGCCACTTTCTCATCGCCCGCGTCGGGCATATCCGCGCCTACGTGGCCTGCGCCGGCATCATTACCGCCGCGGTGCTGGGGCACGGCCTGACGGCGTTCATTCCCGCCTGGGTTGCGCTGCGCCTGGTGATCGGGCTGTGCATGATGTGTCAGTTCATGGTGCTGGAAAGCTGGCTGAACGACCAGGCGGAATCCAACCAGCGCGGCATGGTGTTCGGTTTCTATATGGCGGCAACCTATCTCGGCATGTCGCTGGGCCAGATCGTGCTGATGCTGCAAAGCAATCTGGGTATCACCACGCTGCTGGTGATCGCACTGTGCTTCGCGCTCTGCCTGGTGCCGATCGCTCTCACCACCCGCACCAATGCGCGCCACATGTCGCCGGCGCCGATGGAACTGCGTTACTTTGTCGGCGCAATTCCCAAGGTGCTGGCCACCACGCTGGTGATCGGCATGGTGGTAGGTTCGTTTTACGGCCTGGCGCCGGTCTACGCCAGCCTGCAATCCTTAAGCACGCAGCAAACCGGCCTGTTCATGGCGCTGGCCATCTTCGCCGGGCTGGTGGCGCAATTCCCGCTCAGTTGGCTGTCGGATCGCTATAACCGCCCCTTGCTGATGCGCCTCAACGCCATTTTTCTGATCGTGGCGGCGTTGCCGCTGGCGCTGCTGCCGCACATCGATTTCCCGCTGCTGCTGGCGGTGGGGTTCGTCGTCAGCATGCTGCAGTTTACGCTCTACCCGCTGGTGGTGGCATTGGCCAACGATCTGATCGAGCCGGAGCGTCGCGTCTCGCTGGCCGCCTGCCTGCTGATGGCGTTCGGCGTCGGCGCCAGCATCGGGCCGCTGGCGGTCGGCGCGCTGATCGAGCCGCTTGGCGGCAATATCCTGTACGCCTTCTTCGCCCTGTGCGGCGTGCTGCTGGCGGCCCTCAGCCGCACGGCGAAAGCGGAGGAGCCGCAGCTGGCGCAGGACGCGCCGGTGCCGCACATTCCGCTGCCGGACAGCCTCGCCAGCTCGCCGCTGTCGCCTGCGCTCAATCCGACCTTTGATGAGCAGATCATTCACGACACCATGCCGCCGCCGGAAGCGGCGCCCGATGTCGACGAGCCGCAGCCTGAAGAACAGGAAGCAGAGCCCTTGCCTCAGGGCGCCGATCCGCAAGAGGACACCGGCCTGAAAAAGGCGCACGCCATGCTGTAAACGGCGCGGAGCTACAGATCCAGGAAAGAGCCCAGCAGAAAACCGCGTTCGGCGATCGCCGCTTTCAGCGTCGGCGCGGTCAACACATCCAGCTCGACGAGGCGCGGGTGGCAGTATTTGCTCTGCAGGATCGTCGCGTCGAGGAACGCCGGGTGGCACATCATTTCCAATGACTCGGCGCCCAGCTCGTCAGCGCGCGCCAACCGCTGCAGGAACAAGGCTTCGGAAATCGTTTCGCCGTAGAATCCCGCGTCAAACGCGTCGGTGCTGCAGGGCGTCTGCAACGCAATATCGCGCCGTTTCGCCTCTTCGCGATCGAGGCGCAGCGGCAGACCCTGCGCCTGCGCAAACGCCTCCACCAGCGGGTAAATCTGCGGCTGCATATGTACATGGTGGTGGCTGTCGATGTGCGTCGGCGGCCTGCCGAACAGCGTCACAAACCGCGCGAACTGGCGCTGCAGCTCCTCCTGGATCTCGTCCAGCTGCAGCTCGCCGGCCTCGACGCGGCGCCACAGCCATTTGCCCAATTCGCCATGCTCGTTGACCAGCGAAGGCATGGCGCCCAGCGGCCTGCCATGGGTCAAAACGAAATGCAGCCCGATCGGCAGCCCCGGATATTGCCGGCTGAGCGCCGCCGCGTGCTGTGCGCCGCCGCCGTTCACCATCGCCGTGGTAGAGGAAACGACGCCATGCTGATACGCCTCGATAACACCGTAGTTTTGCCCCTTGCTCAGGCCGAAGTCATCGGCATTCACGATCAGTAGTTTTTCCATAGTGGCTCCCGCGGGATGAATTTTTGGCAAGGGAAGCCCGACCGACCGGCGCGGCATTCCCCTTCGCTAAGGTAAAAATCGAATGATTAACCGGCCGGCGGCCTGAAGCTCATCGGCATATCGGCGTTGATACTGATCGGGAGCGGCCCTAAAGAGGGCCGTAGCACTTTTTTCGGTAGTTGCCTGGGGTCACATCGGTGAGCCGCTTGAAGTTTTTAATGAACAGGCTGACATCGCCATAGCCGGAATCGAAGGCGATATCGGAAACCGAATAGTTGGTGACCTCCAGCTGCGTCTTGGCGAAGTTGATGCGGATCTCATTGATCACCTGCATCGGCGTCTTGTGGTAGTAACGCCGCATCGCCCGGGTCAGATATTCCTGGGTTTTCCCCGACAGCGCCACCATGTTAGCCAACGCCCTTTCACCGAACATCGCCTTGTCATGCATGCCGGCCAGGGTGTTCTTCAGCCACTGCGGGATATCATCGCCGCCATCGTTTTCTTCTTTATGGTGACGAATACGGCTGATCACATAGAAGGTCAGCGTTTCGAGAAATTCGGCGAAGTCGTCCTCGCGAAACTGCGGCGAACTCACCACCGATTCGATATAGGCCAAAAACTCGTTTCTCAGGCTGTAGGCCTGCGAGGCGACGAAGCAGCGCGGCAACTGCTGCAAATAGTGCTCTTCAAAGAACGCTTTGCTGACCGCCACGTTGAAGATTTTCGTCGCGCCGAACTCGTAAAAGCTCTGGTGGTAGGAGCCGATGGGGATAAAGACGAAATCCCCGCGCTCCAGCAGCACCCGCTTGCCGTTGATCTCCTGATAGCATTTGCCGCTCAGCACGATGGTGAACTCGTAATAGTCGTGCTGATGCAGCCCGGTGGCGCTTTCCACCTTGTTGTAGATAAACAGGTGAAAATCTTTGCAGTTAAAAAAATCCTGCTCGCGAATCAGCTTCACGTCGTTGGCACTCAGCGAAATTCGGTTGTCGGACACGGCGCCGGCCTCCCGTTAGTCAAATCCGTTGCGTCTGGCCGCCTCGGCAAACCAGTAGCCGCTTTTCTTGATGGTGCGGCGCTGATCCGCCCGATCCAGCCGCACCAGCCCATAACGATTCTTGTAGGCGTTCAGCCAGGACCAGCAGTCGATAAAGGTCCACAGATGATAGCCTTTGCACTGCGAGCCTTCCGCCAGCGCGCGATGCAGCCACTTCAGGTGCTCGCGAATAAAGTCGATGCGGTAATCGTCCTCCACCCGCCCATCGGCGCCGATAAACGCCTCTTCGCCCTCAACGCCCATGCCGTTTTCCGAAATATAACAAGGCAGGTTGCCGTAGTTCTCTTTCAGATCCATCAGGATGTCGTACAGCCCCTTTTCGTAGATCTCCCAGCCGCGGTGCGGATTGATTTTGCGGCCCGGCATTGCATAGTAACTGAACAAATCCTCCGGCGATGCGATCGGCCCCTCGGCACGACGCCCCTCTTTCGCCTGCACCCTGCGCGGCTGGTAATAGTTTACGCCGAGGATGTCCACCACGCCGCCTTCAATCAGCGGCGCATCCTGTGGCTCGCAGCAGGGCATCAGCCCATGCCGCTCCAGCAGCTGCAGCAACGCCGCCGGATAACGCCCTTTGGCGACCGGATCGAGGAAACTGCGGTTGAGCAGCAGATCGGCGTCGTGCGCGGCCTGCCGATCCTCCGGCGCGTCGGAACGCGGATAGGTCGGGCTCAGATTCAGAATGATGCCGATGCTCCCCGGCAGCTCCCGCGCTCTGAAACGCTGCACCGCCATGGCGTGCGCCAGTACGCTGTGATACGCCACGGTGACCGCCCGTTTGAAATCCACCACGCAAGGGTAATGCAGGTCATTCAGATAACCGGCCTCCACCGGCACGATCGGCTCGTTGAAGGTGAACCAGTGGGTGACCCGATCGCCAAACAGGCCGAAGCAGATATCGGCGTAACGCGCATAGGCTTCGACCACCGCCCGGCTTTCCCAGCCGCCGCGCTGCTGCATGCACAGCGGCATATCGAAGTGGTAGAGATTGATAAACGGTGTGATGCCCTGCGCCAGCAGCTCGTCGATCATCGCGTTATAGAACGCCACCGCCTGCGGGTTCACCTCGCCGTCACCGTCCGGGATCAGCCGCGACCACGAGATAGACGTTCTGAAGGTATTATGGCCCAGCGTTTTGAGCAGCCCGATATCGGTGCGGAAATGGTCGTAAAAGGTCGAGGCCTCAGCCGGCCCCACCCGATCGTGAAAGCGCTCGGGCGCGATCTCGTACCAATAGTCGAAGATGTTGCGGCTCTTGCCGTCGCGCGCGGCCGCCCCTTCAGACTGCGGCGCGGAGGTGGCGCTGCCCCACCAAAACCCGTCGGCAAATTGATATTCCATACTCGCGTCCCTCGCAGGGCGGCCGCGCCGCCCCGTTCCACAGTTAGAATTTCAGCGCCTTGGCGATGTCTTCTTCGCTTTCCGTCGCCGCGTCGATCTGGCTCTGCGCCTTGTTGGAGATCGCCACGAACGGCAGATAAATCACGGTGGCGACCGCCAGGTTAAACAGGCTCAACAACATGGCCATGATGCTGCCGTTGGTGTTGAAGAACGCCCCCAGGCCGACCGGCATGGTCCAGGGCGCGATGTTGGTGATAGGCGGGATCAGCCCGGAGTAATAAGCCAGCGAGGTGATGATGGTCAGCACCGGCTGCACCAGGATGAACGGAATGAACATCACCGGGTTCATGATCACCGGCAGGCCAAACAGAATCGGTTCGTTGATCTGAAAAATGCCGGACGGCGTCGCCAGCTTGGCGACCTGGCGGTAATCCTCGCGGCGCGAGGCGATGAAGATGGCGATGATCAGGCCCAGCGTCGAGCCGGTGCCGCCGAGGTAAATGTAGGAGTCGACGAACGGCTTCGCCCACATGTGGAACTCTTTCCCGGCGGCCATCGCCGCTTCGACCGAACCGTATTTGTTGTACAGCTCCACGTTTTCGAGTGCGAACGGCGTCATGATGCCGCTGTCCAGCGCCGCCAGCGCCATGGAGCCGTGCACCCCAAAGAACCACAGCAGCGAGGAGAACAGCACGTACACCCAGCCCACCACGCTGCCCATCTTGGCCAACGGCGCCGAAATGCCGTCCATGATGATCTGGTGGAAGTTGGTGCCCCAATGCGCCAGCGCGAACGCCACCAGCCCCATGATGGAGAGGATGATGAAACCGGGGATCAGCGCCGAGAAGGAACGCGACACCGAAGCCGGCACGCTGTCCGGCAGGCTGATCACCCAGTTGCGCCGCACGATGAAAGCAAACATCTCGGCCACCACCAGCCCGATCAGCATACCGGAAATGATGTTGGCGCCGCCCAGCCAGTTGGCGCCCACCGCATAGGCCTCGCCGACGTTGAACGGCGTGACGGTCATAAAGGCCGCCACCGCCAGCAGCGCCGAGGCGAGCGGATCGACCTTGCGCTCTTCGGCCAACGCCATGCTGATAAAGAACGGCGTCATCAGGGACATGATCCCCAGCGTGCCGTTGTACACGCTGCCGCCAATGCTCTTCAGGCTATTGAGCGTCTCGATGGTGGAGGCGTCCAGGCGCACGCCCAGCGAATAGAAGAACGATCCTTCGCCGAAGCTCAGGAACACGTTGTTGATCAACACGAACATCGCCCCGGTCAAGGTCAGCGGCATCAGGCGGATAAAGCCGTTCTTGATGGCGTTGACGTGGGGCTGCTTGCCGATTTTTACGGCGAAAGGCAGGATAACCTTCTCGAGCGAGGCAATGAGGGTATTCACGGCGGCCTCCTGTTATTGGTTGGCTTTCTTGATGGCGGCCACCGCGGCCTTCAGCACGCCCAGCCCATCGACCTTGCCGTACAGCAGCGGATCGATGACTTCAACGGGTTTGTTGGGCAGCTGTTTTTGCACTTCCGGCAAGGTGTAGGCAATCTGCGGCCCCAGCAGGATCAGATCCGCTTCAACGCCTTTCTCCGCAGCCAGCGCTTCCGGGTAGGCGGCGATGATCACCGGCACTTCGTATTTCTCGGCCTGCGCCTTCATTTTTGAAACCAACAGGGAAGTGGACATACCGGCAGAACAAAACAGATAGATTTTTTTCTTTTCCATACCAAGCACCTCAGATAATCAAAAAAACCCCGTGTTATTTGTATGCCAGATGCAATCACGATTGCTTCACGCACATTCCTTATGAAAATTTCCGTCACGTTGCCCTGGTTGCAGACAGTATACGGAGCATGAAAAACGGATCGGTAAGCCAGGGGAGAGAATAACCGTCTCTCCTTGACCTGATGGCTTGACCCCCTTCACATTTCGCATAAAAAAATAGTGTGACCGGGTTCTCAAATAACCGATATAAACTCAGAATATTCGTAATAAATACTCAAATAACAATTATAAACAGATAGTTATAAACACGCCGAGAATTTAAGGGTTTATTTGCGCCTGAACAAACGAAAAGGGAATAAAAATAGTTCAAGCTTGATTCGCCTGCTGCTCTCCGAACGCGATGGCAGGCGAAGAGGATTAAGTGGGCAGACGCAGCAACTCGATCACCGTGGCCAGCGCCACGGAATGGTTCCTGCGGTTGGGGTAATAGAGGTAAAAACCGGGAAACGGCGCGCACCAGTCGGCCAACACTCGCCGCAGCCGCCCGCTCGCGAGGTGTTCTTCCACCTCCTGCTCGATGGCGAAGGCGATGCCGACGTGCGCCAGCGCCGCCTGCAGCAGCAGCCTGGCGTCATCCACGATCAGCGGGCTGTTAACCGCCACGGTAAATCGCTGCTCGCCCTGCTGAAATGCCCATTTGTAGCGCTCGCCCGAAGAGGCCTTGCGCCAACCGATGCAGCGGTGCTGCAGCAAATCCTGCGGGTGCGTCGGTTCGCCGTGCCGTTGAAAATAGTCCGGCGTGGCGACGATGGCAAAACGCAGATCCGGCGTCAGACGCACCGCGCGCATATCGTTGTGCAGATCCTCGCCGAGCCGAATACCGGCGTCAAAGCCTTGCTCGACGATGTTGGCGAACCCTTCGTCCGCCACCACCTCCAGCGTAATGCCGGGATATTCGCTGGCCAACCGCCCCAGATGCGGCACGATGGCGAGATCGATCGCCGAACGCGGCGCGTTGATGCGCACCAGGCCGCGCGGCCCTTCGCGAAACGCATTCAGGCTCTCCAGCGCGGCGTCGATGTCGGTAAAGGCCGGCACCAGCTGTGCCAACAGATGCTCACCGGCCTCCGTCGGCGAAACGTTGCGGGTGGTGCGGTTCAGCAGGCGAATGCCCACCTGCGCTTCCAGTTCGCGCAGGGTGTGGGTCAGCGTCGGCGGCGTCACGCCCAATCGGGCGGCGGCGCGGCGGAAGCTGCGTTCACTGGCGATAGCCACGAAGGCCGCCAGGCCGGACAATTCGGGTTTCTTCATGCTATTAATATAAATTATCTAATAGTGAGATGAATTTTTAGCGGATAGTTATCCGTTACCTAACAACATAGCATTACGATCGAACCCATTACCAGGTATCGATGCGATGATTAATGCTACAGCTCCAACTCATGAAACGCCGCGCCGTCTGGCGGACAAAGTCGTGCTGGTGAGCGGCGGCGGCACAGGCATCGGCCGCGCCGCCGCGCTGGCCTATGCCCGCGAAGGCGCCAAAGTGGCGCTGGCCGGCCGACGCGCGGCGGAAATCGAAGCCACGGCGCGCGACATCGCGCTCGCCGGCGGCGACGCCCTGCCCATCGTGGCCGACGTCTCCCAGGAAAACGACATCCGCAGGCTGCTCGCCACGGTGACCGCCCACTACGGCCGGCTCGACGTCGCCTTCAACAACGCCGGCATCATCGGCAACTTCGCCCCCATCACCGAACAGAGCAGCGAGGATTTTGACCGGGTGATCGCCATTAACCTCAGAGGCGTCTGGCTGGCGATGAAATACGAGATTGAAACCTTTCTGGCACAGCGCTCGGGCGGCGTGATCGTTAACACCTCCTCTTGGCTGACCCACGGCGCGCTGGCCGGTTCATCCAGCTACTCCGCCAGCAAAGGCGCGCTCGATGCAATGATCCGCGCGGTGGCGCTCGAATACAGCGGCCAGGGCATCCGCGTCAACAACATCAACCCCGGCATCATCGACACGCCGATGGCGCGCGGCAGCGTGGCCGACAGCGCGGCGTTCGCGCCCTTTATCGCACACACGCCCGCCGGCCGCCTGGGCGAATCGGAAGACATCGGCGATGTGGCGCTGTGGCTGGCGACGGACGAAGCCCGCTTCATCACCGGCCAAAGCCTGCTGGTGGACGGCGGTTACACCATCGCCGGCATGCGCTGAGGAGACGACGCCATGAACTACGTTCGGCTTGGCGACAGCGGCCTGAAGGTGTCCCGCCTCTGCCTGGGCGGCATGACCTACGGCGATCCGGCCTGGCGCCCCTGGGTGCTGAAGGAGGATGAAGCGCGCCCCTTTATCCGCGAGGCGCTGGAAGCGGGCATCAACTTTTTCGATACCGCCAACATTTACTCCGGCGGAGAAAGCGAGCGCATTCTCGGCCGCGCGCTGAAGGCGTTCGCCCGTCGAGAAGACGTGGTGATCGCCACCAAGGCTTACTTTCCGATGGACGCGCAGCCGAACAGCCGGGGGCTGTCGCGCAAGCACCTGCTGCACAGCATTGACGCCTCCTTGCAGCGGTTGGGAACGGATTACCTCGATCTGTTCGTGCTGCACCGCTTCGACACCGAAACGCCGATCGAAGAAACCGCCGACACCCTCGATGGCCTGGTGCGGGCGGGCAAGATCCGCTATCTCGGCGCGTCTTCACTGCACGCCTGGCGCCTGATGAAAATGCTGGCCTTTCAACGTCAGCACCGCCTGGCGCCGTTTATTTCGTTGCAAAGCCAATACAACCTGGTGACGCGTGAAGACGAAGAGGAACTGATCCCGCTGTGCCTGGAGGAAGGTCTTGGCCTGACGCCCTGGTCGCCGCTGGCCCGCGGCGTGCTGGCTGGCTCCGGCAGTGGCGGCACGCTGCGTGCCGCCACCGACGAGCAGGCCCCCCGTTGGTACGGCGGCAGAAACGAGGTCGAACGCACCGTCGCTGCGGTAGCTGAGGTGGCGGCCGCGCGCGGCGTTCCCCCGGCGCAGATTGCGCTGGCCTGGCTGTTGGCCAAACCCGGCGTGGCATCGCCGCTGGTGGGCATGTCCAAGCCACACCATCTGCAGGATGCACTGGCGGCGCTAGACCTCAGGCTATCGCAAGAAGACGTGGCCGCGCTGGAGGCGCCAATGGCGCACGCTACCCGCCCCGAACGTTGGTAGCCCCTTTTCCTTCATTCCAGGAGAGAAACATGGCATACGCTGTGACCGCGCGAGCGGCGTTATTCACCCTCGCTACTGCACTCACCCTTAGCGCGCCGGCGCAGGCCGCCATCGATGCACACTGTACGGAAAGCAGTATGACGCTGCCGCCCGGCGCGCTTTACCCCAACGGCATCGCCCGCGCGGCGGACGGCACGCTGTATGTCGGCCTGATCACCAGCGGCAACGTGCTGCGCAAACGGCCGGGTAAAGCGTGGGAAACCTTTTTCCCCGGCGCTGACACGGTGTTCGCCTCAAACGCGCTGCGGCTGGACGAACGGCGCGGGCTGCTGTGGGGCAATTCGCCGGACTTCCTCTCCGGCGGCAAAACGCGCGCCAACCGCATCTACGCGCTGAACGTCGCGGATGGCACGCTCAACCGCAGCCTGGCGCTGCCGGCGGGAGAAATGGGCAACGATATCGTGCTCGGCGCAGACGGTACGGTGTACGTGACGGAAACCCGCGGCGGCGGCATCCTGCGCCTGCGGCCGGGCGAAGCGGCATTCAGTACGCTGTATCAGGATCCACGCTTAGCGGCCCCCAGCGGGCTGGGCGCCGCCGGGATCGTGCTGCTCGACGACCGGCTGATGGCAGTCGCCAATTTCGGCACCGGTAAGCTCTACACCTTCCGCTATAACGATCCAAAGCCGCAGCTGACGGAAATGCAGCTGCCGCGCCTGATTGAAAACCCGGACGGGATGGGGTTGGCACCGGACGGCGCGCTGATCGTGCTGGAAAACGGGATCCAGAGCGGCCAGGGGCGGATCCTGCGGATCCCGTCTCCCAAGGCGGCAGGCATGCACCGGATTGAGGTCTTGCGCGAAGGCATGGAATCGCCGGTCAATCTGACTATCACCCCACAAGGCTGCGCCTTCGTCAGCGAATCGCGCATTCGCCACCGCCTGCTGCCCGGCCATGAATCCGAAGTGCCCGACAGCTTCCGTCTCTATCAACTGCCCCTGCCCCTCACCGCCGCGCAATAAACTCCACGCCGCCTCAGCGGGCGGCGACTTGCGTTGTTGCCCGCAGGCGAACGACAATCTCGCTTCGTTACAACTCCTCCTTGCGCAGCGCTTCCCATTTTTACCTGTGACAGCCGATTGCCCGCTGGGCTAGTATAAGCGTCTGTGCAAACCTCGGGTTTGAGCGCGCCGTTTGGCGTTTTGATGATTTGATTTGCGCCGCCCGCCAAGCGCTGAATGGGGCGGCGCCTGCTGAAACAATGTGATAGCGAATGACGACAATGAAAATCACAGTTCCCTTTACATTCAATGGATTGGAAAAATAATCGCATGAATAGCACCGATAAACTCGATTCGCATACGCCGATGATGCAGCAGTACCTGCGCCTCAAGGCCCAGCATCCTGAAATCCTGCTGTTCTACCGCATGGGCGACTTCTACGAGCTGTTTTACGACGACGCCAAGCGCGCTTCCCAGCTGCTGGATATCTCGCTGACCAAACGCGGCGCCTCGGCGGGTGAACCGATCCCGATGGCCGGCGTGCCGCACCACGCGGTAGAGAACTACCTGGCCAAGCTGGTGCAGCTCGGCGAGTCCGTCGCCATCTGCGAGCAGATCGGCGATCCGGCCACCAGTAAAGGGCCGGTCGAGCGCAAAGTGGTACGTATCGTCACGCCCGGCACCATCACCGACGAAGCGCTGCTGCAAGAGCGCCAGGACAACCTGCTGGCGGCGATCTGGCAGGACGCGCGCGGCTTCGGCTACGCCACGCTGGACGTGAGCTCCGGCCGCTTTCGCGTCGCCGAGCCGCAGGATCTGGAAACCATGGCCGCCGAGCTGCAGCGCACCAATCCGGCCGAGCTGCTCTACCCGGAAACCTTCGAACAAATGGCGCTGATCGAACAGCGCCACGGCCTGCGCCGCCGCCCGCTGTGGGAATTCGAGCTTGAGACCGCGCGTCAGCAGCTCAACCTGCAGTTCGGCACCCGCGATTTGACCGGTTTCGGCGTCGAACAGGCGCACCAGGCGCTGCGCGCCGCCGGCTGCCTGCTGCAGTACGTCAAAGATACCCAGCGCACTTCGCTGCCGCACATTCGCGGCATCACCATGGAGCGCCAGCAGGACGGCATCATCATGGACGCCGCCACCCGCCGCAACCTGGAACTGACGCAGAGCCTGTCCGGCGGCAGCGACAACACGCTGGCGGCGATCCTCGATCGCACGGTCACGCCGATGGGCAGCCGCATGCTGAAACGCTGGCTGCACATGCCGACCCGCGATATCAAGGTTCTCACTGCCCGCCAACAGGCGATCGGCGCATTGCAGGAGCTGTTCACCGATCTGCAGCCTTCGCTGCGTCAGGTGGGCGATCAGGAGCGAATTTTGGCGCGTCTGGCGCTGCGCACCGCCCGGCCGCGCGATCTGGCGCGCATGCGTCATGCTTTCCAGCAACTGCCGGACATCCGCGCGCTGCTGCAAGATGTGGAAACGCCACACGTGCAGCAGCTGCTGTCGCAGGTAGGGCAGTTCGACGAGCTGCGCGAGCTGCTGGAACGCGCGGTCATTGAATCCCCGCCGGTGCTGGTGCGCGACGGCGGCGTGATCGCCCCCGGTTACAACAGCGAGCTGGACGAGTGGCGCGCACTGGCCGACGGCGCCAGCGATTACCTCGATCGGCTGGAGATCCGCGAGCGTGAAAAGCTGGGGCTGGATACGCTCAAGGTCGGCTTCAACGGCGTACACGGCTACTACATTCAGGTCAGCCGCGGCCAAAGCCACCTGGTGCCGATCCACTATGTGCGCCGTCAGACGCTGAAAAACGCCGAGCGCTACATCATCCCGGAATTGAAAGAGTACGAAGACAAAGTGCTCACCTCCAAGGGCAAAGCGCTGGCGATCGAGAAAAGCCTGTACGACGAGTTGTTCGATCTGTTGCTGCCACACCTGGCGGAACTGCAGCAAAGCGCCGCCGCACTGGCCGAACTGGACGTGCTGGCCAACCTGGCCGAGCGCGCCGATACCCTGAACTACGCTTGCCCGACCATGAGCGAGCAGCCGGGGATCCGCATTACCGAAGGCCGTCACCCGGTGGTGGAGCAGGTGCTGAGCGAGCCGTTTATCTCCAACCCGCTCACCCTGTCGCCACAGCGCCGTATGCTGATCATTACCGGCCCGAACATGGGCGGTAAAAGCACTTATATGCGGCAAACGGCGCTGATCGTGCTGATGGCGCACATCGGCAGTTACGTGCCGGCCACCAAGGCCACCATCGGCCCGGTGGATCGCATCTTCACCCGCGTCGGCGCGGCGGACGATCTGGCTTCCGGCCGCTCCACCTTCATGGTGGAGATGACCGAAACCGCCAACATCCTGCACAACGCCACCGAGCATAGCCTGGTGTTGATGGATGAAATCGGCCGCGGCACCTCCACCTACGACGGCCTGTCGCTGGCCTGGGCCTGCGCCGAGAACCTGGCCAACCGCATCAAGGCGATGACGCTGTTCGCCACCCACTACTTCGAGCTGACGACCCTGCCGGAGAAAATGGAAGGCGTGGTCAACGTGCATCTGGACGCGCTCGAACATGGCGATACCATCGCCTTCATGCACAGCGTGCAGGACGGTGCCGCCAGCAAAAGCTATGGCCTGGCGGTCGCCGCATTGGCCGGCGTACCGCGCGACGTCATCAAGCGCGCCCGCCAGAAGCTGCGCGAGCTGGAGTCTATCTCCAGCCACACCGCCTCGGGCAGCGTCGATGCCACCCAGATGACGCTGCTGCAGGAAGAAACCTCGCCGGCGGTTGAAGCCCTGGAAGCGCTGGATCCGGATTCCCTGTCGCCGCGCCAGGCGCTGGAATGGATCTACCGGCTGAAAAATATGGTGTAGTCTGGCGCCAAACGCGGGCATAAAAAAACGGTGAGCCTGACGCTCACCGTTTTTATTTGATGCGGTTCAACAACCGGCGTTATTCGCGGAACAGCGCCTCAATGCTCAGGCCCTGCATCTGCAGAATCTCACGCAGACGGCGCAGACCTTCAACCTGAATCTGACGGACGCGCTCGCGCGTCAGGCCAATCTCCCGGCCTACGTCTTCCAGCGTCGCCGCTTCATAGCCCAGCAGGCCGAAACGACGCGCCAACACTTCACGCTGTTTGGCGTTCAGTTCGAACAGCCATTTGACGATGCTTTGCTTCATATCGTCGTCTTGCGTGGTGTCTTCAGGCCCGTTGTCCTTCTCGTCGGCCAGAATGTCCAGCAGCGCTTTCTCCGAATCCCCTCCCAGCGGCGTATCCACCGAGGTGATGCGCTCATTCAGACGCAGCATGCGGCTGACGTCATCCACCGGCTTGTCGAGTTGCTCGGCAATCTCTTCAGCGCTCGGTTCATGATCCAGCTTGTGGGAAAGCTCGCGCGCGGTGCGCAGATAGACATTCAGTTCTTTGACGATATGGATAGGCAAACGAATGGTACGGGTTTGGTTCATGATCGCCCGTTCAATCGTCTGACGGATCCACCAGGTTGCGTAAGTGGAGAAGCGGAAACCGCGTTCCGGGTCGAATTTTTCCACTGCGCGAATCAGACCGAGGTTACCCTCTTCGATCAGATCCAGCAGCGCCAGACCGCGGTTGCTGTAGCGGCGGGCGATTTTCACCACCAGCCGCAGGTTGCTTTCAATCATGCGGCGGCGGGACGGCACGTCACCGCGCAGAGCACGCCGCGCAAAATAGACTTCTTCCTCTGCGGTCAGCAGAGGTGAATAACCGATCTCACCCAGATAGAGCTGCGTCGCATCCAATACGCGTTGCGTAACGCCTTGAGACAACAGCTCTTCTTCCGCTAAATCGTTCTCGCTGGTCTCTTCTTCTACCAGCGCTTTTTCATCAAACGACTCGGCCTCAGCTCCATTCTCGTCGAAATCCGCATCATCATGTAACTCGTTAACTTTCAGCGTATTTTGGCTCATATGCTGCTCCTACCCGTGATACCGCGAGCAGAATCTCAGCGTATTCTGCCCAATCTATCGCTGCGGAAGATAACGCAGCGGGTTTACGGATTTCCCCTTGTAACGAATTTCAAAATGCAAACGTACTGAACTGGTACCGGTGCTACCCATGGTAGCTATTTTTTGACCCGCCTTCACTTCTTGTTGTTCCCGGACCAGCATTGTGTCGTTATGAGCGTAGGCGCTCAGGTAATCATCATTATGTTTGATGATGATTAGATTACCGTAACCCCGTAAAGCGTTGCCTGCATACACTACGCGGCCATCGGCGGTAGCGAAGATCGGCTGCCCACGGGAACCGGCGATATCGACACCCTTATTCCCACCTTCTGATGAGGAAAAGTTATCAATAACCTTACCGTCAGTCGGCCATCTCCAGGTACTGACCGGAGCGCTGTTGCTGACGGTGCTGCTCACTGGTGGAGCGGCTTCCGGCGCGGTAACAGGCGCAGCCGCGGTCCCAACCGCTGCGGCCCCTGCTGCAGGTAACATCTTACCTACATTCTGTTTACCCGAGTTTTCAGAATACGCGTTAGTTGATTGAGAATCAACCGTTGCCGTCTGGATCTGGGAGGTGGAAGGTGGCTTCGGAACGCCGCCTTGGGTCGCGTCAGTCGTCGCCAACATACCGCCGCCGCCGTTGGCGGAACCATTACCAAGCTGAATGGTTTGGCCAACATTCAGGCTGTATGGCTCGGGAATATTGTTGCGCTGCGCCAGGTCGCGGAAATCGTTGCCGGTGATCCAGGCAATATAAAACAGCGTGTCGCCGCGCTTGACCGTATAAGTTTCGCCGCCGCTGTAACTCCCTTTAGGAATGGCGTTATAACTGCGGTTATAGACAATGCGGCCCTCTGGGCTGGCCTGCTGCGCCCCGCCATTATTATTGCCGGATGGAACGGCGCCGCCGCCCCCCACGCTGCTGATAGGGGCCGACGTTGAGGCATTGTTCGTACAACCCGCCAACCACAAACTTACCATCGTACACACCGCAACCCGGCGTAACGTAATCATTGGGCTTCCCGTGCTCATGCTTCCCCCATGACAGCAATATCAGTGATATATCCAAAATACCCTTTACATCGTAGCCGAGCTTTTGCCACTTCCCAGTTTCTGCGATGTAAAGGCGCCGCCGGCCGATCCCTGAATGCCAGGTCATCTCGCGCCGGAGCATCAAAACGCGCGCCAATGCTAACCAGATTGGCGTTGCCGCACCATAAGACAACTACGTAGAAAGGCCAATTCTAGTGAAAATTAACCTGATTGGAACGAGAAAACCTTATCCGGGCATGATGAAAGTGCAACAGATTTTGCCGACGGTCGAAAAATCAGACGATCGCTAGGCCAATTCGCCTTTCACCAGCGGCACAAAGCGCACCGCTTCTACCGCATCGACAACGAACTCGTTGCCATGACGCTGAATGCGTTTGAGAGTTTGAGCCTGCTCCCCCACCGGCAACACCAGAATACCGCCGTCGTCCAACTGTTCCACCAGCGCCTGCGGGATCTCCGGCGGCGCGGCAGTGACGATGATCGCATCGAACGGGCCGCGCGACGCCCAGCCCTGCCAGCCATCGCCGTGGCGGGTGGAAACATTGTGGAGATCGAGCTGCTTCAGGCGGCGCTTGGCCTGCCACTGCAACCCCTTGATGCGTTCGACGGAACAAACGTGTTGCACCAGATGCGCCAGAATGGCGGTCTGATAGCCGGAACCGGTGCCGATCTCCAGCACCCGCGAGGTGGGCGTCAGATTCAGCAGTTCGGTCATCCGCGCCACCATATAAGGCTGGGAAATGGTCTGGCCGGAGCCGATCGGCAATGCGGTGTTTTCGTAGGCCTTATGATCCAGCGCTTCGTCGACAAAACGCTCGCGCGGCACCGCCTCGATCGCCCGCAGCAGCTTTTCGTCCCGGATCCCCTGCTGCCGCAGCTGCGTCAGCAATGTTTGCATGCGCTTGTTCACCATTCCCCGCTAACCTCTGCTTTGGTTAACCATGTTTTCACGACTTCTTGCGCCGCGTAGGCGGTTAAATCCACCTGCAGCGGCGTTATCGCCACATAGCCTTGTTCCACCGCCGCAAAGTCGGTATCCGGCCCGGCATCAAATTTATCACCAGGCGGCCCGATCCAGTAGATATTTTGTCCGCGCGGATCCTGCTGGCAGAAGACCTTGTCGGCTGGATGGCGGCTGCCGCAGCGGGTCACGCGCAGGCCTTTGATCTCCGCCAGCGGCAGATCCGGTACGTTGATATTCAGGATTTTTCCGGTTCGCAACGGTTCGCGCTGCAGCGCGCGCAGGATGCGGCAGGTAATGACGGCGGCGGTCGCGTAGTGCCGGTGGCCGTTCAGCGACACCGCCAACGCCGGCAGCCCCAGGTGCCGGCCCTCCATCGCCGCCGCGACGGTGCCGGAATAGATGACGTCGTCGCCTAAATTCGGCCCGGCGTTGATGCCGGAGACCACGATATCGGGCGCCGGGCGCATCAAGGCGTTGACGCCAAGGTAAACGCAGTCGGTCGGCGTCCCCTGCAGCACCGCAATATCCCCGTTGGCCAGCGTCTGCGTGCGCAGCGGCGACTCCAGCGTTAAGGCATTGGAAGAGCCGCTGCGGTTACGATCCGGCGCCACAACCTGCACTTCGGCGAATTCCCGCAGTGCCGCCGCCAGCACCTGAATGCCCGGAGCGCTGACGCCGTCATCGTTACTCAGCAATATCCGCATCGCTGTCATCCTGCTGCATGATCTCGCGAACCACGCTGGTGGCGAAGCTGCCTGCCGGCAGCCAGAAGCGCAGTTCCACGGTAACGTCATCCCACCAGCTCCACCGCATATTTTGCGGCTGCAGCAGCAGGGCCCGACGAGCGGGGTCGACACGCTCGCGCTTTAAAAGCGTAAGCAATTCCGGCTGCTCCGCCAAGCATTGTTGTTCAAATGCCAACGCGCTGCCGGCGGTGCCCGGCTCGCCGTCGCCCGGCAACGTCGCGGTGACAACCAGCTCACCGGCATCCAAGCGCTGTTGCAACGTCTCCAGCTCATCGGCTTTGGCGACAAACCAGCTGCCGCGGCCGCTCAGCTGCAGGGCGTCACCTTCCAGCACGGTGCGCTGCAGGCCGTCCGCCAGGCGCCTGCTCGCGACCAGATTAAACAGCGCGCTGCGGCTGGCAGAGAGGTAAAAACTGCGCTTGCTGCGCTCTTTGACGCGAATTTCATCATTCGCCCAGCGGCGCGCCATCACCAGGTTGTTGCCGCCACGGCCGAAACGCTGGCTGCCGAAGTAGTTCGGCACGCCCTGCGCGGCGATGGCCTGCAGACGGCGCTCAACGTCCTGACGATCTGAAATCTGGCGCAGCACCAGCGTAAAGTGGTTGCCCTTCAGGTTGCCGATGCGCATTTTACGCAGGTGGCGGGCATACGAGAGCACCTCGCAGCCTTCCAGCGCAAACCGGGAGAAATCCGGCGTGTCCTTGCCCGGCATATGCAGGCAGAACCACTGTTCGGTCACCGCGTGGCGATCCTTCAAGCCGGCATAGCTGACGGAACGGGCGTGAATACCGGCGAAGCGCGCCAGATAGTCGGCCACGAACTGGGTATTGCAGCCGTTTTTGCGGATGTTCACCAGCACGTGCTCGCCTTCACCGTCCGGTGCAAAGCCCAGATCTTCCACCACCACGAAATCTTCCGGATTGGCTTTCAACACCCCGGTGCTCTGCGGCCGGCCATGCAGCCAGGTCAGATTCGCCATATCCATGCGGTTATTCCTTGATCAGCAAGGCAACCGCTTCGCAGGCGATGCCCTCACCGCGCCCGGTGAAGCCGAGCTGCTCGGTGGTAGTGGCCTTCACGTTGACGTCATCCATATGGCACTGCAGATCTTCCGCCAGGAAAACGCGCATCTGCGGGATGTGCGGCGCCATTTTCGGCGCCTGGGCGATAATGGTGATATCGAGGTTACCGAGGCGGTATCCCTTGGCGCGAATGCGTTTCCAGGCTTCGCGCAGCAGTTCGCGGCTGTCGGCGCCTTTGAACGCCGGATCGGTATCGGGGAACAGCTTGCCGATATCGCCCAGCGCCGCCGCGCCCAGCAGGGCATCGGTCGCGGCGTGCAGCGCGACGTCACCGTCGGAGTGGGCCAGCAAACCTTTGTCGTAAGGGATGCGAACACCGCCGATCACCAACGGGCCTTCGCCGCCGAATTTATGTACGTCAAAACCGTGACCGATACGCATGATGCGCTCCTTAATTGTCTAACTGAGTCAAATAGAACGCCGCCAGCGCCAAATCCTCCGGCCGCGTTACTTTAATGTTGTCCGCCCGGCCGGCGATCAGCAGCGGATGATAACCGCAATGCTCCAGCGCCGAGGCTTCGTCGGTGACGTTCGCGCCTTCATCCAGCGCGCGCTGCAGGCACTGCTTGAGCAACGGCAGCGGAAACAGCTGCGGCGTCAGCGCGTGCCACAGATCCTGCCGATCGACGGTATGGGCGATGGTTTCGCGGCCGGGTTCGGCGCGTTTCATGGTGTCGCGCACCGGCGCGGCGAGAATGCCGCCGACCTTGCTGTGTGCGGTAATCGCCAGCAGGCGCTCGAGATCGTCGGCGTGCAGGCAGGGGCGCGCGGCGTCGTGCACCAGCACCCAGTCCGCATCGCCCGCCAGATTCAGCCCGGCCATCACCGAATCCGCGCGCTGCTTGCCGCCCTCGGTGACGATCACCCGCGGATCCTGGGCGATCGGCAACTGTTCGAACTGGCGATCTTCGGGGCCGATCGCCACGATCACCCGCTCGATGCGCGGGTGGCGCAACAGGGCATGGATGGCGTGTTCGACGATACTATGCCGGCCGATAGTTAAATATTGCTTCGGGCATTCCGCCTGCATGCGGCTGCCGATACCGGCAGCGGGCAGGACGGCAATCACCGAGGGAAAGGTGCCTGCGGAGTGATTCATGCGTTATTTTTGTGCGTTGTTTTGCGAGGAAGACGCCGCGTTGCGTCTGGATTGGTCAGGAACCAGACGATAGAAAGTCTCACCGGGCTTGATCATGCCCAGCTCATTACGCGCACGCTCTTCGATCGCTTCCTGTCCGCCGTTCAAATCGTCGATTTCGGCAAACAGCTGATCGTTACGCGCTTTCAACTTGGCGTTGTTGCCCTGCTGGACCGCAACGTCTTCATTGACCCGCACGTAATCGTGAATACCATTTTTGCCCAGCCACAGTGAATACTGTAACCAACCGAGCAATGCCAGCAATAGCAGCGTAAGTTTTCCCATCTCCGCCCCCTGAAAAACCGACCAATCATCCCACAACTTCTCGTTGGACTCCACACTGAGAGCGGCATTTCAACGCCAAATTCAGAATACGGATGAAGGGTTCCCGAGTTTATAACCCAAATCCGCGGCGAAAGCGGCAAAAAAAGCCCCTTTTACCCGACGCGCGCGGCGCGTTTTCCGATGAGAGACACACTGCCCTTCCTCCATTATGCAGCAAGAATCACTGCACCGCCGCTTACCGGCCCATCGCTTACGCCACAGCAATGCAAAAAATGAATATTTACCACCATAGAAAGAATAATCCTCATGCAGTGGTTGCACTTTCATTCATTGAAGCTTATTTTTATGCACTACTAGTGCATAAATAATTCCAATGTATAACCTTTCATTATCGGGGATCGCGATGTTAAAACGTTTAGTTCTGATCGGCGCCTGCCTGGCCGCCACCTTCTCCACCGCCGCGTTGGCGGCTGAACCTACCTACGTCGTCGGCTCCGGCGGCACCTATCGGCCGTTCGAATTTGAAAACAGCCAAAAACAGCTGGAAGGGTTCGACATCGACATCATCAAAGCGGTGGCCAAGGCCGAAGGCTTCCAAATCAAACTGATCAATACGCCGTGGGAAGGGATCTTCGCCACGCTGAATTCCGGCGATCGCGATATCATCATTTCCGGCATCACCATCACCGACAAGCGCAAGCAAATGGTTGATTTCTCTGCGCCTTATTTCCCGGCCGAACAGGCCATCGTCGTGCCGCAAGACTCGACGGTCGATTCCATCGCCGCGCTGAAAGCGCTGAAGGTCGGCGTGGTGAACTCCAGCACCGGCGACATCGTGGTGTCCGATGTGCTGGGCAAAAACAGCACCGCCATCAAGCGCTTCGACAATACGCCGCTGATGCTGCAGGAGCTGTATGAAGACGGCATCGGCGCGGCGGTCGGCGACGTCGGCGTGGCCAAGTTCTATATCAAAACCCACCCTGAGAAGGCCTTCAAGCTGGTGTCCGACGCCAAGTTCGAGCGCCAGTATTTCGGCATCGCCGTCGCCAAAGGCAACGACGAACTGCGTAACAAGATTAACGCCGGCCTGAAGAAGATCGTCGCCGACGGCACCTACGCCAAGATCTACCAAACCTGGTTCGACAGCAACGTACCGACGCTGCCGGCGGAATAATCAACTGGCGCGCCTCAGCGCAGTCGGCCAGCAAATAAACAGGCGTAGCGAGCTAAGTCAGATTGGGTGCGGCCAGCGCACAGCCACCGGAGTGGACACGCAGTCCATGAGGATGGCGAGCACTGCCCAATCCCAAGATGACAACGCGCAGTAGCCTTAACACGCTTAAATAAGGATCTGATCTTGAACTTCCGCTGGGAGATTATCCAGGAATACGCGCCGCTGTTTATGGAAGGCGCCTGGATGACCATCAAATGCACCATTATCTGCGTGCTGCTGGGCACCACCTGGGGATTGATCCTCGGGCTGGGCCGTTTGGCGCAGGCGCCGCACGGCATCTGGAAACCCATACTGCATTACGGCGTTCAGTGGCCGGTGCGCATCTACATCAGCGCCTTTCGCGGCACGCCGCTGTTCGTACAAATCATGGTCGTGCACTTCGCGCTGGTGCCGCTGTTCATCAACCCGCGCGACGGCCTGCTGGTCACCAGCGGCCTGATGAGCGTCGATTTCGCCCGCGCGCTGCGCGCCGACTACGGCGCCTTTCTCTCCTGCGTGGTGGCGATCACGCTCAACGCCGGCGCCTATGTGTCGGAAATCTTCCGCGCCGGGATCCAGTCTATCGACCGCGGCCAAATGGAAGCTTCGCGTTCGCTGGGCATGAGCTACGGCAAGACCATGCGCCAGGTGATCCTGCCGCAGGCCTTCCGCCGCATGCTGCCGCCGCTGGGCAACAACGCCATCGCCATCGTCAAGGATTCGTCGCTGGCCTCCGCCATCGGCCTGGCGGATCTGGCCTATGCCGCCCGCACCGTCTCCGGTGCCTACGCCACCTACTGGGAGCCCTACCTGACCATTTCGCTGGTCTATTGGGTCATCACCTTCCTGCTCTCGCTGCTGGTGCAACACATGGAAAAGAGGTTCGGTAAAAGTGATTCGCGTACATAACCTGCAAAAACAGTTCGGCGAGAGCCACGTGCTGCGCGGCATTTCCTGCCGGATCGCCGCCAACGAAGTGGTATGCGTCATCGGCCCTTCCGGCTCCGGGAAGAGCACCTTCCTGCGCTGCATCAACGCGCTGGAAACGCTCTCCGGCGGCGAGATCGAGGTCAACGGCTTCGCCGTCCACGATCAGAAAACCGACCTGAACAAGATGCGTGAAAGCGTGGGCATGGTGTTCCAGCGCTTCAACCTGTTCCCGCACATGACGGTGTTGGAAAACATCATCATGGCGCCGGTGAGCGTGAAGAAACGGCCGCGCGCCGAAGCCATCGCGCAAGCCGAACAGCTGCTGCGCAAGGTCGGCCTGCTCGACAAGATAGACGCCTACCCCAACAGCCTGTCCGGCGGCCAACAGCAGCGGGTGGCCATCGCCCGCGCGCTGGCGATGGAGCCGAAGATCATGCTGTTCGACGAACCCACCTCCGCGCTCGATCCGGAGCTGGTGGGCGAAGTGTTGGCGGTGATGAAGTCCCTGGCCCACGAGGGCATGACCATGGTGGTGGTAACGCATGAAATGGGCTTTGCCCGCGAGGTGGCCGATCGGGTGCTGTTTATCGATCAGGGGATCATTCAGGAGGAAGGTACGCCGCAGCAGATCTTCAGCCATCCGGCCAATCCGCGCACTCAGGCGTTTCTGAGCAAAGTTTTGTAACCTTCGGCACCGCTTTGCAATCCTTCGGGCGCCGGCATCGGCGCCCGCTCTCTTACCACCCGGTCAGGAAGCTGAACACCAGCCAGAACAGGCACAGCACGATGGCGCCGGTCAGCAGCAGCGTCAGGATCAGACGACCGCGCAACAGCATGCTGAGGGTGATGCCGATCAGCACCGACAGCGGCATCAGCGCCAGGAAGAACGGCCAGGTATAGAGCAGGAAAAACAGCGTGTTGGAACCGTAAACCAGAAACGGCAACGCGAACGCCAGCCAGTAGAAAACAAAGCCGCTGACGCCGCCCAGGAAAGAATAAGAAGGCTCCTCTCTCTCCTGTTTTGACTGCTTGGAGTCGATCAAGATAGGCGTGACATTTTGCATAGTGATCCCTGGTTATTCGGCTCGCTCTGCGGCGGCTTAGAGTAAAAAGCGCATGGCGAAAAACGCCACACGCTTTTTTTGAATTCAGGGTTTGATAATAGCCTGACCACGCAACACGTCTAACAATTGCGCAATCAAATTTGTTACCAATTGTTGGCCATCGAGGTGGATTTCCGGCTGCTGCGGCGCCTCGTAAACCGCGTCGATGCCGGTGAAGTTGCGCAGCTCGCCGGCGCGCGCTTTTTTATACAATCCCTTCGGATCGCGCGCCTCGCAGATCGCCAGCGGCGTGTCGACGAACACTTCGATAAAGCGATCGTCGCCGAGCATTTCGCGCACCATCTGCCGCTCGGCGCGGTGCGGCGAAATGAACGCGGTCAGCACCACCAGCCCGGCATCCACCATCAGTTTGGCCACTTCCCCCACCCGGCGGATGTTCTCGCGCCGATCTTCGTCCGAGAAGCCGAGATCGCGGCACAGGCCGTGGCGCACGTTATCGCCGTCCAGCAGATAGGTGCTGACGCCGAGCCCGTGCAGAGCCTGCTCCAGCGCGCCGGCGACGGTGGATTTGCCCGAGCCGGACAGCCCGGTAAACCACAGCACCGCGCCGCGATGGCCATTGCGCGCTTCGCGATCCGCGCGCGTCACCGCGTGCGGATGCCAAACCACGTTCTCATCGTCCGGCCCGGTCGCCTTCAGTTCAGCGGCCACCTTATCGGCCACCGAGCAGATCGCGTGCGCCCCAGTGCGGGAAGTGCTTGCGCACCAGCGCATTCAACTCCAGCTCGAAAGCGCTGAACTCGCCGCGCGCCGCCGATGCGGCCTGCAGCGTTTCACGCACCAGACCGGCGCCCACCGTGACGTTGCTCATGCGATCGATGAAGATCAGCCCGCCGGTGTCGTGATTGCTCTGATAGCTGTCCAGCACCAGCGGCTCGTCGAAGGTCAGCTCCACCAGGCCGATGCCGTTAAGCGGCAACGTGTCTGCCGGGTGCTGCGCCAGCGTATTGATCTCCACCTGATGGCGGATACTCTCCACGCGGGCGCGGGTCTTTTTACCGGCGATCTTGATGTCGTAGCTCTGGCCCGGCACCAGCGGCTGCTCGGCCATCCATACCACGTCCACCAGCGCGCTCTGCGCCGCCTGCAGGCTTTCGCCGGCGTCGACCAGCAGATCGCCGCGGCTGATGTCCACCTCATCCTTCAGCACCAGCGTAATCGCCTCGCCCGGCACCGCCTCTTGCAGATCGCCGTCGAAGGTCACGATGCGCGCCACGCTGGACTCCACGCCGGAAGGCAGCACCTTGACCCGTTGCCCCACCCGCACCACGCCGGCGGACAGCGTGCCGGCATAGCCGCGAAAATCGAGGTTCGGGCGGTTGACGTACTGCACCGGGAAGCGCAGCGGCTGGTTTTCTCGCTCGCTGACCACGTCCACGCTCTCCAGCACTTCCAGCAGCGTCGGGCCGCTGTACCACGGCATATGGGCGCTTTCGCTCGCCACGTTGTCGCCGTCCAGCGCCGACAGCGGCACGAATTTGATGTCCAGATCGCCTGGCAGCTGCTGGGCGAAGGTCAGGTAATCCTGTTTGAACTGCTCGAACACCGCTTCCTGGTAGTCCACCAGATCCATCTTGTTCACCGCCACCACCAGATGGCGAATGCCCAGCAGGGTCGCGATAAAGCTGTGGCGGCGAGTCTGGTCCAATACCCCTTTGCGCGCGTCGATCAACAGGATCGCCAGATCGCAGGTGGAGGCACCGGTGGCCATGTTGCGGGTGTACTGCTCATGCCCCGGGGTATCGGCGATGATAAATTTGCGTTTTTCGGTCGAGAAATAGCGATAGGCCACGTCGATGGTGATGCCCTGCTCGCGCTCGGCCTGCAGGCCGTCCACCAGCAGCGCCAGATCGAGCTTCTCGCCCTGGGTGCCGATGCGTTTGCTGTCGCTGTGCAGCGTCGACAGCTGATCCTCGTAGATCTGGCGGGTATCGTGCAGCAGGCGGCCAATCAGGGTGCTTTTGCCGTCATCGACGCTGCCGCAGGTCAGAAAGCGCAGCAGGCTCTTGTGCTGCTGCGCGTGCAGATAGGATTCGACGCCGCCCTGGTCGGCGATTTGTTGTGCGATTGCGTTGTTCATCCGGCGGCTCCTTAGAAATACCCTTGACGCTTTTTCAGCTCCATCGAACCGGACTGATCGCGATCGATCATCCGCCCCTGGCGTTCACTGGTGGTGGAGACCAGCATCTCTTCGATGATCTCCGGCAGGGTTTGCGCCTGCGAGTCCACCGCGCCGGTCAGCGGCCAGCACCCCAGGGTGCGGAAACGCACCATGCGCTGGCTGATCACTTCACCCGGCTGCAGATCGATGCGATCGTCGTCCACCATCATCAGCATGCCGTCGCGCTCCACCACCGGGCGAGGTTTCGCCAGGTACAGCGGCACGATGTCGATCTTTTCCAGGAAGATGTACTGCCAGATATCCAGCTCGGTCCAGTTCGACAGCGGGAAGACGCGGATGCTCTCCCCTTTGTTGATCTGGCCGTTGTAGTTGTGCCACAGCTCCGGCCGCTGGTTTTTCGGATCCCAGCGGTGGAAGCGATCGCGGAACGAATAGATGCGCTCTTTGGCGCGCGATTTCTCCTCGTCGCGCCGCGCACCGCCGAAGGCGGCGTCGAAACCATACTTGTTCAACGCCTGCTTCAGGCCCTCGGTCTTCATGATGTCGGTATGCTTGGCGCTGCCGTGCACAAACGGGTTGATGCCCATCGCCACCCCTTCCGGGTTTTTATGCACCAGCAGCTCGAAGCCGTACTCCTTCGCGGTGCGATCGCGGAATTCGTACATTTCGCGGAACTTCCAGCCGGTATCGACGTGCAGCAGCGGGAACGGCAACGTGCCGGGGAAGAACGCCTTGCGCGCCAGATGCAGCATCACGGAAGAGTCTTTACCGATGGAATACAGCATCACCGGGTTGGCGAATTCAGCGGCGACTTCACGGATGATATGGATACTCTCCGCCTCCAATTGCCGCAAATGAGTGAGTCGTTTTTCGTCCATAACAGATCCTTAAAAGCCTTGCCTATGCCAAATTCACGACGGCCGGGCGCGCGGCCCCTTCCGTCTGCGATTGATGCCCGAACCAGGCGATTTGATGGTGCAGTTCCACCACTTCGCCAATCACCAGCAGCGCCGGCAGCGGCGCCCGTTGGGCCAGATGTTCCAGTTGATCCAGCGTGCCGATCTGCACCTGCTGATCGGCGCGCGTGCCGCGGCTGATCACCGCCACCGGCGTATCGGCAGCGCGGCCGTGGGCGATCAGGCGTTGGCTGATGTCCGCCGCCTTCATGGTGCCCATGTAGATAGCCAGCGTCTGCCGCGCCCGGGCCAGATCGGCCCAGTCCAGGCCATCGCCGTCGGGGCGGCAGTGGCCGGTGATAAAGGTCACGCTCTGCGCGTGGTCGCGGTGCGTCAGCGGAATGCCGGCGTAGGCGGTCGCCCCCGCGGCGGCCGTGACGCCCGGCACCACCTGAAACGGAATGCCGGCGGCGGCGGCCACCTGCAGCTCTTCGCCGCCGCGGCCAAAGATGAACGGATCCCCGCCCTTCAGGCGCACCACGCGTTTGCCCTGCTGCGCCAGCTCCACCAGCAGCCGGTTGGTCTCTTCCTGGATCACCGAGTGCGCGCCGGCGCGTTTGCCCACGCAGATGCGCTCGGCGTCGCGGCGCACCAGATCGAGGATCTCGCCGCTGACCAGGTGGTCATACAGCACCACGTCCGCCTGCTGCATCACCTGCAGCCCGCGCAGGGTCAACAGCCCCACGTCGCCCGGCCCGGCGCCCACCAGGGCTATCTCGCCCTGCACGCCTTCATCGCCTGCGGCGAAGCTTTGCAAATCCTGCTCCAGCTGCCGCTCCGCCTGCGCCGTCTGGCCGTTGGCCACCAGCGTGGCGAAACGGCCGCCGAAGGCTTTCTCCCAGAAACGACGACGTTCGCCGATCGAGGCCAGCCGCTGTTTGGCCTGGCCGCGCCAGCGGCCCGCCACCTGCGCCATCTGCCCCAAACTGGCGGGCAGCAACGCCTCCAGCTTTTCGCGCAGCAACCGCGCCAGCACCGGAGCCTGGCCGCTGGACGACACCGCCACCACCAGCGGCGAGCGATCGATGATCGACGGGAAGATGAACGAACAGCGCGGCTGATCGTCCACCACGTTGGCCAACACCCGGCGTTTATCCGCCTCGGCGAACACCGCGGCATTCAGCGCGTTGTCGTCCGTGGCGGCGATCGCCAGAAACACCTCGTCCAGCTGTTGCGGGTCAAAGGTTTTCCCCAGCCAGAGCAGTTGCCCTTGCTGACGTTGTTGTTCCAGTTCCGGTGAGAGCGACTGCGCAACTATCCGTATTTCAGCCCCGGCGCGCTGAAGCAGATCGACTTTGCGCGCAGCCACGTCACCGCCGCCAACGACCAGCACCGGACGTTGTTTCAGGTCGGCAAATATTGGTAGATAGTCCACAACAGCCTTTTCATATAACAGAAAGATAGTGTGACTATACGGGCTGAGATTTAGCCTCTGAAATGACGAAAAGGAATGATTAGTTCCTTTATGGAATATAGGCCGCAACGCCAGAGGCAAACGGTGATAACTGCGGCGACGGTTTGCGCATTCGCGCGAAAATTAAGAGACGGGGAAATTGTGTAATGCCGCCCGGCGTCTCATACTGGGTGCCGAAGAAAAATGATCGGCAGCGCCGATAGCAAAGAAGGATTTTTCGGTATGTTTTCCCGTTTTTACCTGAAGACCAGCCTGCTGGCCCTCGCACTCGGCGGCGTCTTCAGCGTTTGTGCCGCACAGCCCGCAAAAGACGCGCCAATGGGCCGTTTCGCCGCCGAACAGACCCGCCACATCGCCACTTACTTCCCCGGCCGCATGGCGGGCAGCCCGGCCGAATTGCTCACCGCCGACTACCTGAAGCAGCAGTTCAGCAAGATGGGTTATCAAAGCGATATTCGCAGCGTCAACACGCGCTATCTCTACACCAGCAAAGACGGCAAGAAGAATTGGAACAACGTCACCGCCAGCTCGGTGATCGCCGCCCGCAACGGCGACAGCCCGAAACAAATAGTGATTGTCGCCCACTTCGACACCTACACGCCGCAGAGCGACGAAGACCTGGATAACAACCTCGGCGGCCTGACGCTGCAGGGCGTCGACGACAACGCCTCCGGCATCGGCGTGATGCTGGAACTGGCGGAGCGCCTGAAAAGCATCCCCACCGCCTACGGCCTGCGCTTCGTCGCCACCAGTGCCGAAGAGATCGGCTCGCTGGGCGCACAAAACTACCTGCAACGCATGAGCGCGGAAGAGAAAAGCAACACCGTGCTGGTGATCAACCTCGACAGCCTGATCACCGGCGATCGTCTGTACTTCAACGCCGGGCGCAACACGCCGCCGCAAATGGCGAAACGCTCCCGCGATCGCGCGCTGGATATCGCCCACCGCTACGGCATCGCCGCCGCCAGCAATCCGGGTAGCGCCCAGCATCCGAAGGGCACCGGCTGCTGCTCCGATCAAGAGGTGTTCGACGCCGCAGGCATCCCGGTGCTGTCAGTGGAGGCCACCAACTGGTCGCTGGGCGACAAGGACGGCTACCAGCAGCGCGCCGTCAGCCCGCACTTCCCGCAGGGCATCACCTGGCACCGCCCGCAGTATGACAACCTGCAGTATCTGGATCGCTATCTGCCGGGGCGGATCGACAAACGCAGCCGCGAAAGCGTGCAGATCCTGCTGCCGCTGATCAAAGAGCTGGCGCAGGCGCACCCGCCGAAAGCACAGAAGAAAAAGTAGTCCGCAAAAAAACAGGGCCCAGCACTGCTGAGCCCCGTCATGTTGATCGCGCCGTTTAGCCTTCGTGCAGGCCGCACTCGCGCTTCAGGCCGAAGAAACGCGTCTCTTCCTCGCTCATGCCCGGCTCCCACTTCTGGGTGGTGTGGGTATCGCCTACCGACAGGTAGCCCTGCTCCCACAGCGGGTGATAGCTCAGCCCATGTTCGGTCAGGTACTGGTAAATCTTGCGGTTGTCCCAGTCGATGATCGGCAGGATCTTGAACACCCCGCGCTGCACCGCCAGCACCGGCAGATTGGCGCGGCTGCCGGACTGCTCGCGCCGCAGGCCGGCGAACCAGCTCTGCGCCCCCAGCGTCTCCAGCGCGCGGTTCATCGGCTCGACCTTGTTGATCTGGTTGTACTTCTCAATCCCTTCCACGCCCTGCTCCCACAGTTTGCCGTAGCGCGCCTCTTGCCAGGCGGGAGACTGTTCGGCGCGGAACACCTGCAGATTCAGCTTCAGCTGGTCGGTCAGTTGATCGATAAAGCGGTAGGTTTCCGGGAACAGGTAACCGGTGTCGGTCAGGATCACCGGGATATCCGGCCGGATGCGCGTCACCAGGTGCAGGCATACCGCCGCCTGAATGCCGAAACTGGACGAGAGTACGAACTCGCCGGGCAGATGCTCCAGCGCCCATGCAACGCGCTGTTCGGCGCTGAGGGTCTCCAGTTGGCCGTTGACCACCGCCAATGCCAGCGCCTGCCCGGATTTGGGCAACGCGTTCAGCGCCGCCAGATCGAATTCAGCCATGTTGTCTCTCCTGCTACTTGAAATTACCTGTGCGGCCCCTCTGCCCCAGGGGCCGCCCGGCCTCACTCCCAGAAATCTCGCGCCGGATCCAGCACCGGTTTGACGATGCCCGCGCGGATGGTGAAGTCGCCGAAGCCTTCGCCGGCGTTGCGCTCCTTCGCCCAGCGCCCCACCAACAGGTCGATCTCGCTCAGGATCTCGTCTTCGTTGATGTTCTCGCGGTACATGCGCGGAATGCGCGTGCCTTCGCGGTTGCCGCCCAAATGCAGGTTATAGCGGCCGACCGCCTTGCCCACCAGCCCCAGCTCCGCCAACAGCGCGCGGCCGCAGCCGTTTGGGCAGCCGGTGATGCGCAGCACGATATGCTCGTCACCCACCCCGTGCCGATGCATGATCCCTTCCACCTTGGTGACGAACTGCGGCAGGAAGCGCTCGGCCTCCGCCATCGCCAACGGGCAGGTCGGGAACGATACGCAGGCCATCGAGTTCTTGCGTTGCTCACTGATCTCGTCGTCGATCAGGCCATGATCGCGCGCCAGGGCTTCGATCTTCGCCTTCTCGCTTGCCGGCACGCCGGCGATGATCACGTTTTGGTTCGCCGTCAGACGGAAGTCGCCTTTATGGATCTTGGCGATCTCCGCCATGCCGGTCTTCAGCGGGCGCCCCGGATAGTCCAGCAGGCGGCCGTTCTCGATAAACAGCGTCAGGTGCCATTGATCGTCGATGCCCTTCACCCAACCGATGCGATCGCCACGGCCGGTGAATTCATACGGCCGGATCGGCGCGAAGGTGATGCCGGCGCGCTTTTCCACTTCGGCGCGGAAAACGTCCACCCCGACGCGCTCCAGCGTGTATTTGGTTTTGGCGTTCTTGCGATCGGTGCGGTTGCCCCAGTCGCGCTGCGTGGTCACCACCGCTTCCGCCACCGCCAGCGTATGCTCGAGCGGAATGTAGCCGAATTCGCTGGCCTGGCGCGCGTAGGTTTTCTTGTTGCCGTGTTCGATGGACAGCCCGCCGCCCACCAGCAGGTTGAAGCCTACCAGCTTGCCGTTTTCGGCGATCGCCACGAAGTTCATGTCGTTGGCGTGCAGATCGACGTCGTTCTGCGGCGGGATCACCACCGTGGTTTTGAATTTGCGCGGCAGGTAGGTCGGCCCCAGAATCGGCTCTTCGTCGGTGGTGGCCACCTTCTCCTGATCCAGCCACACCTCAGCGTAGGCGCGGGTGCGCGGCAGCAGGTGTTCGGAGATCTTCTTCGCCCACTCGTAGGCTTCCTGATGCAGCTCGGACTCCACCGGGTTGGAGGTGCACAGCACGTTGCGGTTAACGTCGTTGGCGGTCGCCAACGCGTCCAGCCCCAGACGGTTCAGCAGCTGGTGCACCGGTTTGACGTTGCCTTTCAGAATGCCGTGAAACTGGAACGTCTGGCGGTTGGTGATGCGAATGCTGCCGTACAGCGTGCTCTCCTGCGCGAACTTGTCGATGCCCAGCCACTGCTGCGGGCTGATGATGCCGCCCGGCAGGCGGCAGCGCAGCATCATGGCGTGGCGCGGCTCCAGCTTCTGCTCGGCGCGTTCGGCGCGAATATCGCGGTCATCCTGCTGGTACATGCCGTGAAAACGGATCAGCAGGAAGTTGTCGCCGTTGAAGCCGCCGGTCAGGCCGTCGTTCAAATCTTCGGCGATGGTGCCGCGCAGGAAGTTGCTCTCCTTCTTCATGCGCTCCGCATCGGCCAGTTTGCCTTCGACTACCAAAGGCCCGGGGTGTTTATCACTCATCAGTAAACATCTCGCTGATAACGGCGCTCAAGGCGCAGCTCACTTAAAAATTCATCCGCCTGCTCGGTATCCATGCCACCGTGCTCGGCCACCAGTTCCAGTAATGTGTTTTCCACGTCTTTCGCCATGCGATTGGCATCGCCGCAGACGTAAATGTGCGCGCCTTCCTGAATCCAGCGCCACACTTCCGCGCCCTGTTCGCGCAGTTTGTCTTGTACGTATATTTTATGTTGCTGGTCGCGGGACCAGGCCAGATCGATGCGGGTCAGCAGGCCGTCTTTCACGTAGCGCTGCCATTCGACCTGATACAGGAAATCTTCGGTGAAGTGCGGGTTGCCGAAGAACAGCCAGTTTTTGCCGCTGGCGCCGTCGGCGTCGCGCTGCTGCATAAAGGCGCGGAACGGCGCGATGCCGGTGCCCGGGCCAATCATGATCACCGGCGTTTCCGGGTTGGCCGGCAGGCGGAAGTTGTCGTTGTGTTCGATAAACACCCGCACGTCGCCGTCTTCCTCCAGGCGATCCGCCAGGAAGCCGGAGGCGCCGCCGCTGCGGGCGCGCCCGTCGATGTCGTAACGCACCACGCCCACGGTGATGTGGACTTCGCTTTCGTTCTCCGCCTGCGAAGAGGCGATGGAGTACAGACGCGGCGTCAGCGGGCGCAGCAGGCCGACCAGCTGTTCGGCGCTCAGATCCGCCGGCGCCTGACGCACCATGTCGACGATCGGCGTGTTGTGCGCGTACTGCTGCAGCGCAGCTTTATCCGCCAACAGGCCGATCAGCGTTTCGTCGCGCGACAGCGCGGCGTATTTATCGACGATCGGCGTGGTGTTCTGCGTCAGCTCGAAATGGCTGCGCAGCGCCTGCGCCAGCGGCAGGGTTTGCCCTTCCACCTCGACCGGCTCGTCGCCTTTCAGCCACAACAGCTGCACCAGTTCGTCCACCAGCGCCGGATCGTTGTCGAACCATACGCCGAGCGCATCGCCCGGCTGATAGCGCAGGCCGGAGTCGCCCAGATCGATCTCGATATGGCGCACGTCTTTATCCGACGCGCGGCCGGTAATTTTCTGATTGACCGCCAGCTGGGCGGTAAGTGGTTGTTCCTTGCTGTACGGGCTGCTGTCGATCAGATCGACCGCGCCGCTGGCCAACACGCCCGGTGCGGCGCTTTCCGCCGGCGCGCGCGCCTTCAGCACCGACACCACCTGCTTGCGCCAGGCGGCGGCCAGTTCCTGGTACTCCACGTCGGCGTCCACACGCTCCACCAGGCGCTCGGCGCCCAGCTCGGCCAGCTTGCCGTCGAAATCCTTACCAGACTGGCAGAAATTCTCATAAGAGGTGTCGCCCAGCCCGAACACCGCAAAAGCGGTGTCATTCAGCTTCGGCGCCTTCTTCGAGAACAGGAATTTATGCAGCGCCACCGCTTCTTCCGCCGGCTCGCCTTCCCCCTGCGTAGAGGCGACGATCACCAGCAGGCGCTCTTGAGCTATCTGCTTGAACTTGTAGTCGCCGGCGCTGATCAGCGTGGCGCTCAGATTGGCGGCCAGCAGATCGTCGCGCAGCTGCTCCGCCAGGCGGCGCGCATTGCCGGTCTGCGAAGCGGAAATGATGGTGATGCCGGCGGCAGCCGCAGGGGCGACAGGCGCAATGGCCACGGCTCCGGGCTGTTGATTGACCATGCCCCAAAAATAGCCGGACAGCCACGCCAGCTGCGTCGGCGAATAGTCGCCGATCGTCGCCTGCAAGCGCGCCAGCTGTTCGGGCGTCAGCGGGAGCAAAGATGTTGGAGGAGCCTGAGTCGTCATTGCTGTACTTATTTCCTATACTTAGCGCCTTTCCTGCCAGGCGCGCGCCAGTGTCAGTCGCTGTCTCTTCGCTGCGTCGGGTGTGCGGAAAAGATCAGGAGAGTTTGTAAGGTTACCGAGCAGAATAGCAACGATTAAATAAGGGATAGCAATAAATCATAACCAAAATGACTAAGCTGTTTTTCCGGTAAGGGATAACGCTTAAACCGTTAAACAAAGTTTTTTATCCAGATGAAATTAAAGCGCTTTTTTTCATCGTTTTTTCACCGTTCAACATTTCGGCTCATTACCCCAGCCGATAGGTGCCGCAAACACCAAACAAAAAAAGTGTTAACCGGGCGCGGTTATCGCGGCGCTAGACCATAACGGTATAAATGGCAAGCAGACGCGCTTTCCGGTACTATGCGGCGGTTTTTGAGTCAATGAGGCCGTAATAATGGCAACCACGCTGTTTAAAGATTTTCAGTTTGAAGCCGCACACCGTTTGCCCCACGTGCCGGAGGGCCATAAGTGCGGCCGTCTGCATGGGCATTCGTTTATGGTGCGTCTGGAAGTGACCGGTGAAGTGGATCCCCACACCGGTTGGGTGATGGATTTCGCCGAGCTCAAGGCTGTGTTTTCCCCGATCTGGGAGCGGCTGGATCACCATTATCTGAACGATATTCCAGGATTGGAAAATCCCACCAGCGAAGTGCTCGCCGCCTGGATTTGGCAGCAGCTCAAGCCCCAGTTGCCGGAACTGACTGCGGTGATGGTGAAAGAGACCTGTACTGCGGGATGCGTATATAAAGGTTAAAAGAAAGGGCGCCCAAGGGCGCCCTGATTTTAGGCGATGTTCAGATACTTGTGGGTCTGCATCGACAGCCGCCAGTTGCGCGCGATGCAGGTTTCGATGCACAGGCGGGTCGCCTCTTCTTTCTGGCTGATCGGCTGCAGCGCGATAATGCGCGCCTTGTCGTCCTGCAGCGTCGCCAGCAGCGCGTCCAGCGCCTCGATGTCGCGCTCGCGCGCCACCGGATGCTTCACCTCGTCGGCGCGCCGCAGCGCCTGATCCAGCACCTTCATGCCGCCGCGCATATTCACCTTCGGCGAAACCGTCACCCAGGTGTTGGCGGAACAGCGCACCTCGTGGGTGCCGCTGGTCTCAATCTGGCAGCCGTAGCCATGCTGTTCGAACAGCTCGGTCAGCGGTGTCAGATCGTAGATGCAGGGTTCGCCGCCGGTGATCACCACATGGCGCGCGGTGTAACCTTGTTGGCGCATCACCGCCAACAGCTGCTCGGCGCCGGCATTGCCCCAGGCGTCGCTTTCCTCTGTTTTGACCAGGATCCGTTGCAGGTCGACTTCCCGATTGGCTTCCTTTTCCCAGGTATGTTTGGTATCGCACCAACTGCACCCTACCGGGCAGCCCTGCAAGCGGATAAAAATGGCCGGCACGCCGGTGAAAAAGCCTTCGCCCTGCAAGGTTTGGAACATCTCATTGATCGGGTACTGCATCGGTTTCTCAATCTGGAAAAGTAAAAAGCGATTATCGCAGATTCCGGCCCGGCGACCAAACGGCCAACATTGTATTAAATTTTATTCTCCGCGCCGCCGCCAGCATATCTCACCACCCACGGCGTTCATTTAATTTGTGAGTCGGGCTTTGGCCTTTCATTCACGGTGTAACCTGCTTCGCAAAAACAACATTTATTTAACGCATAAGATAAATATATTTGACATAAAGCGCCGACGCGCAGATGTATATACAAGCAAACACAAGCCGAGCGTCAGTTTCGGCCACGTTCCATCCATCACGACTACATCTGCGTTTAGAGGGTGCCATGACTCATTCCACCAGCGAGTTGAACATTCAGCAGGCCATCGACGACAGCAAGTTTTCGCTGTTTCACTGGACCCTGATCATTCTCGGATTCCTGATCCTCGCCATCGACGGTTTCGATACCGCCGCCATGGGCTATATCGCCCCCTCGGTCGCCAAAGACTGGGGCATCGTCAAACAGGATCTGGGGCCGGTGCTGAGCGCCGCGCTGCTGGGGCTGTCGCTCGGCGCGCTGATCGCCGGGCCAATCTCCGATCGCATCGGCCGCAAGCGCGTGCTGGTGTTTTCCTGTCTGTTCTTCGGCCTGTCGAGCCTGGCCACCGCCTACGCCGGCTCGCTCAATAGCCTGACGCTGTGGCGTTTCCTCACCGGCCTCGGGCTGGGAGCGGCGATGCCCAACGCCATCACGCTGATCTCCGAATACGCGCCGCAGCGCTGCCGTTCGCTGGCGATCAACACCATGTATTGCGGTTTTCCGCTGGGCGCGGCCGGCGGCGGCGCCATTTCATCGTGGCTGATCCCGAGCTACGGCTGGCACAGCGTGCTGCTGCTCGGCGCCATTGCGCCGCTGGCGTTGACGGTTTTGCTGATCCTGCTGCTGCCGGAATCAGTCAAATACATGGTCAACCGCGGGCAGGATGCGGCGAAGATCAAGCGCATCGCACAGCGCTTCGTCAGCCAGAGCCTGGATGGCGTGACGCGTTTTTACCTGTACGAAGAGAAGCTTACGCACACCAAGACCAGCGTCGGCCTGCTGTTCAGCCGCCCTTACCTGCTCGGCACGCTGATGCTGTGGCTGACCTACTTTATGGGGCTGGTAATCTACTACGTGTTGCTGAGTTGGATGCCGATCCTGATGCAGGGGCTGGGTTACCAGCTGGAGCAATCGGCGATGCTCACCTCGCTGTTCACCTTCGGCGGCACGCTTGGCATCCTGGTGGCCGGCTGGCTGATGGATCGCTGGAACGCGCATAAGGTGGTCTCGAGCGGCTTTGTCGCCACTGCCCTGCTGATCGTGGCGATGGCGACCGAGGACAAACACATCGTGCTGCTGGGCGCCTTCATCTTCCTGATGGGCGTCACCATGAACGGCGCGCAGTCCGGGCTGCAAACGCTGGCGGCCACCTTCTACCCCACCCACAGCCGTGCCACCGGCATCGCCTGGATGCAGGGCATCGGCCGCTTCGGCGGCGTCGCCGGCACCATGATGGGCGCCCAACTGCTGGCGATGCAGTGGGAGGTGCAGAGCATCCTGATGTTCCTGTGCGTGCCGGCGCTGATCGCCGCCATCGCCACGGTATGCAAAATGAGCCGCAAACCGACGCTACAACCGGCGGCCTGACCCTGGCAAGCCCGCCACCGACGGCGGGCTTTTTCCCTGCGGCGATAGGGTTTGTTTATCCCCTGGCCGCAACTGTAATCAGTCTGTAAAAATATTGTGACTAGCCGCCCAAAAATGAGTCATTTTTAATTCATTTTTGCCGAACAGCTCACTTTTCTCCGGCTTTCCATACATGAAGCCGGCGATAAAAAATCGCATATCAAACTGATATAAAAAGAAAATAACTTTTTCTTATGCCACTTTTAAGCGGCAACTGGTCAGTGTTGCATATGCTTGTACATACAAGTATATGTTAATAAACCCTACGCATTGTTATGCCGTGGTACTCATCCCCCACCGCGGCATGGAATCTGCACCGATACTGTTTGAGGAAACTGCTGTGACTACAAATAACAAAGTTCGCAATGTCGATGTACGCGCGCCACGCGGCACACAATTAAACGCAAAAAGCTGGCTGACCGAAGCGCCGTTACGCATGCTGATGAACAACCTCGATCCTGAAGTTGCGGAGAACCCACACGAGCTGGTGGTGTACGGCGGCATCGGCCGCGCCGCGCGCGACTGGGATTGCTACGACAAGATCGTCGAAACGCTGAAAACGCTGGAAGAAGACGAAACCCTGCTGGTGCAGTCCGGCAAGCCGGTCGGCGTCTTCAAAACCCACAGCAACGCGCCGCGCGTGCTGATCGCCAACTCCAACCTGGTGCCGCACTGGGCGACCTGGGAACACTTCAACGAGCTGGACGCCAAAGGCCTGGCCATGTACGGCCAGATGACCGCCGGCAGCTGGATCTACATCGGCAGCCAGGGCATCGTTCAGGGCACCTATGAGACCTTCGTCGAAGCGGGCCGCCAGCATTACGACGGCAGCCTGCAGGGCCGCTGGGTGCTGACCGCGGGCCTGGGCGGCATGGGCGGCGCGCAGCCGCTGGCCGCGACGCTGGCGGGCGCCTGCTCGCTGAACATCGAATGTCAGCAGAGCCGCATCGATTTCCGCCTGAAAACCCGCTACGTCGATGAGCAGGCTAAAGATTTGGACGACGCGCTGGCACGCATCAAAAAATACACCTCGGAAGGCAAAGCCATCTCCATCGCCCTGTGCGGCAACGCGGCGGAAATCCTGCCTGAGCTGGTTCGCCGCGGCGTGCGCCCGGACATGGTCACCGATCAGACCAGCGCCCACGATCCGCTGAACGGCTACCTGCCGAAAGGCTGGAGCTGGGAAGAATATCGCCAGCGCGCCCAGACCGAACCGGCCAAAGTGGTCGCCGCCGCCAAGCAGTCGATGGCCGATCACGTCAAAGCCATGCTGGCCTTCCAGCAGATGGGCGTGCCGACCTTCGACTACGGCAACAACATTCGCCAGATGGCGAAAGAAACCGGCGTCGACAACGCCTTCGACTTCCCGGGCTTCGTGCCGGCCTACATCCGTCCGCTGTTCTGCCGCGGCATCGGGCCGTTCCGCTGGGCAGCGCTGTCCGGCGATCCGCAGGACATCTACAAAACCGATGCCATGGTGAAAGAGCTGATCCCGGATGACGAACACCTGCACCGCTGGCTGGACATGGCGCGCGAGCGCATCAGCTTCCAGGGCCTGCCGGCGCGCATCTGCTGGGTTGGCCTCGGCCAGCGTGCCAAGCTGGGCCTGGCGTTCAACGAGATGGTGCGCCGCGGCGAACTGTCCGCCCCGATCGTCATCGGCCGCGACCACCTGGATTCCGGCTCCGTTTCCAGCCCGAACCGTGAAACCGAAGCGATGAAAGACGGTTCCGATGCGGTTTCCGACTGGCCGTTGCTCAACGCCCTGCTGAACACCGCCAGCGGCGCCACCTGGGTTTCCCTGCACCACGGCGGCGGCGTCGGCATGGGCTTCTCCCAACACTCCGGCATGGTGATCGTCTGCGACGGCACCGACGAAGCCGCCGAGCGCATCGCCCGCGTCCTGCACAATGACCCGGCTACCGGGGTCATGCGTCACGCCGACGCCGGTTACGATATCGCTATCGACTGCGCCCGTGAGCAAGGCCTGAACCTGCCGATGGTTGCCGCGACCCAAGGAGAAAAAGCATGAAAGCGCTGACTATTCGCCCAGGCAAACTGACGCTGGCCCAGCTACGCGACGTCTATCAACACCCGGTGACGCTGACGCTGGACGACAACGCCTACGCGCCAATCCAGCAGAGCGTGGCCTGCGTGGAACGCATCGTTGAAGAAAACCGCACCACTTACGGCATCAATACCGGGTTTGGCCTGCTGGCTTCGACGCGCATCGCCCGCGACGATCTGGAAAACCTGCAGCGTTCGATCGTGCTGTCGCACGCCGCCGGCGTGGGCGAGCCGACCGACGACAATCTGGTGCGCCTGATCATGGTGCTGAAGATCAACAGCCTGTCGCGCGGCTTCTCCGGCATTCGTCTGGAAGTCATCCAGGCGCTGATCGCGCTGGTCAACGCCGAAGTTTATCCGCATATTCCGCTGAAAGGCTCCGTCGGCGCCTCCGGCGACCTGGCGCCGCTGGCGCACATGAGCCTGGTGCTGCTGGGCGAAGGCCAGGCGCGCCATCAGGGCCAATGGCTGCCGGCGACTGAAGCGCTGGCCAAGGCCGGCCTGAAACCGCTGACGCTGGCGGCGAAAGAGGGCCTGGCGCTGCTGAACGGCACCCAGGTCTCCGCCGCCTTCGCGCTGCGCGGCCTGTTCGATGCCGAAGACCTGTTCGCCGCCGCGACCGTGGCGGGCAGCCTGACGGTGGAAGCGGCGCTGGGCTCTCGCAGCCCGTTCGATGCGCGTATCCACGAGGTGCGCGGCCAGCGCGGCCAGATCGACGCCGCCCTCGCCTACCGCCACCTGCTCGGCGCGCGCAGCGAAATCTCCGACTCGCATCGCAACTGCGAAAAAGTGCAGGATCCTTACTCCCTGCGCTGCCAGCCGCAGGTGATGGGCGCCTGCCTGACGCAGATCCGCCAGGCCGCCGAGGTGCTGGAAATTGAAGCCAACGCCGTCTCGGATAACCCGCTGGTGTTCGCCGAACAGGGCGACGTGCTGTCCGGCGGCAACTTCCACGCCGAGCCGGTGGCGATGGCCGCCGATAACCTGGCGCTGGCGTTCGCCGAAATCGGTTCGCTATCAGAACGTCGCATCTCGCTGATGATGGACAAGCACATGTCGCAGCTGCCACCGTTCCTGGTGGAAAACGGCGGCGTGAACTCCGGCTTCATGATCGCCCAGGTGACCGCCGCGGCGCTGGCCAGCGAAAACAAAGCGCTGGCGCACCCGTCGAGCGTCGACAGCATTCCGACCTCCGCCAACCAGGAAGACCACGTTTCCATGGCGCCGGCCGCCGGTCGCCGCCTGTGGATCATGGCGGACAACGTGCGCGGCATTCTGGCGGTCGAATGGCTGGCCGCCTGCCAGGGCCTGGATTTCCGCAACGGCCTGAAGACCTCGGAAGGTCTGGAGCAGGCGCGCCGTCTGCTGCGCGAGCATGTCAGTTTCTACGACAAGGATCGTTTCTTCGCCCCCGACATTGAAGCCGCCAGCCAACTCTTGGCGGCCGGTCACCTGACATCGCTGCTGCCTGCGGCGCTGCTGCCTAGCCAGGCATAATCATCACACACTGAATCACGCAGTTTGTTCTGCCCCGCCGGGTGCGTTCCACCCGGCGCGGGCAGCGCGTGCCTGTTCGGCAAACACTTAACGGGAAGCAACATGCGTAACGAAACAACACAACTCAGACGCGGACTAAACGCGCGGCACATCCGTTTCATGGCTCTCGGCTCGGCGATCGGCACCGGCCTGTTCTACGGCTCCGCCGGCGCCATCCAGCTGGCTGGCCCGGCCGTGCTGCTGGCCTACCTGGTGGGCGGCGCGGCGGTGTTCATGGTGATGCGCGCGCTGGGTGAAATGGCGGTGCACCAGCCGGTTTCCGGCTCGTTCGGCCACTACGCCAGCCACTATCTCGGCCCGCTGGCCGGGTTCCTCACCGGTTGGACCTACACCTTCGAAATGGTGATCGTCGCTTTGGCGGACGTCACCGCCTTCGGCATTTATATGGGGTTGTGGTTCCCGGACGTCGCCCAGTGGGTCTGGGTGCTCAGCATCATTCTGTTTATCGGCGCGCTCAATTTGTGCAGCGTCAAGGTGTTCGGTGAGCTGGAGTTCTGGCTGTCGCTGGTCAAGGTCGCCGCCATCGTGGCGATGATCGTCGGCGGCGCGGCGGTGATGCTGTTCGGCTTCGGCCAAGCCCAGCACGCTACCGGTATCAGTAACCTGTGGCAGCACGGCGGCTTTATGCCTAACGGCATCGGCGGCGTGGTCGCGTCATTGGCGGTGGTGATGTTCGCCTTCGGCGGCATCGAGATCATCGGCATTACCGCCAGCGAGGCGAAAGACCCCGCCAAAGTGCTGCCGAAAGCGATCAACGCCGTGCCGGTGCGCATCCTGCTGTTTTACGTGCTGACGCTGACGGTGCTGATGGCGATCTACCCGTGGAACAGCATCGGCCAGAACGGCAGCCCGTTCGTTGAGATCTTCAGCAACCTCGGCATCAGCTCCGCCGCCAACGTGCTGAACGTGGTGGTGATCACCGCCGCCATCTCGGCCATCAACAGCGACATCTTCGGCGCCGGCCGCATGATGTACGGCATGGCGCAGGACGGCCAGGCGCCGCGCAGCTTCACCAAACTGACCGCCAGCGGCGTGCCGTGGATGACGGTGCTGGTGATGTCGGTCGCCCTGCTGCTGGCGGTGGTGCTCAACTACCTGATCCCGGAGAAGGTCTTCATGATCATCGCCTCGATCGCCACCTTCGCCACCGTCTGGGTGTGGCTGATGATCCTGCTGTCGCAGATCGTCATGCGCCGCACGCTGTCGCCGGAAGAAACTCGTCAGTTGAGCTTCCCGGTTCCATGGTGGCCGGTGGCGCCGGCGCTGGCGACCGCCTTTATGGCATTCGTCATCGGCCTGCTCGGCTACTTCGAAGAGAGCCGCATCGCGCTGTACGTCGGGCTGGTGTGGATTGCTTTACTCACCGTGGCTTACTGGCTGTGGGTGCGCAAGAAAGGCGGGGGTTCGCCGGTGACCGCGGCAACGCAACAGATGTAACGCTCGCTTCTGATAAAACCCGCTGCGGCGGGTTTTTTAATGCGCCTGCGCCAATGCTTGCAGGACATCCGCCTGCAAGTCGTCAAACGCCTCCAGCCCGGCGGACAACCGCACCAATCCCTCGCTGATATGATGGCGCCGCCGCTCTTCGGGGCTGTAGGCCGAGTGCGTCATGCTGGCCGGGTGTTGCGCCAGGCTTTCGCAATCGCCCAGGCTGACCGCGCGCAAGATGAGCTGCAGCGCATTGAGGAAGCGAATGCCTGCACTCATGCCGCCCCGCAGCTCAAACGCCAGCATGCCGCCGGGGCGCGCCATTTGCCGCTGCGCCAACGCATGCTGCGGAAAGTTCGCCAGGCCGGGATAATACACCCGCTCGACCGCAGGATGCTCCGCCAACATCACCGCCAGACGCTGCGCGTTATCGCAATGACGATCCATGCGCAGCGGCAAGGTTTTCAAACCGCGCAGTACCAGCGCAGCATCCTGCGCCGACAGCACTGCCCCGTTCATGTCCTTCAGCCCCTCAAGCCGGATCGTCTGCGCCAGCGCCTCGCTCGTCACCGCCAGCCCGGCCAGCAGATCGCCGTGGCCGCCGAGGTACTTGGTGGCCGAGTGCACCACGATGTCGGCGCCCAGCGTCAGCGGCCGCTGCAGGTACGGCGTACAGTAGGTGTTGTCCACCAGCAGCAACGCCTGATGCCGGTGTGCAATCTCCGCCACTGCGGCGATATCGATCAGTCGCATGTTGGGGTTGGCCGGGGTTTCGCAATACACCAGCCGGGTGCGCCTACCGATCGCGGCGGCCAGCCGCTCCGGCCGGGTCAGATCAACATGGGTTATCTTGACGCCAAAGCGCGCCAGACCGTGATGAAAATAGCTGAAGGTGCACCCATACACCGTTTCATCGACGATCAGCTCATCGCCCGGGCTGAGCAACGTCCAGCAACAGGCGGTGATCGCCCCCATGCCGGAAGAGAACGCCACCGCCGCTTCCCCCTCTTCGAGGTTGGCGATGCGCTGCTCCAGCAGATTCAGCGTCGGGTTGGCGATACGTGAATAGAAATACCCCGGTTCGGTGCCGGCAAAGCAAGCGCCGCCATATTCCGCCGTGGGAAAGGTAAAAGTGGAGCTCATAAACACCGGCGGGCACAGCGCCCCCTGATGCTGCTGAGGATCGTAGCCATAATGAATAGCGCGGGTAGCGAAGGCATGGTCAAGTTTGCCGGACATAACGACTCCTTATCTGAGTGAACGAAGCCGATTCAATTATTCATCGGAAGCATCCGGCGGCAACGCGCCATCCCGTGTACGCCGCCCGATAATTTGCAGAGTGCGCAGCAGCAGCATGACGCCCAGCAGGGTGTCCGGCTGCTTCAGCAAGGCGTAAGCCGCACGAAAATTGGCGGGCGGCGGGTTCAATTGCAGCTCGCTGTGCGCCATCTTCAACGCAGTCCCTCCCTCCCAACCGACCGTAACCAGCCCTTCGAATACGCCGGCCAGTTTTTCCACCAGCGCGTTGTCGGCGATATCCACTACGTCCGACAGCAACGACAGCAGATCGACCACGTTGTCCAGCCGCCCGCCGGCCAGCAGCGGCCGCAGTTTTTCCAGCAAGCCCGCCAGCGATTGGAGTTCATCACCATGCACCGTGCTTTCCGTCATATCAGCCCCCTTACCGTGGCCCAATACAGACCGCGGTTAAAACCGTTGCGCAGCATGCCGCCCACCTTGGTGGCCGGGGTCGGCAGCACGTCGTGACGGTAGTCGTACACCAGCGGCATGCCGGCATTCAGCCCCATTTGCGCGACCGCCTGCACCTTGCCGTCGTAATGGCTGACCGTTTGCCCCAGCCGTATTTCCGCCACGATGTTGTCGGCGATCACCGGCGCCTGATTGTGGCAAGAACCGCCCGCCTTGCTGACCGGCAGATCCACGGTGTCGCCTATCACATATACGCCCTGCTGGCCGTACACCTGTAGCGTTTGGTGATCGGTCGGCAACCACCCCTCGCCGTTTTGAATATCGCTCAGGCCGGTGTTGCGCACCGCTTCCACCGCCCGGATCGGCGGCGTGGCCATCAGGATGTCAAACGGCTGTTCCTCCCCCTCGGCGGAATAGGCGATATTGCGCTGCGCATCCACCCGGCTGAGGGTAAAACCGCGCTGGTGACGGATATCGCGCGCGGCAAAAATGGCGGGCAGCGCTTCGCCGGTCGGGCGCTGCAAAAACAGGCAGTTGCGCAGCAATTGGGAAATGGTCGGATAGGTATAAACAATCTCAACCGCCTTACGCACGCCGCGCCGCCGCAGGTAGTCATCCAGCATCAGCGTGGTTTCGATCGGCGCGATGCCGCACTGGTGGGGCACGTTGGGGGTTTCAGGGAAGGAAACGGTGATGAAGATACGCCCTTTCTCGATAGTCGCCAGTTTTTGCGCCAACCGCCTGGCGGCCTGATACTGGTAAAAATGATCGCCCGCCTGCGCCAGCCCTTCGATACGCTCCGGCCAGGGGACGCAGCCGGTAGCAAAGACCAGAAAGTCATAGGAATAAATTTTACCGCTTTGCGTGGCTATATTTCGCTGTGTTAAATCGAAAGATTCCGCTTTATCAACAATGAATTGTATTTCAGGGCGCAATAAACTCTGCTGTGAGCGCGTGAGTTCCTGCTTGAAAAAAGTATTGAACGCCACATACATAAACGCCGGTTTGTAATAATGCAGCGGTGAATCCGATATCATTAATAACTCGACTTTATTATTAATAATTTCTCGGTGCAATTTTTCGGCCAACACATTGGCCAGGATGGTGCCGCCGGTTCCGCCGCCGACAATGACGATTCGCTGTCGCATCAAGCCCTCGCTCAACCGGCCAGCAAGCCGGCAGTATTAAGGCATAGTGAGGATGAAGATCTACGGCAGAACGGCGAGAAATAAACTGCCTCATTGGCAGTCTAGTAACGAATAATTATAAAGCAAATAAAAATGGAATATAAAATAAACACAGTTACTATCTTTAATAAAATTATCGGGTTAAATAGGACCACGTTTTCAATAAAAAACTTATTATTAGACTGACATTCATCACGAATTTAAAACATAAAAAAACCCGCCGCGGCGGGTTTTTATTTAGCAACCGAATCGGTCGAACTTACTGGCCTTTAACTTCTTTCAGGCCGTTGAACGGCGCACGGTCACCCAGCGCTTCTTCGATACGGATCAGTTGGTTGTACTTGGCAACGCGGTCAGAACGGCTCATGGAACCGGTTTTGATCTGGCCAGCCGCAGTCCCTACCGCCAGGTCGGCGATAGTCGCGTCTTCGGTTTCACCGGAACGGTGAGAGATCACCGCGGTGTAGCCGGCGTCTTTCGCCATCTTGATAGCCGCCAGAGTTTCGGTCAGAGAACCGATCTGGTTGAATTTGATCAGGATGGAGTTAGCGATGCCTTTCTCGATGCCTTCTTTCAGGATCTTGGTGTTGGTAACGAACAGATCGTCGCCCACCAGCTGGATTTTGTCGCCCAGAACTTTGGTCTGGTAAGCGAAGCCCGCCCAGTCGGATTCATCCAGGCCGTCTTCGATAGACACGATTGGGTACTGTTTGGTCAGATCTTCCAGGAAGTGAGTGAACTCTTCGGAAGTGAAGGCTTTGTTGCCTTCGCCGGCCAGCACGTATTTACCGTCTTTGTAGAATTCGGAAGCCGCGCAGTCCATCGCCAGAGTGACGTCTTTGCCCAGCTCGTAGCCCGCCGCTTTTACCGCTTCAGCGATAACCGCCAGCGCTTCGGCGTTGGAACCCAGGTTTGGCGCGTAGCCGCCTTCGTCGCCCACGGCGGTGTTCATGCCTTTGGCTTTCAGAACTTTCGCCAGGTGGTGGAACACTTCAGAACCGATGCGCACCGCTTCTTTCAGGGTTTTCGCGCCAACCGGCTGAATCATGAATTCCTGAATGTCGACGTTGTTGTCAGCGTGCTCGCCGCCGTTGATGATGTTCATCATCGGCAGTGGCATGGAGAATTTGCCTGGGGTGCCGTTCAGTTCAGCGATGTGCTCGTACAGCGGCATGCCTTTAGAAGCTGCGGCCGCTTTCGCTGCTGCCAAGGAAACCGCCAGAATGGCGTTGGCGCCGAAGTTGGATTTGTTTTCGGTGCCGTCCAGCTCGATCATGATCTTGTCGATGTTCGCCTGGTCTTTGGCATCTTTACCCAGTACTGCCTGAGCAATCGGACCGTTTACTGCAGCAACGGCTTTCAGTACGCCTTTACCCAGGAAACGAGACTTGTCACCGTCACGCAGTTCCAGCGCTTCGCGGGAACCGGTAGAAGCACCTGACGGCGCAGCAGCCAGGCCGACGAAACCGCCTTCCAGATGAACTTCGGCTTCAACAGTCGGGTTACCGCGGGAGTCGATGATTTCACGACCGATGACTTTAACGATTTTGGACATTAGGTTTTCCTCAGTACAAGTTAAACTAAAACTCCAGACAAACAGCGCGCGGTTCTCACCGCGCGCCGCCTACCAAATATTTTATTTCACCTGGCGCTTCTGATGCTCGCCTGCGGCTTTCACGAAGCCGGCGAACAGCGGATGCCCATCACGCGGCGTAGACGTAAATTCCGGGTGGAACTGACAGGCTACAAACCACGGGTGATTCGGCAGTTCAATGATCTCGACCAGCTTGTTGTCGGCGGAACGACCGGCGACACGCAGCCCTGCGGCTTCGATCTGCTTCAACAGCATGTTGTTAACTTCGTAACGGTGACGGTGACGCTCGACAATGGTCGGTTCGCCATACAGCTGACGCACCAGGCTGTTGTCGATCAGGTTGCACTGTTGGCCACCTACGCGCATCGTGCCGCCCAAATCGCTTTCTTCGCTGCGCACTTCGACGTTGCCGTCTTCGTCGCGCCATTCGGTGATCAACGCCACCACCGGGTACTTACAGTCTGGCATAAACTCGGTGGAGTTGGCGTTTTCCATGCCCGCCACGTTGCGAGCGAACTCCATCAACGCCACCTGCATGCCCAGGCAAATGCCCAGGTAAGGAATGTTGTTCTCGCGCGCATAGCGTGCGGTCATCACTTTGCCTTCCACGCCGCGGTAACCGAAGCCGCCCGGGATCAGGATCGCGTCCAGCCCTTTCAGCACTTCCACGCCGCGGGTTTCCACGTCCTGCGAGTCGATCAGCTTGATGTTCACGGTCAGACGGTTTTTCAGCCCGCCGTGCTTCAGCGCTTCGATCACCGACTTGTAGGCGTCCGGCAGCTCAACGTATTTGCCGACCATGCCGATGGTCACTTCGCCGCCCGGATTGGCTTCTTCGTAGATCACCTGTTCCCATTCGGCCAGGTTGGCTTCCGGTGCGTTCAAGCTGAATCGTTTACAAATATAATCGTCCAGCCCCTGAGATTTCAATAGGCCTGGGATTTTATAAATAGAATCAACGTCTTTCAGAGAGATAACCGCTTTTTCTGGCACGTTGCAGAAAAGCGCGATTTTAGCGCGTTCGTTAGCAGGAACTGCGCGATCGGAACGGCAAATCAGCACATCAGGCTGAATACCGATGGAAAGCAGCTCTTTTACGGAATGCTGGGTCGGCTTGGTTTTCACTTCGCCGGCCGCCGCCATGTACGGCACCAGCGTCAGGTGCATATACAGAGTGTGCTCGCGGCCCACTTCCACCGCCATCTGACGGATAGCTTCGAGGAACGGCAGCGATTCGATATCGCCGACGGTGCCGCCGATTTCCACCAGCACCACATCGTGGCCTTCGCCACCTTCGATGATGCGCTCTTTGATCGCGTTGGTGATGTGCGGAATGACCTGCACGGTCGCACCCAGATAGTCGCCGCGGCGTTCTTTACGCAGCACGTCGGAGTAGATGCGGCCGGTGGTGAAGTTGTTGCGACGCGACATTTTGGTGCGGATGAAGCGCTCGTAGTGACCCAAATCCAGATCGGTTTCTGCGCCGTCTTCGGTGACGAAAACTTCCCCATGCTGAATCGGGCTCATGGTGCCCGGATCCACGTTGATGTACGGGTCCAGTTTCATGATGGTAACGTTGAGGCCACGGGCTTCAAGAATAGCCGCCAGAGAGGCTGCGGCAATGCCTTTACCCAGAGAGGATACGACCCCGCCGGTCACAAAAATATAATTAGTTGTCATGCTGAACCTGAGAGTTTAGGTTTAAAGACGATGGAAGAACCAGGACGGGAAAGTAGTATACCCGAACCTCTCCTGACCTACAAACGATCGTTTTGCTGTCCATCATCTCGGCCGCCCTCCCGTGTTCATCAGGGTTTACTCCGCCGGCGCCGCATAAACCCTCCAGTTAAAACAAATAGTTAGCAGAGAAAATTTCTTTTTACCGCCCCTCAGGAGCGATAAAACGCCTTAGATTTCAGTTTGTTGCCCTTTTGCCGCCGCCGGCAGCCATGCGCCTCTAACCTGACCGCAAGCTTAACCGTTTCAGCTTGAGTGAACCTTGTCGTCGATCAACATTGTCGCGGCGATTCAGCTTTCCTGACGTTTCACCTGCTGCCAGGCCTCTTCCATCTGCTCCAGCGTGGCGTCTTCAAGCCGCAGCCCGCTTTGCTGGACAATCTCTTCCACCTGGCGGAAGCGGCGCTCGAACTTGCGGTTCGCCGCCTGCAGCGCGTTCTCCGCCTTGTGGCCTAAATGGCGCGACAGGTTCACCGTGGCGAACAGCAGATCGCCGATCTCCTCTTCCAGCTTGCTCTCGTCGACCACCGCCTGGCGGGCTTCGTGCATCACTTCGTCGATCTCTTCGTACACTTTGTCCAGCACCGGGCCCAGGGTGTTCCAGTCGAAGCCGACCGAGGCGCAGCGTTTCTGGATCTTGTGCGCTTTCATCAACGCCGGCAGCGCCTGCGGAATGTCGTCCAGCACCGAGTGCAGCGCTTTTTCGGCGCGCTCGCCGGCCTTCAGCTGCTCCCAGCGCGCCGCCACGGCTTCGCTGTCTCCGCCCTCGGCGTCGCCGAAGATGTGCGGGTGACGGCGCTCCAGCTTGTCGCTGATGGCGGTGCACACCTCATCGAAATCGAACAGCCCCTGCTCCTGCCCCATTTGCGCGTAAAACACCACCTGAAACAGCAAATCGCCCAGCTCGTCACGCAGATCGGCATAGTCCTGCCGCTCGATGGCGTCCAGCACTTCGTAAGTCTCTTCCAACGTATAAGGCGCAATGGTGGCGAAGGTTTGCTTGCGGTCCCACGAGCAACCGATCTGCGGGTCGCGCAGCGTTTTCATGATGTTCAGCAGACGCTGCAGCGGAGTGGATTGGGTCATAAAAAATCTCTGAGAAAGCATGGGGGCGCAGGGGAGCGCCCGCCGAATTCATGGATTTCGGGCCGCATCCGCTATCGATACGGCCCGAAAGGCGATGTGGGCTTAGTTGCCGTGCAGACGCTTGGCGTCTATCACGTCCGGCAGCTGGTTCAGCTTCGCCAGCACCCGGCTCAGCACCTGCTGGTTGTAGATTTCGATATCCATGTCGATGGTGGCCAACTGCTTCTTGGTGTCGCTGCGGCTGGCGACGCCCAGTACGTTGACCTTTTCGTTGGCCAGAATGGTGGTAATGTCGCGCAGCAGCCCGCTGCGATCGTTGGCCATTACGCGCACCACCAGCGAATAACCGCTGGAGTAGCTTTCGCCCCATACCGCGTCGACGATGCGCTCCGGCGCGTGCGATTGCAGATCGACCAGTTGATCGCAGTCCGCCCGGTGGATCGAGATGCCGCGCCCCTGGGTGATAAAGCCAACGATGTCGTCACCCGGGATCGGCTGGCAGCAGCGGGCGATGTGGTGCATCAGGTTGCCCACGCCTTCCACCACCACTCGGCCGTTGTCCTTGTTGCGGGCCGGCGGCGGCGCTTTCTGCTGCACCAGCTGGCGCAGCGCCTCGCGATCCTGCTCTTCGGCGCTCGGCTTGTTGAACTTGCCCTGCAGGTAATTCACCATCTGGTTCAGGCGAATGTCCCCGCCGCCGATCGCCGCCAACACCTCGTCCAGCGAGTTCATGTTGTAGCGCGGGATCAGCAGCTTCTCGGCCTCTTTCAGGCTGATGCCGAGGTGTTCCAGTTCGTTGTCCAGCATCTGGCGGCCGGCGAGAATGTTCTTGTCGCGATCCTGCTTGCGGAACCAGTTGTGGATCTTCGAGCGCCCGCGGCTGGTGGTGACATACCCCAGGTTCGGGTTCAGCCAGTCGCGGCTCGGGTTCGGCTGCTTCTGGGTGATGATCTCAATCTGATCACCCATCTTCAGCTGATAGGTAAACGGCACGATGCGGCCGCCGATCTTGGCGCCGATGCAACGGTGGCCGACGTCGCTGTGAATGTGGTAGGCGAAATCGAGCGGCGTGGAGCCGGCCGGCAGATCCACCACGTCGCCTTTCGGCGTAAACACATACACCCGATCGTCGAACACCTGGCTGCGCACTTCGTCGAGCATCTCGCCGGAGTCCGCCATTTCTTCCTGCCAGGCGATGAGCTTGCGCAGCCAGGCGATGCGTTCTTCGTAGCCGGAGCGCACGGTCACGCCCGCGCCCTCTTTGTACTTCCAGTGCGCGGCTACGCCCAGCTCGGCGTCTTCATGCATTTGCCGGGTGCGGATCTGAATCTCGACGGTTTTGCCGCGCGGCCCCAGCACCACGGTGTGGATAGACTGGTAGCCGTTGGGTTTCGGGTTGGCGACGTAGTCGTCGAACTCGTCCGGCAGATGGCGGAAGTGGGTATGCACGATGCCCAACGCCGCATAGCAATCCTGCAGGCGCTCCGCCACGATGCGCACCGCGCGCACGTCGAACAGTTCGTCGAACGCCAGGTGCTTTTTCTGCATCTTGCGCCAGATGCTGTAGATGTGTTTCGGCCGGCCGTAGATCTCCACCCGAATGCCTTCGCTGGCCATTTCGGCGCGCAGCCCGGCGACGAAATCGTCGATGAACTGTTCGCGATCGATGCGGCGCTCATGCAACAGCTTGGCGATGCGCTTGTATTCTTCCGGATGCAGGTAGCGGAAGCAGAAATCTTCCAGTTCCCACTTCAGCTGGCCGATGCCGAGCCGGTTGGCCAGCGGGGCGTAGATGTTGGAACACTCTTTCGCCGCCAGCACGCGCTCGTCTTCCGGCGCGTCTTTCACCTCGCGCAGGTGAGCGATGCGCTCCGCCAGCTTGATGACCACGCAGCGGAAATCCTCCACCATCGCCAACAGCATGCGGCGCACGTTGTCGACCTGTTCGGAGGCCATCGAGTCGTTTTGGGTGGCTTTCAGTTGGCGAATGGCGTCCATGTCGCGCACGCCGTGCACCAGGGCGACGATGCCCTTGCCGAACGCTTCGGTCAGGGTCTCTTCCTGCACGATGCCGGCGTCCACCAGCGGGAACAGCAGCGCAGCGCGCATGCTGTCGTTGTCCATGCTCAGCGTCGAGAGGATTTCCACCATCTCCAGACCACGCCACAGCAGCAGCGAGGCGTCGGGGTGATTCTGGGTCTGCTGCTCACAATAACGCCAGGTTGCGGCCAATCGCTCACATGACTGCGGGTTAGGTAGCCCCAAGCCGGCTATCCACTCATCGAGAGCGAACTCACCCGCCGTATTCAGATGTGCACTTCTTACCGCAACCATAACTTCTCCCTACTTTGCAGCGACCTCTGGCGCGCGCTCGTTGATAAACAGCGCCATTGATTCAAGATGCCCCGTGTGCGGAAACATATCCAACATCCGCACGCGCGCAAGACGATAACCGGCGCTCAACAGCACTTTGCTGTCGCGAGCCAGCGTGGTGGGGTTACAGGAAACATACACCACCCGCGCCGGCGCCAGTTTTACAATGTGTGACATCACCCCGGCCGCACCGGCGCGGGCGGGATCCAGCATCACCTTATCAAACCCTTGTGCTGCCCAAGGTTGCCGCGCAACGTCGTCCTCCAGATTCTCGTGGAAGAACGATGCATTATTCAGCTTATTCTTATGTGCATTATATTGCCCATTCGCTACCAGCGTGGCAACACCTTCGATGCCCACCACCGCAGCGGCGCGGCGCGCCAGCGGTAGGGTAAAATTGCCCATGCCGCAGAACAGGTCCAGCACCCGATCATTGGGTTGAATGTCGAGCCATTCAAGGGCCTGCGCCACCATTTGTTGGTTTACGGCGTCATTGACCTGAATAAAGTCGCGCGGGCTGAAGTCTAAGCGTAGCCCGTCAACCTGATAATACGGCGTGTCACCGCACAGTTTTTCCACGCGATCGCTGTCCGGCGCCAGGTAAACGGCGAGGTTTTCCCGCTCGCCAAACGCCAACAGCGCCTGCCGATCCGCCTCTTTCAGCGCGTCGAGATGGCGCAGCACCAGCAGCGGGCCGTTATCCGCCAGCACCAGCTCTACATGCCCCAGCCGCCGTACCGCCTGCAGCCCGCTCAGGCAGGCGCGCACCGGCGCCAGCAGCCGTTCCAGCTCCGGCCGCAGCACCGGGCAGTGCTCCACCGCCACCAGCTCGCTGGAGGCCGCCTGTCGAAAGCCCATCATCAGGCGCTGCGGCTTGGGCTGCCACGCCAGGCTCAGGCGGGCGCGACGGCGATAGCCGTATTCCGGGCCGGCGATCACCGGCTCCTGCTGCGGGGTCACCCCGGTTTCGCGGGCGATCATGCGCACCAGCGCCGCCGCCTTGCTCTGCTGTTGCAGCGCCTCATCCGCATGCTGCTGCTGGCAGCCGCCGCACACGCCGAAATGCGGGCAGCGCGGCGCCACCCGCTGTGGGCTGCGGCTCAGCAGGCGCTTGAGCTTGCCTTTGGCGAACTGGCGCTTATCTTCGGTCAGCTGGATTTCCGCCTGCTCGCCCGGCAATACGCCCGGCACGAACACCGCTTTGCCGTCGTGGCGCGCCACGCCCTGGCCGAAAGGATCGAGATCGCTCACCGTCACGGTGAAGATTTGTGAGCTCTGCCGGGTCGTCACGCGGCGTTTGGGAGAGTAGAATTGCGCCATATTTGTCGATTGTGTGCTGGTTCATTAAGCTAGTGTCAGCTGTCAATTCTCCCACATTGGAATCCCATGACCAAATACAGCCTGCGTGCGCGCATGATGATCCTGATTCTGGCCCCGACCTTGCTGATTGGTTTGCTGCTCAGCACCTTCTTCGTGGTGCACCGCTATAACGAGCTGCAGGAGCAACTGGTCGACGCCGGCGCCAGCATCATCGAGCCGCTGGCGGTGGCCAGCGAGTACGGCATGACGTTCCGCAGCCGCGAATCGGTCAGGCAGTTGGTCAGTCTGTTGCACCGCCGCCATTCGGACATCGTGCGTTCGATCACCGTGTTCGATGCGCAGAACAATTTGTTCGTCACCTCCAATTATCACCACAACTTCGCTCAGCTGCAGCTGCCGAAAGGCGTGCCGTTGCCCACTGAGCTGATGCTCACCCGACGCGGCGATTCGCTGATCCTGCGCACGCCGATCCTGTCGGAAAGCCAGTATCCGGATGAAACCGCCGACGGCGGCAGCCACCCCGACAACAACCTGGGCTATGTGGCGATCGAGCTGGATCTGCAGTCGGTGCGGCTGCAGCAATATAAAGAGGTGTTCGTCTCCACCCTGCTGCTGTTGCTGTGCATGTGCATCGCCATCCTGTTCGCTTACCGGCTGATGCGCGACGTGACCGGCCCGATCCGCAACATGGTGAATACCGTCGACCGTATCCGCCGCGGCCAGCTCGACAGCCGCGTGGAGGGCTACATGCTCGGCGAGCTGCACATGCTGAAGAACGGCATCAACTCGATGGCGATGTCGCTCACCGCCTATCACGAAGAGATGCAGCAGAACATCGATCAGGCCACCTCCGACCTGCGTGAAACGCTGGAGCAAATGGAAATTCAGAACGTCGAGCTGGATCTGGCGAAAAAACGCGCGCAGGAAGCGGCGCGCATCAAGTCCGAATTCCTGGCCAACATGTCGCACGAGCTGCGCACCCCGCTCAACGGCGTAATCGGCTTCACCCGCCAGATGCTGAAAACCGATTTGAGCGCGACCCAGACCGACTATTTGCAGACCATCGAACGCTCGGCCAACAACCTGCTGACCATCATCAACGACGTGCTGGACTTCTCCAAGCTGGAGGCCGGCAAGCTGGTGCTGGAGCATATTCCGTTCGCCCTGCGTGAAACGCTGGACGAAGTGGTGGTGCTGCTGGCGCCCAGCGCCCACGATAAGGGGCTGGAGCTGACGCTGGATGTGCACAACGACGTGCCGGAGCAGGTGATCGGCGACTCGCTGCGCCTGCAGCAAATCATCACCAACCTGCTGGGCAACGCCATCAAGTTCACCGAAACCGGCAATATCGATATTCGCGTCGAGCTGCGCAAACGGCTGGATCGCCGGGTGGAAGTGGAAGTGCAGATCCACGACACCGGCATCGGCATCTCCGAACGCCAGCAGTCGCAGCTGTTCCAGGCATTCCGTCAGGCAGACGCCAGCATCTCCCGCCGCCACGGCGGCACCGGGCTGGGGCTGGTGATCACGCAAAAACTGGTGAAAGAGATGGGGGGCGATATCTGCTTCCACAGCCAGTTGAACCGCGGCTCGACCTTCTGGTTCCACATCACGCTGGATCTGAACGAGGGCATGCTGTCGCTGGCGCCGAGCCTGCCGGATCTGAACGGCAAAACGCTGGCCTATATCGAGTCCAACCCGACGGCGGCACAGGCGACGCTCAACATGCTCAGCGTCACGCAGCTGGTGATCACCCACTCGCCGACGCTGGCCCAGCTGCCGCCAGGCCACTATGACTTCCTGCTGGCCGGCGTGCCCATCCCGTTCCGCGCCAATATGGCGCAGCACGAGGACAAATTGCTGGCCTCGCTGAAGCTGGCCGATCGGGTGATTCTGGCGCTGCCGTGCCAGGCGCAGATCGACGCCGAGCTGCTTAAACAACAAGGCGCGCTCGGCTGCCTGATCAAGCCGATCACCAGCACCCGGTTGTTCCCGCTGCTCAGGATGGAGACACCGACACGCCTCACCGCGCCGCCTGAGCGTAAACGCCTGCCGCTGACGGTGATGGCGGTTGACGACAACCCGGCCAACCTGAAGCTGATCGGCACGCTGCTGGGGGAACAGGTAGAAAAAACCCTGCTGTGCGAGAGCGGCGAGGAAGCGCTGGCGCTGGCGCGCGACAACGTGCTGGATCTGATCCTGATGGACATTCAGATGCCGAAGATGGACGGCATTCACGCCAGCGAGCTGATCCGCCAACTGCCGCATCACAACTCCACGCCGATCGTCGCCGTTACCGCCCATGCCGCCAGCGGCGAGCGCGAGCACCTGCTGCAGGCCGGGATGGACGACTATCTGGCCAAACCGATCGACGAAAAAATGCTGACCCGCGTGCTGTCGCGCTACCACAGCGGCGACGTGGAAAACGCCATCGCCGACGACGCGCCGCTGTCGCTCGACTGGCCGCTGGCGCTGCGTCAGGCGGCCAATAAACCGGATCTGGCGCGCGATCTGCTGCAAATGCTGCTCGATTTCCTGCCGCAGGTGCGCGAGCGGGTGCAAGCGCTGCTCGACGGCCAGCATGACGACGAGATCCTCGATCTGGTCCATAAGCTGCACGGCAGTTGCAGCTACAGCGGCGTGCCGCGCCTCAAGCAGCTGTGTTTCTACCTCGAGCGGCAGCTGCGCCAGGGCGTCACCAACGACGAACTGGAGCCGGAGTGGCTGGAGCTGTTGGATGAGATTGAACTGGTGATCCACGCGGCGCGCGCGCATCTGACGCAACCGGCCTGAATCCTCAGGCCATAACGCAAAAAGGCACGCCGCAGCGTGCCTTTCTTTTTAACGCCAGACGCCTATCACTGCGCCAGCAGGTACAGCTGGCTCTCGCCGCGCTGGATATTCAACGCCAGCACCGACGGCTTGCTGTCGAGGATTTTACGCAGCTCGCCCAGGTTCTGGATCGGCTGCTGGTTCACGCCCAGGATCACATCGCCCTTTTTCAGGCCGATACGCGCCGCTGCGCTGCCGGCTTTCACGCTGTCGACCTTGACGCCCTTCACATTGCCGACCTGGGTGTTGCTCAGCTCGGCGCCTTCGATGCCGGTGTAGATATTGCCCGAGGCCACCTGAGTCTGCGCGCTTTGCTCCAGCGTGACGTCAATCGTCACCGGTTTGCCGTCGCGAATAATGCCCAGCGACATCTTGCTGCCGACCGGCAGCGTGCCGATCTCCGCCCGGAACGAGGCGAAGCTGGAGATGGCCTTGCCGTTCATGGTGACGATCACGTCGCCGGCCTTGATGCCCGCCTTCGCGGCGGAAGACTTCGGCATCACCTGGCTGACGAAGGCCCCGCGCTGCGCGTCGACCTTCATCGCCTTGGCCAGCTCAGAGTTCAGCTCGGTGCCCATGATGCCCAGCTCGCCGCGTTTCACCTGGCCATATTCGACCATTTGCGCCGTCAGGTTTTTCACCATGTTGCTCGGAATGGCGAAGCCGATACCGATGTTGCCGCCGTCCGGCGCCAGGATCGCGGTGTTGATGCCGATCAGCTCGCCGTTCAGGTTAACCAGCGCGCCGCCGGAGTTACCGCGGTTGATCGCCGCATCGGTCTGGATGAAGTTTTCATAGTTTTCGATGTTCAGGCCGCTGCGCCCCAGGGCGGATACGATGCCCGAAGTGGCGGTTTCACCCAGCCCGTACGGGTTGCCGATCGCCACGGTGTAATCGCCGACGCGCAGCTGATCGGAATCCGCCATCTTGATCGCCGTCAGATTCTTGAAGTCTTTCAACTGGATCAACGCGATATCGGAACGCGGATCCTTGCCGATCACCTTGGCGTCGAAACGGCGGCCGTCACTCAGCTGCACCTGGATCTTGTTGGCGTTGTCCACCACGTGGTTATTGGTCACCACATAGCCCTTGGCGGCATCGATGACCACCCCGGCGCCCAGCGCCTGGAATTTCTGCTGCGTGCCCTGCGGCTGGCCATCCGGCCCTGGCTGTTCGCCGCCCTGACACATCGGCGAGCCCTGGAATGGCGAACCATCCTGGCAGAACGGCGAATCTTCGCCGAAGAACTGTTGGAACTGCTGCGGCATGCGCGGCGTATTGACCGTGGTGCTGCCCTCAACGTTAATGCTCACCACGGACGGCATCACCTTTTCCAGCATCGGCGCCAGGCTCGGCAGCTGTTGGGTGTTGGAAGAGGCGGTTTCAGCGGCGCTGGCCGTGACCGGACCCATCGCCATACCGATACTGAATGCCAGTGCGCTCAGAACTAATGCGGTTTTTTTCATCTGTGTGTCTCTTATAAAGTCGTTCAAAAAGAATGGCCGTCTTGCGTGCTTATTCAGAGTTAATTAATAGCCCGAAGTTCCGGCACAGATGATTGGCAATAGTAAACAAATATTGTCCGTCTTTACAAAAGTCGAGACAGCCAACCGGTTGGAATTGCTGACAATTATTCTTCAGTTGAATTATTCCGCCGCCATTAATCGACGATATTCATCATAGGCGTAAAGGTCGGTCATTCCGCTGATATAGTCCTGCAATAAACGGGCGCGGAAATAATATTCCCGAATGGCTTGCTGCTCCGGCGATAAATGCTGCAGCCCCTCTACCGCCTCCGCATACGCCAGCCGATGCTTGGTGGACAGCTTGTGGAACAGGCGCGTTTCGATCGGGTAAGCGCGGTGGCTGTCCTCGCGCACCAGCTGGCTGAAGTCCGCCAGCGACATCGCCAGCAGCGGGCTGTAAATGTCCAGCAGGCCGCTGATCACCCGGTAGCCTTGCAGCTCGAGCTGCTCGACCTCCGGGTGGTTGAACACGTGCTTGAACGCCACATTTTTAAATATTTTCAGCAGCCGGAACGCCGGGCTGGAATCCTCCAGCAGCGCCTGATTGAAACTGCCCTGATAGACCGCGTCCAGATTGTCGATAAAGCGCTGCGCCGCGTGCGGCACCAGCCGCGCCACGGTAAACACCCGCAGATACATGAAGAACTGATCTTCCGCGCTGCGCCGCGCGCCGCCCCGATCGATCTTGCGAAACGCGCTGGCGACGGTCTTGTCGAACAGATCGCCCGGCGCCACTTCGCCCCACTCCTGAATCAGGTGCTGATACAGCTGCTCGACGGTGAAAATGCTCTTCTCCACCGCGTCTTCCAGATCGGCCACGCAGTACGAGATATCGTCGGCGGCCTCCATGATGTAGGTCAGCGGGAAACGATCGAACTCGCCCATGTGCAGCTCGCGCCGCAGCCGATCGACGAAAGCCTCTTCCGCCAGATAGTAGCCGGGCTTTTTCATCAGATAGCTGTGGCTGGCGGGGATGTCGCTCGCCCAGTAGGCCGGGCGGGTGTATTTCAAAATGCATCCGACCTGCGCGTAGGTCAGGTTGAGCTTCAGCAGGCTGTACACCATGCGGATCGCCTGGGCGTTGCCCTCGAAGTGGCTGAGATCCTGACGGATCCGGCTGCGCAGCCGGTTCAGATCGCTCTCTCCTTCATGCAGGCGCAGCGTCGCCACCTGGCAGCGATCGTGGCTGCCCGGCTCGCTGCCGCAGCTGGCGGGATCGAGCCGCTGGGCGAACCAGTCGTTGATCGCCGACTCGCCGAAGTGACCGAACGGCGGGTTGCCGATGTCGTGCATCAGGCAGGCCATTTCCACGATGCTTTCAAACGGATCGAGCAGCCGGGTCAGGCCGAGCTCATCAATTCTCCCCGCCTGTTTGAAGCGGTTGAGGATCTCTTTGGCGATGTGGCGCCCGACCTGCTGCACCTCCATCGAGTGCGTCAGGCGGCTGCGCACCGCCGCGTTGCGCTCCAGCGGAAACACCTGGGTTTTTTGCTGCAGACGGCGAATGGCGGCCGAGTTGACGATGCGCCCGCGATCGCTCTCGAACTGCCGCACGATGTCGTACTCTTCCTCGGCCTCGATCGGTTTGCTGAAAGGCCGTTGGAAGCTGATTTTTTGCTTGAAGTCGATCCCGGACATCTGTTTCTCCGCCGTTGCGCCCTGCCCCCGTGATAACAATTCCCGGCGGCGGATGCAACGCATTATCTCTCTCACACAGCCATGATAGACTATGCCGCAATTCTCACGGCCAATCAGCGAGTGTTATTTATGAAAGTAGGCATCATCGGCGCAATGGAGCAGGAAGTCACCCTGCTGCGCGAGCAAATCGAAAACCGTCAAACCATCCAGCGCGCGGGCTGCGAAATCTACACCGGCCAGATCGGCGGCGTTGAGGTGGCCCTGCTGAAATCCGGCATCGGCAAAGTTTCTGCGGCCATGGGCACCACCCTGCTGCTGGAACACTGCAGCCCGGATCTGGTGATCAACACCGGTTCCGCCGGCGGCCTGGCCAGCACCCTGCGCGTGGGCGATATCGTGGTGTCGGAAGAAGTGCGCTACCACGACGCCGACGTCACCGCCTTCGGCTACGAGCCGGGCCAGATGGCCGGCTGCCCGGCGGCGTTCGTCGCCGACGACGCGCTGATCGCGCTGGCGGAAGGCTGCATCAAACAGCTGGATCTGCACGCGGTGCGCGGCCTGATCTGCAGCGGTGACGCCTTCATCAACGGCGCCGAGCCGCTGGCGCGCATTCGCGCCACCTTCCCGCGCGTCGCCGCCGTGGAAATGGAAGCCGCGGCGATCGCCCACGTCTGCCATCTGTTCGGCACGCCGTTCGTGGTGGTGCGCGCCATTTCCGACGTCGCCGACAGCGAGTCGCACATGAGCTTTGACGAGTTCCTGGTGGTAGCGGCCAAACAGTCCACGCTGATGGTCAACGCCATGCTGCAAACCCTGGCCAAGCGCGGTTGATGTGAGGCTGCGCTTTACCTCGATGCTCTGTTTGTTGGCGCTCTGGCTGGCCATGCCGGCCGGCGCCGCCCAGCGGGTGATCAGCCTGGCGCCCAACGCCACCGAACTCGCCTATGCCGCCGGCATGGGCGATGTGCTGGTGGCGGCGAGCGCCTATTCCGATTATCCGCCGCAGGCCGCCAGGCTGGAGCAGGTGGCCACCTGGCAGGGCATCAATCTGGAGCGGGTGCTGGCGCTCAAGCCGGACCTGATCCTCGCCTGGCGCGGCGGTAATCCGCAGCGCGTGCTGGATCAGCTCGCCGCGTTCGGCATCCCAATTTTCTATGCGGACGCCGACACCCTCGAAGGGATCGCCGGTTTGCTGGATAAGCTGGCGCAATACAGCCCGCACCCGGAGCAGGCGCATCAGGCGGCGGAAGGCCTTCGCCGCCAGTTCGCCGCTCTCAGACAACAGTACGCCGCTAACTCGCCACGGCGCGTGCTGCTGCAGTTCGGTACCCAACCGCTGTTCACCAGCTCCGGCGCCACATTGCAAAGCCAGGTGCTGGCGCTGTGCGGCGGGCAGAACGTCTTCGCCGACAGCCGCACCCCTTGGCCGCAAATCAGCCGCGAACAGGTGCTGGCGCGTCAGCCGCAGGCCATCGTCATCACCGGCGGCGCGAAAGAAGCCGCCAATGTGAAAGCCTTCTGGGCGCCGCAGCTGCAGGTGCCGGTGATCGCGCTGAACGAAGACTGGTTCAACCGCGGCGGGCCGCGCATCCTGTTGGCGGCGCAGCAGCTGTGCCGCCAGCTGGCGGAGATCCGCTGATGCTGGTGTTCTGGTTGGATATTCTCGGTACGGCGGTGTTCGCCATCTCCGGCGTACTGCTGGCCGGCAAGTTGCGCATGGATCCGTTCGGCGTGCTGGTATTGGGCGTGGTCACCGCGGTCGGCGGCGGCACCATCCGCGACATGGCGCTGGCCAACGGCCCGGTGTTCTGGGTCAAGGATCCCACCGATCTGGTGGTGGCGATGATCACCTGCGTCTTGACGCTGCTGCTGGTGCGCCAGCCGCGCCGTCTGCCGCAGTGGGTGCTGCCGGTGCTGGACGCCGTCGGGCTGGCGGTGTTCGTCGGCATCGGCGTCAACAAGGCCTTCGCAGCCGGCACCGGCCCGCTGGTGGCAATCTGCATGGGGGTGATCACCGGCGTCGGCGGCGGCATTATCCGCGACGTGCTGGCGCGCGAGATCCCGATGATCCTGCGCACCGAGATTTACGCCACCGCCTGCATCATCGGCGGCATCGTGCACGCCACGGCGTTTTACACCTTCAGCATGCCGCTGCAACAGGCCATGATGCTGGGCATGATCATCACCCTGGCCATTCGGTTGGCGGCCATCCGCTGGCACCTCAAATTGCCCGCCTTTATTCTCGAACGCTGAGCCGTCGCCCTGTGGGGCGGCGCTTGGCAACGCCGCATTGGGTGATTTATTAGACTAAAAACGGGCTTGGTAGTATTATTTTCACCCAATAAATAGCGTAGTGACGATGTAAAATTCTGTTATCCGCAGGTTAATCCCCTCCCCGCGCTGTTAAACCTTTTTAACTTTTTGCCGATAAGTCATCACAAGATTGCTTACGGATGGCTATTCCCGCAATGATGAAAAAAATCCTGCTTGCATGCTGTGGCGCCCTGCTGAGTGGCGCCGCGCATGCCGATGCCGTCAGCGGCCGGATCGGCGTTACTCTGACCATTGAACCGCAATGCGCCGTGCGCCTCGAGGCCGCCGCCCCACGGGCCGAATGCAGCCATGCGGCGGCGCAGCCGAACATTACCCGCCAACCGGCGCTGGAGAACGGGGCGGAAGTGATCCTCGTGGAATGGTAGGCATAAAAAAACCCGCCGGCCGTAAGGCGAGCGGGTTGATATTCTGACAGGCAAACTCAGATGCTGAACGACGAACCGCAACCGCAGGTGGTTTTGGCATTCGGGTTGGTCACCACGAAGCGCGACCCTTCCAGCCCTTCGGTGTAGTCCACCGAGCCGCCGACCAGATACTGCAGGCTCATCGGATCGACCACCAGCGCCACGCCCTGCTTCTCGATGGTCATATCGCCATCGTTGACCTTGTCGTCAAAAGTGAAGCCGTACTGGAATCCGCTGCAGCCGCCGCCGGTAATGTAAACCCGCAGCTTAAGGTTCGGGTTTTCTTCGTCAGCAATCAGGAACTTAACCTTGTTTGCTGCTGCCTCGGTAAATTGCAGGGGCAGTGCCGTTTGATCACTCATACTCTTTACTCCCAACATTGTTCAGCATCAGATCGCTACTATGGCTGCCTGATTAATATTAACGATTATCCGATACCTGAGTGTTGCGTTCAAGTATTCACCGCATTTGTTGTATTTTCCTTACCTGTTTTCTCCGCTGCTTCCCGCGCCAGCTGCGCCTCCTGCCTTTGCAGCGTGCGGGCCAGGATCGACGAATACAGCGGCTTGCCGCCGAGCAGCTGCGCCACCACTGTGGCGCCGAGGCAGGTGATGATCATCGGTAAAATGAGTTGGTAGTTGTCGGTCATTTCCAGCACCAGCACGATGCCGGTCAGCGGGGCGCGCACCGTGGCGGCGAACAGCGCCCCCATGCCGGCGATGGCGAAGGTGCCCGCCTCGATGCCGTACTGCGGGAACAGATGCGCCCCCGCCAGCCCGAAGGCGGTGCCGAACAGCGTGCCCAGCGCCAGCATAGGCGCGAAGATGCCGCCCGGCGCGCCGGAGCCGAAGCACAGCAGCGTGGTGAAGATGCGGGTGATAAAGATAAACATCAACATGCCGACGCTGTAATTGCCCGCCGCGGCGATCGGGATCAGCCCAAAGCCGCCGCCCGCCGCCTCCGGCTGGATCAGCCCCAGAATGCCGCACACGCCGCCGAGCAGCCCGCCCATCAGCAAGACATTGCGCATTCTGCCGCCGTGCAAACGCGCGAACATGTCTTGAGTGCGGAAGATCAGCGCGTTGAACCCCACGCCCACCGCGCCGAATATCGCCCCCAGCACCAGATAGAGCCACAGGGTATTGATGGGCGCCGAAGAAAGTTTGTCGACCGCGATCACCGAGCCCTGGCCGTTAAACAGCTGGAATACCACGCTCGACATGATAACGCCGATAAACACCGCTTTAATCGAGATCAGGTTGTAGCGAAACTGCGGCCGCATCTCTTCGATGATGAACAGGATGCCGGCCAGCGGCGCATTGAAGGCGGCGGACAGCCCGGCGGCAGCCCCGGTCGCCAGCAGCGTATGACGCGCCTCGGCGCCGCGAATGCGCAGCACGTCCAATACCATGCGCCCGACGTTGCCGCCCATTTGCACCGTGGGCCCTTCGCGCCCCAGCACCATGCCCGCCCCCAGCGTGCCCATGCCGCCGATGAATTTCACCGGGATCACGCGCCACCAGCGCACCGGCCGCAGCTCCTCCAGCGCGCCTTCGATCTCCGGAATGCCCGAGCCGCCCGCCTCAGGGGCAAAGCGCCGCACCAGGTAATAGCCCAGCGCCGCCAGCGCGGCGGACAGGATAAACGCCAGCGGCCACACCAGGATCCAGGAGTCGGCGACCTGCGCCAGCGAAGCCAGCCGCTGCTGCTGCACCCACTCCACCGCCTTATCGAAGGCCACGCCGAGCAAACCGGCCAGCGTCCCCACCAGCGCGGCCATCACCAGGATCGCCACCGGCGTTTTATCGCGGCGAATAAACTGACGCACCGCATCGCTGCGGCTAAGACGCGGGCTCAACGTCCCGACTGGCTGTGAATGTGTTTCCGTCATCGCGAGTAATTCGTCAGGTAATTTGTAATACAAATAGGCAAGGCGGTTATTCTACCCCAACCCGGCGGCGCGCGCTGCCGTTAATGGTATCTGACTGTGATCGTTTCATAACGCGGCGCTCTCCTCTAGAATAGCGCGGTCAAATCATTCAAAAGAGAATCCAGGAGCCGATTTATGAGCCTACACAGCAAGTCCGAAAGTCTGTACGCCCAGGCGCAACAGTTGATCCCCGGCGGGGTGAACTCTCCGGTGCGTGCATTCACCGGCGTAGGCGGTGTGCCGCTGTTTATCGAGCGGGCAGACGGGGCTTACCTGTTCGATGCCGACGGCAAGGCCTATATCGACTATGTCGGTTCCTGGGGGCCGATGGTGCTGGGGCATAACCACCCGGCGATCCGCGACGCGGTGATCGAAGCGGCGCAGCGCGGCCTGAGCTTCGGCGCGCCAACCGAGATGGAAGTCAAAATGGCGCAGTTGGTCACCGAGCTGGTGCCTACCATGGATATGGTGCGCATGGTGAACTCGGGCACCGAAGCCACCATGAGCGCCATCCGCCTGGCGCGCGGCTACACCAACCGCGATAAAATCATCAAGTTCGAAGGCTGCTACCACGGCCACGCCGACTGCCTGCTGGTGAAAGCCGGTTCCGGCGCGCTGACCCTCGGCCAGCCGAACTCACCGGGCGTGCCGGCCGATTTCGCCAAGCACACCCTGACCTGCACCTATAACGACCTGGATTCGGTGCGGGCCGCCTTCGAGCAGTACCCGTCCGAGATCGCCTGTATCATCGTCGAGCCGGTCGCCGGCAACATGAACTGCGTGCCGCCGCTGCCGGAATTCCTGCCGGGCCTGCGCGCGCTGTGCGACAAGTACGGCGCGCTCTTGATCATCGATGAAGTGATGACCGGCTTCCGCGTGGCGCTGGCCGGCGCACAGTCCTATTACGGCGTCGAGCCGGATCTGACCTGCCTCGGCAAAATCATCGGCGGCGGCATGCCGGTGGGCGCCTTCGGCGGCCGCCGCGACGTGATGGACTCGCTGGCGCCGACCGGCCCGGTCTACCAGGCGGGCACCCTGTCCGGCAACCCGATCGCCATGGCGGCGGGCTATGCCTGCCTGACCGAAGTGTCGCAGGTGGGCGTGCACCAGACGCTGACCGAACTGACCGAGATGCTGGCCGCTGGCCTGCTGCACGCGGCGCAGGAAGAGAATATCCCGCTGGTGGTCAACAACGTCGGCGGCATGTTCGGCCTGTTCTTCACCGACGCGCCGGCGGTCACCTGCTACCAGGACGTGATGCAGTGCGACGTGGAACGCTTCAAGCGCTTCTTCCATCTGATGCTGGAAGAAGGGGTGTATCTGGCTCCGTCCGCCTTCGAAGCGGGCTTCATGTCCGTGGCGCACAGCAAGGAAGACATTCAGCGCACCATCGACGCCGCGCGTCGCTGCTTCGCCAAGCTGTAATCCCGGCCGAATGGCCAAAAAAACGGGTGCCTCGGCGCCCGTTTTGCTTTTCGCTGCCGCTTAAAGCAGCGTGCCGTAAATGGTCAACAGCGCCACCACCACCACGATGATCATCGTCACCTTGCGCGCCAGCGTCACCGCCGCCCGCGGCGTTTGCACCGGATCCATATGCGGATCGCGCGCCAGCGAGAACTGCGCCAGCCGCGTCAGCACCTGATACGACGATGAATGCCGATCCCCCAGCGAGGCGAACCAGGCCGGCAGCGCCCGCTCGCCGTGGCCAAACAGCGCGTAGGCCACCCCGGCCAAACGCACCGGGATCCAGTCCAGCCAGTTCAGCAGGTGATCGATGCCCGATTGCGAACGCTCCAGCGGCGTATTGTGGCGCGCCAGCCAGGTTTGATAGGCGCGCAGGAAGGCATACCCCGCCAACGCGATCGGCCCGTAAGGCCCAAAGACCACGAACCAGAACAGCGGCGCCAGATAATAACGGAAGTTGATCCACAGCAGCGCGTTTTGCAGCTCGCGCAGGCGCAGCTCTTCGCTGCAGTCCACCGGCAAACCGTGGATCAACGCCAGCTCTTCCGCCATCTGATCGCTGGCGTGGGTATCGCCCTGCCGCGCCGCTTTCAGGTAGGCGCGGTAGTGTTTGCGCTTGATGCCGGCGCCGACGCACAGCAGATCGATGACGATCCACAGCAGCAGCGTCACCACGCCGAAGAACAACCCGTGCGACAGCCACAGAACGCCCCAAACGACCACCATCCAGGCGGCGGTCATCGCCAGCGTCTGCGCCAGCGAAACCCGATGCAGCCGCTGAAACACCACTTCGAGACGGTGATCCAGCTGCCAGTGTTCTCCCAGCTTAAACAGGCGCTCCCAGGCCAAAACCAGCAACAGCGTAAACAGCGTCATTAGCGATTCCTCTCCCTATTTCTTGTCTCAAGCATAGCGTCGGCGGGCGCGCCGCGTTGTTCCAGAGATGCCAGATAGCGATCCCAATCGAACGCCGGCCCGGGATCGGTCTTGCGGCCGGGGGCGATATCGCAATGCCCGGCGATATTGGCCACCAGCGGCGGATAATGTTCGGCCAGCAGCGCGGTGACCGCCTGCAGCGCGCGGTATTGCGCCTCGGTGTAGGGTAACTGATCGGTGCCTTCCAGCTCGATGCCGATGGAGAAATCGTTGCACCGGTCGCGCCCCTGATACAGGGAAACGCCCGCGTGCCAGGCGCGCTGGTCGAAGGGCACGTACTGCACGATCTCCCCGTCGCGGCGGATCAGGCAGTGCGCCGACACCCGCAGCTGATGGATCTCGGCAAAATAGGGATGCTGTGCGGGATCGAGCGTGCCGGTAAACAACTGGTCGATATAGGGGCCGCCGAACTCGCCGGGCGGCAGGCTGATGTTGTGGATGACCAGCAGCGACGGCGGCTCGTCATCCGGGCGCCGATCGCAGTGCGGCGAGACCACTCGCGTCACCCCGATAATCCAGCCATTTTCCAACTGCATCAGACACCTCTCTGCGGTGGTACTTATTCCTGCAACAGAGTAGCATGTTCCCCTACGATCTAACCGTCCATTTCGGAGTTTTCCATGCCGACACGCCGCTACAGTGCCGACAGTCGCCGCACCGAGCTTCTTGAACGAATTGAAAGTGATATTCCCTATGCCGTCGCCCAGGCGCTGCGCGAAGACCTGGGGGGTGAAGTCGACGCCGGGCGCGATATTACCGCGCAACTGTTACCGGCGGACAAGCAGGCCGAAGCCACCGTCATCACCCGCGAAGCCGGCGTATTCTGTGGCCGCCGCTGGCTGAATGAGGTCTTTATTCAGCTGGGCAATCAGGTGCAGGTGGAGTGGCTGGTGGCGGACGGCGACCGCCTGACGCCGAACCAACCGCTCTGCCGGCTGCGCGGCCCCGCGCGGGTGATGCTGACCGGCGAGCGCACCGCGCTGAACTTCGTGCAGACGCTCTCCGGCGTGGCGACCGAGGTCAGCCGCTATGTGGCTCTGCTGGAAGGCACCCGGACTCGCCTGCTCGATACCCGCAAGACCCTGCCCGGCCTGCGCACCGCGCTGAAATACGCCGTGCTGTGCGGGGGCGGCAGCAACCACCGGCTGGGGCTGTCCGACGCCTTCCTGATCAAGGAAAACCACATCATCGCCTCCGGCTCTATCAAGAACGCGGTGGAAAAAGCCTTCTGGCTGCACGCCGACGTGCCGGTGGAAGTGGAAGTCGAATCGCTCGATGAACTGCAGCAGGCGCTGGACGCCGGCGCCGACATCATCATGCTGGACAACTTCAGCGTCGAGATGATGCGCCAGGCGGTCGCCCAAACCCAGGGCCGCGCCCAGCTGGAAGTATCCGGCAACGTCACCAGTGAGACGCTGCGCACCTTCGCCGAGACCGGCGTGGATTACATTTCGGTCGGCGCGCTGACCAAGCATGTGACCGCGCTCGATCTGTCGATGCGCTTCAAATGATCCCCTCGCCCCCGGCCGCTGCCGGGGGCGTTACCGTAAAATTGCGAAGCCCCTCGCACCCTTTTATTCACCGCTGCAAACAACGTCATTACTGATGGAAGCGCGCCGAGAAACGCGCAAAAGCCCCTCGCCGTGCCCCCGCGCAAACCGCTACCGTTGCCTTCCACACCCTTATGGAGGAGACAACGCATGGAAACGCAACGCGGCTTTACCCTGATAGAACTGATGGTGGTGATCGCCATCATCGCCATCCTCAGCGCCATCGGCATTCCCGCCTACCAGCGCTACATCCAGAAAGCGGCGATGACCGACATGCTGCAAACCATGTCGCCGTACAAACTGGCGGTCGAGCTGTGCGTGCTGGACGAAGGCGCCCCCACCGGCTGTGAAGCCGGCAGCAAAGGCATTCCCACCGGCGGCACGTCGCGTTACGCCAGCGGGGTGAAAGTCGTCAAAGGCGTGATCACGCTGACCGGCACCCAAACGCTGCAGGGGCTGGCGGTGGCATTAACCCCCAAAGCGAACGCCGATGGGCTGACCCGCTGGAGCCGGCTGTGCAGCAGCGAAAACGCAACGCTGGTTGAAGTGTGCCAGGAAGTCTTCCGCTTCGACAACGCGGCGGAGTAACGGCGATGAACGCGCAAATCAGCGAAGAAGTTCACGCCCTGTGCCGGCGCTATCAGGCGCTGGCGCTGAACGAAGATCCGACCACCCTGACGATCGCCCTCAACGAAGAGGCGCCGCAAGGGCTGCTGGCGGCGCTGCGTTTCGCCACCGGCAAGCGCATCCATCTGGAGCAATGGCCGGCGGCCAGGCTGGAGCAGGCGCTGAACCAACGCCAGGAACCGCTACCGGCGCCGCTGGCGGCCGAAGAAGACAGCGCCGACATCGCCTACCCCGACGACGGCGACGCGCCGGTGGTGCAGTTCATCAACCAGACGCTGCGCCTGGCCATTCAGCGTCGCGCCTCGGACGTCCACTTCGAGCCCTTTCGGCAGCATTTTCGCATTCGCCTGCGCATCGACGGCGTGCTGCAAACCCTCGCCTCGCCGTCACCCCAGCTGACCGCACGCCTCATCGCCCGGCTGAAGATCCTCGGCCAGCTGGATATCGCCGAGCGCCGTCAGCCTCAGGACGGGCAGCTCAGCCTGACGTTGGACGGCGCGCGCTATGCCATGCGTATCGCCACTCTGCCGACGCTACACGGCGAAAAGGTGGTGCTGCGCGTTCAGCAGGGCGAACAGCAGGAGCTGCCGCTGGATCAACTGGGCATGAGCCGAGCGGATTTGGCGCGCTACGCGGCGGCGCTGGCCTGCCCGCAAGGTTTGATCCTGGTGACCGGCCCGACCGGCAGCGGCAAGACGGTAACGCTGTACAGCGGCCTGCGCCAGTTGAACGATGCGCAAAGCAACCTGTGCAGCGTCGAAGATCCTGTCGAGATACCGCTGTTCGGCGTCAATCAAACCCAGATCAACGCCAAAACCGAGCTGAGCTTCGCCCGGGTGCTGCGCGCCCTGCTGCGCCAGGATCCGGATGTCATCATGATCGGCGAGATCCGCGATGCGGAAACCGCCGAGATCGCGGTCAAGGCCGCGCAAACCGGCCACCTGGTGCTGTCGACGCTGCATACCAACTCCACCGGCGAAACCCTGACGCGCCTGATGCACATGGGTATCCCCGGCTACCTGCTCGCCGGCTGCCTGAAGCTGGTCATCGCGCAGCGGCTGGTGCGCAGGCTGTGTCGCCACTGCCGCTACCCGCACAGCCAACCCACGCATTTTCCTGCCTCGGTCTGGCCGGAGCCGCTGACCGCCTGGCGCGCCGATGGCTGCGAGCATTGCTTCGGCGGCTACTATGGGCGCATCGGCGTGTATGAGCTGTTGGCCATTACGCCGGAAATACAGGCGGCGTTGCTGGCGAACGCCGCGCCCAGCCGGCTGGCGGATGTCGCCCGCGAGCAGGGGCAGCTTTCGCTGCTGCAGGCGGGCCTGGCGCTGGCCAGCGAAGGCGCGACCTCGCTGGAAGAGCTGTACCGCGTGATCGACGTCGTCCAGCTCGGCGTAACCGCGCCATGAAAGCGCGCCGGCTGTTTCTTTGGCAGGCTTTCGACGCCCAGGGCGCCCTGCGCCGCGGCGAACTGATGAGCGATGAAAAACGGCAGGTGAGCCGGTTACTGATTGAGCAAGGTATGCAACCCTGGCGGATCGGGCACGGCAAACGCGTCACGCCCGGCCAGTGGCGCGGAGAACCTTTGATCCACTTCACCCGCCAACTCGCCACCCTGCTGCAGGCCGGGTTGCCGCTGGTCAATACGCTGCAGCTTCTGGCGGCAGAGCACCCTTCGGCGGCCTGGCGTTGCCTGTTGCGCCAGTTGGCAGAACAGGTGCGCGAAGGGCAGCCGCTCTCCGAAACCCTTACCGCGCAGCCAGGCGTTTTTCCACTTATCTATCGCCAACTGATCGCCATCGGCGAGCTAACCGGCAATCTCGATCGCTGCTGCCTGCAGCTGGCGCAACAGCAGGAAGCCCAGCTGCTGCTGCGCCGCAAAGTGACCAAAGCGCTGCGCTATCCCCTCTTCATCTGTGCGGTGGCGCTGCTGGTCAGCGTGCTGATGCTGGTGATGGTGCTGCCGGAATTCGCCAAGGTTTATCAGTCGTTCGATGCGCCGCTGCCCTGGTTTACCCAAGGGTTATTGGGGTTGTCCGCGCTGCTGATCGCCGTTGGCCCCTATTTGGCGCTGCTGCTCGGCGCATTGCTGTTCGGCTATTGCCGCTGGCTGCATCCGCGCCCGCCGTGGCGCCGACGTGAGCAGGCCGCCTTGCTGCGCCTGCCGCTGATCGCCCGGCTGGTGAGCGGCGGCGCGCTGAGCCAAACGTTTCGCATTCTGACCATGACCCAACGCGCGGGGCTGACGCTGGTAGAAGGCTTGAACGCGGCGGCGCTGGCGGCCGACCATCTGCTGTACCGGCAGGCGCTGGAGCAGGTGCAGCGGCAGCTCGCCGAAGGCGAGGCGTTTCATCACGCCCTCGCCCTGCAACCGCTGTTTCCGCCGCTGTGCCGGCAGCTGGTGCGGGTGGGCGAAGAATCGGGCTCGCTGGACGTCTTGCTGGATAAATTGGCGCAGTGGTACGAACGGCAGACGCACGAGCTGGCCGATACGCTGGCGCAAACGCTGGAGCCGCTGCTGATGCTGGTGGTGGGCGGGATCGTCGGTGCTTTGGTGATCGCCATGTACCTGCCTATTTTTCAACTGGGCAGCGTGCTGGGATAAAAAAGAGGATAGCGGGCGCCGCGGTGCGCTGCGCCCGAATGCAAGGTGCGGCTTATTTGCTGCCGAAGACGCGGTTTTCCTGCTCCGCCACGCGGATAAAGGTGGTGCGCTTGGTCAGCTCTTTCAGGCGCTCGGCGCCAACGTAGGTGCAAGCAGAGCGCAGGCCGCCAAGGATATCGCGCACGGTAAACTCCACCTCGCCGCGCAGCGGCAGTTTGACGGTTTTACCTTCGGCCGCGCGATACTCCGCCACGCCGCCGACGTGGCGCTTCATCGCCGATTCGGAGCTCATGCCGTAGAACAGCATGAACTTTTCGCCGTTCTCTTCCACCACGGTGCCTTCACACTCGTCGTGGCCGGCCAGCATGCCGCCCAGCATCACGAAGTCAGCGCCGCCGCCGAAGGCTTTAGCGACGTCGCCCGGCACCGAGCAGCCGCCGTCGCTGACGATTTGGCCGCCCAGCCCGTGGGCAGCATCGGCGCATTCAATCACCGCCGACAGCTGCGGGTAGCCCACGCCGGTCTTCACGCGGGTAGTACAGACTGAGCCCGGGCCGATGCCAACCTTAACGATGTCGGCGCCGGAGAGGATAAGCTCTTCCACCATCTCGCCGGTCACTACGTTGCCGGCGCAGATCACGTGATTCGGGCAGGCTTCGCGCGCTTTCTGCAGGAAGGCGACGAAGTGTTCAGAGTAGCCGTTGGCCACGTCGATGCAGATGAATTTCAGCGCCGGGGACAGGGCCAGGATCTGCTGCATTTTGGCGAAGTCGGCTTCGGAGGTGCCGGTGGACACCATCACGTGGCGCAGCACCGATTCCGGCATGCGCTGCACGAAGTCAGCCCATTGCTCGACGCTGTAATGTTTGTGTACGGCGGTGAGAACGTCGAAAGAAGCCAGGGCCTCGGCCATGCGGAAGGTGCCCACTGTGTCCATGTTGGCGGCGATAATCGGCACGCCGGACCAGCTGCAACCTGAATGCTTGAAGGTAAACTGACGTTCCAGTTCAACCTCGGAACGGCTTTTCAGCGTGGAGCGCTTAGGGCGGATCAACACGTCTTTAAAGCCCAACTTCAAATCTTCTTCAATACGCATGACTTATGATTTCCTGGTTAATGGCGACGGATCGCAAGGAGGATGTTCGAATCTCTGCCCGACGGCTTTCCAGTGGCGCAAAAAGACGGCGGCGAGATTAATGCCAGTTCCAGTGACGTTATAATACGCGCTAATAATCGCCGAACAAGACTGCGAATTCGCCTTTATTTACGCTACAATCCGACAAATTTACCTGCATAATCGCAGTGTGATTGCCCGCTCATTTTTGCCGTGCCGCTGCGCTTTTTCTCGCCGCCCGAACGGTGCCGACGCGCAAGCGCCGCCTGCCGACTTGCACTTCTGCGCGATCGCTTTATGATTCGACTATTATTTTTTTATGAACATCGGATGCACCTAACACCATGGCCTACATTGTTGCGTTGACCGGGGGCATAGGCAGCGGCAAGACGACCGTCGCGAACGCCTTTGCGCGCCACGGCGCAACCCTTGTCGATGCCGACGTGATCGCCCGTCAGGTCGTCGAGCCAGGCACCCCTGCCTTGGCCGCGATCGCCGAACGATTTGGTAATGAAATGTTGCTGCCGGACGGCGCGTTGAACCGTGCTGCGCTGCGTCAGCGCATCTTCAGCCATCCCGATGACAAAACCTGGCTGAACCAGCTGCTGCATCCGCTGATACACCGTGAAACCCAGCGCCAACTGGCGCAGGCCGCCAGCCCGTACGCGCTGTGGGTGGTGCCGCTGCTGGTGGAAAACGGCCTGCAGGATCGCGCCGATCGGGTGCTGGTGATCGACGTCGACGCCGAAACTCAGCTGGCTCGCACCATCGCGCGCGACGGCGTCAGCCGTGAGCAGGCGCAAAGCATTCTCGCCGCCCAGGCCACACGCCGGCAGCGCCTCGCCGTGGCGGATGACATTATTGACAACAGCGGCGCCGCTCAGGGGATAGAGCCACAGGTCGCCGCACTGCATCGTCGCTACCTTGAACTGGCGGCAACAGCGCCCCAACAGGATTAAACTGCATGAGTGATGTTTCCCCAACCGTTCTCTTTGAACACCCGCTGAACGAAAAAATGCGCACCTGGCTGCGCATCGAATTTCTGCTGCAACAGCTGCACGGCCAACGCGCCCTGAGCGAAACCGCCATCGCTCTCACCTTCTTTCGCACCGTCTCCGACTTGCTGGACGTGCTGGAGCGCGGCGAAGTGCGCACCGAACTGCTCAAAGAACTGGAGCGCCAGCAGCAGAAACTGTTGGCCTGGGCCGATGTGCCGGGCGTGGACATGGCGCTGATCGATCAGCTGCGCGGCCAGTTGAAGTCGCGCTCATCGGCGCTGATGGCGGCGCCGCGCCTCGGCCAGGCGCTGCGCGAAGACCGGCTGATCGGCCTGGTGCGCCAGCGGCTGAACATTCCCGGCGGCTGCTGCAGCTTCGATCTGCCGACCCTGCACATGTGGATGCACGCGCCGCAGCAGGATCGCGATGCCGACGTCGCCACCTGGCTGCAGTCGCTGGATCCGCTGAACCAGGCGCTGACCATGGTGCTGGATCTGATCCGCCAGTCCGGGCCGTTCCGCAATCAAATCAGCCTGAACGGCTTTTTCCAGGACAACGCCGAAGGGGCGGATCTGCTGCGCCTGCGCCTCCATCTGGCGCCACAGCTTTATCCGCAGATTTCCGGCCACAAGACGCGTTATGCCATTCGTTTCCTGCCGCTGGACAGCGAAAATGGCGTGGTGCCTGAACGCCTGACGTTCGAACTGGCCTGTTGTTGAACTTGTGAAAGAAAGCCTTCTCAGCACTGACAGAAGGCGTAAGGAACCGTTATGACGACCGTAGTAAAATGCCCAACCTGTGGCACCGGCGTGGTTTGGGGTGAAGTCAGCCCGTTCCGGCCGTTTTGCAGCAAGCGCTGCCAGCTGATCGATCTCGGCGAGTGGGCCGATGAAGAGAAGCGCATTCCGAGCAACAGCGATCTGTCGGAAAGCGAAGACTGGAGTGAAATGGACGATCGCTGATCGCCCACGGTTGGCCTGGCGGGCGTCAGGCCACGCTTGTCATTGCGCGGCGTTCGCCTGCGCCACCAGCAGTCGGATGATGCCGACGTTGGCTTCCGGGAATTCGTCTTCACGCAGATCCGCCTGTTTTACCCAGCGCATCGGTTGCCCCTCGCGGCCGAACGGCTCGCCTGCCCAGGCCTCCACCAGATAAAAATTCAGCGTCACGATGCGATCGCTGAAGCGATGCTCCACCACCTCCAGCAGCTCGGCACGTTCGGCTTCGATACCGGTCTCTTCCCGCAGCTCGCGGCTCAGCGCCTGTTCCGGCGTTTCACCCTGTTCGATCTTGCCGCCGGGAAACTCCCAGAACCCGGCCATGTGCGCGTCGGCGGCGCGGCGGGTAATAAAGATCTCCCGTTGCGCATTGCGGATGATGCCCACGGCGATATTCAAATGTTTCATCTCACCCTCCTGATGGGTGTCAAAAAACAGGGGCTCAGCAAGCTGAACCCCTGGTGTTATCGGTTAACCGCGGCCGGCATTACTGCAGGCGGCCGTGGCACTGCTTGTATTTCTTGCCGGAGCCGCATGGGCATGGATCGTTGCGGCCCACTTTACGCTCGGCGGTCGCCGGCGCGTTCGGATCTTCGGTCACCAGCGCGTTCTCGTCGTGGTGGCTCAACTGTTGGTGCTGCGCCAGGCGCTCGGCCTCTTCACGGCGCTGCTGTTCCAGCGCTTCCACCTCTTCCGGCATCCGCACCTGAACCTTGCTCAGCACGCTGATCACTTCATATTTCAGCGATTCCAGCATGGTGGCGAACATGTTGAAGGATTCGCGCTTGTACTCCTGCTTTGGATCCTTCTGCGCATAGCCGCGCAGGTGGATACCCTGACGCAGGTAGTCCATCGCCGCCAGGTGTTCTTTCCACAGGGAATCCAGCGTCTGCAGCATCACGCCCTTCTCGAAGTTGCGCATCATTTCGCTGCCGACCACGTCTTCCTTACGCTGGTACTGCTCTTTGGCGTTCTCCAGAATGCGTTCGCGCAGCGTCTCTTCGTGCAGCTCCGGCTCTTTGTCCAGCCATTGTGCGATCGGCATCTCCAGATCGAAGTCGTTCTTCAGGCGCTCTTCCAACCCCTGAATGTCCCACTCTTCTTCCAGCGACTGCGGCGTGATGTAGTTGTCGATGGTGCTCTTGAACACGTCCTCGCGGATGCTGGCGATGGTTTCGCTCACGTCGGACACGTCCAGCAATTCGTTACGCTGGCTGTAGATGGCGCGGCGCTGATCGTTGGCGACGTCGTCGTATTCCAGCAGCTGCTTACGGATGTCGAAGTTGCGGCTCTCTACCTTGCGCTGGGCGTTGGCGATCGCCTTGGTCACCCACGGGTGCTCAATCGCTTCGCCTTCTTTCATACCCAGTTTACGCATCATGCCGGACACGCGATCCGAAGCGAAGATACGCATCAGGGCATCTTCCATCGACAGGTAGAAGCGGGATGAACCGGCATCGCCCTGACGACCGGAACGACCGCGCAGCTGGTTATCGATACGGCGCGATTCATGGCGCTCGGTGCCGATGATATGCAGGCCGCCCGCCGCCAGCACCGCGTCGTGGCGTTCTTTCCAGGCGGCTTTGATGGCTTCAATCTGCTCTTCGGTCGGCGCTTCCAGCAGCGCCACTTCGGCCTGCCAGCTGCCGCCCAGCACGATATCGGTACCACGGCCCGCCATGTTGGTGGCGATGGTCACCGCGCCGCTCTGGCCGGCCTGGGCGACGATATCCGCTTCCATGGCGTGGAACTTGGCGTTCAGCACCTTGTGGTCGATGCCCGCTTTGGTCAGTTCGCGGGAAACCACTTCGGATTTCTCGATCGAGATGGTACCCACCAACACCGGCTGGCCTTTGGCGGTACGCTCGCGGATGTCTTCGATGATGGCGCCGATCTTCTCTTTCTCGGTCATGTACACCAGATCCGGCATGTCCTTACGGATCATCGGACGGTTGGTTGGCACCACGATGGTGTCCAGCTTGTAGATCGAGCTGAATTCGAAGGCTTCGGTATCGGCGGTACCGGTCATCCCCGCCAGCTTCTCGTACAGACGGAAGTAGTTCTGGAAGGTGATCGAAGCCAGCGTCTGGTTCTCGTTCTGGATCTCCACGCCTTCTTTGGCTTCCACCGCCTGGTGCAGGCCGTCGGACCAGCGGCGCCCCTGCATGGTACGGCCGGTGTGTTCGTCGACGATGATCACTTCGCCATCTTTCACGATGTAGTCAACGTCGCGGGTGAACAGCACGTGGGCGCGCAGCGCGGCGGTAACGTGGTGCATCAGCATGATGTTGGTCGGCGAGTACAGCGACTCGCCCTCATCCATGATGCCGGCTTCCACCAGCATCTCTTCGATCAGGATCAGGCCGCGTTCGGTCAGGTGAACCTGGCGCGCCTTCTCATCCACCGAGAAGTGCCCTTCACCCTTGAAGGTGTCGGAGTCTTCTTTTTCCTGGCGGATCAGTTTAGGGATCAGCTTGTTGACCTTGATGTACATCTCGGAGCTGTCTTCGGCCGGGCCGGAGATGATCAGCGGCGTACGCGCTTCATCGATCAGGATGGAGTCCACCTCATCCACCAGCGCATAGTGCAGTTTGCGCTGCACGCGCTCTTCCGGGCTGAACGCCATGTTGTCGCGCAGGTAGTCGAAGCCGTATTCGTTGTTGGTGCCGTAGGTGATGTCGGCGGCGTAAGCTTCACGCTTGGCCGGCGCCGGCATGCCCGGCAGGTTGATACCGATGCTCAGGCCGAGGAACTCGAACAGCGGACGGTTGTTTTCGGCGTCACGCTGCGCCAGATAGTCGTTGACGGTCACGACGTGCACGCCGCGGCCGCTCAGGGCGTTCAGGTAAGCCGGCAGCGTGGCGGTCAGGGTTTTACCTTCACCGGTGCGCATCTCGGCGATGCAGCGATCGTTCAGCACCATGCCGCCCAGCAGCTGCACGTCGAAGTGACGCATGCCGAACACGCGTTTGCTCGCCTCACGCACTACGGCGAAGGCTTCCGGGATCAGGCTTTCCAGCGATTCGCCCTTCTCCAGGCGCGCGCGGAATTCGTTGGTTTTCGCTTTCAGCTCATCATCGGACAGTTTTTCCATGTCCGGTTCCATGCGGTTGATCTGCTCAACCACTTTGCGCATGCGGCGCAGGGTACGATCGTTACGGCTGCCAAAAACTTTGGTTAATAATTTTACTAACATGATGTTTGATATCTCTGTCATGACGGCCTGACACGGCAGTCAACTTGCTATTATTTATGGTTTTTGTGCCCGAAGGGCGGAGTCAGACGAGCGCGGCAGGCCCGGCGCGAATGCCCTGTACCTGCGCCACCCACAGGCCGGTCTGGTGCCGTGCCAGCGTTGGCAGCACCTCAAGGTGGGTGTGGCGAATGATGGTCGGCGGCTTCGGCTCGTGCGTCAGCAGCGCGTTGAGGGTGGACAGCAGCGCCAGTTGCGCCACCTGCAAAGGGGGTTCCGCTTCGGCTTCGCTCTCCTGCACCCGCGCATAAACCGCCTGCGGCGCCAGCGCGAAAGAAAGGTGACGTATGACGGTGCGCAGCGCATGTTGCTGCCAATAATCTACGCTGAAGGTAGGACGGCGGTGCGCGTCCTGCAGCAGGGCCAGGCTGTTGAAGGTGCCATTGGCCGCATTTTGCCGGTTAAGGCTGGACGATGTATTCGGCAGTGCGGCCTGATCGGGGGCGCCGGACAAACTGGAAGACGCGCCAAGCGTGGCCGCAACCATCCCTAACAGGAGATGGGGCCAGAAATAACGTCTGCCAAATTGTCGCCAACGATTTAGAATACCGATCACGAGTTTATAATCCGCCGGAGCCCATTATGCGCGATAGCCGTCCACAATTATTAGATGTCCTGTTCGACGACGCGTCTGCCGGCAGCAAAGGGCCGCTGCATAACGTCCAGCAACGCGCGGTGGCGCTGCTCAAGCTTAACCGTGCAGTGAAGGGCCTGTTGCCCGCTCCCCTGCATCCCTGGTGCCGCGTCGCGAATTTCCGACAGGGTATTTTAGTGCTCGAAACGGCAAATGCCAGTTGGATGATGCGCTTGCGCTACGAACAACCCGCTTTACTGTCTGCACTACGAGCGCAAATTCTACCATCATTGTCGTCGATCGACATCAGGATTAATCCGGCCTTGATGGCGAAAGGCAGCCACCAGGTGCAAAACGCAGAGAAAGCGCCGGAAAAACCGGTGCCGATGCGGCATTTGAGTCTGGAAAGTGCGGAAGAACTGAGAGGATTGGCGAGCCGTAGCCCGGAAAAACTGCGCAAGATATTGGAACGGCTGGCTGCATTGGCCGGAGAGGGTACCAACACAACCAGTCGTGATAAGTAATCAGCGACACAACTGCAAAACATCAGACCGCATCACGAGCCTGAATGCTCAGGCTCTCAGAGGATGCGCCTGCCGTTATTCGCAGCGGACGAGGAATTCAGACCTTACGCCAATACGGTGGACGGTGCCTTGAATGCCAACGGCATTTCGGCTTCGTCCTGGAAGGTCACGTATTCCCACGCTTCCTGCTTGGCCAGCACGGCCTGCAGCAGTTTGTTGTTCAAGGCATGGCCAGACTTGTACGCGGTAAACGCGCCAATGATGTTGTGGCCGCACATGAACAGGTCGCCGATGGCGTCCAGCATTTTGTGACGTACGAATTCGTCTTCGAAACGCAGGCCGTCTTCGTTCAGCACGCGGTAGTCATCCACCACGATGGCGCAGTCGAAGCTGCCGCCCAGGGCCAGGCCGCGGGACTGCAGGTATTCGATGTCGCGCATGAACCCGAAGGTGCGCGCGCGGCTGATTTGACGCACGAACGACTCAGCCGAGAAATCAAGACGATAGCGCTGAGAGCTGGCGTCGATAGCCGGGTGGTTGAAGTCGATGGTGAAGTCCAGGCGGAACCCGTTATGCGGGGACAGCTCGGCCCATTTGTCGCCATCTTCAACACGCACGGTCTCTTTCAGACGCAGGAATTTCTTCGCCGAGTTCAGCTCTTCGATGCCGGCATCCAGCAGCAAGAACACGAACGGACTGGCGCTGCCGTCCATGATTGGGATTTCAGCGGCGTCGACTTCGATGACGATGTTGTCGATGCCCAACCCAGCCAGCGCGGCGTTGAGGTGCTCAACGGTCGAAATACGCACGTCATGCTCATTCACCAGGCAAGTACAGAGCATGGTATCACGCACGGATTTTGCATCAGCCGGAAAATCAACCGGTGGATTCAAGTCAGTGCGACGATAGATGACCCCGGTATTAGCCGGCGCTGGGCGCATTGTCAGCGTGACTTTCTTGCCGGTATGCAAACCGACGCCAGTCGCCTGAACAATACGTTTTAATGTCCTTTGTTTGATCATCGTTTTATCTCGCAATGTTATCCATCCTACCAGCCAAGCATACAGCATGGCCGGCGGGACAGTTTAGCACAAAGAGCGGAGATTCCAAATTCTCAGGATATTCTTAGTCTGCCTGTTTACGCAGGAAGGCTGGAATATCAAGATAGTCGGGCTCTTTATTCGGTTGCGCAGCTTGGTCGTTGACCACCTTGGCGGCAGGTTTCACTTCCTGCGGCAGAGGCGACATGCCGTGCTGCTGATAACGGTGATCCATCACCGGCTGGCTGGCCTGTTTATTGGTCACCAGGGTGATTTCAGGACGTTTGTCCATACCGATACCGGTTGCAACCACGGTAACGCGCAGTTCGTCGTTCATTTCCGGATCCAGCGAGGTACCGATAACCACGGTCGCGTTGTCGGAAGCGAACGCACGGATGGTGTTACCCACGGTTTCGAACTCATCCAGACGCAGGTCGAAGCCGGCGGTAATGTTGACCAGCACGCCGCGCGCGCCGGACAGGTCGATGTCTTCCAGCAGTGGGCTGGAGATCGCCATTTCGGCCGCTTCTTCGGCACGGTCTTCACCGCAAGCCACGCCGGAACCCATCATCGCGTAGCCCATTTCGGACATCACGGTGCGCACGTCGGCGAAGTCGACGTTCATCAGGCCCGGACGGGTGATCAGCTCGGCGATACCCTGCACCGCGCCTTTCAGCACGTCGTTGGCCGCGCCGAAGGCGTCCAGCAGAGAGATGCCGCGCCCCAGAACTTTCAGCAATTTGTCGTTCGGGATGGTGATCAGCGAGTCCACGTGTTTGGACAGCTCAGCGATACCCTGCTCCGCGAATGCCATGCGCTTCTTGCCTTCGAAGTTGAAAGGCTTGGTCACCACGGCCACGGTCAGAATACCCAAATCTTTAGCCACTTCAGCCACCACTGGCGCCGCACCGGTACCGGTACCGCCACCCATGCCGGCCGCGATGAAGACCATGTCTGCGCCGTCCAGCGCTGCGCGCAGGGCTTCGCGGTCTTCTTCCGCTGAATTGCGACCCACTTCCGGGTTCGCGCCCGCACCCAGACCTTTGGTAATACCGCTACCGATCTGGATGGTTTGGCCAACCGCCGTTTTGCGGAGCGCCTGGGCGTCCGTGTTCACAGCGAAGAATTCAACACCTTCGATGCGCTCGCGCACCATGTGTTCAACGGCGTTGCCACCGCCGCCGCCGACGCCGATGACTTTAATCACCGCGTCATTGGTTAGTTCCATTGGTTCAAACATAGTTTCTCTCCGTTTTGTGCCTGTCGCTGCGAGATCATAAAAAGATTACTCAGCATGATCTCTTTGTTGAAACATTAAAACTCTTTTCTCAGCCAGCTATTGATGCGTTTAAACCAATTGCCCACCGAGGCGCGTTTTTCTACTTCCGTCTCACCGCTCAGGTGAGACTCTTTTCCATAGTGCAGCAGACCTACCGCCGTCGAGTAGTAAGGCTCCTGCGCATAATCCGTCAGACCCGTGATGTTCAAGGGTTGGCCGATGCGTACCTGAGTGTGGAACACCCGTTGCGCACAGGCTGCCAGGCCATCAATCTGGGCGGCGCCACCGGTCAGCACGATACCTGCCGCCAGATGATGCTTCACCCCTTGCTGACGCAGTTGCTCCTGCAATTGCAAAATTTCATCGTTAACCAGATTCAACAGTTCGGTGTAGCGTGGCTCAATGACTTCAGCCAGCGTCTGTCTTTGCAGACTGCGCGGAGGACGTCCCCCGACGCTAGGCACCTCTACATTCTCATCCTTGCTAACAATCGACCCAAGCGCACAGCCGTGTCGAACTTTAATCGCTTCCGCGTCGGTCGGCGGCGTGCCGAAGGCGTAAGCGATATCGCTGGTGACCACGTTCCCGGCATAAGGAATCACTTTGGTGTGGCGCAGCGCACCGCCGGTGTACACCGCCATATCCATGGTGCCGCCGCCGATATCCACCACGCAAACGCCGAGTTCGCGTTCATCTTCGGTCAGCACCGCGTAGCTCGCGGCCAGACCGGCGAAAATAAGTTGGTCAACTTTCAGGCCGCAACGCTCCACGGCCTTGACGATGTTCTTCGCCATATCGTTATGGCAGGTAATCAGATGCACCTTGGCCTGCATGCGCACGCCGGACAGCCCAACCGGGTTTTTGATGCCTTCCTGATAATCGATGGCGTATTCCTGAGGAATCACGTGCAGAATGCGGTGTTCGTCGCGCACGCGCACCGATTTGGCGGTGTGCACCACGTTCTCCACGTCGTCCTGCGTCACTTCCTCTTCCGAGATCGGCACCATGCCGATTTCGTTCTGGCAGCTGATGTGTTTGCCCGACAGCGCCAGATACACCGAGGAGATCTGGCAGTCCGCCATCAGCTCGGCCTGATCGATGGCGCGCTGTACGCACTTCACCACCGACTCCAGGTCGTTTACGCCACCCTTATCCATGCCGCGAGACGGGCAGCTGCCCACCCCGATAATGTTGACCATGCCATCGGGCAGAACTTCCCCTACCAATGCGGAGACTTTTGCAGTACCGATCTCCAGTCCAACTACCAGTTTTCTGTCCGTCGACTTGATCATTGTTGTTTTGCCTGTGCCTGATTCTGTTGCTGATTACTGTTTTGCTGACCGCCAAGCGCCTGCGGATCGACCAACACCGGAGCCCACCCTACCGAAGCGCCGGACTCGTAGCGCAGATCGACATAGCTGACACGCTTGCTCTCCGCCTGGCCCTGCTGCTGCAATACCGGGTAAAGCTCGATAAACCGCTGCAAACGCCCATTGCGGTCATCGCGCCCCAGCTCAAGCCGGACATCGTTGTCCAGCGCCAGCTGCCAGGAATGGCGCGCGGTCATCGCCGCCATTTTCAGCGTATATTTGCTGGCCGCCAACGAAGCGCTCATCGCCCGATAGCCTTCCAGCACATCCTGCTCGCTCCCTTCCGGCCCGTAGAGCAGCGGCAGCTTCTGCTTGCCCGCCCGCTCCGCCGGCACGCTGAACGCTTTACCTTCGGCGTCCACCATGTGCAAATCGTTCCAGCGCGCCACCGGGACGTACTCCACCAGATGGATCTTCAGCTCATCCGGCCATTGTTTGCGCACGCTGGCCTGCTTGATCCACGGCAGACGTTCGATCTGCTGCTGGATGACGTCCACATCCTGCGTCATAAAGGTGCCGGGCGCGCCCAGCGCCAGGATCGCCTGACGAATATCATCGTTGGTGGTGTAGTGGCGTTCGCCGGTCACCACCAGCCTTGAGAGCGGCAGGCGACTGGCGTCTTTCATCCAGCCAAGCACCGCCCAACCGCTCCACACGACCGTTCCCAACACCATCAGCAGGAAAATCATTCCCGCCAACTGGGTTCCATTGCTGCGGCGCGGGCCGTTATCGACCTCGCGATCGCGCGCATTCAGGGCAGCTTGCGACATATCAGTCGGCCAACTCCAAAATTCTCGCCACCAACTGCGAGAAGCTTAATCCAAACTGGCGCGCCGCCATCGGCACCAGGCTATGACTGGTCATGCCCGGAGAGGTGTTCACCTCAAGCAGATAGAAGCTGCCATCGCTGTCTTGCATCACGTCGACGCGGCCCCAGCCGCTGCAGTCCAGACCGCGGTAGGCGCGCAGCGCCAACGCCGCCATCTCGGCTTCCTGCTCGGCGCTCAAACCGCTCGGGCAGAAGTACTGCGTGTCGTCCGAAATGTACTTGGCCTGGTAGTCGTAAAACACGCCGGCCGGCTGGATGCGGATCGACGGCAGCACCTGGTCGCCCAGCATCGCTACGGTGTATTCCGGGCCGCTCAGCCACTTCTCCACCAGCACATCGTCGTCATGACGGAAGGCCTCTTCCAGCGCGGCTTCCAACGCGGCGCTCTCGGTGACCTTGCTCATGCCGACGCTGGAGCCTTCTCGGCTCGGCTTGACGATCAGCGGCAGGCCGAGATCCGCCACGCGCGCCAGCAGCGCCGCTTTTTCAGCGCCGAGATACAGCTGGCGATTCAGCGCCACGTAAGGCGCCACCGGCAAGCCCATCGACTGCCACACCATCTTGGTGCGCCATTTGTCCATGGTCAGCGCCGAGGCCATCACGCCGCTGCCGGTATAAGGCAGCTCGAGGAACTCCAGCAGCCCCTGCAGGGTGCCGTCCTCGCCGCCGCGGCCATGCAGCGCGATAAACACTTTGGTGAACCCCTGCTCTTTCAGCTGGGTCACCGGGAAATCGCGGGTATCGACGCCGTGCGCATCGATACCGGCTTCGCGCAACCCGGCCAGCACCGCGGCGCCGGATTGCAGGGAAACGTCACGTTCAGCGGAGGTGCCGCCCAGCAGAACTGCAACTTTATCAGCCATGGTGCTCCTCCTCTTTCTTCGGCGGCTGCAGCTTCAGCTCGGCCAGTTTACGGGCGATTTTGCCCACGTTGCCGGCGCCTTGCACCAGCACCAGGTCTTCATCCTGCAGCAGCTGCGCCAGGGTTTCCGGCACGGTATCGGCATCGGAAACCAGGATCGGATCCAGCTTGCCGCGGCTGCGGATGGTGCGGCACAGCGAACGGCTGTCCGCGCCCGGGATCGGCGCTTCGCCGGCGGCGTACACGTCGAGCATCAGCAGCACATCCACCTGCGACAGCACGTTGGCGAAATCGTCGTACAGATCGCGGGTGCGCGTATAACGGTGCGGCTGGAAGATCATCACCAGACGCTTGTCCGGCCAGCCGGCGCGCGCCGCTTTCAGCGTGGCGTCCACTTCGGTCGGATGGTGGCCGTAGTCGTCCACCAGCATCGCGCTGCCCGCTTTGCCGTTGACCGGCTCCAGCGGGAACTCGCCGAGGAAATCGAAGCGGCGCCCGGTGCCCTGGAAGCCCGCCAGCGCGCGCAGGATATCTTCGTCGTCGATGCCTTCTTCGGTCGCTACCGCTACCGCCGCCGCCGCGTTCAACGCATTGTGGCGGCCCGGCGCGTTCAGCGTCACCGTCAGCAACGGCTTGTCCTGACGGCTCAGGGTAAAGTGCCCCTGCGGCCCAATCTGCCGGTAGTCTTCGATGCGCACATCGGCATCTTCACTGAAGCCATAGGTGGTGATGTGGCGACCCACGCGCGGCAACAGCTCGCGCACTACCGGATCGTCGATGCACATCACCGCGCGGCCGTAGAACGGCAGGTTGTGCAAGAAATTGATAAACGTCTGCTTCAGGTTCTCAAAGTCGCCCTGGTAGGTGTCCATGTGGTCGGCTTCGATGTTGGTGACCACGGCCACCATCGGCTGCAGATGCAGGAACGACGCATCGCTCTCATCCGCTTCCGCGATCAGATAACGGCTGGACCCCAGTCGCGCATGGGTGCCCGCCGCCTTCACCAGCCCGCCATTGACAAAAGTCGGGTCCAGGCGGGCTTCGGCGTAAATGCTCGAAACCATCGCCGTGGTGGTGGTTTTGCCGTGCGTGCCGGCGATAGCGATGCCGTGGCGAAAACGCATCAGCTCCGCCAGCATCTCTGCGCGGCGGATCACCGGGATGCGCGCTTCACGGGCGGCGACGATCTCCGGGTTGTCGGCGGAGATGGCGGTAGACACCACCACCACGCTCGCATCCAGCACGTTTTCCGGACGGTGATTGAAGTAAATCGTCGCCCCGAGCGCGCTCAACTGTTGGGTGACCGGATTCGGCGCCAGGTCGGAGCCGCTGATCTGATACCCTTCGTTTGCCAACACTTCGGCGATACCACCCATGCCGGCACCACCGATGCCGACAAAGTGAATGTGCCGGACGCGACGCATCTCGGGCACGATAGTACGTAGTTTCGCCAGTTGTTGTGTATTCATCACTCTCTCTAATCCGGATCCGGTACCCCGGCCCTACATCACATTGCTTTTATTCAGGTTCGGCGCACCGAACCCCTGCACTCGTTACTTGGCGAGCCGCACCAGCTCCGCCGCCACGCGCTCGGTGGCGTCCGGAATGGCGACCGCGCGCGCTTTCTCGGCCATGGCCAGCAGCGTCTTGCGATCCCAGCTCGCCAGCAGTTCGGCCACCACATCGGCGTTGAACTGCGGCTGTTCGATAATCTTCGCCGCGCCGGCTTCTTCCAGCGGGCGCGCGTTCCAGTACTGCTGACGATCCTTATGCATGAACGGCACGAAGATCGCCGGCAGCCCCGCCGCCGCGATTTCGCTGACGGTCAACGCGCCGGAGCGGCAGACCACCACGTCGGCCCAGGCGTAGGCGGCGGCCATGTCGTCGATGAACTCGGTCACCTTGTGCTGCGTCTGCCCTACCCTTTCGTAGTCGCGCAGCACCGTTTCCAGCGCGCCCTTGCCAACCTGATGCCAGAGCGTAATTCTATCGCCCAAACGCGCCGCGACTTCAGGAACTGTCTGATTCAGCACGCGCGCGCCCTGACTTCCGCCAATCACCAGCACGCGGATCGGGCCTTCGCGCCCCTGCAACCGCTCCGCCGGCAACGGCAGCGCCAACACGTCGGTACGTACCGGGTTGCCCACCACCTCGGCGTTCGGGAACGCACCGGGGAAGGCCTGCATCACTTTGGCGGCGATGCGCGCCAGCCAGCGGTTGGTCAAGCCGGCGATGCCGTTCTGCTCGTGCAGCACCACCGGGATGCCGCACTGCCAAGCCGCCAGGCCGCCGGGGCCGGAAACGTAACCGCCCATCCCCAGCACCACATCCGGCTGATAGCTGCGCATGATGGCTTTCGCCTGGCGCACCGCCTGCCAGATCCGCAGCGGCGCAGTCAGCTGGGCCTTCAGGCCTTTGCCGCGCAGGCCGGAGATGCGGATAAAATCAATCTCGATCCCGTGCTTCGGCACCAGATCGGCTTCCATTCGGTCTGCGGTTCCGAGCCAGCGCACCTGCCAGCCCTGCGCCATCAGATGATGCGCGACCGCCAGCCCCGGGAACACGTGCCCGCCGGTACCGCCTGCCATCACCATTAAACGCTTAGGTTTCCCGCTCATCCCTTACCTCTTCACAAACGCCTGAGCCTTGGTCAGGCGCGTTTCATAATCAATTCGCAGCAACAGCACGATGGCCGTCGACATAATCAGCAAACTTGAACCGCCGTAACTGATCAGCGGCAGCGTCAGACCTTTGGTCGGCAGCATGCCCGCGGCGGCGCCGACGTTAACCAGCGCCTGGAAGCTGAACCATACGCCGATCGCGCAGGCCAGGAAGCCGGAGAAGCGTTGGTCGATCTCCAGCGCGCGGCGCCCAATGGACATCGCGCGAAAAGCGACGAAGAATACCATTAACAGGGCTAAAACCACACCGATATAGCCCAGTTCTTCACCCAAAATGGAGAAGATGAAGTCGGTGTGCGCTTCCGGCAAATACTCGAGTTTCTGCACCGAGTTGCCGAGCCCCTGCCCCCAGAACTCGCCGCGGCCAAACGCCATCAGCGACTGGGTCAGCTGGTAGCCGCTGCCGAACGGGTCGGCCCACGGGTTCCAGAACGAGGTCACGCGGCGCATACGGTACGGTTCCGCGATGATCAGCAGCACCACGGCGAACACGCCGGAGCCGATGATCGCCAGGAATTGCCACATTTTCGCGCCGGCCAGGAACAGCATCGCCAGCGTGGTGATGAACAGCACCACCACGGTACCGAGGTCCGGCTGCGCCAGCAGCAGCACCGCCAGCACCACCATCACGCCCATCGGCTTGCAGAAGCCCCAGAAGTTGCTGCGCACCTCTTCCACCTTGCGCACCAGATAGCTCGCCAGGTAGCAGAACAGCGACAGCTTGGACAGCTCCGCCGGCTGAATACGCAGCGGGCCGAGCGCGATCCAGCGCGAGGCCCCGTTTACCGAGCTCCCCACCACCAGCACGATCAGCAGCATCACGATCGACATCAGCAGCATCACGTTGCTGTAACGCTGCCAAACTTCCATCGGGATACGCAGCGTCACCAGCGACAGACCGAACGCCAGGCCGAGGTACAGCGCGTCACGTTTGGCGAACAGGAACGGATCGTCTGCCAGGCGTTGGCCGATCGGCATCGACGCCGAGGTCACCATCACGAAGCCGATGATCGCCAACCCGAAGGTCAGCCACAGCAGGGTGCGATCGTACAGCACCATGTTGACCGCATCGTTGTCGCGCGCGCCGGTCACCCAGTCTTTCATCCGTTCTGTCAGCCCGAAGTTCGGCAAGCGTAGTTTCATCCGCCAAGCTCCTGCGCCAGGCGGGCGAACTCATCGCCGCGCACTTCAAAATTACGGAACTGATCGAGACTGGCGCAGGCCGGCGACAGCAATACCATGTCGCCGGGCTGTACGCGGCCGGCGATGGTGCGCATCGCCTGCTCCATGGTCTCGGTCAGCGTCGCCACCTCCGGCCGCAGCTGTGCCAGCTGGGCGCCATCGCGGCCAAAGCAGTACAGACGCACGTTGTCGCCCTGCAGATAGCGCGCCAGCGGCGAGAAATCGGCGGACTTGCCGTCGCCGCCCAGCAGCAGATGCAGCGTGCCGTCTACCTGCAGGCCGTTCAGCGCCGCTTCGGTGCTGCCGACGTTGGTGGCTTTGGAATCGTTGATCCAACGCACGCCGTTGTTCTCCCAAGCCAGCTGGAAGCGGTGCGCCAGGCCGGTGAAGGTGGTCAGCGCCTTCAGGCTGGACGCGCGCGGAATATTGACCGCATCCGCCAACGCCAGCGCCGCCAAGGCGTTGGTGTAATTGTGGCGGCCGGTCAGTTTCATCTCGCGCGTATTCAGCACTTTCTCACCGCGCACCCGCAGCCAGGTTTCGCCCTGCTGACGGTTCAGGTGATAGTCGCCCACGTCGGCGCCGAAGCTGACGCAGCGCGCGTCGGCGCCGCGCACCGGCATGGTCAGCGCGTCGTCGGCGTTCACCACGCACACCGCGGCGTTTTCATACACGCGCAGCTTGGCGCCGCGATACTGCTGCAGGCCGAACGGATAGCGATCCATATGATCTTCGGTCACGTTCAGGATGGTCGCCGCCGCCGCCCGCAGGCTATACGTCGTTTCCAGCTGGAAGCTGGACAACTCCAGCACGTAAAGCTGGCATTCCTGGCGCAGCAGGCTCAGCGCCGGCAGGCCGATATTGCCGCCCACGCCCACCGCCCAACCGGCGGCTTTCGCCATCTCGCCCACCAGGGTGGTGACGGTGCTTTTACCGTTGGAGCCGGTGATCGCCACGATCGGCGCCTGCGCTTCACGGCAGAACAGTTCGACGTCACCGACGATTTCCACACCGGCGTCCGCCGCGGCGCTCAATGCCGGGGTCGCCAGCGCGACGCCCGGACTGGCGACGATCAGATCCGCCGCCAGCAGCCAGTCCTGATTCAGATCGCCCAGATGGCGCTCCACGCTTTCAGGCAGTTTGTCCAACCCTGGCGGCGCGATACGGGTATCCATCACGCGCGGCGTCACGCCGCGCGCCATGAAGAAATCGACACAGGACAGGCCGGTGAGGCCCAACCCGATGATGACGACTTTTCTACCCTGATAGTCTGCCATGATTAACGCACCTTCAGCGTTGCCAGGCCAATCAGCACCAGCATCAGCGAAATGATCCAGAAGCGCACGATAACGCGCGGCTCCGGCCAGCCTTTCAATTCATAGTGGTGGTGAATCGGCGCCATGCGGAAAATGCGTTGCCCGCGCAGCTTGAACGATCCCACCTGCAGGATCACCGACAGCGTCTCTACCACGAATACGCCGCCCATGATCACCAACAAGAACTCCTGACGCAGCAGCACCGCGATGGTGCCCAGCGCGCCGCCCAGCGCCAACGAACCGACGTCGCCCATAAATACCTGGGCCGGGTAAGTGTTGAACCACAGGAACCCGAGGCCGGCGCCGACGATGGCGGTACACACGATCACCAGCTCACCGGCATGACGCAGATACGGAATATGCAGGTAGTTGGCGAAGTTCATGTTACCGGTCGCCCAGGCCACCAGCGCGAAGCCGGCCGCCACGAATACCGTCGGCATGATCGCCAGGCCGTCCAGGCCATCGGTCAGGTTGACCGCGTTGCTGGTGCCGACGATGACGAAATAGGCCAGCAGGATATACAGCAGGCCCAGCTGCGGCATCACGTCCTTAAAGAACGGCACAACCAGCTCGGTGGCTGGCGTGTCTTTTCCTACGGCGTACATGGCGAATGCGACAATCAGCGCAATCACCGACTGCCAGAAATACTTCCAGCGGGCGATCAGCCCTTTGGTGTCCTTACGCACCACCTTGCGGTAGTCGTCGACGAAGCCGACGATGCCGTACCCCACCAGCACGAACAGCACGCACCAGACATACGGGTTGGACGGGTAAGCCCACATCAGCACCGAAATGGTGATGGAGGTCAGGATCATGATGCCGCCCATGGTCGGCGTGCCGCGCTTGCTGAAGTGCGACTCGGGGCCGTCGTTGCGCACCACCTGGCCGAAGGACATTTCTTGCAGGCGCTTGATCACCCGCGGGCCCATCCACAGCGACAGGAACAGCGCGGTCAGCAGGCTGACAATGGCTCGGAACGTCAGATAAGAAAAGACGTTGAAGCCTGAGTAATACTTGACCAAATGCTCGGCCAGCCAAACTAACATGGTGCTTTCTCCTGTAACGCGCGTACTACCTGCTCCATTGCGGCACTACGTGAACCTTTGATTAACACGGTAATGACCGCATGTTCCGACAGTAATTCCGCCACGCGCGCGATCACTGCTGTCTTGTCCTGATAATGTTCGCCGTTGCCGGAGGCTTCGCTCAGCACGCGGCTCAAACCGCCGACGCTGATCACTTTGTCGACCCCGGCCAGACGGGCGGCTTCGCCCACCTGACGGTGACACTCTTCCGCTTCCGCACCCAGCTCGGCCATATCGCCGACCACCATCACGCGGTAGCCCGGCATCTCTGCCAGCACCTGCGCCGCCGCGGTCATCGACCCGACGTTGGCGTTATAGCTGTCGTCCAGCAGCAGCTTGCCTTCGGCCAGCGCCACCGGGAACAGACGCCCCGGCACCGCCTGCAGCTGTTTCAGCCCCTGACGCACCGCTTCGAGGGTGGCGCCCACCGACATCGCCAGCGCCGTCGCCGCCAGCGCATTGGCCACGTTGTGGCGCCCCGGCAGCGGCAGCGCGATCTCGGCGGTGCCGAACGGGCTGTGCAGCGTGAACTGCGTGCCCGCGCCGTTTACCCGCACGTCGTCCGCGAAGAAGTCCACGCCTGCGGCGGCCTGCGGCGAGAAGCGCCAGACGGTTTTGCCGCCCAGCATGTTCTGCCAGTGCGGCCAGTCGTTGTTATCGGCGTTGATGATCGCCACGCCGTCGGCCGGCAGGCCGGTAAAGATTTCACCTTTCGCCTGGGCGACGCCGGCCAGCGAGCCAAAGCCTTCCAGGTGAGCCGCCGCCAGGTTGTTCACCAAAGCGGTCTGCGGCCGCGTCAATGCGGTGGTGTAAGCAATTTCGCCAATGTGGTTAGCGCCCAGCTCAATCACGGCAAAATCATGCTGCGGTTCCAGACGCAGCAACGTCAGCGGCACGCCGATGTCGTTATTGAAGTTGCCGGCGGTATACAGCACTTCGCCGCATTCGCGCAGAATGGCGGCGGTCATTTCTTTCACCGATGTCTTGCCCGAGGAGCCGGTCAGCGCCACCACGCGCGCCGGCACCTGCTGACGCACCCAGGCGCCAAGCTGCCCCAGCGCCAGACGGGTGTCTTGCACCACCAGCTGCGGCACGTCCACCAATAAGCGCTTACTGACCAGCAGCGCCCCGGCGCCTGCGGCTACGGCATCCGCCGCGAAGTCGTGAGCGTCGAAACGCTCGCCTTTCAGCGCCACAAACAGGCAACCGGCGGTCACCTTGCGGGTGTCTGTCGTCACCTCGACAATTTGGCAATCGGCGCCAATCAGCTCAGCGCTCAATACCTCAGCCAGTGTCTGAAGAGAGACAGGGATCATGCCAGCACCCCCAGCAGTCGGGCGACCGTCGTGCGGTCGGAGTAATCCAGGCGGCGGTTGCCTACCAATTGGTAATCTTCGTGGCCTTTGCCCGCCACCAACACCACATCCTGTTCCTGCGCCTGCATGATGGCGCTGGTTACCGCTTCGGCGCGGCCGTGGATCACCAGCGCCTGCCCGGCGTCCAGCAATCCGGTCAGGATGTCGTTGATAATCGCGCGCGGCTCTTCGGTACGCGGGTTGTCATCGGTGATCACCACGCGATCGGCGAACTGCTCGGCGATGCCGCCCATCAGCGGACGCTTGCCCTTGTCGCGATCGCCGCCGCAGCCGAACACGCACCACAGCTGCCCCTGGCAGTGCAGGCGCGCGGCTTCCAGCGCTTTCTCCAGCGCATCCGGCGTGTGGGCGTAATCCACCACTACCGTCGGTTTGCCCGGCGCGTTAAACACTTCCATGCGGCCGCAGACCGGCTGCAGACGGCTGCCGGTTTCCACCAGCGCCTCCAGCGGATAGCCCAGCGACAGCAGCGTCGCCAAGGCCAACAGCAGGTTGCTGACGTTGAACGCGCCCATCAGGCGGCTTTCGATCTCGCCGTCGCCCCAGCTGGAGCTGAAGCGAACGGTGGCGCCGTTGTCGTGATAGTCGACCGCCGTGGTTTTCAGCCAGCGGCCGTGGCCGCCCGGCTGCAGGTTGCCCTGCATCGTCACCGCCACCGCATCCGGCAGCTTGCTCAGCCAGCGCTGACCGACTTCATCGTCGGCGTTGATGATCGCCTGCCCCACGCTGTGGGCGGCGAACAGCGACCATTTGGCCGCCTCGTAATTGGCCATATCACCGTGGTAATCCAGGTGATCGCGGCTCAGGTTGGTGAAGACCGCCGCGGCGAACGGCAGCGCCGCCACCCGGTGTTGCACCAGACCGTGCGAAGAAACTTCCATGGCGGCGAAGGTCGCGCCCTGTTCCGCCAGCTCGTTTAATACGTGTTGAACATCCACCGCAGAACCGGTGGTATTCTCGGTCGGGCACACCTGGCCCAGCAGGCCGTTGCCGACGGTGCCCATCACCGCGCTGGTTTCGCCCAGCAGTTGGCTCCACTGCGCCAGCAGCTGCGTAGTGGTGGTTTTGCCGTTGGTGCCGGTCACGCCGACCAGACGCAGACGCTCGCCCGGCTGGTGGTAAAAACGCCCGGCCAGCGCGGAAAGGCGCTGGTTCAGTTGGCTCAGGTAGATCACCGGCACGCCGTGCATTTCAACGATGGCGCCGTCTTCGGCCTGACCGTCAGCTTCGGCGATCACGGCGGCGACGCCCTGCGCGATGGCCTGCGGAATATAGCGGCGTCCATCCGTTTGATGGCCGACAACGGCGACAAACAGATCCCCGGCAGCCGCCACACGGCTGTCTAATGTCATTTCCCGCAGCGCGCGCCCGGGGGCCGTCGGCACCCACGGGGCGAGTAAGTCGCGCAAATTACGATCTGCCACCTGAACCCTCTTTCTTGTTAATCACTAATTCGCTTTTGTCACCGGTAGGCAACGCGTCAGGCTCGACGTTCATGGTGCGCAATACGCCGCCCATGATGGCGCCGAACACCGGCGCGGAGATTGCGCCACCATAGTATTTCCCACCCTGCGGGTCGTTGATGACGACCACCAGGGCAAAACGGGGATTACTTGCCGGCGCGACGCCGGCGGTATAAGCGATGTATCGGTTGACGTACTTGCCGTCCGGGCCCACTTTTTTCGCGGTACCGGTTTTGATGGCGATACGGTATCCCTTGATGGCGGCTTTCACGCCGCCACCACCCGGCAAGGCCACGCTTTCCATCATGTGCACCACGGTGCGCACCAGAGGTTCAGGGAAAACGCGCTCGCCGGCGACCGGAGGGTCAACCTTGGTGATCGACAATGGGCGATACACGCCCAGGCTGCCGATCGTTGCATAGACTCGCGCCAACTGTAACGGAGTTACCATCAGCCCGTAGCCGAAAGAGAAGGTGGCCCTCTCTATGTCAGACCACCGTTGTTTTTTTGGGTATATGCCACTGCTTTCTCCGACCAGCCCCAAATTGGTCGCTTTTCCCAGCCCAAAACGAGAGTAAGTATCTACTAACGCTGAGGACGGCATCGCTAACGCCAGCTTTGAAACACCGACGTTACTCGACTTCTGCAAGATCCCGGTCAATGACAGCTCCGAGTACCGCGCCACGTCTTTGATCTCGTGGCCCTGAATGCGGTACGGGATGGTGTTCAGCACGCTGTTTTCTCTCACCACGCCGTTTTGCAGCGCGGTCATCACCACCATCGGCTTCACGGTTGAACCGGGTTCAAAAATATCGGTGATAGCACGGTTACGCATGGTCTCTTTCGGCGTACCGGCCATGTTGTTCGGGTTGTAAGACGGGCTGTTGGCCATCGCCAGCACTTCGCCGGTGTTCACGTCGATCAGCACCGCAGTGCCCGACTCGGCCTTGTTGAACGCCACCGCGTTGTTCAGCTCGCGATACACCAGCGCCTGCAGGCGTTCATCGACGCTCAGCACCAGGTTGTGCGCCGCCTGGCTGTCGACGGAGGAAATATCTTCGATCACCCGGCCGAAGCGGTCCTTACGCACCGTTCTCTCGCCCGGTTGCCCGGTCAGCCAGCGGTCGAAGCTCTTCTCGACGCCTTCGATGCCTTGCCCGTCGATATTGGTCACGCCGATGATATGCGACGTCACCTGCCCCGCCGGATAGTAACGGCGCGACTCCTGCCGCAGGTAGATCCCCGGCAGCTTGAGTTTGTGGATGTAGTCGCCGATCGCCGGGTTCACCTGGCGCGCCAGATAAACGAAGCGCCCTTTCGGGTTGGCGTTGATGCGGTTTGAGAGTTGGTCCAGCGGGATGTTCAGCGCATCGGAAAGCGCTTTCCAACGGCTGTCCAGCGTGATGCCGCCGCGCTCGTTCAGCTCTTTCGGATCCGCCCACACCGCATTGACCGGCACGCTGACCGCCAACGGCCGGCCGGCGCGATCGCTGATCATGCCGCGCGCGGTCGGCACTTCCTGCACGCGTAGCGAACGCATGTCGCCTTCTTTCACCAGACGATCGGGGTTGATGACCTGCAGGTACGCGACGCGCAGCATCAGGCCGACCATCGCCAGCAAAATGCAGCCGCACAGCAACGCAAAACGCCAGCTGACAAAGCTGGCCTGATCTTCCTGGCGTCTCAACTTACCGGGGCGCGCTGCTTTCATGCGTTTCCTTTCTACTCCGTGTCATTATTCCGGTTAAACCATTCATTGTTTAACGATGATATTTTCCTGCGATGGATCAACGTGTTGCATCTGCAGTTTTTCTGTCGCGATACGTTCAACCCGGCTGTGATCGCCGAGGGCGTTCTCTTCTAAAATCAGGTTGCGCCACTCGATATCCAGCGCATCGCGCTCCAGCACCAGCTGTTCGCGCTCGGCGGTCAGCAGGCGGGTGCGGTGCGCGGTGGTCACCACGAAAACCGCGGAAACCAGTGACGCAATCAGTAAAATCAGGGGGATCTTGGCATTGCGCAGCAGATCGCCGCCAATCACCCCGACCAGGCCGTGACGTTCGTTGCCAATCACGCGGGCATCCTCTCAGCAATACGCAGCACCGAGCTGCGCGCACGCGGGTTGTCCGCCACTTCCGCTTCCGACGGCATCATTTTGCCCAGCGCTTTCAGCGTTCGCCCGCCCATGCTGCGCAGTTGCTCTTCGGTCAACGGAATGCCCGCCGGCACCTGAGCACCGCGGCTGTGGTGACGCATAAAGCGTTTGACGATGCGGTCTTCCAGCGAGTGGAAGCTGATGATCGACAAACGGCCCCGTGGGGCCAGCACTTCCAGCGCGCCGTCGAGCGCACGCTCGATCTCTTCCAGCTCGCTGTTGATATAGACACGGATCGCCTGGAAGCTGCGCGTCGCCGGATGCTTGTGCTTTTCACGGAACGGACTGGCATCGGCAATCAGATCCGCCAACGCTTTGGTGCGCGTCATCGGCTCCACGCGGTTTCTTTCCACGATGGCGCGCGCGATGCGCTTGGCGAAACGCTCTTCGCCAAAGGTTTTCAGCACCCAGGCGATGTCGTCCGCTTCGGCCTTCATCAGCCACTCTGCGGCGGACAGGCCGGTGGAGGGATCCATGCGCATGTCCAGCGGGCCATCGCGCATAAAGGAAAACCCGCGCTCTGCGTCGTCAAGCTGCGGCGAAGAAACGCCCAGATCGAGCAGAACGCCGTCGATCTTGCCCACCAATTCACGTTCCCGCACGTAGTGCGACAACTCGGAGAATGGGCCGTGTACGATGGTAAAACGAGGATCTTCAATAGATTTGGCGGCTGCAATCGCCTGAGGGTCACGGTCAATCGCCAGCAAGCGCCCTTCCGGCCCCAGCTGGGACAGAATCAGACGAGAATGGCCACCGCGACCAAAAGTACCGTCGATATATATGCCGTTGCTGCGGATGTTGAGGCCGTTGACGGCTTCGTCCAGCAGGACGGTGGTGTGTTTATAGTTTTCCAACATGCTTATAGCGACAAGTCCTGTAGCCGCTCAGACAACGGTTCCTGAGTCGACTGTTCAGCGTCAATATCATCCTTGACTTGTTGATACCAGGTCTGTTCATCCCACAGTTCAAACTTGTTGAACTGACCGACCAGCATCACTTCTTTCGTGAGTCCGGCGTGTTGCCGCAGCGTATTGGCGAGCAGCAAACGACCGGCACTATCCATCTGACACTCACTGGCATGCCCCAGCAACAGGCGCTGAACGCGGCGCTCGGCGGGATTCATGCTCGACAGACGTGATAATTTTTGTTCAATAATTTCCCATTCGGGCAAAGGATAAAGCAGCAGGCAGGGCTGATGGAGGTCAATGGTACAGACCATTTGGCCTTGCGATTCCTCGTTGAGCAATTCCCGATATCGGGTAGGTACGGCGAGCCGCCCTTTGCTGTCGAGGTTGACCATCGTCGCTCCACGGAACATTCCTGAGCTACCCCTTAGTGACCGTTTTCACCACTTTACCCCACAAATTCCCACACAATGGAGTTTACGGAGGGTATGAAAACCTTGTCAAGCCAGAGCGCCAGCGCTTTGGCAATATTTCTCTGGTCATTTTGGGAGCTGACTCGCGAAAGAAACTCTGATTATTCGACGATTAAAAATTAACACCATGATAAACGGAGAGAATTTTCTAAGCGGAAAGAATCTGATTAAAAACCTGACGAACTGGCGATTAATTAACTCATTACTTCCTTCTGCAAGCCATGTCTCATTTTTCAGCTCGGCAATCTCAGGGCTGTAACCGCTGGCGAGCCGCGCCCGCCAAGGCTCGGCGCCTGGCGAATCGATCGCGGAATAAGGCCATAACTCCTTGAGTTAATAACGCTCAATCGTTATTCACCGTAAAACCGGGCGCTATTTTACTTCAATTTGCACGGCCGTGATGAGGCCGCGAAAAAAATAAATGGCTCGGATATTACGAGCAGAAGTAATTTCGATTTAAATCAATTTGGTAAGATTATTCCCAAAATACCTGTTTACAATTATGGTTTCATTTTCTTACACCTTTATTTCCACAATTTCTGCCGGAAAAAATCTTCACTTGAAGCAAAAAATCGCAACCACATGTTTTTAATGAATTTATTTTAAAATTCCGATTTTAATCCCTCCGCCCTCACCTCTTCCCCGGTTCCACGGGACAAAAACCGAACAAATGTTAAAAATAAAAATATAAACCTAGTTAAAAAACATAATGCAGATTAGTACACTATAAAAAACGCAAAAACTCAGACTTAACATCCAATTACTAATAATTTAACAGCATTTTAACCAAAGGGGATGACACATGCTTTCGCCCGCCGCTCACTGGCGTAGCGCCGCTGCCGATACGTTCGCACTGGTGGTGTACTGCTTTATCGCCGGCATGGCGATAGAAGTGTTGATCTCCGGCATGAGCTTTCAGCAATCCCTCTCTTCGCGCCTGCTGTCGATTCCGGTCAACATCCTGATCGCCTGGCCCTACGGCCGCTATCGCGATCTGTTTATCCGCACGGCGCGCCGCTGCCCGCGCGGCCAGTTCGTGCTGCGCAACCTCGCCGATCTGCTGGCCTACGTCAGTTTCCAGTCGCCGGTTTATGCCGCCATTCTGTGGAGCGTAGGTGCCGACGGCCCACAAATGCTGGCGGCGGTGACCAGTAATGCGCTGGTCTCCATGGCGATGGGCGTGGTGTATGGCTATTTCCTGGAATATTGCAGGCGGCTGTTCCGGGTGGCGGGCTATGTCTAAACCAGGAGCCCGCCAAAGCGAGCTCCCGTAGAGCGAACTATTTGCGGCTCAGGCTGCCGCGGCGGAACAGATTGCGGCGAATACGCGTCAAACCCGGCTTGGGTTTACGCGGTTCGTCCAGGCTGGCCAACACCAGCTCGAGCACGCGTTCGGCCACGTCGCGATGGCGCTGCGCCACCGCGAGCACCGGGCACTCGAGGAAATCCAACAGTTCATGGTCGCCGAAGGTGGCAATTGCCAGATCGGTCGGCAAACGGCCACGTTGCTTCAGCGTCACGTCCATCACGCCCTGCAACAGCGAGAACGAAGTGGTAAACAGCGCCTGCGGCATCGGGTGCGTTTTCAGCCATTCGGCGAACAGCGCGCCGGCGGCTTCACGTTCATAGCTGTTGGCGTACAGGTAATCGACATGGCGGGGATCCTCTTGCCAGGCCTGACGGAAGCCCTGCTCGCGCAGGAAGCTCACCGAAAGCTCCGGCAAGGCGCCCAGATACAGCACCGATTCAGCCGGGAAGGTGCGCAGCTCCTGCGCCAGTGCAAAGGCGTCTTCCTGATCGGCCCCGACGACGCTGATGAAATGCTCGCGATCCAGCGCGCGGTCCAGCGCGATGATCGGCAGCGGATCGTTGGCCCAGCGTTGATAGAAAGGATGCTCCGGCGGCAAGGCGGTGGAGACGATGATGGCGTCCACCTGGCGCTGCAGCAGGTGCTCGATACAGCGCATTTCGTTGTCCGGCTGATCTTCGGAACAGGCGATCAGCAATTGGTAACCACGCTGGCGCGCCTGGCGTTCCAGGTAGTTGGCGATGCGGGTATAGCTGGTATTTTCCAGATCCGGGATCACCAGACCGATAGAACGGGTACGCCCGGCGCGTAGCCCCGCCGCGACGGCATTCGGGTGATAGTTATGCTCCCTGACCACGGCCATCACTTTCTCGACGGTTTTATCGCTGACACGATACTGCTTCGCCTTGCCGTTGATGACGTAACTGGCCGTCGTGCGCGAAACGCCCGCGAGACGCGCGATTTCATCCAGTTTCACATTAACCCCTTAATGACGCTGAAAATAGAAGTGAAGGCTGTGCTCGGATTAACCATGACATCCCGTGCGGTTATTCAATCCAGCCTCTGCGATCTAACAGCAGAAAACACTGCCTAGCAACCGCTTTTGCCGAAAGGTGCCAGCAATCGGGCAAAAAATACCGAAAAACAAAGGGCGCAGCCACGCCGCGCCCCTGATTATTCACCGCCAGACCGCACTCAGCGCATGATTTTGTCGCCACGCGACACGCCGACCACCCCGGAACGGGCCACTTCCACGATCTCCGCCACTTCACGCACCGCGCTCAGGAAAGCGTCGAGCTTGTCGCTGGTGCCGGCCAGCTGTACCGTGTACAGCGTCGCCGTCACATCCACGATCTGGCCACGGAAAATGTCGGCGCAGCGCTTCACCTCTTCACGGCCGTAGCCGCTGGCCTGCAGCTTCACCAGCATGATCTCGCGCTCAACGTGGGCGCCCTGCACCAGCTCGCTGACGCGCAGCACGTCCACCAGCTTGTGCAGCTGTTTCTCAATCTGCTCCAGCACTTTCTCGTCGCCGACGGTCTGGATAGTCATGCGCGACAGCGTCGGATCGTCGGTCGGCGCCACCGTCAGGCTCTCGATGTTATAACCGCGCTGGGAGAACAGCCCGACCACGCGCGACAAGGCGCCGGATTCGTTTTCCAGCAAGACAGATAAAATACGGCGCATGATCAGGTCCTCTCCGTTTTGCTAAGCCACATTTCGTCCATGCTTCCGCCGCGGATCTGCATCGGGTAAACATGTTCGGTTTCATCGACGGTCACGTCGACGAACACCAGCCGCTCTTTTTCCGCCAGCGCCTGCGCCAGCTTGCTTTCCAGCTCATCCGGCGTGCGGATGGCGATGCCGACATGGCCGTAAGCCTCGGCCAGCTTGACGAAGTCCGGCAGCGAATCCATGTAGGACTGCGAGTGACGGCCGGAATAAATCATGTCCTGCCACTGCTTTACCATGCCCAGATAGCGGTTGTTGAGGTTCACCACCACCACCGGCAGGTTATATTGCAGCGCGGTGGACAGCTCCTGAATGTTCATTTGAATGCTGCCGTCGCCGGTCACGCACACCACGGTTTCCTCCGGCAGCGCCAGCTTGACGCCCAGTGCCGCCGGCAGGCCGAAGCCCATGGTGCCGAGGCCGCCGGAGTTGATCCAGCGGCGCGGTTTATCGAACGGATAATAGAGCGCGGCGAACATTTGGTGCTGGCCCACGTCCGAGGTGACATAGGCATCGCCTTTGGTCAGGCGGTGCAAGGTTTCGATCACCGCCTGCGGTTTGATGGTGCCGCTGTGCTTGTCGTAACCCAGGCAGTCGCGGGCACGCCACTGCTCGATAGACTGCCACCAGTCGCGCAGCGCGTCGTGATCCTGCGCTTTCTCGTCCTGTGCCAACAGCTCCAGCATCTGCACCAACACCTGTTTGGCATCGCCGACGATCGGAATATCGGCGTCCACCGTTTTGGAGATCGAGGTCGGATCGATATCGATATGCAGCACGGTGGCGTCCGGGCAGTATTTGGCCAGATTGTTGGTGGTGCGATCGTCGAAACGCACGCCGACGGCGAAGATCACGTCGGCGTGATGCATGGTTTTGTTGGCTTCATAGGTGCCGTGCATGCCGAGCATGCCGACGCTCTGCCGGTGGGTGCCAGGGAAAGCGCCCAACCCCATCAGGCTGCTGGTCACCGGCAGGTTCAGCTGTTCCGCCAACGCCAACAGTTCGGCTTCGCAACCGGCGTTAATCGCGCCGCCGCCGACGTACATCACCGGCTTTTTGGCCGCCAGAATGGTTTGCAGCGCGCGTTTTATCTGCCCGCGGTGCCCCTGCACCGTCGGGTTGTAAGAACGCATGCTCACGTCCTGCGGGTAGGCATAAGGCATCCGCACCGCCGGGCCGACGATATCTTTCGGCAGATCGATCACCACCGGGCCGGGCCGGCCGCTGGAAGCCAGGAAGAACGCCTTCTTCAACACCGCCGGGATGTCTTCGGTGCGTTTTACCAGGAAGCTGTGCTTCACCACCGGGCGCGAAATCCCCACCATATCGCACTCCTGGAAGGCGTCGTAGCCGATCAGCGAGCTGGGCACCTGCCCCGACAGCACCACCATCGGGATCGAGTCCATATAGGCGGTGGCGATACCGGTAATGGCGTTGGTGGCGCCGGGGCCGGAGGTCACCAGCACCACGCCCACTTCACCGGTGGCGCGCGCGTAGCCGTCGGCCATGTGCACCGCCCCCTGCTCGTGGCGCACCAGAATATGATCGATCCCTCCAACCGTATGCAGGGCGTCGTAGATATCGAGCACCGCCCCGCCGGGGTAGCCGAATACATGCTTAACGCCCTGATCGATCAACGATCGGACGACCATCTCGGCTCCTGACAACATCTCCATGGGTTTGCCTCCAGGCTTGCTTATTCTTCTCTGGCGCCGGAACGTAGCGCCTGCTGCGGGGCAATGCCCCAAAGTTTTTATGGGTTGTCGCTATCGAATTAACATAACGTCAGAATTTGGGGCAGGCAAACGCCAAAATGGCTTAGCGGAGGCATGGTTATTGCCAAGCGGCTGGATATCACGGCTTTATAAAAACAATGCGCTAGCCGCAGGGTTGTCAGGCTAGGCATTGTTTCGAACAGAGGGAAAATTACAGAACTAAATCAGGTGAAGGATATGCCGCTTTTTTCGCCGGGAACATGGCCCGGCGGCGGCGTCAGGCCTGTTCCTGGTACATTGAATCGATTTCGCGCTGATAGCGCTGCAGGATCACTTTGCGGCGCAGCTTCAGCGTTGGCGTGAGCTCTCCCAGCTCCATAGAAAAGGCCGCCGGCAGCAGGGTGAACTTCTTCACCTGTTCGAAGCGCGCCAGCTCCTTTTGCATCTCGCGCAGACGCTTTTCGAACATCTCGAGGATTTCGCCGTTGCGCAGCAGTTCCAGGCGATCCTGATACTTCAGGTTGACTGACTTCGCATACTCTTCCAGCGACTCAAAGCACGGCACGATCAGCGCGGAAACGAACTTGCGCGCATCGGCGATGATCGCCACCTGCTCGATAAAGCGATCCTGCGCCAGCGTGCCTTCCAGCATCTGCGGCGCGATGTATTTGCCGCCGGAGGTTTTCATCAAATCCTTCAGCCGTTCGGTGATGAACAGGTTGCCCTCTTCATCGATCGCCCCGGCGTCGCCGGTTTTCAGCCAGCCGTCCTCGGTAAAGGTCGCGGCGGTTTCCAACGGTTTGTTGAAATAGCCGCGCATCACGATCGGCCCGCGCACCTGGATTTCATTTTCCTCGCCAATGCGCACCTCGACCTCCGGCAGCGGTTTGCCGATAGAGCCGAAGCGGAAATGCCCCTCTTCCCAGCAGGAGACGGTGGCGCAGGTTTCGGTCATGCCGTAACCGTACTTGATGTTGACGCCCATCGCCTGGAAAAACAGGATCACATTGTCGTCCAGCTTGGCGCCCGCCGCCGGCAAAAAGCGCACCCGGCCGCCGAGGATACCGCGCAGCTTGCTCAACACCAGCTTGTCGGCCCAGCGGTGGGTGAAGTCGAACACTTTGCCCAACGGTTTGCCGGCCCGCTCCTGCAGGAACTTGCGCTCGCCACAGACGATCGCCCAGTGGAACAACGCACGGCGCAGCCAAGGGGCGCGCGCCACTTTTTCATGCACCGCACTGAAAATCTTCTCGTAGAAACGCGGCACCGCACACATCAGCGTCGGGCGGACCTGCCCCATCGCTTCCCGCACCCAATCGGTATTCGGCAGGAAGACGTTCTGCGCGCCGGAATGCATCACAAAGAAGCTCCAGGCCCGCTCGAACACGTGCGACAGCGGCAGGAAGCTGAGCGACACATCCTCTTCGCCGACCGTCAGCCTTTCATCATGCAGGTAGAGCTGCGCCGCCAGGTTGCGGTAGTCCAGCATCACCCCTTTCGGCTCGCCGGTAGTACCCGAGGTATAAATCAGGGTGAAGAGATCCTGCAGGTCGCACTCTTCAATACGCTGCCGACGTTGAGCGGCAAAAGCCGCCGGATCGGCAGCGCGCTCGAAGGCGCTCAGATGCTGTGCGATCTCGCAGCCGCGCAGATCGGCCCCCTCGTCGAAGACGATAATGTGCCGCAGCTGTGGGCAGACGCCGCGCAGCGCGATGGCGGCGTCAAGCTGCGCCTGCTCACCGACGAACAGTATGCGGATGTCGGCGTCGTTGGTGACAAACGCCGCCTGCGCCGGCGTATTGGTGGAATAGAGCGGTACGCTGACGCCACGCAGGTGCAGGATCGCGAGATCGGTCAACGACCAGGCCATCGTGTTATTGGCGAAAATACCGATGCGTTCTTGCACTTCGACGCCCAGCCCCAGCAGCCCGGCGGCGATGCGATCAATGCGGGCGGCGGCCGCTCCCCAGGTCAGTTGCAACTCGCCGTTGGGCGACCATTGGCGAAAAGCTGTGCGATCGGCTCGGTGGGTGATTTGATGCTGTATACGATGGATCAGATGGTATTGCAGCAGATTAGTGATCATAGTGCTCTAAGCCTGAAATGAATCATACAGTTAAGCCTGAACGACGCCTTGCGGCCCTCATCTCAGCTTACACGTGTTTACTTTTTTCCGCGCAGTCTACCTACTCTCAGGCAGGGGGAAAAGCGATTTCAGCGTAGAAGTGTGAGCCAAAACTCAGGCCGGCTTTCGTGCTTTCATCAGTTGGACAGAACGGGAAGGAAAAGGTTTGCCGGCGGCAATAAAACGCGGCCCATCCGGGCCGCTGCATCGAGTTAGTTTAAAATACTAGCCGGAAAGTAAAAATCAGAATATTAATTTATATTAATTATTTTTGCTGAACGAACAAACCCACTATGAAAATAAGTTATTTTATCGCCGTAAAACCAAGAAACATCTTAATAAAAACACAGATAGTTCTTAGTTTTTATCATGAGAAAAAAACGCTCAGTTGAATATTATCTTTATATGGCTCCCATTTTTTATCGATTTACTTTGGGTTACCTGCCTCAATCAGGACGGATTTCATCCACTGGTGCCCTTTATCCCGCTCGGAGGATTCATGCCAGGAAAGATAGCAGGTTGCTTTATTGTGATTGGCGCACAAAGGAACCGCCTTTATTTTCAACGCCTCCGTCTGTTGTCTCACCAGCCAGGCTGGTGCAATCGCCACCATCTCCGTTTGCGACACCATATTCAACACGCTGTAGAGATCCGTGCACTGCTGCGTCACGGCGCGCAGCATCGGTTCCTCTAAATAAAAAGGCTTACTGAACGATCCAAAACTTTCCAGGGATACCGCCGCGTGCTGTTCGGCCAGCATTTGCTCCGGCGTCGCCTCCTCGCCCATTCTCGGGTGCGCCTGCGCGGCCGCCAGCACTAATTCGTCGTCGAACATCGCCAAACTGCGAAACTCTGCCGATTCGAAACGGCTGTAGCCGATGACAAACTCGACGTCCTGATAACGCAATTGATGTTCGATATTATTGTTGATGTATGACTTTATTTGCAGATTAAGCTGCGGCGCGATCTGTTTGACGTGATTGATTATCCCGGCGCCCAGGCGCAAGTCGAGCGGACTGCACAGCGACAAGGAAAACGCTCGCGTGCTGGTCAGCGGCTCGAACTCGGCGCCCGGCAATTCATTCTGCACCAGCTGCAACGCTTGCCGCACCGGGCCAAACAGCTGCCTGGCCCGCATGGTGGGCTGGATCCCGCGCCCGCAGCGCACGAACAGTTCGTCGTTGAACATCACCTTCAGGCGCGCTACCGCGTTGCTCACCGCCGGCTGCGACATCCCTAGCGAATTAGCGGCTCGCGTAATATTTTGCATTTGCATCACGGCGTCAAACACCGTCAGCAAATTAAGATCGACGCTGCGCAAATGAATGTCCGCCGGCTCTTTGACCATAGTGATTTCTGAATCATATTCAGCCATATTTCACTCCACTAAATCCTGTGTAGATAATCTAATCCTTATGCTCGACAAACAATGAAACGCCGCATTGTCATATCTTTGCACGACAAATCCTGCCATTACCGTCATCAACCGATAAAAAACCTCGTGTTATCGACACGATATAAGTCGTATATGGAATACATGTCAGTAGTTTCTCCCGTCAGCGGGAAGAATGCCACCTAGGTAGTACTAATAATTAGGTATCAACAATGATTAATACAACTAAACAACATAGTTGCACTGTATGAGACAAACTATAAAAACACATCATAAGCAATCAAACCATCTAAAAACACCGCTCACTTTGTGTAAAATTACATTATTTTGTTATATTATGACTAAAATAATCAATTAATCATATGAATTCAATTTAAATCATTTGTATAAAAAATGTTATTTTATTGCCCCCCGTGATTAATCCCTCTTATTTTTTCATCGCAAATCTTAACGCAACGAAATCCAGAAGCAATTAGCGCAGTATATATTCGATTCGTTTATGCTAAGCAGCGCGCAAACTGGCCCCATTTTTTCTCTAAGGCGTCGCTTTTTTGCCGAATGATCCTCTGTTTGGCCAATGGGCTGGTGCATTGTCCCCGCATTCAATCAGGTGTTGACATCGCCAGGCCAATCACGTATCAAATTAGGCAGACACCCAATTTAAGAGAAGCTGAACCCTTATGATCCGTACTCATCGTCTACTAGGCCTACTACTCAACGCATCTTGTTTGCGCGGTATGCCTGTGGACGAAGTTCGGAGCTGACTCAGCCGATCACCCATAAGAAACCCGCGCTACTGCGCGGGTTTTTTTTTGCCCGCTTAGCGTGAAATCAACACGATAAGGAATGCACCGATGAGCCAACAAGTCATTATTTTCGATACCACGCTGCGTGATGGCGAACAGGCGTTGCAGGCCAGCCTGAGCGTAAAAGAGAAGATTCAGATTGCGCTGGCGCTGGAAAGAATGGGCGTCGACGTGATGGAGGTCGGCTTCCCGGTCTCTTCGCCGGGCGACTTCGAGTCGGTGCAAACCATCGCGCGCCAGATCAAGAACAGCCGCGTCTGCGGCCTGGCCCGCTGTGTGGACAAAGACATCGACGTGGCCGCCGAAGCGTTGCGCGTCGCCGAAGCGTTCCGCATCCACGTATTCCTGGCCACCTCAACCCTGCACATCGAATCGAAACTGAAACGCTCGTTCGACGAAGTGTTGGAGATGGCGGTGCGCTCGGTCAAACGCGCCCGCAACTACACTGACGACGTAGAGTTCTCCTGTGAAGACGCCGGCCGCACGCCGATCGACAATCTGTGCCGCGTGGTCGAAGCCGCCATCAACGCCGGCGCCACCACCATCAATATTCCGGACACCGTCGGTTACACCACGCCGAACCAGTTCGGCGGCATCATCACCACCTTGTATGACCGCGTGCCGAACATCGACAAAGCCATCATTTCCGTGCACTGCCACGACGATTTGGGCATGGCGGTCGGCAACTCCATCGCCGCGGTTCAGGCCGGCGCCCGTCAGGTGGAAGGCACCCTGAACGGCATCGGTGAGCGCGCCGGCAACTGTTCGCTGGAAGAGGTGATCATGGCGATTAAGGTGCGCCAGGACATCATGAACGTGCACACCAACATCAATCATCAGGAAATCTTCCGCACCAGCCAGATCGTCAGCCAGCTGTGCAACATGCCGATCCCGGCCAACAAGGCGATCGTCGGCTCCAACGCCTTCGCCCACTCCTCCGGCATTCACCAGGACGGCGTGCTGAAGAACCGCGAAAACTACGAAATCATGACCCCGCAGTCGATCGGCCTGAAGGACGTGCAGTTGAACCTGACCTCCCGCTCCGGCCGGGCGGCGGTGAAACACCGCATGGAAGAGATGGGCTACCAGGAGCAGGACTATAACCTGGATACCCTGTACGCCGCCTTCCTGAAGCTGGCCGACAAAAAGGGCCAGGTGTTCGACTATGACCTGGAGGCGCTGGCCTTCATCAACAAACAGCAGGAAGAGCCGGAGCACTTCAGCCTGGGCTACTTCAGCGTGCAGTCCGGCAGCAGCATCATGGCCACCGCCTCGGTGAAACTGATCTGCGGCGGCGAAGAGAAAGCCGAAGCCGCCACCGGCAACGGCCCGGTCGATGCGGTTTATCAGGCAATCAATCGCATCACCGACTACCCGATCGAGCTGGTGAAGTACCAGTTGACCGCCAAGGGCCATGGCCGCGACGCGCTGGGCCAGGTGGATATCGTGGTCTCTTACAACGGCCGCCGCTTCCACGGCGTGGGTCTGGCGACCGACATCGTCGAATCTTCCGCCAAGGCGATGGTGCACGTGTTGAACAATATTTGGCGCTCACAGCAGGTAGAAAAAGAAAAGCAGCGCCTGCAGCAAAACAAACATCAAAATAATCAGGAAACGGTGTGAACATGACGAAGACTTATCACATTGCCGTCTTGCCCGGAGACGGCATCGGCCCGGAAGTAATGGCTCAGGCGCGCAAGGTGTTGGACGCGGTGCGTCAACGCTTTGACATTCGCATCACCACTGCCGAATACGACGTCGGCGGCATCGCCATCGATCGCCACGGCAGCCCGCTGCCGCCGGCGACCGTCGCCGGCTGCGAGCAGGCCGACGCCATCCTGTTCGGATCGGTAGGCGGCCCGAAATGGGAACACCTGCCGCCGGCCGAGCAGCCGGAACGCGGCGCGCTGTTGCCGCTGCGCAAGCACTTCAAACTGTTCAGCAACCTGCGCCCGGCGCGCCTGTATCAAGGGCTGGAGGCATTCTGCCCGCTGCGCGCCGACATCGCCGCCCGCGGCTTCGACATTCTGTGCGTGCGCGAACTGACCGGCGGCATCTACTTCGGCCAGCCGAAGGGCCGCGAAGGCCAGGGCATGCAGGAGCGCGCTTTCGATACCGAGGTGTATCACCGTTTCGAGATTGAACGCATCGCGCGCATCGCCTTCGAATCCGCCCGCAAGCGCCGCCACAAGGTGACGTCGATCGACAAGGCCAACGTGCTGCAAAGCTCCATCCTGTGGCGTGAAGTGGTCAATCAGGTCGCCAAGGATTACCCGGACGTGTCGCTGTCGCACATGTATATCGACAACGCTACCATGCAGTTGATCAAGGATCCGTCCCAGTTCGACGTGCTGCTGTGCTCCAACCTGTTCGGCGACATCCTGTCCGACGAGTGCGCGATGATCACCGGCTCGATGGGCATGTTGCCGTCCGCCAGCCTGAACGAGCAAGGCTTCGGCCTGTACGAACCGGCGGGCGGTTCCGCGCCGGATATTGCCGGCAAAGGCATTGCCAACCCGATTGCGCAGATCCTGTCCGCCACCCTGCTGCTGCGTTACAGCCTGGGCGCCGATGAAGCGGCCGACGCCGTGGAGCGCGCCATCAACCAGGCGTTGGAACAGGGCTACCGCACCGCCGATCTGGCCGGTGACGGCAAAGCCGTCAGCACCGATGAAATGGGCGACATCATCGCTCGCTTTGTAGCTCAGGGGGCATAACATGGCCAAGACCTTATACCAGAAGCTGTACGACGCCCACGTGGTGCACGAAGCGCCGAACGAAACGCCGTTGCTGTATATCGACCGTCACCTGGTGCACGAAGTCACTTCGCCGCAGGCGTTCGACGGCCTGCGCGCCATGGGCCGCAAGGTGCGCCAGCCCGGCAAAACCTTCGCCACCATGGATCACAACGTGTCGACCCAGACCAAAGACATCAACGCCAGCGGCGAGATGGCGCGCATCCAGATGCAGGAGCTGATCAAGAACTGCGCGGAATTCGGCGTTTCGCTGTATGACCTGAACCACCCGTTCCAGGGCATCGTGCACGTGATCGGGCCTGAGCAAGGCATGACGCTGCCGGGCATGACCATCGTCTGCGGCGACTCGCACACCGCCACCCACGGCGCTTTCGGCTCGCTGGCGTTCGGCATCGGCACCTCCGAAGTGGAACACGTGCTGGCGACCCAGACCCTGAAGCAGGGCCGCGCCAAGACCATGAAGATTGAAGTCACCGGCGACGCCGCCGAGGGTATTACCGCCAAAGACATCGTGCTGGCGGTGATCGGCAAAACCGGCAGCGCCGGCGGCACCGGCCACGTGGTGGAGTTCTGCGGCAAGGCGATCGAAGCGTTGAGCATGGAAGGACGCATGACCCTGTGCAACATGGCGATCGAAATGGGCGCCAAAGCCGGGTTGGTCGCGCCGGACGACACCACCTTCGCCTACCTGAAGGGGCGTCAGTTCGCGCCAACCGGCGAAAACTGGGAGCAGGCGGTCGCCTATTGGCGCACGCTGAAGTCCGATGCCGACGCCCAATTCGATACCGTGGTGACGCTGCGCGCCGAAGAGATCGCGCCGCAGGTCACCTGGGGCACCAACCCCGGCCAGGTGATCGCCGTCAATCAGGCGATCCCGGCGCCGGAATCGTTCAGCGATCCGGTCGAGCGCGCCTCCGCGGAAAAAGCCTTGGCCTACATGGACTTGAAACCGGGCATCAAATTGACCGACGTGCCGATCGACAAAGTGTTCATCGGCTCCTGCACCAACTCGCGCATCGAAGATCTGCGCGCGGCGGCGGCGATCGCCAAGGGGCGCAAGGTCGCCAGCGGCGTGCAGGCCATCGTGGTGCCGGGCTCCGGCCCGGTGAAGGCCCAGGCGGAAGCCGAAGGGTTGGACAAAATCTTTATCGAAGCCGGTTTCGAATGGCGTTTGCCGGGCTGCTCGATGTGTCTGGCGATGAACAACGACCGCCTGAATCCGGGCGAGCGCTGCGCATCCACCAGCAACCGTAACTTCGAAGGGCGTCAGGGCCGCGGTGGGCGCACCCACCTGGTCAGCCCGGCGATGGCCGCCGCGGCCGCCGTTGCCGGTCACTTCGCCGACATCCGTGATATTCACTAAGGGGCTAACGTGGCTAAATTTACTCAACATACCGGCTTAGTGGTGCCTTTGGATGCGGCCAACGTCGACACCGACGCCATTATTCCCAAGCAGTTTTTACAGAAGGTCACCCGCACCGGCTTCGGCCAGCACCTGTTCAACGACTGGCGCTTCCTCGACGACGCCGGCCAGCAGCCGAACCCGGAATTCGTGCTGAACAAACCGCGCTATAAAGGCGCCAGCATCCTGTTGGCGCGCGAGAACTTCGGCTGCGGCTCCTCGCGCGAACACGCGCCCTGGGCGCTGACCGATTACGGATTCAAAGTGGTGATCGCGCCGAGCTTCGCCGATATCTTTTACGGCAACTCGTTCAACAACCAGCTGTTGCCGGTGACGCTGAGCGAGCAGCAGGTGGATGAGCTGTTCAAGCTGGTGGACGCCAACGAGGGAACGGAGTTCGTGGTGGATCTGGAGAACCAGACGGTCAACGCCGGCGGCAAAAGCTATCCGTTCGAAATCGACAGCTTCCGCCGCCACTGCATGATCAACGGGCTGGACAGCATCGGCCTGACGCTGCAGCACGAAGCGGACATCTCCCGCTACGAAGCGCAGCAGCCGGCGTTTTTGAATTAATCCCCTTCACCCGCCGCCCGGCGGGTGATTTTTTTTCCTCACCAGTAGCCCAGCAGCTTCCACCATGCTCCGCCGATCACTATCCAGATCAGCAAGTTAACCACGCTCATCACCCATCCCGCTTTCCACCATTCCCCCAGCGTCACGTAGCCGGAGCCGAAGACGATCGGCGCGGTGCCGGTGCCGTAATGCGTCAGCGACATCATCAGCGAGGAAGAGAACGCCAGGATCAGGCCCAGCAGCGCCGGTGGCGCGCCGAGCGCGATGCCGGCGGCGAAGAAGGCGGCGAACATCGCCGTCACGTGCGCGGTGGTGCTGGCGAAGAAATAGTGCGAATACAAATAGATGAGGGTCAGCAAGATCGTGCCGCCCACCCAGCTCATGCCCATATGGTCGATGCCGTTGCCCACGGTTTGCGACAGCCAGCCGATCAGCCCCAGCTTGCCGAGGAAGCTGGCCATCATCACCAGCGCCGAGAACCACACCACGGTGTCCCAGGCACCTTTATGCTTGAGCACATCCTCCCAGCTCAGCACCCCGGTGGCCAGCAGCACCGCCAGGCCGATCAGCGCCGCGGTGGTGGGATTGACCGCCAGCGCCGGGCCGAAGATCATCGCCGGAATGCCGGCCCACAGCACCAGCAACAGCGCGAACACCCCGAGGGTGATTTTCTCCGGCAGCGTTACCGGCCCCAGCGCCTGCAGTTTTTCGCGCGCGAAGCGCGGCGCGTCCGGGGTACTTTTCACCTCCGGCGGATACAGCAGATAGATGACCAACGGCATCACGATCAGCGAGCACAGCCCCGGCACCAGCGCGGCGACTGCCCACATCGACCAGGATAGCTCGAAGCTGCCGTGTGTGCCTTTGGCGATCAGGCTGACAATCAGCGGGTTAGGGGCGGTAGCGGTGATAAACATCGCCGAGGTGACCGGGTTGATGTTGTAGTTCACCAGCGACAGGTAGCGGCCGATTTTGCCGGAGGTATTGAGCTCGGGTTTGGAGCCGAAGCTGTCGGCGATCGACTTCATGATCGGGTGAATGATGCCGCCGCCGCGCGCGGTGTTGCTCGGCGTCACCGGCGCCAGCGTGGTTTCCGCCAGCGTCAGCGCATAGGCGATGCCCAGCGTTTTTTTGCCGAACAGCGAAATAAAGTAATAGCCGATGCGCGCGCCCAGCCCGGTTTTATTCAGGCTGAGGGAGATCATGATCGAAAAACCGATCAGCCAGATCAGCTGGTTGGAAAAGCCGCTGAGCGCGTCGTCCAGCGCGGCGCCCGGCTTGCCGGGATTGGTGACGCCGGTCACCGCCACCAGGGCGATGGCGATCACCGAGACTGCGCCGATCGGCATCGCCTTGCCGATGATGGCGATGATGGTGCCGATAAACAGCGCCAGCAGCTGCCAAGCATTAGGCGCGACGCCCTCCGGCACGGGAATGAGGAACCAGATAATCAGCGTGGCGGCAAGGGCGCACAGGGAAGGAAGCGGTTTGAGCGGTGTGAGTTTATCCATAACGTTCCCACTGTTCTAAACGACAAGGCGGCATCTCAATAGCGAGATGGGCGTGGGCGCAACGATCGCGCGCCATATGTCTTCAGCTTGGGCGTCCGGTTCAGCCTTCTCAATGACTTGCATCAAGAATGCCGTCGTTTGACCTCACACTTCACGCACTTTGGCGCTCATCCCGAGCGCCGCCAGCGCCAACAGCGCCGCCATCCAATACACCGAGCCATGACCGAAATTCTCCACCAGCGCGCCCTGCAGCACCCCGGCCAGGATCACCCCGGTAGAGATGCTGTTGGTGAACAGCGTGGTGGCGGCGCCCGGCCGGCCCGGCATCAAATCCTGAAAATAGAGCATGCCGATACCGGCGACGATGCCGATAAACACCGCGTTGAGCAACTGCAGCGCGATCAGGGCCGGCTTGCTCTCCAGCACCGTCAGCCCGAGATAAAACAGCACGCCCGCCGCCACCGCCAGCAGCATCATGTTGCGTTTGCCGAAGCGTTGGACGTAATAACCGGCCAACAGCATCGCCGGGATCTCCAACCCGGCGGCGGTGCCCATCAGCACCCCGGCCAGCCCCTCCGGCAGGCCGAGATCGGCGGTGATATACAGCGGCATATCGATGATGTACAAGGTATTGCAGGTCCACATCAGCATCGAGGCGATGAACAGCAGCCGCACATCGCGATTGCGCCAAGCGCTGGCGGGCGCAATCGGCGCGGAAGCGCCTTCCCGCAACCCTTCGCCATCCGCCGCGCGCGGCACCGAAGGCAGCATGAATCCTACCAGCAGCACGCAGACCGCGAAGGTAGCGGCGGCGATCAGGAACATCACGGTGAACCCGTAGCTGAGCGCCAGCGCAAACGACAGCGGCGGGCCGATCACCCACGCCAGCGATAGCTGGGCGCGCATCACCGAGCTGAACATCACCACTTCACGCGCCTCGCTGTCGGCGTATTCCCGCGCCAGCGCGAAAATCTGCGGCATGGCGGTGTTGGCAACGGCGGACATCAGCACCCCGGCGGTGATCAGCGTCAGGTAGTCACGGTTAAAGGCAAACAGCAGACAGTTGCCGACCGCCATCAGGCAGCACAGCAGGATCAGCCTGCGCCGATCGCCGCGGGTATCGGAGCGTTTGGCCAGCAGAAAACTGACGACGATGCCGGCCACCGCGTTGGCGGTGTAAAACAGCCCGACCCACAGCGGCCGCACCTTGACCTCGGTGGTCAGAAACAGGCTGAGCGTCGGCGTCAGCAACGCGCCGGCGATGCCAGAAAGAAAAGCAATCAGCAGGAATGCGGCAAAGATGGGATTGATGCGCTGTGACAACCGGCTCAGGCGTTGCATATCGTCTTCCCTGACCTCAAAGCAGAAAAAAGAACCTTAGGCCACGGCGAGAAAAATGCAAGCGCATTGCCATGACCACGCATAAAAAAACCAGTGGGTCGCCCCACTGGCTGGTGAAACAGCACCATTACTCAGAAATTGGTTGCCGGAGCCCCTACAGGTGCTCGCGATACTGCTTATCGGTCATCTCTTTGATATCCCATTGCGTCAGGTGCGCCAGCATCGCCAGCCGCGCCTGCTCGGGCACCACGCTCAGCCAGTCTGCGCGCTGGCGGCGCACCGCGCTGAAATAGCGCTGGTAGAACTGTCTGGATAAGAAAGCTTTCATCATTACGCCCTCCCCCTTTCATTGATGAAAATTATCGGCGTAATATAGGGAAAGAAAAATTGACGAGTTGAGGCAGGAGCGTTCCTCTTTTATGTCCACGTCCCGATTGCAGCAGCAGTTCATCCGTCTGTGGCAGCGCTGCCACGGTGAAACCACCGACACCACGCTGCAGGATCTGGCGGAGGTGCTGAGCTGCTCGCGGCGCCACGTGCGCTCCCTGCTGAGCGCCATGCAGCGAGAGGGCTGGCTCACCTGGCAGGCGGAGTCGGGGCGCGGCAAACGTTCGCGGCTAACCTTCCACTACACCGGCCTGGCGCTGCAGCAACAGCGGGCCGAGGAGCTGTTGGAACAGGACCGCATCGATCAGTTGGTGCAGCTGGTGGGCGACAAAAACGTGGTGCGCCAGATGCTGCTGTCGCAGCTGGGCCGCAGCTTCCGCCAGGGGAAACATATCCTGCGGGTGCTCTACTACCGGCAGCTGTACAACCTGCTGCCCGGCTCGGCGCTGCGGCGTTCGGAAACCCATTTGGCGCGCCAGATCTTCAACGGCCTGACGCGCATAAATGAGGAAAACGGGGAACTCGAGTCCGATCTGTCCCACCATTGGCAGGCGCTGACGCCGCTGCACTGGCGGTTTTACCTGCGCCCGGCGATCCATTTTCATCACGGCCGCGAGCTGGAGATGGCGGACGTCATCACTTCCCTCTCGCGTCTGACCTCGCAACCGCTGTTCTCGCATATCGAGAGCGTCACCTCGCCGACGCCGTTCGTGATCGACGTGCAGCTGCGCAGCCCCGACCACTGGCTGCCCTGGCTGCTGGGCAGCGTGCAGGCCATGATCCTGCCGCGCGAATGGCGCGAACTGCCTGATTTCGCCCGCCATCCGGTCGGCACCGGCCCCTACCGCATGGTGCGCAACCATCCCAGCCAGATGAAGATCCACGCCTTCGACGACTATTTCGGCTACCGGGCGCTGATCGACGAGGTGAACATCTGGGTGCTGCCGGAGTTTTCCGAAGAGCTGGTGCACTCCGGCGTACAGCTGCAGGGCGATGAAACCGGCAACAGCGAGCTGGAAAGCCGGCTGGAAGAGGGCTGCTATTTCCTGCTGTTCGATCAGCGCTCCCCGCTGGCTGCCGATCCCGCCATTCGCAGCTGGCTGTGCGAATTGATCAACCCCATTTCGCTGCTGAGCCACGCCGGGCCGCTCTACCAGCGCTATTGGTCGCCGGCGTACGGCCTGCTGCCGCGCTGGCACCACAACCGCACGCTGGCGCAGCAGCCCAAGCCCGCGGGCCTGACCGAACTGACGATGACCCACTTCAATGAGCATTCGGAGTTTCACGCCATTCGCCAGGCGATCGAACCGCTGCTGGCGCAGCACGGCATCCGCCTGATTGTGCAAAGCGTGGATTACGCCACCTGGCACCAGGGCGACGCGCGCAGCGATCTGTGGCTCGGCAGCGCCAACTTCTATCTGCCGCTGGAGTTTTCGCTGTTCGCCACGCTGTACGAACTGCCGCTGATGCAGCACTGCATGAACGAAGATCTGGCGCAGGACGCGGCGCTGTGGCGCGCCAACCGCTTGCCGCTGGCCGAGTTCTGCCAGCGTCTGGTCAGCAACCACCAGCTGCATCCGCTGTTCCACCACTGGCTGCAACTGCACGGCCAGCGCAGCATGCGCGGCGTGCGGATGAACACTCTCGGCTGGTTCGACTTCAAGTCCGCCTGGTTTGCCCCGCCGGAGGCATAAGCGCCTTTCGCCCGGGTCGGTTAATCTTTACAATAGCGCCGTCTCAACGGGGTGCGGTAAGTCGGGCCGCGTGATAAGCCCGATTTTCCGCTGAGAGCACACCCGTCGAACCTGATCCGGTCAATACCGGCGGAGGGATTTGAGCCCAGCGAACCGGCGACGCCGCCTCGCCCCCTCAGATGCCCTTGCCCCCTTATTTTTCAGGAGTGCAACGTGGTCAAAAAATATCTGCCCTGCTTATTGCTGCTGTGCGCCGCGCCGGTGTTCGCCAAGCCGACGCTGACGGTTTACACCTACGATTCCTTCGCCGCCGATTGGGGCCCAGGCCCGGCGGTGAAAAAAGCCTTCGAAGCCGAGTGCGACTGTGAATTGAAGTTCGTCGCGCTGGAAGACGGCGTCTCGCTGCTGAACCGCCTGCGCATGGAAGGCAAGAACAGCGCCGCCGACGTGGTGCTGGGGCTGGACAACAACCTGTTGCAGGCGGCGCAGCAAACCGGCCTGTTCGCGCCGAGCGGCGTCGACACCGCCAAACTGACGGTGCCGGGCGGCTGGCAGGACGCGACCTTCGTGCCTTACGACTACGGGTACTTCGCCTTCGTCTATAACAAAGAAAAACTGAAGAACCCGCCGAAAAGCCTGCAGGAGCTGGTCAGTAGCGATCGCAACTGGAAAGTGATCTACGAAGATCCGCGTACCAGCACGCCGGGCCTCGGCCTGCTGCTGTGGATGCAAAAAGTGTATGGCGACAAGGCGCCGGCCGCCTGGCAGCAGTTGGCGAAGAAGACCGTCACCGTCACCAAAGGCTGGAGCGAAGCCTACGGCCTGTTCCTGAAAGGCGAAGGCGATCTGGTGCTCAGCTACACCACCTCTCCCGCCTATCACCTGATCGAAGAGAAAAAAGATCTCTACGCCGCCGCCACGTTCAGCGAAGGGCACTACCTGCAGGTGGAAGTGGCGGGCAAGCTGAAGGCCGCCAAACAGCCTGAGCTGGCGGAGCGCTTCATGCAGTTCATGGTGACGCCGGCGTTCCAGAACACCATCCCGACCGGCAACTGGATGTACCCGGTGATCAACACCCCACTGCCCGTCGGCTTTGAGCAGATGAACGTGCCGCAGACCGCGCTGCAATACAGCGCCGAAGAGGTGGCCAAACAACGCGGCGGCTGGATCCGGGCATGGCAAACCGCCGTCAGCCGCTGATCCCCCGCTGGCTCTGGCCGGGGCTGCTGGCCGCCGGCGTGATCCTGCTGGTCGCCGCGCTGGCGATGGGCTCGCTGTGGCGTCACGCGCCGGGCAGCGACTGGCGCGGCCTGTGGCAGGACAGCTACCTGTGGCACGTGGTGCGCTTCACCTTTTGGCAGGCGCTGCTGTCGGCGCTGATTTCGGTGCTGCCCGCCGTTCTGCTGGCGCGCGCACTCTATCGCCGCCGTTTCCCCGGCCGGCAGCTGCTGCTGCGGCTGTGCGCCATGACGCTGGTGCTGCCGGTGCTGGTGGCGGTGTTCGGCCTGCTCAGCGTCTATGGGCGTCAGGGCTGGCTGGCAGCGCTGTGCGGCTGGCTGGGCGTCGAGTATGGCTTCTCGCCCTACGGCCTGCAGGGCATTCTGCTGGCGCACCTGTTCTTTAACCTGCCGCTGGCCACCCGCCTGTTGCTGCAGGCGCTGGAGAACATTCCGGTGGAGCAGCGCCAGCTGGCCGCCCAGTTGGGCATGAACGGCTGGCAGCAGTTCCGTTTCGTCGAATGGCCGGCGCTGCGTCGCCAGATCCTGCCGAGCGGCGCGTTGATCTTCATGCTGTGCTTCGCCAGCTTCGCCACCGTGCTGTCGCTGGGCGGCGGGCCGCAGGCCACCACCATCGAACTGGCGATCTACCAGGCGCTGAGTTACGACTACGATCTGGGTCGCGCCGCCATGCTGGCGCTGATCCAGTTAAGCTGTTGTCTGGGGCTGGTGTTGATCAGCCAGCGGCTGAGCCAGGCGCTGCCGGTGGGCCATACCCACGCCCAGCGCTGGCGCAACCCGGAAGACAGCCTGTGGCGGCGCGTCGGCGATTTTCTGCTGATCGCCGCCGCGCTGCTGCTGTTATTGCCGCCTCTGCTGGCGGTGATCGCCGACGGCGCCAATCAGGCCGTCGTCAGCGTGCTGCGCCAGCCGGTGCTGTGGCAGGCGCTGTTCACGTCGCTGCGCATCGCCCTCGGCGCCGGGCTACTGTGCGTGGCGCTCACGATGATGCTGCTGTGGAGCAGCCGAGAGCTGAAGCTGCGGCAGCATCTGCACGGCGGCCAGGCGCTGGAGCTGAGCGGCATGGTGATCCTGGCGATGCCGGGTATCGTGCTGGCCACCGGCTTCTTCCTGCTGCTGAGCGATACGATCGGGCTGCCGCAGTCACCCTATGCGCTGGTGATCCTCACCAATGCGCTGATGGCGGTGCCCTATGCGCTGAAGGTGTTGGAGAACCCGATGCGCGACCTCGCCGAACGCTACAACCCACTGTGCCTGTCGCTGGATATCCACGGCTGGCAACGGCTGCGGCTGATCGAACTGCGCGCGCTGCGCCGCCCGCTGGCGCAGGCGCTGGCCTTCGCCTGCGTGCTGTCGATCGGCGATTTCGGCGTGGTCGCCTTGTTTGGCAACGAGCATTTCCGTACCCTGCCTTTTTACCTGTATCAGCAGATTGGCGCCTACCGCAGCAACGACGGGGCGGTGACCGCGCTGCTGTTGCTGCTGTTGTGCTTCCTGTTGTTTACCCTGATCGAACGCTTACCGGGGCGCCATGCTGACGCTTGAAAAACTGACCTATCTGTATGAACACCTGCCGATGCGCTTTGATCTGCGCATCCAGCCGGGCGAGCGCGTCGCGGTGCTCGGCCCCAGCGGCGCCGGTAAAAGCACCCTGCTGAGCCTGATCGCCGGTTTTCTGCCGGCGGCCAGCGGCCGGCTGCTGCTGAACGGCGAAGACCACACCGCCACACCGCCGGCCAAACGGCCGGTGTCGATGCTGTTTCAGGAGAACAACCTGTTCGCGCACCTGACGGTAGCGCAGAACATCGGGCTGGGGTTGGATCCCGGTCTGCGCTTGACTGAGCAGCAGCGCCAACAGCGGGCGCATATCGCTCGTCAGGTCGGCCTGGAAGAGCACCTGGAGCGCCTGCCGTCGCAGCTTTCCGGCGGCCAGCGTCAGCGCGCCGCGCTGGCGCGCTGTTTGATTCGCCAACGGCCGATCCTGCTGCTCGACGAGCCCTTCTCGGCGCTCGATCCGGCGCTGCGCAACGAGATGCTGCAACTGCTGCAGACGGTGTGCGAACAGCGTAACCTGACGCTGCTGATGGTGTCGCACAACCTCGACGACGCGGCGCGCATCGCGCCGCGCACGCTGCTGGTGGTCGATGGCCGCATCTATTACGACGGCCCGACGCAGGCGCTGCTGGACGGCAGCGCGCCCGAAGCGCGCGTGCTGGGCATTTCGGGTAAAGCGTGATCTGACGCGCGTTTTTTATGCTGCGCCAATAAACCTGTTGTGCGAATTTTGCGCCTGTGTTTTTATAAAAACCTGACTCTTTTTACTGATGATAAGGTTCCCTGTGATCGCATCCTCGCTGACTTCGACCCTACTAGTTACCGCGCTACCAGCCGCGGTGGTCGTCGTGCGTGTGGTGGTGGTCGTCGGCAATGCGCCGTAGGGTCCGAATCAACGCATCGATTCCCAAACCCCGCCGGCGCAAACCGGGCGGGGTTTCTTGTTTTAGCACCCTGCCCAGAAAAGCTCACCGGCCTTGAGAAAGGACAGGAACATGGCAACTTCGGGCACGCCTCAACCGGGCACCAGCTTCACCGGCGCACATTTGATCGTTCATCTGCTGGAGCGGCAGGGTATCACCACCGTCGCCGGCATCCCCGGCGGCGCCGCGCTGCCGCTGTATGACGCGCTGAGCCAAAGCACCCGCATTCACCACGTGCTGGCGCGCCACGAACAGGGCGCGGGCTTTATGGCGCAGGGCATGGCGCGCGCCAACGGCAAAGCGGCGGTGTGCATCGCCTCCAGCGGGCCGGGCGCCACCAACCTGGTCACCGCCATCGCCGACGCCAAGCTCGACTCCATTCCGCTGGTGTGCATCACCGGTCAGGTGCCCTCCTCAATGATCGGCACCGACGCCTTCCAGGAGGTGGACACCTACGGCATTTCCATTCCGATCACCAAGCACAACCATCTGGTGCGCGATATCCGCGAGCTGCCGCAGGTGATCGGCGACGCGTTCCGCATCGCCGAATCCGGCCGCCCCGGCCCGGTCTGGATCGATGTGCCGAAAGATGTGCAAACCGCCACCATCACCCTGGAAGAGCTGCCGCCGATCGCCGTGCCGGACGCCGCCCCAACCTTCGATCCGGCGCTGGTTGCGCAGGCCGCCGCGATAATCAACCAGGCGAAACGCCCGATCCTCTACCTGGGCGGCGGTATCATCTGCGCCGACGCTCACCGGCAGGCGCTGGAACTGGCCGAGCGCGCCGGTCTGCCCACCACCATGACGCTGATGGCGCTGGGGGCGATGCCGGTGGAACACCCGCTGTCGCTGGGCATGTTGGGCATGCACGCGGCGCGCAGCACCAACTTCATTCTGCAGGAGGCCGATCTGCTGATCGTGCTGGGCGCGCGCTTCGACGATCGGGCAATCGGCAAAACCGAGCAGTTCTGCCCTAACGCCGCCATCATTCACGTGGATATCGATCGCGCCGAGCTGGGCAAGGTCAAACAGGCCAACGTGGCGATCCATGCCGACGTCGGCCAGGTACTGCAACAGCTGCTGCCGCAGATCGACACGCAGCCGCGCAGCGCGTGGCTGAGCACCGTCAACGACCTGAAGCGCGAGTTCCCGTTCAACATGCCGAACGCCGACGATCCGCTGAGCCATTACGGCCTGGTGCTGGCCGCCGCGCGCTGCGTGGACGACAGCGCCATTATCACCACCGACGTGGGCCAGCATCAGATGTGGGTGGCGCAGGCCTATCCGCTGAGTCGGCCGCGCCAGTGGCTGACGTCGGGCGGCCTGGGCACCATGGGCTTCGGTCTGCCGGCGGCGATCGGCGCGGCGCTGGCGGAGCCCGAGCGTAAAGTGCTGTGCTTCTCCGGCGACGGCAGCCTGATGATGAACATTCAGGAAATGGCCACCGCCGTCGAACACGATCTGGACGTGAAAATCATTTTGATGAACAACCAGGCGCTGGGGCTGGTGCACCAGCAGCAAACCCTGTTCTACCAGCAGCGCATCTTCGCCGCCGCCTATCCGAAGCGCACCGACTTCCTGAAGATCGCCGCCGGATTCGGGCTGGATACCTGCGATTTGAACGCCGCGGAAGATCCGCAGGCGGCGCTGGCCGAAGCGATCCAACGCCCGGGGCCCTGCCTGATTCACGCGCTGATCGATATCAACGAAAAAGTGTTCCCGATGGTGCCGCCGGGCGCCGCCAACATCGACATGATTGGAGAATAAGCCATGCTGCAACCACAAGATAAACCCCAGGTGATCCTGGAGCTGGCCGTGCGCAACCATCCCGGCGTCATGTCGCACGTTTGCGGGCTGTTCGCTCGCCGCGCGTTCAACGTCGAAGGCATTCTGTGTCTGCCGCTGAAGGACGGCCAGCAGAGCCGCATTTGGCTATTGGTCGCCGACGATCAGCGGCTGGAGCAAATGATCAGCCAGGTGGAAAAGCTGGAAGACGTGCTGCAGGTGAAGCGCCACAGCGAAGACGTGCGGGTATTTGAACAGCTGGAAGCGTTCTTTCAGTAATACGAAGGGGGCTTACGCCCCCGCAATCATTGCCCGGACAGCACCTGCCACAGCAGGTGCCGATACACCGGCATCAAGGGCTGCTGGCTCAGCAGATAACCGACCGCCAGCGCCGCCAGCCAGCTCAATCCGCAAACCACGCGCAGCCGCAGCGGCGTCAGCCAACGGCTCAGCCGATCGGCGCTGCGCTTATCCTCACGCCACCAGCGCCAGCTCAGCCACACAGCCAGCCAGATCGTGAGTGCCGCGGCGAGCAGCAGCCACTTGAACATCGCGCTGTTGGCGCCGGCGGGAATGTCGATCGCCACGCCCGCCAGGATGCCAGGGAAGAAATAGACCGGCGGCCAGGTCAGGCAACCGATGATGTTCGGCAAGGCAAACTTGTACGGCGGCAGATCGAGCATGCCGGCCACCATCGGCACCAGCGGGCGCGTCGGGCCAACGAAGCGGCCGATCAGAATGGTCGCCATGCTGTGCTGGTGCAAGGCGTGCTCGGTTTTGTCGAGCAGCGCTTTGTTCTTCTTCAGGAACGACCAGCGGTGCAAGGGCCCCTTGAAGGCGCGGCCGACGAAATAAGAGATCCAGTCGCCGAGCAGGCAGCCGACGATCCCCGCCGCCCAGGCGTAGTAGAAGTCCACCTTGCCGCTGCCGATCAGCGCGCCGATGCTGGCCATCATCACCGTGCCGGGCAGCAGCAGCCCCACCAGCGCCAGCGACTCGAGAAAAGCGACCAGCAGGACGACCATCAGGGTGAAAGCCAGCGACTGGGTGATCAAATCTTGTAAATAGGCTTCCATTACACCTCTGCGGATTATTCGGCCAAACGGGGCCGAGGATTTTCCAGCGCCGCCGCTGGCGAGTCAATCGATGAATTGTATGCGTATTTGGCAGCGCCGAACGCCGATGGACAATGACTGTATAAAAACACATACTATAATTTATCTATATTAGCGCCAAAACCGACATCTCGCTGAATGTCGCGCACGCCGCCCGGCGGAAGACGAAGGGGTTATGACAGCACTGCAACAGGGTTTCCTGCTCACTCGCCACTGGCGCGACACGCCCGCCGGCACCGAGGTCGAATTTTGGCTGGCGACCGACGCGGGCCCGCGTCAGCTGCGCTTGCCGCCGCAAATCTCGGTGGCGTTTATCCCCGCCGAACAAAAGCCGCGCGCGGAACTGCTGTTGCGCGAAGAACGGCAGGTGGAACTGAAACCGCTGGCACTGACGGATTTTCATCACCGCCCGATGCTGGGGCTGTACTGCCGCCAGCACCGTCAGCTCATCAAGCTGGAAAAACTGCTGCGGGAAGGCGGCGTTACGGTCTACGAGGCCGACATTCGCCCGCCCGAACGCTATCTGATGGAGCGCTTCATCACCGCGCCGGTGTGGTTCAACGGCCAGGCCAACGGCGGCGGGCCGTTGCTCAATGGCCAGATGAAGCCGGCGCCGGACTACCGCCCGACGCTCAGGCTGGTGTCGCTGGATATCGAAACCACCGCCCACGGCGAGCTTTACTCCATCGCGCTGGAAGGCTGCGGCCAGCGGCAGGTGTACATGCTGGGGCCGGCCAACGGCGGCGATGCGCCGCTGGATTTCGATCTGGAATACTGCGCCAGCCGCCCCCAACTGCTGGAACGACTCAACGCGTGGCTGGAGCGCCACGATCCCGACGCCATCATCGGCTGGAACCTGGTGCAGTTCGATCTGCGGGTGCTGCAAAAGCACGCCGAACGCTACCAAATCCCGCTGCGGCTGGGGCGCGGCGGCAACCTGTTGGAGTGGCGCGAGCACGGCTTCAAGCAGAACCACTTTTTCGCCGCCGCCGCCGGCCGCCTGATCATCGACGGCATCGAAGCGCTGAAGTCCGCCACCTGGAACTTTCCCTCCTTCAGCCTGGAGTACGTTTCGCAGGAACTGCTGGGTGAAGGCAAGGCGATCGACAACCCTTATCAACGCATGGCGGAGATCGACCGGCGCTTCGCCGAAGACAAGCCGGCGCTGGCCCGCTACAACCTGAAGGACTGCGAGCTGGTGACGCGCATCTTCGCCAAGGCCGATCTGCTCAACTTTCTGCTGGAACGCGCCACCGTCACCGGGCTGGCGGCCGATCGCAGCGGCGGATCGGTGGCGGCCTTCAGCCACCTTTATATGCCGCGCATGCACCGCCTGGGCTTTGTCGCCCCCAACCTCGGCGAACAGCCGGAGGAACACAGCCCCGGCGGCTTCGTGATGGACTCCCGGCCCGGCCTGTACGATTCGGTGCTGGTGCTGGACTATAAAAGCCTGTACCCGTCGATCATCCGCACCTTCCTGATCGATCCGGTCGGGCTGGTGGAAGGCATGCGCCACCCAAACGACGCCGATTCGGTGCCCGGCTTTCGCAACGCCCGCTTCTCGCGCAGCAAACACTGCCTGCCGGCAATCGTCGAGCAGATCTGGCAAGGGCGCGAGGCCGCCAAGCGCCAGCACAACAAGCCCCTGTCGCAGGCGCTGAAGATCATCATGAACGCGCTGTACGGCGTGCTGGGATCGAGCGGCTGCCGCTTCTTCGATCCGCGGCTGGCGTCGTCGATCACCCTGCGCGGCCACGAGATCATGCGCCAAACCCGCGAACTGATCGAAGCCGAAGGCTATCAGGTGATTTACGGCGACACAGACTCCACCTTCGTGTGGCTGAAACAGCCGCATGATGAGCAGCAGGCGGCGCAGATCGGTCGGGCGCTGGTGCAGCGGGTCAACGCCTGGTGGCAGCAGCATCTGCAGCAGCAGTTCGGGCTGGAGAACGCGCTGGAGCTGGAGTTCGAAACCCACTATTCGCGCTTCCTGATGCCGACCATTCGCGGCGCCGAACAGGGCAGCAAGAAGCGCTACGCCGGCCTGATCGCGCGCGGCGGCGGCGAGGAAGAGATGGTGTACAAAGGCCTGGAAACGGTACGCACCGACTGGACGCCGCTGGCGCAGCAGTTCCAGCAGCAGCTCTATCAGCGCATCTTCAAACGGCAACCCTACCAGGACTATGTGCGCGACTACGTCGGCAAAACACTGAACGGCGACTTCGACGATCAGCTGGTGTACCGCAAGCGCCTGCGCAGGAAACTCGACGACTATCAGCGCAACGTGCCGCCGCACGCCCGCGCCGCGCGCATCGCCGACGATTACAACCGCAGCCAGGGGCGGCCGCTGCAGTATCAGAACGGCGGCTGGATCAGCTACGTGATGACCGTCGCCGGGCCGGAACCGCTGGAAACGCGCCATTCGCCCATCGACTATCAGCATTACCTCGAACGCCAGCTGCAACCGGTGGCAGACGCTATACTCCCTTTCTTGCACGACGATTTCACCACGTTGGTCACCGGGCAGATGGGGCTGTTTTGAGATTGCGCCAGGTTAAGAAAAATCATCCGGTTTTGCAGGTGACGAACGCGCCGCCTTCCATTACCATAGCGCCCTTCCCAAAACTGAACCACGCTTAGCCCTGCCGTCTCGCGACGTCTGCATGGCGTGAATGGCTATTGCCCGTCAAATTTAAAACAAACCGGGATAGCAGACGTTCAGTACAGGTGCCGCGGCCCTTCCCGCCCGGTAACAAGACTTACTTACAAAGAATCGAGCCGACAATATATGCCTTTTACTCTTGGTCAACGCTGGATCAGCGACACGGAAAGCGAATTAGGACTGGGCACCGTCGTGGCGCTGGACGCGCGCATGATTACCCTGCTTTTCCCCGCCACCGGTGAAAACCGCCTCTATGCCAGAAACGATTCGCCGATCACCCGCGTGATGTTCAACCCGGGCGATACCGTCAGCAGCCACGAGGGATGGCAGCTGCAGGTGGAAGAGGTGAAAGAGGAAAACGGTCTGTTGACCTATATCGGCACCCGCCAGGACACCCAGGAGAGCGGCGTGGCGATGCGCGAAGTCCTGCTGGACAGCAAGCTGACCTTCAGCAAGCCGCAGGATCGCCTGTTCGCCGGCCAAATTGACCGCATGGACCGTTTCGCGCTGCGTTTTCGCGCGCGCAAGTACCAGAGCGAGCAGTATCGCCTGCCGTTCGCCGGCCTGCGCGGCATGCGCGCCAGCCTGATCCCGCACCAGCTGCACATCGCCCATGAAGTCGGCCAGCGCCATGCGCCGCGCGTGCTGCTGGCGGACGAAGTCGGCCTCGGCAAAACCATCGAAGCCGGCATGATCATCCACCAGCAGCTGCTGGCGGGCCGCGCCGAGCGCGTGCTGATCGTGGTGCCGGAAACGTTGCAGCACCAGTGGCTGGTGGAGATGATGCGCCGCTTCAACCTCTACTTCTCGCTGTTCGACGACAGCCGCTACGCCGAAGCCAAGCTCGACAGCAGCAACCCGTTCGAAACCGAACAGCTGGTGATCTGCTCGCTGGACTTCGTGCGCCGCAACAAGCAGCGCCTGGAAGAGCTGGCGGACGCCCAGTGGGATCTGCTGGTGGTCGACGAAGCGCACCACCTGGCCTGGAGCGAAGAAGCGCCGAGCCGCGAATATCAGGTGATCGAGCAGTTGGCCGAGCATATCCCCGGCGTGCTGCTGCTGACCGCCACCCCGGAACAGCTGGGCCAACAGAGCCACTTCGCGCGCCTGCGCCTGCTCGATCCAAACCGTTTCCACGACTACGGCGAGTTCGTCGCCGAGCAGCAGAAATACCGCCCGGTGGCCGACGCCGTCACCCTGCTGCTGAGCGGTAAACGCCTGGCCGACGACAAATTGAACCTGTTGGGCGAGCTGATCGACGAGCAGGACATCGAACCGCTGCTCAAAGCCGCCAACAGCGAAGGCGACAACGCCGAGCAGGCGCGCCAGGAGCTGGTTTCCATGCTGATGGATCGCCACGGCACCAGCCGCGTGCTGTTCCGCAACACCCGTAACGGCGTGAAGGGCTTCCCGCACCGCAACCTGCACCAGATCAAGCTGCCGTTGCCGACCCAGTATCAGACCGCGATCAAAGTGTCCGGTATCATGGGCGCCAAGAAGTCCGTCGAAGCGCGCGCGCGCGACATGCTGTACCCGGAGCAGATCTACCAGGAATTCGAGGGCGAAAACGCCACCTGGTGGAACTTCGACCCGCGCGTCGAGTGGCTGCTGGACTACCTGCTGGCCAACCGCAACGAAAAAGTGCTGGTGATCTGCGCCAAGGCTGACACCGCGCTGCAGCTGGAGCAGGTGCTGCGCGAGCGTGAAGCGATCCGCGCCGCGGTGTTCCACGAAGGGCTGTCGATTATCGAGCGCGACCGCGCCGCCGCCTACTTCGCCTCCGAAGAGGAAGGCGCGCAGGTGCTGCTGTGTTCCGAGATCGGCTCCGAAGGCCGCAACTTCCAGTTCGCCAGCCAGCTGGTGATGTTCGATCTGCCGTTCAACCCGGATCTGCTGGAACAGCGTATCGGCCGTCTGGACCGTATCGGCCAGATGCACGACATCCAAATCATGGTGCCTTACCTGGAGCACACCGCGCAGGCGGTGCTGGGCCGCTGGTTCCACGAGGGGCTGGACGCCTTCGAACACACCTGCCCGACCGGCCGCACCATCTACGACAGCTGCTACGAGCAGTTGATCGGTTATCTGGCCGCGCCGACCGAACAGGAAGGCTTCGACGAATTCATCCACGCCTGCCGCCAGCAGCACGATCAATTGAAAGCGCAGCTGGAACAGGGCCGCGACCGCCTGCTGGAGATGCACTCCAACGGCGGCGACAAAGCCCAGGCGCTGGCTGCCGCCATCGCCGAGCAGGATAACGACGTCAATCTGGTGGGCTTCGCGCTCAACCTGTTCGACATCGTCGGCATCAATCAGGAAGACCGCAGCGACAACCTGATCGTGCTGACGCCGTCCGACCATATGCTGGTGCCGGACTTCCCGGGCCTGCCGCAGGACGGCTGCACCGTCACCTTCGACCGCGATCGGGCGCTGTCGCGCGAAGACGCGCAGTTCGTCAGCTGGGAGCACCCGATCATCCGCAACGGCCTGGATCTGATCCTGTCCGGCGATACCGGCAGCTGCGCGGTGTCCCTGTTGAAAAACAAAGCGTTGCCGGTCGGCACCCTGTTGGTTGAGCTGGTGTACGTGGTGGAGGCTCAGGCGCCGAAGCACCTGCAGCTGACCCGCTTCCTGCCGCCGACGCCGATCCGCATGCTGATGGACCGCAAGGGCACCAATCTGGCGGCGCAGGTCGAGTTCGAAAGCTTCAACCGCCAGTTGAACGCGGTCAACCGCCACACCTCCAGCAAGCTGGTCAACGCCGTGCAGCAAGACGTGCACGCCATGCTGCAGCAGGCGGAAAGCCTGGTGGAAGCGCAGGCGCGCACGCTTATCGAACAGGCGAAGCAAGAGGCGGACGACAAGCTGAGCGCCGAGCTGGCGCGTCTGGAAGCGCTGAAGGCGGTCAACCCGAACATCCGCGACGACGAAGTCGAAGCGCTGGAGTTCAACCGCCGTCAGGTGCTGGCCAACCTTAATGAAGCCGGCTGGCGTCTCGACGCCATTCGTCTGGTGGTGGTCACCCACCAGTAACCGGCGCGACGCGGGGCGGCAACCGCCTCCCCGTTCGGCCCTTTTCGCGGAGCCAAGATGGAACCCTACAATCCCCCGCAGGACCCGCTGCACATCCTGTATCAGGATGAACACATCATGGTGGTCAACAAGCCCAGCGGCTTGCTGTCGGTGCCCGGCCGCGCGCCGGAAAACAAAGACAGCCTGATGACCCGCATTCAGGCCGATCATCCGGCCGCTGAGTCGGTGCACCGGCTGGACATGGCCACCAGCGGGGTGATCGTGGTGGCACTCAACAAGGCCGCCGAGCGCGAGCTGAAGCGTCAGTTCCGCGAACGCGAACCGAAGAAATCCTATATCGCCCGCGTTTGGGGGCATATGGCGCATGACGAAGGGTTGGTGGACTTGCCGCTGATCTGCGACTGGCCGAACCGGCCGCTGCAAAAGGTGTGTTTTGACACCGGCAAAGCGGCGCAGACGGAGTATCAGGTGCTGTCACGCGACGCCGACGGCAGCACGCGCGTAAAGCTGACGCCGATCACCGGCCGCTCGCACCAGCTGCGGGTGCACATGCTGGCGCTGGGGCATCCGATCCTCGGCGACGGTTTCTACGCCCCGCCGGAGGCCAAGGCGATGGCGCCGCGGCTGCAGCTGCATGCGCAAGAGCTGCGCATCACCCACCCCGCCTTCCAGACGCCGATGCACTTTCGCGCCGAACCGGATTTCTGAGGCTAATCTCAGGGATACCCTAAATAATTCGAGTTGCAGGAAGGCGGCAACTAAGCGCAGCCCCGGGAGCGTACAAAAAGTACGTGACCGGGGTAAGCGCAGGCAGCCAGAAGTATGACGGGTATCGTTATTTGAAGCCTTTCTCGCGTTTGATCAGATCGTACGCCGCCTGAATTTCCTGCGCTTTCTGCTTGGCCATTTCCATCATCTGCGGCGGCAAGCCCTTCGCCACCAGCTTATCCGGATGGTGTTCGCTCATCAATTTGCGGTAGGCGCGTTTGATGGTGGCGGCATCGTCGCTGCTGCGCACGCCGAGCACCTTGCACGCATCGTCGAGCGTCGGGCCGCGCTGAGCCTGCTGATAGCCGCCCTGCGAATACCCGCCCTGCTGACCGCCGCCGAACTGACGCCCGCCCTCCATCATGCTGAGAAACTGATCGAACTGCGCATGCGAAATGCCCAGCTCTTCGGCGATGACATACAGCACCTGGCGTTCATTCGGGTGTAGCGAGCCGTCGGCGAACGCCGCCTGAATCTGAATTTCCAGAAACATCCGAATCAAATCGAAGCGGCCAAAACAAATGCTGCGGAACTGCTGCAGCGTCTCACGCAGCGGGAACTGGCTCTGTTTCCCCTCGCGGAACGCCTGCTGCGCCGCGGTGCGCGCTTCGCCGTGCAGCTGCAGGCGATCCATGAACAGGCTGGCAATCTGGATATCTGCCTCGGTAACGCGTCCTTTGGATTTGGTCAGGTGGCCCATCACCTGAAAAGTGGTGCGGAAAAACAGCGTTTGCCGCGTTTGCTGGTCGGTGAAGAAACCCCGGCTGCGCTTATTGCTGCGCGCCGTATCGATCATATGACCGATAATCAGCCCCAGAACTACACCCCAGAATCCCGCGCCAGACCAAATGGCGACGATGACGCCGAGCAGTTTTCCCCAATACTGCATATACTCCTCAATTATCATGCCGAAAGCCGCCCGCCCCCTTCGCTTCAGGAAAGGGCGCAGGCGATTTTTCCCAGAATTTGGATTATCATACCTGTCATTTATCTTTGCGCCTAACGACGACGCAAGTAAACGGCTGGATTTAGCACTAGCGCAACGCAGATGAGTAATATAGTCTCTGACCGTTTGCCGGACATGACGCCTCTGATGACGGAACACCAAAACCGCGTATGAAAAAAAGTTTCCCAACACTGCTGGCCACGATGATTTGGACGGCACTCTACAGTCAGCACGCGCTGGCTGATCTGGCCGAGCAATGCATGCTTGGCGTTCCCGTTTACGACAAACCTTTGGTCAGCGGCGATCCGAACAGCCTGCCGGTCACCATCAATGCCGATGACTCGCGCGCCGACTATCCGAAAAGCGCCCTGTTCAGCGGCAACGTGCATATCGAGCAGGGCAACAGCACCCTGACCGCCAAAGAAGTCGAGCTGAACCAGACGCAAAACCCTGGCCAGGCGGAGCCGGTGCGCACCGTCACCGCCACCGGCGACGTGCACTACAGCGACAATCAGATCAAACTGAAAGGCCCGAAGGCCTGGTCGAACCTGAACACCAAAGATACCGACGTCTATGAAGGCGACTACCAAATGGTAGGCCGTCAGGGGCGTGGCGACGCCGACAAGATGAAAATGCGCGGCGCCAACCGTTACACCATTCTGGAAAACGGCACCTTCACCTCCTGTCTGCCGGGCGACGACAGCTGGAGCGTGGTCGGCTCCGAAGTGATCCACGATCGCGAAGAGCAGGTGGCGGAAGTGTGGAACGCCCGCTTCCGCATCGGCGGCGTGCCGGTGTTCTACAGCCCGTACCTGCAATTGCCGGTCGGCGACAAGCGCCGTTCCGGCTTCCTGATCCCGAACGCCAAGTACGGCAGCAACAACGGCTTCGAGTTCATGTTGCCGTACTACTGGAACATCGCGCCGAACTACGACGCCACCATCACGCCGCACTATATGTCCAAGCGCGGCCTGCAGTGGCAGACCGAGTTCCGCTATCTGGTGCAGCCGGGCCTCGGCCTGATGGAGTTCGACTGGTTGCCGGACGACAAGGAATACGGCAAAGATCATGACGACAGCAAGCGCTGGCTGTTCTACTGGAACCACAACGGCGTCATGGATCAGGTGTGGCGCTTCAACGTCGACTACACCAAGGTCAGCGATTCCAAATACTTCACCGATCTGGACTCCAAGTACGGTTCCACCACCGACGGCTACGCCACGCAGAAATTCAGCCTCGGCTACGCCAACGAGAACTGGAACGCCACGCTGAGTTCCAAGCAGTTCCAGATTTACGACGATACCGATCGCTCGCAGTCGGAATCGTATAAAGTTCAGCCGCAGCTGGATCTGAACTACTACAAAAACGACATCGGCCCGTTCGACTTCCATATTTACGGCCAGGCGGCCAAGTTCACCAGCGTCAACCCGTACAGCCCGGACGCCACCCGTCTGCATATGGAGCCGACGCTCAACCTGCCGCTCACCAACGGCTGGGCCAGCCTGAACACCGAAGCCAAGGTGATGGCGACCCACTACCAGCAGGATATTCCTGACGGTTTCGCCGCCAACTACCAGAGCCGCAAAGGCGCCGTTGCACCGGAGCTTGATGATTCGGTCAACCGCGTATTGCCGCAGTTCAAGGTCGACGGCAAGCTGGTGTTCGAACGCCCGATGATCTGGGCCGAAGGCGCCACACAGACGCTGGAGCCGCGCGTACAGTACCTGTACGTGCCGTACCGCGACCAGAGCAACATCTACACCTACGACACCACGCTGCTGCAGACCGACTACTCCGGCCTGTTCCGCGACCGCACCTACAGCGGCCTGGATCGCATCGCTTCGCAGAACCGCGTCTCCACCGGTTTGACCACCCGCATTTATGATGACGCGCTGGTTGAACGTTTTAACGCTTCCGTGGGTCAAATCTACTACTTCAGCCGTTCGCGCACCGGCGATCAGGTAACCGGGTACGACAACAACGACGATACCGGCAGCGTGGCCTGGGCCGGCGATACCTATTGGAAAATCGACGATCGTTGGGGCCTGCGCGGCGGCCTGCAGTACGACACCCGCCTGAACAGCGTCTCGCTGGGCAACGGCGTGGTGGAATACCGCCAGGACGCCGAGCGCGTGGTGCAGTTGAACTACCGTTACGCCACGCCGGAATACATCCAGACGGCGTTGAACACCAAAACGGTTCCGGCCTTCCAGGACGGCATCTCGCAGGTGGGCATCACCGGCAGCTGGCCGATCGCCGATCGTTGGGCGGTGGTCGGGGCGTATTACTACGACACCCGCGCCAAGCAATCCGCCGATCAGCTGGTGGGGCTGAAGTACAACACCTGCTGCTGGGCGGTGACCCTGGGCTATGAGCGCAAGATCACCGCTTGGAACAACAGCAACAATACCAGCGTTTACGACAACAGAGTTTCGTTCAACGTCGAACTGCGCGGCCTGAGCAGCGATCATAGTCTCGGCTCCGCAGAAATGCTGCGCTCCGGCATTCTGCCGTATCAGCGCGCATTCTGACGCTTTGCAACACTTTGAAAACGAGAACTTTCACCCGCATTTGCGGATTACATAATGGGAAATGTATGAAGAACTGGAGAACGCTTATTCTCGGATTGGTGGTTTGCGCCAATGCCGCGTTCGCAGCACCCCAAGAAGTGGATAAAGTCGCCGCCGTCGTGGATAACGGCGTGGTACTCGAAAGCGACGTCAACGGTCTGTTGCAGTCAGTGAAGCTCAACGCCCAGCAGGCCGGCCAGCAATTGCCGGACGACAAGACGCTGCGCCATCAGATCATCGAACGCCTGATCATGGATAACATCCAGCTGCAGATGGCCAAGAAAATGGGCATCACCGTGTCCGACGCCGATCTGGACAAGGCGATCGCCAACATCGCCGCGCAAAACAAGATGAGCGTCGATCAGCTGCGCAGCCGCCTGTCGTACGAAGGGTTGAACTACAACACCTACCGTTCGCAGATCCGCAAAGAGATGCTGATCTCCGAAGTGCGTAACAACGAAGTGCGCCGTCGCGTCACCATCCTGCCGCAGGAAGTGGACGCGCTGGCGAAACAGGTGGGCGCGCAGAACGGCAGCGACACCGAAATGAACATCAGCCACATCCTGATCCCGCTGCCGGAGAATCCGTCGCAGCAGCAGGTCGACAAAGCCGAAGAGCTGGCCAAACGCCTGGTGGGTGAGATCAACAGCGGCGCCGACTTCGGCAAGCTGGCGATCACCTACTCCGCCGATTCTCAGGCGCTGAAAGGCGGCAACATGGGCTGGGGCAAGCTGCAAGAGATCCCGACCCTGTTCGCGGAACGTCTGGTGAGCGCCAAGAAAGGCGACGTCGTCGGCCCAATCCGTTCAGGCGTCGGCTTCCACATCCTGAAAGTGAACGACATCCGCGGCGCCAGCCAGTCGGTGTCGGTCACCGAAGTGCACGCCCGTCACATCCTGCTGAAGCCTTCGGTGGTGCTGACCGACGATCAGGCGCGCGCCAAGCTGCAATCCGTGGCGGAAGCGATCAAGAGCGGCCGCGCCAAGTTTGCCGACGAAGCCAAACAGCTGTCGCAGGATCCGGGTTCCGCCATGCAGGGCGGCGATCTGGGCTGGGCTTCCCCGGACATCTACGATCCGGCCTTCCGCGATGCGTTGCTGAAGCTGAGCAAGGGTGAAATCAGCGCGCCGGTCCACTCTTCCTTCGGCTGGCACCTGATCCAGCTGCTGGATACCCGCCAGGTGGATAAGACCGACGCCGCGCAGAAAGATCGCGCTTACCGCATGCTGTTCAACCGTAAATTCGCCGAAGAAGCGCAGACCTGGATGCAGGAACAGCGCGCCCAGGCTTACGTGAAGATCCTCGATGGCAGCGATGCACAGCAATAAACGCGTCGTCATTACCCCCGGCGAACCCGCCGGGGTAGGGCCGGATTTGGTGGCAGCGCTGGCGCAACAGGATTGGCCTGTTGAGCTGGTGGTGTGCGCCGATCCGGCCCTGCTGCTTGAACGCGCCAAGCGTTTGGGCCTGCCGCTGACGCTGCGCGACTACCAGCCGCAGCAACCGGCCGAAGCGCAACGCGCCGGCACGCTGACCGTACTGCCGGTCCCGCTCGCTCACCCGGTCACCGCCGGGGAGCTGAACGTCGGCAACAGTGCCTACGTGGTGGAAACCCTGGCGCGCGCCTGCGACGGCTGCCTCAACGGCGAATTCGCTGCGCTGATCACCGGCCCGGTGAACAAGGGCGTGATCAACGACGCCGGCGTGCCGTTTATCGGCCATACCGAATTCTTTGCCGATCGCAGCCGCTGCGATCGCGTGGTGATGATGCTCGCGACCGAAGAGCTGCGCGTGGCGCTGGCGACCACCCACCTGCCGCTGCTGGCGGTGCCGGGCGCCATCACGCAACAGAGCCTGTTCGAAGTCATCCGCATCCTCGACCACGATCTGAAAACCAAATTTGGCATCGCCCGGCCGCACATTTACGTCTGCGGCCTGAACCCCCACGCCGGGGAAGGCGGCCATATGGGGCACGAAGAGATAGACACCATCATCCCTGCGCTCGACGCGCTGCGCGCTGAGGGCATCCATCTTGTCGGCCCGCTGCCGGCGGACACCCTGTTCCAGCCCAAATATCTGCAAGATGCCGATGCGGTGCTGGCGATGTATCACGATCAGGGGCTGCCGGTGCTAAAATACCAAGGGTTCGGCCGCGCGGTGAATATCACCCTCGGTTTGCCTTTCATACGCACCTCGGTCGACCACGGTACCGCTCTGGAACTGGCCGGCACCGGCACCGCCGATGTCGGCAGTTTCCAAACGGCCCTGAATCTCGCCATTAAAATGATAATTAATTGTAATGAATAACAGAGTCCACCAAGGGCACTTTGCCCGCAAACGCTTTGGACAAAACTTTTTAACCGATCAGTTTGTCATCGATAGCATTGTCTCCGCCATTCACCCGCAGCCGGGCGAAGCGGTGGTCGAGATCGGCCCCGGCCTCGGCGCCTTGACCGAGCCGGTCGGCGCGCGCATGGACCGCATGACGGTGATCGAACTGGACCGCGATCTGGCCACCCGGCTGGAAAACCACCCGCGGCTGAAAGACAAGCTGACCATCCACCAGCAGGACGCCATGACGGTGAATTTCGCCGAACTGGCCGAGGAAGCTGGCCAACCGCTGCGCGTATTTGGTAACCTGCCGTACAATATTTCGACGCCGCTGATGTTCCACCTTTTCAGCTATACTCAGGCAATCCGCGACATGCACTTTATGTTGCAAAAAGAGGTGGTCAACCGTCTGGTGGCCGGCCCGAACAGCAAGGCCTACGGGCGTTTGACCGTGATGGCGCAGTACTACTGCAACGTCATTCCGGTGCTGGAAGTGCCGCCGACCGCGTTCGCGCCGCCGCCGAAGGTCGATTCCGCCGTGGTGCGTCTGGTGCCGCACAGCGTGCTGCCGAATCCGGTGGGCGACGTGCGCATGCTGAGCCGCATCACCACGCAGGCGTTCAACCAGCGGCGGAAAACCATCCGCAACAGCCTGGGCGACCTGTTCACGCCGGAGCAGCTGACGGAGCTGGGCGTCGATCCTTCGCTCAGAGCAGAAAATATTTCTGTGGCGCAGTACTGCAAGCTGGCGAACTGGCTGTCAGCCAATCCGGCGCCGCAGCAATAAGGAGTTGTTGTCATGATTGATTCGCCCCGCGTGTGTATTCAGGTTCAGAGCATCTATGTGGAATCACAGTCGATCCCTGAAGAAGAGCGTTACGTCTTCGCCTATACCATCACCATCCGCAATCTGGGGCGGACCGACGTGCAACTGCTGGGCCGTTACTGGCTGATCACCAACAGCAACGGCCGCCAAACCGAAGTTCAGGGCGAAGGCGTGATCGGCGAACAGCCCGTCATTCCGCCCGGCGGAGAGTTTCAGTACACCAGCGGCGCCATTCTGGAAACGCCGCTGGGCACCATGGAAGGCCATTACGAAATGGTTGACCACCAGGGTCAGCCGTTCCGCACCGCTATTCCCGTGTTTCGCTTAGCCATTCCAACGCTGATCCATTAATTATGTCGACATACCTTATCGGCGACGTTCACGGCTGTTTCGATGAACTGAAGTCGCTGCTGGCTCAGGTTGCGTTCGATCCCGAGCGCGATCAACTGTGGCTGACCGGCGATCTGGTGGCGCGCGGCCCCGCCTCGCTGGACGTGCTGCGCTTCGTGCGCTCGCTCGGCCCGGCGGTGCGCATGGTGCTGGGCAACCACGATCTGCACCTGCTGGCGGTTTACGCCGGCATCAGCCGCAACAAACCCAAAGATCGCATCACCCCGCTGCTGGAGGCGCCGGACGCCGACGAGCTGATCAACTGGCTGCGCCGCCAACCGGTGCTGCAGGTGGACGATGAGCAAAAGCTGGTGATGGCGCACGCCGGCATCACCCCGCAGTGGGATATCGACACCGCGAAAATGTGCGCGCGCGAAGTGGAAGCGGTATTAAGCAGCGACAGCTACCCGCTGTTCCTCGACGCCATGTACGGCGATATGCCGAACAACTGGACGCCGGAGCTGAGCGGCCTGGCGCGTCTGCGTTTCAGCACCAATGCGCTGACGCGCATGCGTTATTGCTTCCCCAACGGCCAGCTCGACATGATCTGCAAAGATGCGCCGGGCACCGCACCCGCGCCGCTGAAACCGTGGTTCGAGCTGCCGCGCCTGGTGGATCCGGAATACACCATCGTCTTCGGCCACTGGGCCTCGCTGGAAGGCAAGGGCACGCCGGAAGGCGTGATCGGGCTGGACACAGGCTGCTGCTGGGGCGGCGATCTGACGATGCTGCGCTGGGAAGACCACCGTTACTTCACGCAGCCCGCTAATCGCGGCGAGGCGCCCGACCACGCCGGCAGGCTGGCCGCGTTCTGAAAACATCAAGGCGGCCCCAGGCCGCCTTTGCTCTCTTTAGCGCCTTACGCCCCAATCACCCCGGCATCTTCACGCGTGATCATCAACACCGATGAACGCGGGCGCGGGCTGTTGTTTGGGAAGTGCGAATCGCCCTCTTCTCCCGGATGCTGCACGTTGACGAACATCGTCTTGTAGTCCGGGGTGAAGGTGATGCCGGTCAGTTCGCAGGACTTCGGCCCCACCATGAAACGGCGAATTTCGCCGCTGATCGGATCGCCCACCAGCATCTGGTTGTTGCCCTGCCCGGCGTAATCGCCCTTGTTGCTGTACTTGCCGTCGGTGAGGATCCACAGACGGCCGGCGCGATCGAAGCCCAGCCCATCCGGGCTGTTGAAGGTATTTTCCGCCGTGATGTTCGGCGTGCCGCGGTTGACGCCTTCCGGATGGGCGATCGGATTGCCGCACAGCGCATAGATGTCCCAGGCGAAGGTGCCGGCGGTGGCGTCGCCGCCCTCGTCCCAGCGAATGATCTGGCCATAGATATTGTTCGGCCGCGGGTTGGCGGCGTTCAGCGGCATCCCTTCCTCGCCGCGCTTGCTGTTGTTGGTCAACGTGCAGTACGCGCGGCCGTCATGCGGGTTCACCGCGATCCACTCCGGGCGATCCATTTTGGTGGCGCCGACCTGCTGCGCCGCCTTGCGGGCGAAGATCAGCACTTCGGCCTCGTCGCGGAAACCGTTCTCCGGCGTCAGGCCGTTCTTGCCGAACTCGAGCGCAATCCAGCGCCCTTTGCCCTTCAGCGGCGTGCCGGCCTCATCGCCGTCGAACTGCGCCACGTACAGCGTCCCTTCGTCCAGCAGCGTGCGATTGTTGGCCGGATTGGCGGCGTCGACCACGCCTTTGGAAACGTACTTATAGATATGTTCGCCGCGTTCGTCGTCACCCATGTACACCACCAAACGGCCATCTTTGGCCACGGTCACCGCCGCGTTCTCGTGCTTGAAGCGGCCCAGCGCGGTGTGCTTGATGGGCGTCGAGGTCGGATTCAGCGGATCGATCTCGACGATCCAGCCGTGGCGGTTGAATTCGTTGGGGTTCTTCGCCACGTCGAAGCGCTCGTCATAGTCCGGCCAGTTGCGCTCCGGTTCGCTGACCTTCAGCGTGTAGCGCTTCTGTTCCGGCGTGGTTTTGTAATCAGCCTGATGAGTGCCAAAGTAGGTATCGAAGTTTTCTTCGCAGGTCAGGTAGGTGCCCCACGGCGTCTTGCCGTTGGCGCAGTTGCCGAAAGTGCCCAGCACCTTGCGCCCGCTCGGATCGGCGGCGGTCTGCAGCAGCGGGTGCCCGGCGGCCGGGCCGCTGAACTGCATTTCGGTATTGGCGGTGATGCGGCGGTTATAGCGCGACGGGCGCTCCACCTCCCAGCGCTGGCCGTCGCCGACGCGCTTTACCGCCACGATGGAGACGCCGTGCGCCGCCTGCGATTTGCGCACCTCTTCCAGGCTGGTGGCCTTGGCGCCGCCGTGGGCGAACAGGTACTGCTCGTTAACGTATTCGTTATTGATGGCCATCACGCCATGATTGTCATCGATCGGGAAGAAGCTCATGCCGTCGTTATTGTCGCCGAACTGTTTTTCCTGATCGGCGGCGCTGTTGTTGCCCTGCGGATCGAAGGCCGGCGCGCCGTCCACCAGCGGCTCGCCCCAGGAGATCAGCACCTCGGCGCGGTAGCCCGGCGCGATGGTCACCTCATCGGCGGTAGACGCGGCGATGCCCTGAAAGCCCAACAGCTTGTTCGGCGGCAGATCCTCGGCCAACGCCTCACTGGAGACCGACCAGATGCCGCCGCCGAGAAAACCGGCCAGGCCGACGGCGCCGGCGCTGCCGAGCAGCAGTTTGCGGCGAGTGGGATCGATCAGGCGGTCGGCGTCTAATTGCTCAATTTGCTTGGTCATAGCGTGGTTACCTTTTTAGTTATGGCGCCGCGGTCAAGATTCACCAGAGTTGCCGTGGCGCTCAGAGTTGGACTTCATACTAATCAGGTAATGTGACGGAAAGGTTACAAACGACGGACGCAAAAAGGCCGGGGGCGCAATTGCTTGCGCCCCCGGGGAGAGTTGGCTAGCACGCTTAAATCAGCGGCGCTGCAGGATTTCGAAGCAGTAGCTGTGCGAGTTCAGATCGTCGGCGTCGTGGAATTCGCTGAACGTGGTTTCCCACTCGTCCGGCTCGTAATCCGGGAAGTGGGTATCGCCGCCGACTTCGGCGTCGATGTGCGTCAGGTACAGGCGATCGGCGCGCGGCAGCAGCTGGGTATAGATGCGCCCACCGCCGATCACCATCACTTCTTCCACCTCGCCCGCGGCGGCCAGCGCTTCATCCAGCGAGGTCACCCAGGTCACCCCGGCGGCATTGCCCGGGCGGCTGCTCAAAACGATATTGTGGCGGCCCGGCAGCGGGCGGCCGATGGACTCGAAGGTCTTGCGGCCCATAATAACCGGCTTATTCAACGTGTTGCGTTTAAACCACGCAAGGTCCGCCGGCAGGTGCCACGGCATGGCGTTTTCCATGCCAATAACGCGATCCGCCGCCAAGGCAGCGATCAGGCTGATAATCATTGTTTAACCCTGTGTAGGCAGCAAAATTGGTGACACTATACGTAAAGGCCTGAGTGCCGTCGATAGGCTAATCAAGCAAGATGAATATATAAGATAGCTCTTATCAGTATATCTAATAACCAACGATCTCCCGCCAGGTCATTTCACACGCTGGGGCGTTTGCGGTACAGCCACAGGCCCGGCAACGACAGGCCGATCGACAATGCGCCAACGATAAAACTGGCCTTGAGGAAGTTGGTGATCATGGTCTCCATCAGGGCTTCGCTGTAGCCCAGATGCGAGATCTCCACCACCGTTATCATCGCGGTATAGGCGGAAATGCCGGGGAACATCGGGATCACCGCCGCCACGGTGAACACCTTCGGGTGCGCCAGCAGCCAGCGCGACCAGTAGATGCCGATGATACCGATCAGGATCGCCGCCAGCAGCGAGGCCCACTCGATGTTCATGCCGCCATACATCATCAGCATGCGCGAGCCGCGCCCGATAGCCCCGAGCAACGCGCAATAGCGCAGCGCGCGCAGCGGCACGTTGAACACCATGGCGAAGCCCAGCGCCGGCACCGCCGCCAACAGCATCTCCTGCAACAAGGCCCACAGCAGACTCATGACCACCCCCGCAGATCCCACAGCGACATCGCCATCACTACCCCGATGCAGGTCGCCAGCGTCAGCAGGCTGGCCATCGCCCAACGCGCCAGCCCGGTATTGACGTGCCCCTTGAACATGTCTGCCACCGCGTTGATCAGCGGGAAGCCCGGCACCAGCAACAGCACGCTGGCGGCCATCGCCACGCTCGAGGTGTCTTTAAACGCCGGCAGGCGCAGCAGCAGTCCGGAGATCGACGTAGCGACAAACGCCGTCAGGCAAAAATTGATCAGCGGATTCATATGGCGGGCGGTGAGGATTTGACGCACCAGCATCGCCGCGCCGCTGGCGATAAAGGTCACCAGGAAAGCATCGCCGCCGCCGCCGTTGAGCATGCTGAAACACCCGCAGGACAACCCCACCATCAGCACCACCAGCCAGCGCGGGTAACGCAGCGGCCGGATCCTGTCAAAGCGGCGCGCCACGTCGTGCGCATCCGCCAGGCGATGCTCGGCGAGGATCACGATATGCTGCACTTCGGTCACCACCTGCATATTGATGCCGCGATCGACGTTCTTGCGGGTGGTGGTCAGACAGGCACCGTGGCTGAGAGTGGTCAACACCACCGCATTGGCGGAGATCGAGCTTTCCACGCTGTCCATCCCCAGCGCCAGCCCCAGGCGGGTCGACAGCTGTTCCACCACCGTGCTCTCGGCGCCGTGCTGCAACAGCAGCAGCGCGCATTGAATGCACAGGCGGGTAATTTCACGCTGTTGCCGGTGCGGCTCCGGCCGGTCTGTGGCGTTAGTCTGCTGCATGGTGCTCCGTTGCTGGCGGTAGATGAATTATTATCATAGAGCCTAACAATACCTCATTGGGTTGATGCGCATCAGAGGAAGCGGCGTTATTATCGCCAGAACTCTGTCTTTTGCGCGAGACGCTCCCATGCTTGAAACTTCGCTGTTCGTCGCCGGCATTGCCGCCCTCGGCATGCTCTCCCCCGGCCCGGATTTTTTCCTGGTGATCAAAAACGCCGCCCGCTATCCGCGGCTGGCCGCCATGATGACCGCCTTCGGCGTGATCTGCGGCGTCGCCACCCACATGTCCTACTGCGTCGCCGGGCTGGCGGTGGTGATCACCACCACGCCGTGGCTGTTTAACCTGCTGAAATACGCCGGGGCGGTCTATCTGGTGTGGATCGGCATCCAGGCGCTGCTGTCGCGCGGCGGCGGCAAGATGAACGTCAGCAATCTGCCGCAGCAGCAGGTCAGCCTGAAGAGCGCCTTTGCGCAAGGCTACCTGTGCAACCTGCTGAACCCGAAGGCCACCCTGTTCTTCCTGGCGGTGTTCACCCAGGTGCTGCAGATCGATTCCGGTCTGGGCGACAAGCTGTGGTACGCGGGGATTATTCTCGGCCTGTCGGTTATCTGGTGGCCGCTGCTGGTGTTCCTGATCCAGAGCGGGCCGGTGCGCCGCGGGTTGGAAAAGACCCAGAAGATCGTCGACAAGCTGCTGGGCGGCATGCTGATCGCCCTGGGCATCAAGGTCGCGCTGAGCTAAGCAAAAGAAGGGGCGCCGATCTGGCGCCCCTACTCTTATCCTTTGGCTTCCACCACCTCGTCCTCCGGCGCCTTGCCGTCGATACTGCCGCGCCAGCCGGTCTGCTGCACCCGCGCCAGCCGATTCTGATCCTGCTCGATGGCCGCGCTGAGCATCTCCTTGGCCCGCTGCAGGCTGGCGATGCGGAACTCGGTGTCCTGATAATTCTCCAGCGTGTCTTCCAGCATCTTCAGGTTATAGCGGCGGAACGTGTCCGCCTTCTCGCGCGCCTCATAGGCGTCCAGCCCCAGCAGCTCCAGCGTTTCACGGCCGACGCGCAGCGAGCTTTCGAAGGTTTCGCGCTCCGGTTTTTCCACCCCCAGCTGCCGCAGCTGATACCAGTGATCGACGTCGCGCGCCCGTGCCACCACCTTCAGATGCGGGAAGTGCTGCCTGGCCAGCTCGGTTAGCGCCAGGCTGTCTTCCACGTCATCGATGGCGTTGATCAGCACCTTGGCGTGGGCGGCGCCAGCGGCCTCCAGCAGATCGGCGCGCGTGGCGTCGCCGTAGAACACCTTGGTGTCGAATTTGCGCAGCGTTTCGATATGGTCCGGATCGTGATCCAGCACCACGGTGTGTACGCCGTTGGCCAGCAGCAAGCGGCCGGCGATCTGGCCGAAACGGCCGAAGCCGGCGATGATCACGCTGGCATTTTCGTCGTCGATGACGTCCGCCGGGCGCTCCTCTTTCGGCGCATTTTTCTCCAGCTGCGCGGCGATCACCAACAGCAGCGGCGTGGCCGCCATCGACAGCGCCACCGCCAGCGTCAGCGACTTGGCCCATTCGACCGGCAGTACGCCGGCCAGCTGCGCGGCGCTGAAGATCACGAAGGCGAATTCACTGCCCTGCCCCAGCAGAATGGCAAACAGGCCGCGCTGGCGCTTCGGCACGCCGAGCAGCGGCCCAATCAGCCACAGCAGCGCTGCCTTGATCAGCATAAAGCCCAGCAACAGCGAGGCGATCAGCAGCGGGTGATGGAACAGCGTGCCGAAGTCGATCGACATGCCGACGCCGATAAAGAACAGCCCCAGAAGCAGCCCTTTGAACGGCTGAATATCGCTCTCCAGCGCGTGGCGGTATTCCGAGCTCGCCAGCAGCACCCCGGCGAGGAACGCCCCCATCGCCATCGACAGCCCGGCCATCTCCAGCAGGATGCCGAAGCCGAACACCAGGAACAGCGCCACGGCGCTGAACACCTCGCGCATGCCCGAACGGGCGACGAAGTGCAGCAGCGGGCGGGTGACGTAGCGGCCGAGCAGCACCACCATCGTCAACGCGCCCACCACCTTGGCCGCCGACAGCACGAAAGCGCCCAGCGTGGTGGTGGCGCCGCTGCTGGCCAGCAGCGGGATCATCGCCACCAGCGGGATCGCCGCGATATCCTGGAACAGCAGCACCGCAAATGCGCTGCGGCCGATCGGCGACGGCGTCAGGTTGCGTTCGCTCATCGCCTGCATGGCGATGGCGGTGGATGAGAGCGCCAGCGTCAAACCTATCAGCAGCGCCACCTTCCAGTTGAGGCCGAGGAAGTAACAGAAGGCGCTCAGCGCCAGGCCGCAGCCCACCATCTGAATGCTGCCGCCGCCGAATACCGAGGCGCGCAGCGTCCACAGCCGCTTGGGATCCAGCTCCAGGCCGATGATAAACAGCATCAGCACCACGCCGATCTCGGCGAAGGTCAGGATCGATTCGGCGTCCGACACCAGCTTCAGCCCCCAGGGGCCAATGATGCAGCCGGCGATCAGGTAGCCGAGCACCGAGCCCAGCCCCAGACGCACCGCGATCGGCACGAACAGCGCGGCGGAGCCGAGGTAGATCAGCCCCTCGATCATCATGTGGTGGTTATCCATGGCTGGCCTCCCGAGTTTCCGCTTCGGCATGTTCCATCAGATAGTCGACCAACCGCTGCCGGTAGGCTTCGCCGGCGGCGAGCAGCGCCGGTTCGTTGCAGGTAAAAGTATTATGTACGGCAAAATAGGGTTGCCAGTTCATGCCGCAGTAGATCGCCGTGGCCTGCAGCGGCTGCGCCAGCGCAGCGAAGTTGGGAAAGTCGCCCAGCTCGAAGTGGTGCTCGTCGCCGCCGCTGGTCACCGCCCACAGGCAGTCTTTACCCACCAGCGCGTTGCCGTCGTGGCCGTAGGCCCAGCCGTGCTCCAGCACTTTGTCGATCCACAGCTTCAACAGCGGCGGGAAGCTGTACCACTGCATCGGATGCTGCAGCACCACCAGGTCGGCGCGCTCCAGCGCCCGCTGCTCGGCGTTGATATCGATATTGAAATCGGGGTACAGCTCATACAGCGAGCGCACCTCTACCTCGGGGAGATCCCTCACCGCCTGCAGCAGGCGCTGATTGGCATGCGAATGCCGGGGATACGGGTGAGCGTAAATTATCAGAATCATTGTTATCGTCGTTCCTTCGTTCCTTGCCAATACACCAAGCATATACCAATCACACAGGGTGACAGTTTGGCCACTGATTGATAGCGGAAATTTTTAACGCCTGCCGACAAATTCGCTGAATAAAAAAAGGGCGCTGCATTGAACTGCAGCGCCCCTGGCGTAGCGTTATCGCGCGGTTACTTGCCGATGCGCGCGTGCATTTCCTGCACCGACGTCACCTGCTCGGTCGGATCCGCTTTCAGCGCCATCGCGGTAGCGAAGCCGCCGTTCAACGTGGTGTCGTAGTGCACCTTGTACTGCAGGGCGCTGCGGCGAATCAGCTTGGAGTCCTCAATCGCCTGACGGCCGGCCGTGGTGTTGACGATGTAGGTGTACTCGCCGTTTTTGATACGGTCCTGAATGTGCGGACGCCCTTCGTGCACCTTGTTGACAAGGCGCGGGTTGATGCCCGCTTCGCCCAGCACCACCGCGGTGCCGTGGGTGGCGTCCAGCTCGAAGCCTTGCTTCAGCAGGCTGGCGGCCAAATCGACCACGCGGGCCTTGTCGCCTTCACGCACCGACAGCAGCGCGCGGCCCTGCTTCTTCATGCCCGAGTTGCTGCCCAGCATCGCTTTGGAGAAGGCTTCCGCAAAGGTGCGGCCCACGCCCATCACTTCCCCGGTAGAGCGCATTTCCGGCCCCAGAATCGGGTCGACGCCCGGGAATTTGTTGAACGGCAGCACCACTTCTTTCACCGAGTAGTACGGCGGGATAATTTCTTCGGTCACGCCCTGCTCGACCAGCGTTTTGCCCGCCATTACGCGCGCGGCCACCTTGGCCAACGGCACGCCGGTCGCTTTGGAGACGAACGGCACGGTGCGCGCGGCGCGCGGGTTGACTTCAATCAGGTAGACTTCGTTGTCTTTCACCGCGAACTGCACGTTCATCAGGCCGCGTACCTGCAGCTCGAACGCCAGTTTTTCCACCTGGCGACGCATCACGTCCTGAATTTCCTGGCTCAGGGTGTACGCCGGCAGCGAACACGCGGAGTCGCCGGAGTGCACGCCCGCCTGCTCGATGTGCTCCATGATGCCGCCAATCAGCACGCGCTCGCCGTCGCAGATGGCGTCGACGTCCACTTCCACCGCGTCGTCCAGGAAGCGGTCCAGCAGCACCGGCGCATCGTTGGACACGCTGACCGCAGTCTGGAAGTAACGGCGCAGGTCGGTTTCGTCATAGACAATTTCCATCGCCCGGCCGCCCAGCACGTAGGAAGGGCGCACCACCAGCGGATAGCCGATGCCCGCCGCCTTCTCCACCGCCTGCTCGATGGCGGTGACGGTGGCGTTGGCCGGCTGCTTCAGGCCCAGACGGTTAACCGCCTGCTGGAAGCGCTCGCGGTCTTCGGCGCGGTCGATGGCGTCCGGGCTGGTGCCGATGATCGGCACGCCCGCGGCTTCCAGCTCACGCGCCAGCTTCAGCGGGGTCTGGCCGCCGTACTGCACGATCACGCCCTTCGGCTTCTCGATGCGCACGATTTCCAGCACGTCTTCCAGCGTTACCGGCTCGAAATACAGACGGTCGGAGGTGTCGTAGTCGGTGGAGACGGTTTCCGGGTTGCAGTTGACCATGATGGTCTCGTAGCCGTCTTCGCGCAGCGCCAGCGAGGCGTGCACGCAGCAGTAGTCGAACTCGATGCCCTGGCCGATACGGTTCGGCCCGCCGCCCAGCACCATCACTTTCGGCCGGTCGTTGGTCGGGTTGGACTCGCACTCTTCTTCATAGGTGGAGTACATGTAGGCGGTGTCGGTGGCGAATTCCGCCGCGCAGGTATCCACGCGCTTGTACACCGGATGCAGGCCGTGGCTGTGGCGCAGCTTGCGAATTTCGCTCTCGGCGACGCCGGCCAGCTTGGCCAGACGCGCATCGGCGAAGCCCTTGCGCTTCAGGGTGCGCAGGAACGCTTTGTTCAGGCCGTTGATGCCCGCTTCGGCCACCTGCTCTTCCAGGCGCACCAGCTCTTCAATCTGCACCAGGAACCAGCGGTCGACGTTGGTCAGGTTGAAGACGCCGTCAACCGACAGACCGGCGCGGAAGGCGTCGGCGATGTACCAGATGCGGTCAGAGCCGGCGTCTTTCAGCTCGCGGCGGATTTTGGTCAGCGCTTCCGGATCGTCCAGGCTCACTTTCGGGTCGAAGCCGGTGGCGCCCACTTCCAGGCCGCGCAGCGCTTTTTGCAGCGACTCCTGCTGGGTGCGGCCGATGGCCATCACTTCGCCGACCGATTTCATCTGGGTGGTCAGGCGGTCGTTGGCGCCGGCGAACTTCTCGAAGTTGAAGCGCGGGATCTTGGTCACGACGTAGTCGATGGACGGTTCGAACGATGCCGGGGTGCGGCCGCCGGTGATGTCGTTCATCAGCTCATCGAGGGTGTAGCCCACCGCCAGCTTTGCGGCGATCTTGGCGATAGGGAAGCCGGTGGCTTTCGACGCCAGCGCCGAAGAGCGCGACACGCGCGGGTTCATTTCGATAACGATCAGGCGGCCGGTTTTCGGGTTGACCGAGAACTGCACGTTGGAGCCGCCGGTTTCCACGCCGATCTCACGCAGCACCGCCATCGAGGCGTTGCGCATGATTTGGTATTCCTTGTCGGTCAGGGTCTGGGCCGGCGCGACGGTGATCGAGTCGCCGGTGTGGATGCCCATGGCGTCGAAGTTTTCGATAGAACAGACGATGATGCAGTTGTCGTTCTTATCGCGCACCACTTCCATCTCGTACTCTTTCCAACCGATCAGCGATTCATCGATCAGCAGCTCGTTGGTCGGCGACAGATCCAGGCCGCGTTCGCAGATCTCTTCGAACTCTTCGCGGTTGTAGGCGATGCCGCCGCCGGTGCCGCCCATGGTAAAGGAAGGGCGGATGATGCACGGGAAGCCGACGTCAGCGGCGACCGCCAGCGCTTCTTCCATGGTGTGCGCAATGCCGGAACGCGCGGTATCCAGACCGATTTTCTTCATCGCCACGTCGAAACGGCGACGGTCTTCGGCCTTGTCGATCGCATCGGCGGTGGCGCCGATCATGGTCACGCCGAACTCTGCCAGCACGCCCTGACGCTCCAGCTCCAGCGCGCAGTTCAGCGCCGTCTGGCCGCCCATGGTCGGCAGCACCGCATCCGGGCGCTCTTTTTCGATGATCTTGCGCACCACTTCCCAGTGGATCGGCTCGATGTAGGTCGCGTCGGCCATTTCCGGGTCGGTCATGATGGTCGCCGGGTTGGAGTTGACCAGAATGACGCGGTAACCCTCTTCGCGCAGCGCTTTACACGCCTGGGCACCCGAGTAGTCGAACTCACACGCCTGGCCGATAACGATCGGGCCAGCGCCGAGGATCAGGATGCTTTTTATGTCTGTACGTTTTGGCATTTTTTTACTGCTCCTGATTATTTGGCGTTAGAACGGTAAGTCTCAATCAGTTCGATAAAGTGATCGAACAGCGGCGCGGCATCGTGCGGGCCTGGGCTGGCTTCCGGGTGACCCTGGAAGCTGAACGCCGCCTTGTCGGTGCGGTGAATGCCCTGCACCGTGTGGTCGAACAGCGATTTGTGCGTGACGCGCAGGTTCGCCGGCAGGTTGTTTTCATCGACGGCGAAGCCGTGGTTCTGCGCGGTGATCATCACGGTGTTGTTGTCCAGATCCTTCACCGGGTGGTTGCCGCCGTGGTGGCCGAGCTTCATCTTCATGGTTTTCGCCCCGCTGGCCAGCGCCAGCAGCTGGTGGCCCAGGCAGATGCCGAACACCGGGATGTCGGTTTCCAGGAACTGTTTGATGGCGGCGATGGCGTAGTCGCACGGCTCCGGGTCGCCCGGGCCGTTGGACAGGAAGATGCCGTCCGGATTCATTTTCAGCACCTCGTCGGCCGGGGTCTGCGCCGGCACCACGGTCAGGCGGCAGCCGCGATCCACCAGCATGCGCAGGATGTTGCGCTTGGCGCCGTAGTCGTAAGCCACCACGTGGAACGGCAGCTCCGCGGCGGTTTTGGCTTCGGGCAGGTCGCCTTCAAGCGTCCAGCTGCCTTGCTGCCAGCTGTAAGCCTCTTGGGTGGTGACCTCTTTCGCCAGATCCATGCCCTTCAACCCCGGGAAACCTTGCGCCTTGGCCAGGGCCAGCGCGGCGTCCGGCGAGTCGGCGGCGATGATGCAGCCGTTCTGGGCGCCCTTCTCGCGCAGCAGGCGGGTTAATTTACGGGTATCGATATCGGCGATCGCCACGATGTTGTGACGCTTGAGGTAGTCGGACAGGCTTTCTTCGTTGCGGTAGTTGCTGGCGATCAGCGGGAGGTCACGAATGACGAGGCCTTGGGCGTGTACTGCGGAGGATTCTTCGTCGGAAGCATTGGTGCCGACATTGCCGATATGAGGATAAGTAAGAGTAACGATCTGGCGGGAATAGGAAGGATCAGTGAGGATTTCTTGATAACCGGTCATCGACGTATTGAAGACCACTTCCCCCACTGCCGTTCCCTCTGCCCCGATGGCCCGACCGTGGAATTGGGTTCCGTCTTCCAGAACCAATAGCGCTGACTTTATCAAAACATCCTCCGAGGAATAATCAATCACAATATTTGCATATTAATTCAGATATCGCGATCTAAATCAATGCAAAAACCGTCCGCGAGGCCAATTTTTGGCAAATTGGGCGCATTTTAATGATGAGTGCCCGGCTTGTCTACCCAAACTGCCGTTTTTTGTTTTATTTTTGCAGTTCTCGGCGCTCATGTGGCTTGAGCGTCGATAAAAACACAGAAAACCGGGGCTGGAAAACGGTTGCGAAGCTGAATGACGGAAAATGGCGCCAGAATGGGCTTAAAAAGACGCTGAAATGGGATCTGGTGGATGAAAACGGGGTGATTAGCGAGATAATCATCGATAAATAACAATAACGACAACAAAATAAAACCAACACTTCATTTTTCATGTTAAAAAAAAGGACAATAAATTTATTGTCCGATTATCATAGCATTATGATCAATACAACCACATCACGATGGTATGCAAATCAATTATAATTGGTCCAAATTCAACACGTCGCGCATATCAAACAGACCTTTATCACGGTTATGTAACCAGGAAGCCGCTCGCACCGCGCCGCTGGCAAAAGTCATACGGCTGGAGGCTTTATGGGTGATTTCCACCCGTTCACCGATGTCGGCGAACATCGCGGTGTGCTCGCCGACGATGTCGCCGGCGCGAATGGTGGCAAAGCCGATGCTTTTCGGATCGCGCTCGCCGGTATGGCCTTCGCGCGCATAGACCGCGCAGCTTTTCAGATCGCGCCCCAGCGCGCCGGCGATCGCTTCGCCCATGGCCAACGCCGTGCCCGACGGCGCATCCACTTTGTGGCGGTGGTGCGCCTCAACGATTTCGATATCGGTATAGTCGCCCATCACCTGCGCGGCCTTCTCCAGCAGTTTCAGCACCAGGTTGACGCCGACGCTGAAGTTGGCGGCGAACACGATGCCGATATGCTGCGCCGCATCGCGGATCGCCTGCTTGCCGGCGTCATCGAAGCCGGTAGTGCCAATCACCATCGCCTTGTGGTGCGCCACGCAAAAATCCAGGTAGCCCCGGGTGCTTTCCGGGCGGGTGAAGTCGATCAAAATATCGAACTCGTTCGCCACCTTCTCCAGACTGTCGCTCACCTTGACACCCAGCGCGCCAATGCCCGCCAGCTCACCGGCGTCGACGCCGATCAGGCTGGAACCCGGGCGCGACAGCGCCGCCCCCAATACCACGCCTTCCGCCTGCTGCACCGCCTGGATCAACTGACGGCCCATCCGGCCGCCGGCGCCCGCAATCGCAATGCGGATTTGTGTATCACTCATGCTTGCTCTCTTCTTGATTTGACGCCTATCCCATTAGGCTATCGATTCAGGGTAACCGCCCCGCTTCAGCGTCGCCAGAGGATTCATTTCATAATTAGAAAATTATGATATTCCCCCGCTTTCATCAGCGGCGCTGTCGTGAGATTAACATTCAACCGATTTGGCGGCCTGCGACGATTGTACATAATCATGCAGTTTCCATGGCAAAAAAATGCGGGATAAAGGCGCCGAAAACGGCGCCTGGGGAAGGGAGAACGGCGAGGTCAGGCGGTGATAGCGGCCACTTCGTTGGCGATCGCCGTCAGCGCGTCGTGGCGGGCATAGTCCTCACGCACCAGCGCCGCACGTTGCCGATAGATCGGCTGCTGTAGAATGCGCGTCGCCGCCGCCAGGATCTGTTCGGCGCTCGGCGTGCTGGTGTGCAGGCTGATGCCGCAGCCGGCGGCCACCACGCGCGCGGCCGCCTCCAGCTTGTCCTCGCCGGTGCCGGCGACGATCAGCGGCACGCCGCTGTCCAGCGCATAGTTGATCGAGCCGTAACCGCCGTTGGTGATCAGCAGAGCCGTCTCCGGCAGCCAGCGTTCGAAGGAGATAAACTCCCGCACTCTGGCATTGCCCGGCAGCGCGTCCATCAGCCCTTCCGTCGCCCTTCCGCCGGTGGTGGCCAGCACCCGCACCGGCAGATGCGCCAGCGCTTGCAGCGTCGGCACGATCAGCTGATGCAGATCGACATTGGCCAGCGTGCCCTGTGTCACAATCACCAGCGGCCGACGATCGTCCGCCTCCCACAGCGTCTCTTCCGCCGCCGGCTGGCCGCCGCTACGCAGCGGGCCAACGAATCGCACGCCGCTCGGCAGATCGTCACGCTCATATTCCAGCGCCGTGGTAGCCAGCTGCAGGAAACGCTCGCAGCCGCCGATCAGCGCGTCGGTGAACGGGCGATCCAGCGCCCGCCCGCCCGCCTGCAGCAGCGCCGCATCGAAGCTCTGCTGCACGTCATCGATCAGCACGCGCGTTTCCTCATCCACCAACTGCTCACGGGTCAACGCCTGCGGCAGCAGCGCCGGCGGGATACGCGGGCCATAAAAAATAGCATCGCGCGAAGAATACGACAGCGGCGTAGCGCCGATACCGAAGACCGGCGGCCGCTCGGCGGACTGCAGCAGCGGCAGCACGCCGTAGAAGCAGTTCTCCACCATCAGCAGATCGGTCTTTTCGGCGGCGATGGCCGCACGCAGCTGCCGATCCAGCAACGGGATCGGTGCGGCGAAGAAATCCTTCAGCGCCAGCGCCATCTGCGCATTGCCCGGCGGCAGCGCGGCGCGCTCGGGGAAGTGCTCTTCCAGGTGGCGGTAATCGAAATCCACCTGCGCGTCGAACGGCACGAAGCTCGCGCCCGCCGCCTCGGCGCGTTCGCGAAACAGCGCGCCGGTCATCACCCGCACCTGATGCCCTTGGGCAATCAGGTGGCGAGCGATGGCTAACATCGGGTAGACGTGCCCCGGAGTGGCGACCGCCGCCATCAGTATCCTTGCCATAATGCTCCTTTACGCTTCTGCGTTGGCCGGCTTCAGCGCCAGATTGGCGCACACCGGGTTGCTCTGAATATGCACGCGCTGCAAATGACGCGCGGAACGGGCGGTAAAGCCCTCACGGCCGTGCAGCAGCGAGAAGTTGTCCGCCACCACCACGTCGCCCTGTTGCCATTGGTGGGCATAATAGTGACGCGGATCGTACAGGTGCTGCTGCAGAGTGTGGTGGAACTGTTCCTGCTGGTGTTCCGGCACGCCGTGGTATTCCAGCGCATGTTGATTGAGGAATTTTTTTCCTTCCGTCGGCGGTTCATTGTAGCGCATGATCAAGCCCCTGCCGTTCGGGTGCTGCACCACCAGCGGCGAACAGACTTCGCCGCCGTAATGCACCACCTGCTTGATGCGGTAGGTGATCGAGACCGACAGCCACTGATCCAGCAGCGCTTCGTCCGCATTGGCCAACAGCCGCGTGGTGTCGACGAAGGTGGTGCATCCGCCTTCGTCCGGCGACGGCGCCGCCACGCAGTGGAACAGCTGGAACTCGGGGATGGTCGGCTTATACATGCCATCCCAGTGCAGCGGGACGTAGCTGCTGTCGAAGATATGATCCTTGGCGTCCGGATGCTCCTTCACGTCCAGCACCGCGCCGAACGGCCACATCATGATCTCGCCCCACTGCTCAGCGTAGCGAGTCAGAACTTCCGCCTCGCTGAAACCCGAGTCGAATCCGCGCAGCACCAGCAAGTGGTGTTCCTGCGCCAGCGCCCGCAGCGCCGCCACCGGCAGCTCGCCGATCTTTTGCCCCGGATGCTGCGGCGTCAGGATCGCGCCAAACGGGGTATTCGGTTGAATATGGCAATTAAGCGGTTGGTTGTTCATCGGTGATTCTCCTTGCATCGAATGTGCTGCTCACACGGCAACGTGCCGTCAAAAACGCGCCCGCCAGGATTCCGGGCGCAAAAGCCCGCCACGGCCTCAGGCCATCTGCGGTTGTTCGATCAGGTAATGGCTCGGCGTGCCGCGGATCTCCACCAGTTCGCCGTCCAGGCTCTGCGCGTCTTTACGCTTCATCAGCACGAACTGGCCGTTCACGTTGGCCGCCACGCCGTGCCACGGCGTTAGCCAGTCGTCTTTGGTCGGCATCATGTGGATGCCCATTTTCAGGCTGTCGGCCGGCTGCGGGTGAATCGACAGGCGGATCGCCGCCGGGAAATGCTGCGCCAGCAGGTTGCCCCAGGCCCAGCTGCGCTGGATCACGCCGCAGGCGCGTTGTTTGGCGTCTTTCTGCAGCGCGGCGTTGGAACCGCTGTAGCCCGGCAGCTGGCTGTCTTCATACAGGAATCGCGTGATGGCGCGGTACAGCAAGAGGCCCTGTTCGTCCTGCATCAGCTGTTGCTTGATCGCCTCTTCCGATTCGGCATAGCCCTCCACCAACAGCCGGCGCAGCAGATCGTAATCATCGGTATGTTCCGCCAGGCCTTTGACGTCGCCGAGGTTGAACACGCTCAGGTGCGTCGCGCCCACTTCATGCAGCAGGCTTTCAATCTCACGCTGATAGTGGTTGATCGCTTCATCGCTGACGCGGATCAGATCGCCGAACACGTGGCCGTCGGAGCAGATAACGATATGCGCCCCCGGCGGGTAATAGAGTTGAATGCGCTGGCACAGCGAGTTGAGGAAGATCAGCGACAGCCGCTCCGCCATGTCCGGCACCGCGCCGATCACCTTGTTGGTGTTGGGCGACTTGGTGGGAAAGGCCGGCAGCACGAATTCGATACGTTGCTCGTTTTCAATGAATGCCCGAATGCGCGGCAATTGCACCTGAGTGACCCGCCGTTCTTCTTCGGCAATCGAGGTATCGTCACCGGGGAAGCGGCGGCGGTATTGCAATAATTCACGTAGAATTTTTAACGATATTTCTTCTTTCTGAGCGCTGTCCACAATGAGCTCCTGTTGCGATGTGGCGCGGGTGAATTATTGATAAGCGCAATAAGATTTATCAAAAAGAGAAAAAACCCTGCGAAATAATAATCAGCCCGGCGTTTATATGCTTCAGGCAATATAGAAGAGATAGTGCTATATTATTAGCCCGTATAATTCACAATCTTGGTTAAGTTGTGCTTAACAAACTATGAGCAATATTTTAAAACGCATGGCCATTTTCTCAAAAGTGGTCGATTGCGGCGCATTCAGCATGGCGGCAAAAGAATTGGGCATGACGACTTCCGCCGTCAGCCAGCATATTCGCCAGTTGGAGGAACATCTGGGCATTCAATTACTGCTGCGATCGACGCGTTCATTGAGTCTGACCGAAGCCGGATTGTGCTTTTATGAAGATTGCCTGCTGATGATCCACGCCGCCGAACGTGGCCAACAACGGATCGCCGCGCTGCGCGGCGAACTGGTCGGTGAGCTGCGCGTCGCCACCTCCACCGAATTCGCCACTCACTACCTGGTGCCTGCGCTGCAAAGTTTTCTCGACGAACATCCCCGTCTCACGCTGCGGCTGGAAATCCACGATGAGAAGATAGATCTCATCACGCAGCGCATCGATCTGGCGATACGCGGCGGCGTGCTGGCCGACTCCAGCTACGTTTCCACGCGGCTGGCGTGCTGCCGCGAAGTGCTGTGCGCCTCGCCGGCTTACCTGGCGCATCACGGCGTGCCGGATTCGCCACAGGCGCTGACGCACCACCAATGGGTCACCTTTACGCCGCTCGGCAACCCGCAGTTTGTCCGTCTGATCCATCGTAACGGCGGTGAACACCGCATGCGTATGACCGGGCGCTTGTTCACCAACAGCGGTATGGCGATGAAGGAGTTGGCGCTGACCGGCAAGGGTATCATTCGCAATTTCTTCGCCAACGTTGAACGTGAATTGCGCAGCGGCGAGCTGATTGAAATATTGCCCGATTGGCGGTTACCGGAAATTAATTGCTACGCCATTATGCCGCGCAGGGAGAGCCAGCCATTAAAAGTCAGACGATTGCTGGAGCATATGAAACTCTATTTGCAGGAGAAGGGATTAAGCGCCGTAGAACATATCCGTCAGGAATAAAATAAGAAACATCTGCAATATCTATTATTGTAATTATTGTAATCACCTTACCAACACCGGGTCCTATTTAGATTGCAGCCTAATGATATCTTTATTAATAACTTTTCGCCAGCCTATATAATTAATCACACCGACGTTATTTCAAATACTCAGAATAAATTTGGCTTTAGTTAGCAGAAAATTTGAATATGCATGGAATATTATTTTTTACGCGGCGCGCTTTCCAAAAAAAACGGGAAGCCTAAGCTCCCCGTTGTCATCCGCCGGCGCATGTCAATCGATCTGACGAACGTCCACGCGCAGCTCTTTAGGCACTTCAAACACGATGTTCTCTTCACGCCCGCTGATTTCATGCACGTCCAGGCCACCCAGCGCTTTCAGGCGAGAGATCACCTCCTGCACCAGCACGTCCGGTGCCGAGGCGCCGGCGGTAACGCCGATATTGCGCGCTTCGCTCAGCCAGCTTTCCTGAATATCCGCCGCCGAGTCGATCAGATAAGCCGGTTTGCCGACGCGCTGCGCCAGTTCCGCCAGACGGTTGGAGTTGGAGGAGTTCTTCGACCCCACCACCAGCACCACGTCCGCATCGCCGGCCAGGTTGCGCACCGCTTCCTGACGGTTGGTAGTGGCGTAGCAGATATCATCCTTACGTGGCCCGATAATTTTCGGGAAACGCTGACGCAAGGCGTCGATCACGTCCGAGGTATCATCCACCGACAGCGTGGTCTGCGTCATGAAGCACAGGTTGTTTTCGTCTTTCACCTGCAGCTTCCACACGTCTTCCGGCGATTCGACCAGGTACATGCCACCCTGCGGGTTGCTGTACTGGCCCATGGTGCCTTCCACCTCCGGGTGCCCGGCGTGGCCGATCAGGATCGCTTCGGTGCCGCGGCGGCTGGCGCGCGCTACTTCCATATGCACCTTGGTCACCAGCGGGCAAGTGGCGTCGAACAGCATGGTCAGATCGCGCGCCTTGGCTTCGGCGCGCACCGCCTGAGAAACGCCGTGCGCCGAGAAGATCAGGATAGAGCCGTCCGGCACTTCGGCTATCTCTTCGATAAACACCGCGCCGCGCTCACGCAGGCTGTCGACCACGTAGCGGTTGTGCACCACTTCATGCCGCACGTAGATCGGCGCGCCATACAGTTCCAGCGCGCGTTCCACGATGCTGATCGCACGATCAACCCCGGCGCAGAAGCCGCGCGGGTTAGCCAGCAATATTTGCATGCATCTCCTCCTGCTGCGGATCGATCTCCAGCACTTCGATATCGAAGGTCACCGGATGGCCCGCCAGCGGATGGTTGAAATCGACGGTGATCGAATCTTCCGCCACCGCGCGCACCACGCCCGGCATTTCACTGCCGTCGATGGCGGTAAACAGCATGATGGTGCCCACGTCCGGCACGCCGGTTTCCGCGAAGTCGCGGCGCGAGAAAAACTGAACCAGATCCGGGTTCTCCGCGCCGAACGCCGCTTCCGGCTGCAGGGTAAAGGCGCATTTGTCGCCCGCGCGCAGGCCGAGCAGCTGCGCCTCCAGCGGCGCCGACAGGCTGCCGTCACCCAGGCGGAACAGCGCCGGCTTGCCGCTGCTGCGGGTGGATTCGGCGGTCGAACCGTCTTCCAGTTTCAGCGTAAAGTGAACCAGCACCGCGCTGTCACTGATAACCTGAGCCGTCATATTACTCACCTTTACTCTTTGCGCTTTTGTTCGCCGGCGACAGGAAACCTTCCAGCACGATCATCGCCGCGCCCACGCAGATAAAGCTGTCCGCCAGGTTGAAGGTCGGGTAGTGCCAGTCGCCGACGTAGAAGTCGATGAAATCGACCACGAAACCGTGCCACAGGCGGTCGAACAGATTGCCCAGCGCCCCGCCGATGATAAAGGCGTAGGCGATGTTGTTCAGCTTCTGCTGCGCCGCACTGCGGTACATCATCACCAGCAGCACCGCAACGATGGCGATGGCGATGCCGGCGAAGAACCAGCGCTGCCAGCCGCCGTGATCGGCGAGGAAGCTGAACGCGGCGCCGTAGTTGCGCGCGTAAAACAGGTTGAACGACGGGATCAATGGCTGGGACTGGCCCAGCGTAAAGTTAGCGAGGATCCACTGCTTGCTGCCGAAATCCAGCGCCAGCACCGCCACCACAACCCACAGCCAACGCAGGCCGGTCGAACAAATTGATTTACTCATCAGGCGCGAGTTCTCAGGCAAAGTTACGCTTCTCGCCGTCACCGGCGACGTTGCTTACACAGCGGCCGCAGATGTCTGCATGCTCCGCCACCAGGCCGATATCGGTGGTGTAATGCCAGCAGCGCGGGCACTTCTCACCCGGTGCCGTGCTGAAGGCGATCTTCAGCCCTTTCAGCAGCTCGGAAGCCTGCGCGTCAGCCGGCGCCTCCGCCAATGGCGCCACGCTCGCCGCAGAGGTCAGCAGCACGAAGCGCAGCTCATCCTGCAGGCTGTTCAGGCGCGCCGCCAGCTCGCTGTCGGCATACAGCGTCACCGCCGCTTCCAGCGAACCGCCGAGGCGTTTGTCGGCGCGCGCCTGCTCCAGCACCTTGTTCACTTCGCCGCGCACTTTCAGCAGCTCGGCCCAGAAAGCGTCGTTCATCGGCTCGCCTTCCGCCAGCCCGAACAGGCCGTCGTACCACTCTTCGGTGAACACGTACTGCGCGCGCTTGCCCGGCATGAAGCCCCAGATCTCGTCCGCAGTGAACGACATGATCGGCGCCATCCAGCGCACCAGCGCTTCCACGATGTGATACAGCGCGGTCTGGCAGCTGCGGCGGGCGACGCTGTCGCTCTTCGCGGTGTACTGACGATCCTTGATGATATCCAGGTAGAAGGAGCCCATCTCGACCGAGCAGAACTGCATCAGACGCTGCACCACTTCATGGAAATCGTAGTTGGCGTAAGCCTGCTCGATATCCTGCTGCGCCGCCAGCGCACGGCCGACCGCCCAGCGATCCAGCACCACCATGTCTTCCGGCGCCACGCAATCGGTGCTCGGCTCGAACCCGTTCAGGTTGGCCAGCAGGAAGCGCGCGGTGTTGCGGATGCGGCGATAAGAGTCGGCGGAACGCTTGAGGATCTCGTCGGACACCGCAATCTCGCCGGTGTAATCGGTCGACGCCACCCACAGACGCAGAATGTCGCCGCCCAGCTTGTTCATCACGTCCTGCGGGCTGACGGTGTTGCCGATCGACTTGGACATCTTGCGGCCCTGGCCGTCAACGGTGAAGCCGTGGGTCAGCACTTCTTTATAAGGCGCCTTGCCTTTCATCGCGGTGGAGATCATCAGCGATGACATGAACCAGCCGCGGTGTTGGTCGGAGCCTTCCAGATACATGTCGGCGCTGTGGCCGTGGAACTCAGGACGCACGTCGACCACCGAAGCGTGGGTGGAGCCGGAGTCGAACCACACGTCCAGCGTATCCGGCACTTTCACGTAGTCGGCGGCGTCCGCGCCGAGGATGTCGGCGGCGTCCAGATCCCACCAAGCCTGAATGCCGTCTTGCTCGACGCGCTTGGCCACTTCTTCCATCAGCTCAACGCTGCGCGGGTGCAGCTGCTCGGTTTCTTTATGCACGAACAGCGACATCGGCACGCCCCAGGTGCGCTGACGCGAGATGCACCAGTCCGGGCGGTTGGCCACCATCATTTCGATGCGCGCCTGACCCCAATCCGGGATCCACTGCACGCCTTTGATCTCTTCCAGCGACTGCTGACGCAGGCCTTTCTGATCCATGCTGATGAACCATTGCGGCGTGGCGCGGAAGATGATCGGCGTCTTGTGGCGCCAGCAGCACGGGTAGCTGTGCAGGAACTTCTCGACGTGCAGCAGCGCGCCTTTCTCACGCAGCAGGTCGACGATCAGATCGTTGGCCTTGAAGACGAACTTGCCGTCCAGCAGCGGATGGGTACCGGTCAGGTAGCAGCCGTTCGGCCCTACCGGGTTGGCGATCTCCAGACCGTATTTTTGGCTGATGACGAAGTCATCCGGACCGTGGCCACCTGCGGTATGCACCGCACCGGTACCGGCGTCCAGCGTCACGTGCTCGCCCATAATGGCCGGCACGTCGAAGCCCATAAACGGGTGTTTGAAGCGCAGCAGCTCCAGATCGGCGCCTTTGCAGCTGCCCAGCACCGTCCATTCGGTGATGCCGGCGCGTTTCATCACGCTTTCCACCAGCTCGGCCGCCAGGATCAGGCACTGGCCGTCAACCTGCACCAGCTGATAGGTGAAGTCCGGGTGCAGCGAGATCGCGCGGTTGGCCGGCAGGGTCCACGGGGTGGTGGTCCAGATAACCAGGGAGATGGCGCCGCTGAAGTTGCTCACGCCGAACTTGGCCGCCACGGCAGCCGCGTCGGCCGCATGGAAAGTCACGTCGATCGACGGCGAAGTCTTGTCGTAATACTCCACTTCCGCTTCCGCCAGCGACGATCCGCAGTCGGTGCACCAGTGAACCGGCTTGGCACCTTTCAGCAGGTGGCCGTTGCTGATGATCTTGCCCAGCGCGCGGATGATGTTGGCTTCGGTTTTGAAGTCCATGGTCAGGTACGGACGATCCCAGTCGCCCAGCACGCCCAGGCGGATGAAGTCCTTTTTCTGGCCTTCAACCTGCTCGGCCGCGTACTCGCGGCACTTCTGGCGGAACTCGGCCGCCGTCAGCTTCTCGCCCGGTTTGCCGTACAGCTGTTCAACCTTCAGTTCGATCGGCAGGCCGTGGCAGTCCCAACCCGGCACATAAGGCGAGTCGAAGCCGGCCATCCCTTTCGACTTGATGATAATGTCTTTGAGAATCTTGTTAACCGAGTGACCAATGTGAATGCTGCCGTTCGCATACGGAGGGCCGTCATGCAAAATGAAGGTTTTTTTGCCCTTTTTGGCAGTACGAATAATCCCGTACAGATCCTGTTCATACCAACGTTGCAGCATGCCAGGTTCGCGCTTGGCGAGATCGCCGCGCATCGGGAACCCTGTTTCCGGCAAGTTCAGGGTATTCTTGTAGTCACTCATTAGATTCTCGGTTCCGTTTTCGGCTATAGAGATTAAACCGGTGTCTGTAGCCCGAAGAACTTCCGGGCCGTCACCACATCATTGGCGATTTGCTGCTTCAGGGCATCGAGCGAAGCAAACCGCTGTTCATTGCGCAATTTTGCGCGGAGCACCACCTCAATATGGCGCCCGTAAAGATCCATTGTGACATCCAGCAGATGCACTTCCAGCTGCTGGCGCACGCCGGCGACGGTCGGGCGCGTACCGATATTGGCCACGCCCGGCAGCGGCTGCGGCCCCAGGCCGTACACTTCCACCGCATACACCCCTTTCACCGGCGCCACCAGGCGCTTGAGCGGCAGGTTGGCGGTCGGGAAGCCGATGGTGCGGCCCAGCTCGTCGCCATGCACCACGCGCCCGGAGATGCTGTACGGGTGGCCCAGCAGGGTCTCCGCCAGCGGCAGATCGTCCTCGCTCAGCGCGGTGCGGATCGCGGTGCTGCTGATGCGCCGATCGCCTTCGCGGAAGGTCGGGGTGCTGACCACCTCGAAGCCGTACTCTTTTCCGGCCTGCTGCAATAGCGGAAAATCGCCCTGGCGCCCGGCGCCAAAGCGAAAATCATCCCCCACCATCAGGAATTTGACGCCCAGTTTTTCCACCAGCAGCTCGGCGACGAACGCCTGCGCGGTGTTGGCGGCAAAACGCGGATCGAACTTGACGCAGAGCAGGTAGTCGACGCCCGCCTGCGCCAGGTAGTTGGCCTTGTCGCGCAGGCGCGTCAAGCGGGCCGGCGCCTTGTCTGCGGCGAACATCTCCAGCGGCTGCGGCTCAAAGATCATGACCATCACCGGCAGCCCGAGGCGTTGCCCTTGTTGCTTCAACTGCTCCAGCAACGCCTGATGACCGCGATGCACGCCGTCAAAGTTGCCGATGGTGAGCACGCAACCATGGTGGCGCGCCCGGATATTGTGAATGCCGCGAATTAGCTCCATAGCTGGCTCAAAACAGTGGAAATCGGCGGATTATACCTTGTACAGCCGGTAAGGTTAACCCGCGATTGGTGCCTTTATGTAATAGACACACCATACCGGAGATAATCTGCGCGTGAAACGGCTTCGCCGCAGTTTATCCGGCGCCGCCGGGCCGATTCTCGACCGCAGCCAACGGCTTGCGCCCGCCGCGGCAAAACATTGGCGAATTTTCTCGCGAAACACTGTATTCCCAAGAGCGAAGCTGGTAAAATCCTGCGCCATCACAACGTAGCGAGTGCCGCCTGTACAAACGGCGCTTATTTGCACAAATCCATTGACAAACGAAGGCTAAAAGGGCATATTCCTCGGCCTTTGAATTGTCCTCAATAGAATATATTTGGGAGTTGGACCTTGGCTAATATCAAATCAGCTAAGAAACGCGCCGTACAGTCTGAGAAACGCCGCAAGCATAACGCAAGCCGTCGCTCAATGGTGCGTACCTTCATCAAGAAGGTAGACGCAGCTATCGCAGCTGGCGACAAAGAAGCAGCACAAAATGCATTCCTGGTAATGCAGCCCCTGGTGGACCGTCAGGCAGCTAAAGGCCTGATCCACAAAAACAAAGCAGCGCGTCATAAGTCAAACCTGACTGCACGCATCAACGCAATGCAATAAGCATTTCGTTATCTGCTTGATAAAAAAACCGGCTCAGGCCGGTTTTTTTACGTCCTGCGTTCAGTGAACCGCTAGCAGGAAAACAGCGCAGAAAAATCTTTGTTGCACACGCGCTGCACCGCCGGATGCTGGATCATGCGCTCGGCGAAGATGATGTAATACTCCTCCTGCACGCTGTCGATGCGCCCAATCTCCACCACGTTGTCATCGTTGTAGGTATCCTGCGCATACAGCGTCGGCGCCACGAAAATCGCATTGTGATACATGCCGAAGGCCTTCATCAGCGCCGCATCGTCGAACTCGCCCAGGATCTCCACCTGAATGCCCTGCGTATTGAACCAGTTGAGCAGCTTGCGCCCCAGCATCGAGCGGCGGCCGGGGATCAGCAGTTTGCGCTGCTCCAGACAAGCCGGGAACGGCAGCTCCGGCGCCGGCTGGCGGCAGAAGAAGCTGATGCCGCACTCGCCCAGCTTCAGCGAGAACAGCCCTTCCTGCTGGCTGGAGTCCACCGGACAATCCGACAGGATCATATCCAGCTTGTGCTGGCTGAGCTGCTCCAGCAGCATCTCGTGCGTCGATTCAAAGCAACGCAGGTGGATCTGTTCGTTGTCCACCACCACCGCCGTTTCCAATACCTGGCTGACCAGGCGCTTCGACAGCGCATCGGCCACGCCGACGTCGAACAGCAGATTCGACTCTTTGCGGTAGTTGACGATATCCAGCATTTCCTGGCTGAGCATAAACATCTTGTCGGCATAACGAAACACCAGTTGCCCCAGCTCCGAAGGCACCAACCCGCGCCCCTGACGTTTGAACAGCTTGCCGTCCAACCGCTCTTCCAGCGCTTTGATCTGGCCGGTGATGGTCTGCGGCGTCAGAAACAACGCTTCGGCGGCACCGACCACGGAACCGGCCTTGCAGACCTGCCAGAAATAGTAAAGGTGATTAAAGTTGATATGCGACATCCTCACGAGCGGCTCTCCTTAACAACGTTTCGCAGCGGCAAACGGTGTGCCGTGACGAGCGACAAACTTCCTTTCCCTGCTTCAGACAACGTATAGCCCCATTAGTCCCAACGAACAACGGCCGAAGCTGCACATATTTTATACCGTGCAGCTCCGACCAGCCATTTTATTATGTGCCCTTACCGGGCACATTCAGGATTAACGTACGCGCGGCAACGCCAGACGCAGCAATCCATACCCTACCACCGCCGCAGCGGTGGAGCCCAACAAGATCCCCAGGCGGGAATAGGTGCTGAGCGCCGCATCCGCATCGCCGAACGCCAGCGAGGCGATAAAAATCGACATGGTGAAACCAATGCCGCAGAGCACCGAAACGGCAAACACCTGTTTGAAGCCGATGCCTTCAGGCAAACGGGCGATGCCCATTTTCACCGCCAGCAGGCTGAAGAGGAAAATCCCCAGCGGCTTACCGATAAACAGGCCGGCCGCAATCCCAACCGGCAGCAGCGACGTCAATCCTTCCAGCGATACGCCCTGCAAAGAAACCCCGGCGTTGGCGAAAGCGAACAGCGGCAGGATCATAAACGCAACCCAGGGGTGCAGCTCATGTTCCAGCGTTTCCGACGGCGACGGCCCCTTCTTCACGTTCAGCGGGATCATAAAGCCGACGATCACCCCGGCCAGCGTCGCATGCACCCCGGACTTGAGGATCGCTACCCACAACACCAGGCCGACCATCATATACAGCGAGGTTTTACCCACGCCACGCCAGTTCATTACCGCCAATAGCACCGTCGCCGCCGCCGCCACGCCCAGCGCCACCATCGACACTTCGTGGGTGTAGAACAGCGCGATGATGATAATCACGCCCAGGTCATCGATGATCGCCAACGCCAGCAGGAACACTTTCAGGCTGGTCGGCACCCGGTTGCCCAGCAGCGCCATTACGCCCAGCGCGAAGGCGATATCGGTCGCGGCCGGGATCGCCCAGCCCTGGCGGGTGACTTCATCCGCGCCGTTGAACAGCAGGTAAATCAGCGCCGGCGCCAGCATGCCCCCCAGCGCGGCGATCGCCGGAAACACCGCCTTGTCGCGCCCGGACAGCGAGCCTTGCATCAACTCGCGCTTGACCTCCAGCCCCACCACCAGGAAGAAGATGGCCATCAGGCCGTCGTTGATCCACAGCAGCAGCGGCTTGGCGATCTCCAGCGAAGCAATCTTCACCATCACCGGCAGGTTAAGGAATGCCTGATAGATCCCCTGCGCCGGGGTGTTGGCCATGATCAGGGCGACGATTGCCGCCGCGATCAGAATGATGCCGCCCGCAGCTTCCTGACGTAAAAATTGACGAATGATATTGGTCACAGTACGTCTCTCCAAATCTGTGCAGGGCGCAGCGCCCTGCAAACCACAGTCATGAAGTGAGTATAGAGGGCGTTTTAGTTCGAAAAAATAAGTTTATAAATGCTAAATAGCTCGATAAAACCGATCAAAAGCACGAATAAGTCACATTATTTATAGGGGATTAGGGGTATGGCGTGCAAATAAAAACCCCGGGACAAACGCCCGGGGTTAGAACATAAACCAGCAGAAACAGCAGGTTAGCGAGTCAGATCGTCAAAGAACTTTTTCACCCCGTCGAAGAAGCTCTTCGAACGCGGGCTGTTCTTGTCGCCGGACGGGCCACCCAGGCTCTCTTCCAGCTCACGCAGCAGCTGCTTCTGCTTGTCGTTCAGATTGACCGGGGTTTCCACCACCACGCGGCACAGCAGGTCGCCCTGGCTGCCGCCACGCACCGATTTCACACCCTTGCCGCGCATGCGGAACAGCTTGCCGGTTTGGGTCTCCGAAGGCACCTTCAGTTTCACCCGGCCGTCCAGCGTCGGCACTTCAATCTCGCCGCCCAGCGCCGCCATGGCGAAGTTGATCGGCACTTCACAGTACAGGTTATTGCCTTCACGCTCGAAGATCGGGTGCGCCTTCACCTGCACCTGAACGTACAGATCGCCCGCCGGTGCGCCGTGCTCGCCGGCTTCGCCTTCACCCGCCAGGCGGATGCGGTCGCCGGTATCGACGCCGGCCGGAATTTTCACCGACAGCGTTTTGGATTTCTCTACCCGGCCGTGGCCGTGGCACTTGTTGCACGGATCTTTGATGATCTGACCGCGGCCATGGCAGTGCGGACACGCCTGCTGCACGGTGAAGAAGCCCTGGCGCATCTGCACCTGGCCCTGGCCGTGACAGGTTGGGCAGGTCACCGGCGAGCTGCCCGGCTTGGCGCCGCTGCCGTGGCAGACGTCGCACTCTTCCAGCGTCGGGATGCGGATCTCTTTGGTGACGCCACGTACCGCTTCCTCGAGGGTCAGCTCCATGTTATAGCGCAGATCGGAACCGCGGCTGGCGCGCTGACGGCGGCCTCCGCCGAAGATGTCGCCAAACACGTCGCCAAAGATATCGCTGAAGTCGGCACCGCCGCCAAAGCCGCCGCCGCCCATGCCGCCCTGTTCAAAGGCCGCGTGCCCATACTGGTCGTAGGCCGCGCGTTTCTGGTCGTCGGTCAGGACTTCGTAAGCTTCTTTAACTTCTTTAAACTTGATTTCGGCGTCTTGTTCCTGGTTGCGGTCAGGATGGTATTTCATCGCCAGGCGTTTGTACGCCTTTTTGATCTCACGTTCATCCGCCGTCTTGCTGACGCCGAGAATCTCGTAATAGTCTTTCTTCGCCATTCTTTTGCTTACCCTTAACATGCGTGCACGGGCGCAGAGTTGCCTCGACGCCCGTGCTGGTTTCCGGGAACGGCACCTCGGCCGCCCCGTGCCCGCTTAAGGGCGATTATTTTTTGTCTTTAACTTCTTCGAACTCAGCGTCAACCACGTCGTCGTCTTTCTGCGCCGCGTTGTCCGCGCCGGCGTCAGCACCCTGCTGAGCCTGCTGCGCCTGAGCCATTTCCAGCAGTTTGCCGGAAACCTGCACCAGAGCCTGAGTCTTCGCTTCGATCTCGGCTTTGTCTTCGCCTTTCACCGCCGCTTCCAGATCTTTCAGTGCCGCTTCGATCGCCGTTTTGTCTTCCGCCGGCAGTTTGTCGCCCGCTTCTTCCAGCTGCTTGCGCGTGCCGTGGATCAGGTGATCCGCCTGGTTACGCGTCTGCACCAGCTCTTCGAACTTGCGGTCAGCTTCAGCGTTCAGCTCGGCGTCGCGCACCATTTTCTGGATTTCGTCTTCGTTCAGGCCAGAAGATGCCTTGATGGTGATCTTCTGCTCACGGCCGGTGTTCTTGTCTTTGGCAGACACGTGCAGGATGCCGTCGGCATCGATATCGAAGGTCACTTCGATCTGCGCCATGCCGCGCGGTGCCGCCTGGATGCCGTCCAGGTTGAACTGGCCCAGAGATTTGTTATCGCTGGCGCGCTTACGCTCACCCTGCAGCACGTGGATGGTTACCGCAGACTGGTTGTCTTCAGCGGTAGAGAACACCTGGCTGTGCTTGGTCGGGATCGTGGTGTTTTTGGTGATCAGCGGCGTCATCACGCTGCCCATGGTTTCGATACCCAGCGACAGCGGGGTCACGTCCAGCAGCAGAACGTCCTTCACATCACCGGCCAACACGCCGCCCTGTACCGCCGCGCCCACGGCAACCGCTTCGTCCGGGTTCACGTCTTTACGCGGTTCTTTGCCGAAGAAGTCTGCGACTTTCTTCTGCACCATTGGCATACGGGTCTGGCCGCCCACCAGGATCACGTCCTGAATGTCGGAAACCGACAGGCCTGCGTCTTTCAGCGCCACTTTCAGCGGCTCGATAGAGCGCGCAACCAGATCTTCAACCAGCGACTCGAGTTTGGCGCGAGTCACTTTGATGTTCATGTGTTTTGGACCGGTCGCGTCTGCAGTGATGTACGGCAGGTTAACGTCGGTCTGCTGAGCGGAAGACAGTTCGATCTTCGCTTTCTCAGCGGCTTCTTTCAGGCGCTGCATCGCCAGCGGATCGTTGCGCAGATCGATACCCTGATCTTTCTTGAACTCTTCCACCAGGTAGTTGATCAGACGGCTGTCGAAGTCTTCGCCACCCAGGTGGGTGTCACCGTTGGTCGCCAGCACTTCGAAGGTTTTTTCGCCGTCAACGTCGTCGATTTCGATGATGGAGATATCGAAAGTACCGCCGCCCAGGTCATAAACCGCGATGGTGCGGTTGCCGACTTCTTTGTCCAGGCCGTAGGCCAGGGCCGCAGCGGTCGGTTCGTTGATGATGCGTTTTACTTCCAGACCCGCGATGCGGCCGGCGTCTTTGGTCGCCTGACGCTGGGCGTCGTTGAAGTAAGCCGGTACGGTGATAACCGCTTCAGTTACCGGTTCGCCCAGGTAATCTTCCGCCGTTTTCTTCATTTTTTTCAGCACTTCCGCAGAGATCTGCGGCGGAGCCATTTTCTGGCCTTTCACTTCCAGCCAGGCGTCGCCGTTGTCGGCTTCGACGATTTTGTACGGCATGATCGCTTTGTCGCGCTGCGCTTCTTCATCCTGGAAGCGGCGACCGATCAGGCGCTTGATGGCGAACAGGGTGTTTTCAGGGTTGGTCACTGCCTGACGCTTAGCCGGCTGGCCAACCAGAGTTTCACCGTCCTGGGTATATGCGATAATAGAAGGAGTGGTGCGGTCGCCCTCGGCGTTTTCCAGCACGCGTGCCTTGGCACCATCCATAATTGCTACGCAAGAGTTGGTAGTACCCAGGTCGATACCAATAATTTTGCCCATCTAAACGTCTCCACTAAAAAATTCATAATCAGTCAGGTTGCTAACCTATATGCGGGCGATTTTTTGCTTTTCAACTGCCCGATATCTCAGTGCGACCCGCGGTTAGCAGCTGCGGTTGCAAATAAGATGGGGCCATCCAATCCGGCATCAAGGGGCAAGGCGAAAAAAATTTCTTTTTTTTATCGTCATTCAGATCATTGTTTCCGGCTGCGGGGATCATTATGATGCGCGCGCTCTGGTGGAAAACTTCGATTTTTTGGCCATTCAGACCATTTATTATTTTACTTCGCTGTTTCCGTTAATTTTCTGTTATCGCAGAGGACTTATGCACACCAACAAGTTGGCGAATCCCGGCCCTCTCGGCCTGATGGGCTTCGGGATGACCACCGTCTTGCTGAACCTGCACAACGCGGGCTTTTTCCCACTGAACTCCGCCATCATCAGCATGGGGATTTTCTTCGGTGGCCTGGCCCAGATCCTGGCCGGTCTGCTGGAATACAAGAAGGGCAACACCTTCGGCATGACCGCCTTCACCGCCTACGGCAGCTTCTGGCTGAGCCTGGTCGGCCTGCTGCTGCTGCCGCGTCTGGGCCTGGCTGAGGCCACCGAGGCGCACGTGCTGGGCATCTACCTGGCGCTGTGGGGCGTCTTCACCCTGTTCATGTTCTTCGGCACCCTGGGCGCCAACCGCGTACTGCAGTTCGTGTTCGCCAGCCTCACGCTGCTGTTCGCCCTGCTGGCCGTCGGCAACATCACCGGCAACCACGCGCTGCTGACCTTCGCCGGCTATGAAGGCATCATCTGCGGCGCCAGCGCCATTTACCTGGCGATGGCCGAAGTGCTCAACGAGCAATACGGCCGCACCGTGCTGCCGATTGGCGAACCGGCCCCGGCCCGCGTCGCGGCCTCGCCGGTCACCGCATAATCGCCCTTCCCTGACGAAAAAGCCCTGCATTGCAGGGCTTTTTTTTAGCTGTAGGAATCGGCTTGCCGCTCCCCGGCTTCGCTGTTCAGGTCGCGATGCAGGTAGACGCCGAGCAGCAGCCCGATGAGCGACAGCGCCAACACGTAGTAAGCGGGTGCTAACGGGGTTAATTTCATGATCAGCGTCACAAAAATAGGGGTTAGACCGCCAAAAATAGCGTACGAGACGTTATATGAGAACGAGATACCGGTAAACCGCACTTCCGCCGGGAAAGCCCGCACCATCACGTACGGCACGGCCCCCACCACGCCTACGCTGAACCCCACCAGGGCATAGCAGGCGAACAGCATTTCCGGGCGCACGCCCACCGTTTGATAGAACAGCCAACTGCAGCCGGCCAGCAGCACGCTGCCGACCACCAGCGTTTTGCTGGCGCCGAAGCGATCGGCCGACAAACCGGCGACGATGCAGCCGGCGATCAGCATGATGGTAGCGATGCTGTTGGCCTGCAGCGTCAAGGCCGGCGCGATGCCGAACTGCTTTTGCAGATAGGTCGGGGTCATCAGGATCACCACCACGATGCCGGCGGAGAGCAGCCAGGTCAGCAGCATCGATACCGCCACCTCCCGTTTGTGGTTGAGCACCACCGACTTCAGCGGCAGCTCTTCGGCCAGCGCTTTACGCGCCTGCATCTCGATGAAGATCGGCGTTTCCTGCAGCCAACGGCGCAGGTACATCGCCACCAGGCCGAACATGCCGCCCAACAGGAAAGGAATGCGCCAGCCGCCGCCGGCAATGCTCTGCGGGCTGAGCGTGGTGTTGATCACCGTCGCCACCACCGAGCCCAGCAGGATGCCTACCGTCAGCCCGGCGGTCAGCGTGCCGCAGGCGAAGCCGATGCGCCGGCGCGGCACGTGTTCGGCGACGAAGACCCAGGCGCCCGGCACCTCACCGCCGATCGCCGCCCCCTGCAGCACGCGCATCAACAGCAGCAGCAGCGGCGCAGCGATGCCGATGCTGGCGTAGGTCGGCAGCAGGCCCATCGCCAGCGTCGGCAACGCCATCAGCAGAATGCTCAGGGTAAACATCTTTTTGCGGCCGACCAGATCGCCAAAGTGCGCCATCACGATGCCGCCCAGCGGACGGGCCAGATAGCCGGCGGCGAAGATGCCGAAGGTTTGCACCAGCCGCAGCCATTCCGGCATGTCCGCCGGGAAGAACAGATCGCCGACCACGGCGGCAAAGAACACGAAGATGATGAAGTCGTAAAACTCCAGCGCGCCGCCCAACGCGGCCAACGTCAGCGTTTTGTAGTCTTGCCGGTTCAGCCGGCGATTATTGTCGTGAGGCATAGGGCACCGTCGGTAAAGGCTGTAAAAATAAAAGCCGCAGGCTTTCTGTAAAAGAATCCTTACTATAGCGGCAAATTATTTTCACACCAGACGGGCTGAAGCCGATCTCGCAGAACGCTGAAATTTAGAGGTTTATCTCGCGACGCGCGCTCTTTGGCCGAAATGCTGCTACCACCGCGGCGTGCGTTTCGACGTAAGGCCCGTCGAGCAGTTGAATGCAATAAGGCACGCTGGCGAAGATGCCGTGCACCACCGCATTGCCCTGCTCATCTTTTACCCCTTCCAGCGTTTCCTTGATCGACTTCGGCTGGCCGGGCAGGTTGATGATCAGCGCCTGCTTGCGGATCGCCCCCACCTGGCGAGAAAGAATTGCCGTTGGCACATAGTGTAGGCTGATCTGACGCATTTGCTCGCCGAAGCCAGGCATCACGCGATCGGCGATCGCCAGCGTGGCGTCGGGGGTGACGTCGCGTCGCGCCGGCCCGGTGCCGCCGGTGGTCAGCACCAGATGGCAACCCATTTCGTCCACCAGCTCGCACAGCGTCTGTTCAATTTGCGTCTGCTCATCGGGGATCAGCCGGGTTTCCAGCTTGAACGGCGTCGCCAGCGCGCCGCTCAGCCATTCCTCCAGCGCCGGAATGCCTTTATCCTGATAAACGCCGCCGGAAGCGCGGTCGGAAACGGAAACCAAACCAATACGTAAAATATCCATGCGTAACCTCTACAGCCTGATGGGGTCCGAACGGGTTCGTCCCTGTTCTGTTGTCATTGCCGAGAGTATAAGGGCTTCCCTCGCCGGCGGGTGCGTCGGGCATAAAAAAAGGTGGCCTGAGCCACCTTTTTACTGCGCGATCTGCCGGAATTACAGCAGGTCGGCGATCATTTTTTCCAGTTTGCCCTGGTCTACGGCGAACTTGCGGATGCCGTCGGTCAGTTTCTCAACCGCCATCGGATCCTGGTTGTGCTGCCAGTAGAACTCAGGTTCGGTCAGTGCGGCAGGACGCGCCTTCACTTCACCGGTGTAAGACAGTTTGCGCTCCAGCGCGCCTTCGCTCTCCGCCAGCTCTTTCAGCAGCGCAGGGGCGATGGTCAGACGGTCGCAGCCGGCCAGTTCGATGATTTCGCCGACGTTACGGAAGCTGGCGCCCATCACCACGGTGTTGTAACCGTGCTGTTTGTAGTACTGGTAAATCTCGGTCACGGAGATCACGCCCGGATCTTCATGCGGGGCGAACTCTTTCTTGTCGCCGTTGGCTTTGTACCAGTCGAGGATACGGCCGACGAACGGCGAGATCAGGTAAACGCCGGCTTCGGCACAGGCGCGAGCCTGAGCGAAGGAGAACAGCAGCGTCAGGTTACAGTTGATGCCTTCTTTCTCCAGCTGCTCCGCCGCGCGGATGCCCTGCCAGGTCGAGGCCAGTTTGATCAGAATGCGATCGTTGCTGATGCCGGCTTCGTTGTACAGCTTGATCAGGCGCTTGGCCTTGGCCACGCTGGCATCGGTGTCGTAAGACAGACGTGCATCCACTTCGGTGGAGATGCGGCCCGGAACCAGTTTGAGGATCTCCAGACCGATATTGACCGCCAGCTTGTCGGCGGCGTCGGCGATCTGCTGCTCGCGATCGCTGCTCTGGCCGCGCGCCCAGGCGATGGCTTCGTCAATCAGTTTACGGTATTCAGGAATTTGGGCTGCATTGAGGATCAGCGAAGGGTTGGTTGTGGCGTCCTGCGGTTGATACAGCTTCATTGCCGCGATATCACCCGTATCTGCAACCACCGTGGTCAGCTGGCGCAGGGAAGTTAATTTGTCGGTCATGTTGGCATTATCTCATCGTTTGTGCATGAACTTTTGGCATTGTTCAACCATGCCCTGCCCTGATAATAACATGCGCCAAGCCCGGTGCAAGGCTGGAAAACCGCGGCGCGCAGGCATCTGTTTTATCCTTGGGCGAGCAACCGTTTACGCCGATATCTTTCGCCATTACCGAGCGGATGGAAAGGCAATAACGTGCTATTGTCCGAATAAATTATGTTAAATTCGAAAAAATTGATGCAATTCGTCCGCTAATCTGCGAAAAATCTTAATCGACTGACGCCGGACAGATTCCAGCTAAGCTCTTGTAAAAAATAGGCCAATGTTTTTCACCTGCGGTGGATGCTGCAAGGTGCGCATTAAATTTCGATAAAGGAGGGATCCCTTGACGGACCTGATGAATTTTATAAACAACATTTTGTGGGGGTCGGTGCTGATTTATCTGCTGCTCGGCACCGGCATCTACTTCACGTTGCGCACCCGCTTTATCCAGCTCCGCCACTTCAGCCACATGTTCTCGGTGTTGAAAAACAGCAATAAAAGCGACAGCGCCGGCATCTCCTCTTTCCAGGCGCTGTGTACCACGCTGGCGGCGCGCGTCGGCACCGGCAACCTGACCGGCGTCGCCATCGCCCTGACCGCCGGCGGCCCCGGCGCCATCTTCTGGATGTGGGTGGTGGCGTTTATCGGCATGGCCACCTCCTTTGTGGAAAGCTCGCTGGCGCAGCTCTACAAAACCAAAGACGATAACGGCAACTACCGCGGCGGCCCGGCCTACTACATGGAAAAGGGTCTCGGCATGCGCTGGATGGGCGTGCTGTTCTCCATCTTCCTGATCATCGCTTTCGGCCTGGTGTTCAACGCCGTGCAAGCCAACTCCATCGCGCAGGCCTCCGCCGTCGCCTTCCATTTGCAGCCGCTGCACGTCGGCATCGGCCTGGTGCTGCTGAGCGGCGTGGTGATCTTCGGCGGCATCCGCTCCATCGCCAAAGTGGCCGAGCTGGTGGTGCCGCTGATGGCCGGCGCCTACCTGTTGCTGGCCCTCTGGGTGATTGGCCATAACATCGAACACATGCCGGCGATCCTGACGCTGATCTTCAAAAGCGCCTTCGGCCTGCAGGAAGCCGCGGCCGGCGCCGTCGGTTACGGCATCTCCCAGGCGATGACCCAGGGCGTGCAGCGCGGCCTGTTCTCCAACGAAGCCGGCATGGGCTCGGCGCCCAACGCGGCGGCGTCCGCTTCGCCTTATCCGCCGCATCCGGCCTCACAGGGCTATGTGCAAATGCTCGGGGTGTTTATCGATACCATCGTCATCTGCAGCGCCACCGCGGCGATCATCCTCTCCTCCGGCATTCTCGATCAGCCGACCGACAGCATCAGCGGCATCGATCTGACCCAGCGCGCGCTGTCGACCGCCGTCGGCAGCTGGGGGGCGCCGTTCGTCGCCATCGCCATTTTCTTCTTCGCCTTCACCTCGATCATCGCCAACTACGCCTATGCCGAGAGCAACCTGGTGTTCCTCGAGCACAACCATCCGGGCGGCCTGCTGATTTTCCGCTGCGTGGCGTTGGGCATGGTGATGTTCGGCGCGCTGGCGGAGCTGCCGCTGGTGTGGAAAATGGCGGATACCTCCATGGCGCTGATGGCCATCACCAACCTGACGGCCATCCTGTTGCTGTCGCGGGTGGCGCTTAAGCTGGCCGACGACTACCATCGCCAACGCCGTCTGGGCAAGCTGCCGACCTTCGACGCCAACCGTTATCCGGAGCTGAAGTCGCAGCTGGAGCCGGGCGTGTGGGACGACCAAAAGCCGCCGCGCTGAGTTTTCCGGGGCGCGTGCGGTGCGCGCCCCTGCCTATTGGACCGATTGCCCCTTTTTCCCGCGCTTTTTGCTACAGTATCCGCACTTGGATAAACAGGATCTGGCCATGCTCGTTATTATTTCCCCTGCAAAAACTCTCGATTACGACAGCCCGCTGGCGACAGAACGCTTCACGCAGCCCGAAATGCTGGACAAGTCGAAACAGCTGATCAAAATTTGCCGCGAGCTGACACCGGCGCAAATCGCCAGCCTGATGAGCATCAGCGACAAGCTGGCCGGGCTGAACGCCGCGCGCTTTAGCGAGTGGCAGCCGAAATTTACCCCAGACAATGCCCGTCAGGCGCTGCTGGCGTTCAAGGGCGACGTTTACACCGGCCTGCAGGCGCAGGATTTCAGCGAAGCCGATTTCGACTTCGCCCAGCAGCATCTGCGCATGCTGTCCGGCCTGTATGGCGTGCTGCGCCCGCTCGATCTGATGATGCCGTACCGGCTGGAGATGGGCATCAAGCTGGAAAACCCGAAAGGCAAAGACCTGTACAGCTTCTGGGGCGATAAAATCACCCAAAAACTCAACGAAGCGCTGGAGCAGCAGGGCGACGACGTGGTGGTCAACCTGGCGTCCGACGAGTATTTCAAGGCGGTGAAGCCGGCCAAACTGCACGGCGCGCTGATCAAACCGGTGTTCCTCGACGAGAAGAACGGCAAGTACAAGGTCATCAGCTTCTACGCCAAGAAAGCGCGCGGGTTGATGAGCCGCTTTATCATCAAAAATCGCCTGACGCGCAGCGAGCAGCTGGTGGACTTCAACCTGGAAGGCTACGCCTTCGACGAAGCCGCCTCGCAGGGCAATGAACTGGTGTTCAAACGCCCGGAGCAGGCATAAAAAAAGCCGTCGCAAGACGGCTTTTCGCATTCTAGCCTGCCGAACCTCAGGCCGGCAGCGCCATCAGGAACTTGCGCAGCTCGGCAAAGCCGGCCGGCAGCGTGTGCGACAGCAGCGGCAGATCGGCCCGCAGCGCCAGCGCTTTCGGCAACGGCAGCTCCTGGCCGAGGATCGCTTCCACGCTCTCTTTAAACTTGGCCGGATGCGCGGTGCCGAGGAACAGACCGAACTCCCCTTCCTGCAGCCGATCGCGCAGCGCGCGATAGGCAATGGCCGCGTGCGGTTCTGAGATATAACCCAGCTCGGCCAGTTCACGCATCGTTTCCTTGGTGGTCTCATCGCTGACCGCCGCGTGGCCCAGCTCTTTCAGCTGCCAGACCTTACGACGGAACAGCTCTTCCACGCGCGGCCAGTTGTTCGGCTGGCTGACGTCCATGGCGTTGGACAGCGTCGCGACCGTGGCGTGCGGCTGCCACTGGCCGCTGGTCAGGAAGCGCGGCACGGTGTCGTTGGCGTTGGTGGCGGCAATAAAGCGCTTCACCGGCAGGCCCAGCGACTTGGCCAGCAGCCCGGCGGTCAGATCGCCGAAGTTGCCGCTCGGCACCGAAATCACCAGCTGATTGCGTGCTTCCTGCGGCAGCTGCGCCACCGCTTCGAAGTAGTAGCAGATCTGCGCCAGCAAGCGGCTGATGTTGATCGAGTTGGCCGAGTTCAGGTGCAGCGCGTCCTTCAATTCCTGATCGTCGAACGCCTGCTTCACCAGCGCCTGGCAAGCATCGAAGTCGCCGTCGATCGCTACGGTGTGAATGTTGCCGCCCAGAGTACAGAACAGCTTCTCCTGCAGCGGACTGATTTTGCCCTGCGGATAGAGGATCACCACCCGGACGTTTTTCAGGCCGTAGAAGGCGTGCGCCACGGCGGCGCCGGTGTCGCCGGAGGTGGCGGTCAAAATGGTCACCGGCTGATCGCCGGCCACTTCCGCCAGCATCTGCGCCATAAAGCGGCCGCCGAAGTCTTTGAACGCCAGCGTCGGGCCGTGGAACAGCTCCAGGCAGGAGACGTCTTCGGTCACTTTCGCCACCGGCGCCGGGAACTCAAAAGCGGCCTGCACGCGCTTCTTCAGCGCCGCTTCCGGTACCTCTTCGCCGATAAAGGCCGACAGAATACGGCTGCTGCGGGTGACAAAGTCCTGCTCCAGCAGTTGGTCTATCTCGGTCAGTTCGAACTCCGGCAGCTCCAGCGGGAAGAACAGCCCCTGCTGCTTGCCCAGGCCTTGTTTGATCGCCTGCGCGAAGCTGACCTGCTCGTTGTGATCCTTAAGGTTGTACAGTTTCATGCGTTATCCCAGTAGTCGAGCGCCTGCGGTATCCAGACGGCAAATATGAACAAAACCTTCGTCGTTTTGCAGATAGTGTTGTTGCAGCCAGGCGGCCATGCGCTGCGCGGTGGCGCCGTCGTTGCAGACGGCGAACAGCGTCGGGCCGGAGCCGGAGATGCCGCAGGCCAGCGCGCCGATCTCCTGCGCCGCCTTGCGCGCTTCGGCGAAGCCCGGCAGCAGCCGGGTGCGGTACGGTTCGGCGATCACGTCCTGCATCAATTTGGCGGCCAGCTGCGGCTGCCGGGTGTGGCAGGCATGGATAAAGCCGGCCAGATAGCGGCCGTGGCTGATGCAATCCTGGCGACGGTATTGCGCGGGTAAAATGGCGCGCGCTTCGGCGGTGGAGACCTTGATGCCCGGATAGGCCATGACCCACAGCCAATCGTCGAAGCACGGCACCTCCTGGCTGATGATGCCTTCTTCTTCCAGCATCAGCTGCAGGCCGCCAAGGTAGCATGGCGCCACGTTATCGTAATGCACGCTGCCGGAAATGCGGCCTTCCAGCTCGCCCATCAGGCCGAGCAGCGTCGTCTCATCCAGCGGCCGATCGCAGAATTCGTTCATCGCCATCAGCCCGGCCACCACCGAACAGGCGCTGGAGCCCAGCCCCGATCCGATCGGCATGTTCTTTTCCAACCGCATCGCCACCGGCACTTCGCGGCCGATCTCCTGGCAGAAGCGCTCCCAGCATTGATAAACGATGTTCTCTTTCGGCTCGGCCGGCAGCTTGCTGACGAAGCGCCCGGCATTCTGCAAACTGAACGTCTCGGCGGCTTCTACGCTGACGCAGTCGCCCAGCAGCGTGCCGTCGATCGGCGAAACCGCCGCGCCCAGCACATCGAAACCGACGCTGACGTTACCGATCGAGGCCGGTGCATACACCTTAACCATATTAAACTCCCAACTTCCATGACAGTGTGCGCAGCAGATCGGCGAACACGCCCGCTGCGGTCACATCGTTACCGGCGCCGTAGCCGCGCAGCACCAGCGGCAGCGGCTGATAGTAGCGGCTGTAGAAGGCCAGCGCGTTCTCGCCGTTCTTCACTTTATACAACGGATCGTTGCCGTCCACCGCCTCGATGCGCACCTTGCAGCGGCCTTCGTCGATCAGGCCGACATAGCGCAGCACCTTGCCTTGCTCGGCGGCGTTGGCCACGTTGCGCGCGAACTCTTTATCCAGCTCCGGCAGGCGCGCCAGGAAATGCTCCACGTCGCCCGACGCGTCGAAGGACGGCGGCAGCACCGACTCGACCTCGATATCGCTCAGCTCCAGCTTGTAACCGGCCTCGCGCGCCAGGATCAGCAGCTTGCGCGCCACGTCCATACCGGACAGATCGTCGCGCGGATCCGGCTCGGTGTAGCCGTTGGCCCGGGCCTGCAGGGTCGCCGCCGACAGCGACAGCCCTTCATCCAGCTTGCCGAAGATAAAGGACAGCGAACCGGACAGGATGCCGGAGAAGCGTACCAGCTCATCGCCGGCGTTCAGCAGGTTTTGCAGGTTCTCAATCACCGGCAAACCGGCGCCGACGTTGGTGTCGTAGAGAAACTTGCGGTGCGAACCGGCGGCCGCCGCGCGCAGTTGCTGATAATAGTTCATCGACGAGGTGTTGGCCTTTTTGTTCGGCGTCACCACGTGGAAACCGTCCGCCAGGAAGTCCACATACTGATCGGCCACCGCCTGGCTGGAAGTGCAGTCGACGATCACCGGGTTCAGCAGGTGATACTCCTTCACCAGCCGGATCAGGCGGCCGAGATTGAACGGCTCCTGCGCGCCGGCCAGTTCGTCGCGCCAGCTGTCCAGCGCGATACCGTGCACGTTGGTCAGCATCACGCGCGAGTTGGCGATGCCGCACACCCGCAGGTCGATATGCTTTTGCTTCAGCCACGGCTGCTGGCGGTAAATCTGTTCGATCAGCGCTCCGCCGACGCCGCCGACGCCGATGACGAACACTTCGATCACCTGATCGGTGTTGAACAGCATCTGGTGACTGACGCGCACGCCGGTGGTGGCGGATTCATTGCTGACCACCACCGAGATTGAACGCTCGGAAGAGCCCTGGGCGATGGCGACGATATTGATGTTGGCGCGCGCCAGCGCGGAGAAGAAGCGCGCGGAGATGCCGCGCAGGGTGCGCATGCCGTCGCCGACTACCGAGATGATCGCCAGGCGTTCCATCACGTCCAGCGGATCCAGCACGCCGTCTTTCAACTCCAGATAGAACTCCTCCTCCAGCGCGCGGCGCGCGCGCAGCAGTTCGCCCTGCGGCACGCAGAAGCTGATGCTGTATTCGGAAGAGGATTGGGTGATCAGCACCACCGAAATGCCGGCGCGCGACATCACGGCGAACACTCGCGCGGCCATGCCGACCATGCCTTTCATGCCCGGGCCGGAGACGTTGATCATCGCCATGTTGTTCAGGTTGGTGATGCCTTTCACCGGCATCCCGTCATCGGTGCTGTCTTTGCCGATCAGCGTGCCGGGGGCCTGCGGGTTGGAGGTGTTTTTAATCAGGCAAGGGATTTGGAATTGGGCAATCGGCGTGATGGTACGAGGGTGCAGCACTTTGGCGCCGAAATAAGAGAGTTCCATCGCCTCCTGATACGACATCGACTTCAGCAGCCTGGCGTCCGGCACGGTGCGCGGATCGCAGGTATACACGCCGTCGACGTCGGTCCAGATCTCGCAGCAGTCGGCGCGCAGGCAGGCGGCCAGCACGGCGGCGGAATAGTCGGAGCCGTTGCGGCCCAGCACCACCAGCTCGCCCTTGTCGTTACCGGCGGTGAAACCAGCCATCAGCACGATGTGGTCAGCCGGGATCGCCGCCGCGGCGATGCGCAGCGTGGACTCGGCGATGTCCACGGTGGACTCCAGGTAGTGGCCCTGCGCCAGCAGTTTCTCCACCGGGTTGATCACCGTGACCGGGTAGCCCTTGGCGCGGAACACCCCTTCCATGATGGCGATGGAGAGCTTTTCGCCGCGGCAGATGATCGCCGCGTTTACGCTGTCCGGGCACTGCCCCAGCAGCGAAACGCCGTGCAGCACCTGTTTGAGCTGCGCGAACTCCTGATCGACCACGCCTTTCAAGCGATCGTATTCAAAGCCCGGCAGCGCCTGCGCCAGGCCGCTCAGCAGATCGGCAAAGATCCGCTCGGCGTCGCTGATATTCGGCAGAATGTCCTGGCCCGCCACCGTTTTGTCGATCATCGCCACCAGATGGTTGGTGATCTTTGCAGGGGCGGACAAGACCGTGGCTACCTGTCCCTGACGCGCATTACTCTCCATGATGTCGGCAACGCGCAGAAAACGTTCTGCATTCGCCACCGAGGTTCCGCCAAATTTCAGCACTCGCATGTGTGATCTCTCCGAATTTAAGCCGAAAAAAAAGCCCGCACTGATTAGGTGCGGGCTTTTTTCTGTGTTTCCTGTGCGCGTCAGCCCGCCCCGTTACCTGTGGTATCGGTGGTGGTAATAATTGTGGTTTTCAGGCTGATGTTGCGCATGTTGTCTGTCTGTCTCATGAAATACTCTGTCCCCTCTATTGGTTAAAGCAATCGCTATCCCAAGTCAAACTATTTCTTTTTTTTGCTTATTTTCCGTTCAGCGGCGGTAATGCGCGATGCAACAGGTGAAAAGCAAAACGACAGAACAAAAAAACAACTTAAAGCCGATTTACCAGTGGATCACGCTGGGTAACCGTCTGATGGAGCCGCTATCACTTGGCGAGTTTTTTTTCGATGTCGTGCAGCAGCGTATGCAACATCGCCGTATCTCGCTGTTGCAGCGCGCCGAGCCGCTGGTGCAGCCAGTCGCGCAATTTTTGGTCATCGCCGACATCCAATGCGTTCAACAAGGCATCGGCGCGGCGGCGCAGCGCCTTGAGCTGCCCTTCCGACGCCGCCGTTTCCTGCGGCGTGCTGACGCCCATCAGGCTCGCCAGCTGGTAGCAGTAAACCATCACCGCCTGGCCCAGGTTAAGCGACGGATAATCCGCCTGCATCGGCACGCCGGTCAGCAAATCCGCCAGCGCCAGCTCTTCGTTGGTCAGGCCGGAATCTTCGCGGCCGAACACCAGCGCGGCCTGGCCGACCCACTGCTTGCGCTCGCTCAGCTGTTCCAGCAGCTCGGGCGGCGTGCAGTAATAGTGAAAACGCGCGCGGCTGCGGGCGGTGGTGGCGACGGTGAAATCCACGTCCGCCAGCGCCAGTTCCAGCGTGGCGAACGTTTGCACGCCGTCGAGGATCTCGCCGGCTCCGTGCGCCACCCAGCGCGCCGCCGGCTGCAGGTGCGCCTCGCTGTCGACGATGCGCAACGACGTGAAGCCCATGGTTTTCATCGCGCGCGCCGCCGCGCCGACATTTTCCGGCCGCGCCGGAGCCACTAAAACAATATGAAGCTGCATCACTCTTCCACCGAAGGCAGGCCTGCGCTTTTGACGATGGCGCAGCACCCGCTTATATTTACAATTGCGTAACAATAAACGCGTTAATAGCAACAAACAAGATTAAACGGCTCGTTGAGCTAATAAACCCGTCGTAATAGTCATTATTCGTGCTTATGTTTTACTGCATTTATTTATCAATGAGTTAAAACAAAGCGATGATCAATAAACGAATAATTGTATCCTATCGGGCCGGATAATGCTGAATCGTTCACAGAATTTGAGGTTCTGTGACTTAAACTGGCATTTCTGTAAGTGTTTTTCACAAATCTGTTAACGTGCTACAATTGAATTTGATATATGTCAACAAAGCGTAGTTTTGTTGGGTGATGAATTCGGCACGCGCTGTTATATTGCTGTTAATGGGGTTAGGATATGCGCCAATTTGGCACCCCAGGGGTTGTAGGGAACAGCATCCCCACCAGGCTAGCGATCTTGTTGACATGAGATGGAAAGTGCATCAAGAACGAGTTTACGTACTTTAGTCATTTGCTGAGAGGGAACGTGGCGCTATCTCTGCCCTCCTCTAAGAAAACAAAGACTTCTGTACTTCCTATTTTCTATTTTGTTGGCAATTTTAGGTAGCAAATATGCAGACCCCGCACATTCTGATTGTCGAAGACGAGTTAGTCACTCGTAACACCCTGAAGAGCATTTTCGAGGCGGAAGGCTACATTGTTCATGAAGCCAATGATGGTGCAGAGATGCACAATATCCTGTCTGAAAATGATATCAATCTGGTCATCATGGACATCAACCTGCCAGGCAAAAACGGCCTGCTGTTGGCGCGCGAACTGCGTGAACAGGCCAGCGTCGCCTTGATGTTCCTGACCGGTCGCGATAACGAAGTGGACAAAATCCTCGGCCTGGAAATCGGCGCCGACGATTACATCACCAAGCCGTTCAACCCGCGTGAGCTGACCATCCGCGCGCGCAACCTGCTGTCGCGCACCATGAACCTGGGCAGCCTCGGCGAAGAGCGCCGCCTGGTCGAGAGCTACAAGTTCAACGGTTGGGAGCTGGACATCAACAGCCGCTCGCTGATCAGCCCGGCCGGCGAACAGTACAAGCTGCCGCGCAGCGAATTCCGCGCCATGCTGCACTTCTGCGAAAACCCGGGCAAGATCCAGTCCCGCGGCGAACTGCTGAAGAAAATGACCGGCCGCGAGCTGAAGCCGCATGACCGCACCGTGGACGTCACCATCCGTCGCATTCGCAAACACTTCGAATCGACGCCGGACACGCCGGAAATCATCGCCACCATTCACGGCGAAGGCTACCGCTTCTGCGGCGATCTGGAAGAGTAATTACGGCCTGCCGTCATGAAAACGGGGTTCAGCATGCTGAACCCCGTTTTTTTATTTCGTCTCGGCCCACGGCATGATCGGCACCGCGCTCAGCGCGTTCTTCGGCGAACCGTCGATCACCTTGTCGGAGTAGCTCAGGTAAATCAGCGAATTGCGCTTGGCGTCGTAGAAGCGCACCACCTGCAGCTTCTTGAACACCAGCGAGGTGCGTTTCTGGAACACCACCTCGCCTTCCGCCTTGCCGTTTTTGATCTTGTCGCTCAGCTCGATAGGCCCCACCTGCTGGCAGGAAATGGCCGCGTCGGCGGTGTCTTCCGCCAGCCCCAGGCCGCCTTTGATGCCGCCGGTTTTGGCGCGGCTGATATAACAAGTTACATTTTTAACATCCGGATCGTCGAACGCTTCCACCACGATTTTGTGATCCGGCCCCAACAATTTAAACACGGTATCAACGGAGCCCACCTGCTCCGCCTGCGCGCTGCCAACGGTTGCGCAAACCAAACCGAATAAAAATATCCAGCCTTTTTTCATTTACTTAACTCCGATATAACCTTGCCGCAAAAATAGGTTCGGCGATCGCCATTATTTATGTCTAAGCTCACGGAATCGGTTTTTTACGGGTCCGCACCGTCCGTTTTAGCACAGAGCGTGACAAAAATCTTTGAGAGTCGCGGAGTAAAAAAATTGCTATGATGCGGCGTCGTTATTTCTTTGCGCCCACTACGGTGTACCCCAATCCAACTCTGGCGCGGCAAGCGCAGCAGAGGCAAAGAGTGCAACGCATAATGGCTCATGGATCGGTCTGATAGCGCAGCACCAGCGTGACGAATCAACAGTTCGGGTTCCTACCCCCAAGCTTTACGAGGAAGATCTATGGATCAAGCCGGTATCATTCGTGATCTGCTTAGCTGGCTGGAAAGCCATTTGGACCAACCCTTGTCGCTGGATAACGTGGCGGCCAAGGCCGGCTACTCCAAATGGCACCTGCAACGGATGTTCAAAGATATTACCGGTAACGCCATCGGTGCTTACATCCGGGCAAGGAGGCTGTCCAAAGCCGCCGTCGCGCTGCGTTTGACCAGCCGGCCGATTTTGGATATCGCCCTGCAGTATCGCTTCGACTCGCAGCAGACCTTCACCCGCGCCTTCAAAAAACAGTTTGCGCAAACGCCGGCGCTGTACCGCCGCGCCGAAGACTGGAACGCATTCGGCATCTGCCCGCCGATCCGTCTGGGGGCTTTCACCCTGCCGCAGCCGGAATTCGTCTCGCTGCCGGACAAGCGCCTGGTCGGCCTGACCCAAAGCTACTCCTGTACGCTGGAACAGATCACCACCGTGCGCACCGAGCTGCGCTCGCAGTTCTGGCGCCAGTTCCTCGGTGACGTCGAAACCCTGCCGCCGGTGCTGTACGGGCTGCACCACTCGCGGCCGAGCCAGGAGAAGGACGACGAACAGGAAGTGCTGTACACCACGGCGCTGGAGCCGGATCAGGTGCCTGACAAGGCGCAGGAAGGCCAGCCGCTGGTGTTGCCGGGCGGTGAGTTTGCGATGTTCAGCTACGAAGGGCCCACTGAGGGCCTGCAAGACTTTATTCTGACGGTCTACGGCACCTGCCTGCCGGCGCTTCAACTGACGCGCCGCAAAGGGCACGACATCGAACGCTTCTACCCGAAAGGCGAGCGCCGTCCGCATCAGGCACCTATCGAGATCAAGTGCGATTACCTGATCCCGATTCGGCGTTAACGCTGCAGTTCGTCCAACGCGGGCATGTCCAGATGCGTGACATCGCCCGCCGTCTCCACGATCCAGCCGGAAGCCAGCCACGGGCTCTGCTGGTGATCGACGCGCGACAGTGAACAGTTGCGCAAGCGCAAACGGCGTTCCGCATAGGCCGGCAGCCCCAGCACCGTACTGATCAAACACCCCAACGCGATGCCATGGCTGACGAGCAGCGGTTTGCTGCCTTCCGGCAGCATCAGGCAGCTCTCCAGCGCGGCGCGCATGCGCTCGCCCAGTTCCTCCATGGATTCGCCTTGAGGGATACGGCCGTCAGGAGTACCATCGACCATCTGTTTGCGCCACTGCTCTTCCTGCGGCGTCAAACTGTCGATCAGGCGTTCTTCCAGAACCCCCATGTGCAGCTCACGCAAACGCGGATCGCCTATCACTTCGCAGCCACAGGCTTCGGCGATGATCTGCGCGGTGCGGCGCGTGCGCCCCAGATCGCTGGTAATGATGTGCGTAATGCCTTCCTTACTGACGCGCCTGGCGACCAGACGGGCCTGGTGTTCACCCATGGCGGTTAACGGGCTGTCGGACTGACCCTGGATGCGGCGAGCCGCGTTCCATTCCGTTTCGCCATGGCGAACGAGGTATACCTGTAACATTTTTGTTTTCCGTTATACTGCGTGAAATTTGCGTTTATCCCCGGCCCGGCGGCGCTTTTGCCGCTGCCCGGCGTATCGGCCAGAAGGATATCAAACCCGTTATGTACCATGTTGTCGCTGCAACTACCAACCCGGCAAAGATCAAGGCTATTCAACTGGCCTTCGATGACGTCTTTGGCGCGAACCAATACCGCATTGAATCCGTTGACGTCGCCAGCGGCGTCTCGCTGCAGCCGATAGGCAACCACGAAACCCGCACCGGCTCGCGTCAACGCGTCATGGAAGCGCGCCAGGTCAGGCCCGAGGCCGATTTTTGGGTCGGCGTGGAAGCCGGGATTGAAGAGAATATGACCTTCGCCTGGATGACCATCGAGAACCCGCACATCCGCGGCGAATCCCGCTCGGCGAGCCTGATGCTGCCGGAAGTCATCTTACAAGGTATTCGCGCCGGTCGCGAATTGGGCAGCGAAATGGCGGCGATCACCGGCAATGCCGAGGTGAAGCGCCAGGGCGGCGCCATCGGCGTCTTCACCGACGGCCGGCTGAGCCGCACCAGCGTTTACCACCAGGCGCTGCTGCTGGCGCTGGTGCCGTTTCACAACGCCATCTATCAGCAATAGCACCGATCCCGCTAGGGCGCGTCGTGCAACAGCTGCTGCTCAAGCCACTGTTTCAGCTCGGGTGAAGCCGCTTTCAGGCTGTTCGAGCCGCGGGTGATGGTGGCGATCCCCGCGCCCAGTTCATTTTTCAGCTCGCGCTGGCTCATCTCGCCGCGCATCAGTTCCTGAATGATCCGCACCCGGGTGCCCAGCGCGGTGCGCTCGTCCGGCGTCAGCATCAGCTGCAGCAGCGGTTGATGCAGCTCTTGCGCAAACGAATTCTGCAGCAGCGCGACGAAGCGCAGCCAATCCTCATTGCCTTGTTCTGAAAGAGCGGGGTCGTTTAACGATAATTGCGTCATGGCAGCCACCATACTATTTAACTAGTACAGCAGCATACCATAGGGCCGTCAAAATCAATAACGTCTCTGCCACTCGGCGTCGGTCAGCACCTTGGCCGGCCGGTGCGTCAGATAACGGTAAAACGCATCGTAGGCCAGCACATTCTTGACGTAGCCGCGGGTTTCAGAGAACGGAATGCTTTCGATGAACGCCACCGGATCGATACGCCCCGCGCTGTTGCCCAGCCACGTGTTCACCCGTGACGGGCCGGCGTTATAGGCGGCGCTCGACAGGATGCGGTTGCGGCCGAACTGCTGATAGACCGACTCCAGATAGCTGGTGCCGATGGTGATGTTGGTCTGCGGATCGAACAGCTGGCTCGGGCCGACGTAGCCGGGAATATTGAACATCTGCACCGTATGCTGCGCGGTGCGCGGCATCACCTGCATCAGGCCGGAAGCGCCAACCGGCGACTGCGCCTTCGGATTCCAGGCGCTCTCCTGGCGCGCTATCGCCATCGCGTAGCTGGTGGTGATCCCCTTGTCATCGGTGGCGCGGCGGAACTCCTGCGGCCAGGCGACCGGGAAGCGCTCCTCCAGATGATCCCACAGCTTGCCGACGATGGTCGCCTGCACGCTCAGATCGGCCCATTTTTGCTCAAAGGCGTAGCGCGCCAGCGCCTCTTGTTCCGGCCGGCTGCGGCTGGCGACGTAGGAGCCCCACTCGCTGCGGGCCAGGTTGTCCATGTTCCAGTACATCAGCTCGCGCACCCGGGCAACCTCCGGCCCGTCGACCAGCGACGCGCGCGGCTTGGCCGCCACCGCCACCATCACCGGATAAGTGGCGTTCAGCTTCTGCGCCGCCGCCATCGGATAGAAGCCGCGTTCGGTCATCAGGTTACGCAATATCTCCTCGCCTTCGGCGCGTTTGCCTTCGTCCATCAACTGACTGGCGCGCCAGTAGCGCCACTCATCCTTGTTGCGCGACGCTTCCGGCAGGCGGGCCAGCCAGGTCGCCACGCCCTGCCGATCGCCGTTGCCCAACGCCATGCGCACCCGGCGCTCCAGCAGCGAAGGCGAACGGCTGCGCAGAATCACCCGATCGCGCCACTGCGCCTGTTCATAGGTGGCATCGCTGCCCATCAGGCGCCAGGCCACCGCCTCTTCCAGCCCCAGCCGCTCGTCGTCGCTCATTTTCTGCAGCCGCGCGAGCGTCGGGATCATCGCCCGCGCGTTTTCCACATCCTGCCGCGCCAGGCGCTCAAAGGCGATGCCGGTGGCGGCGCGGGTAAAGTCGGTCGGCCCCACGCTGCGGGCGAAGGCTTCCACGGTGGTCGGATCGTTTTGCAAGCGCACCAGGGCGTTGCCCATGGTTTGGTAGTCGGCCGGCAGTTGGCTGTAGAGGTTGCTGACCAGCGAACTGTTGCCCTCCTTCAACGCCAGCTTCATGCGCGCCAGAATATCCAGCGGCGTCTGCTTGCCTGCGCCGCGCCAGACGCTGAACAGCCGATCGCAGGCGCCCGGCAGCGTTTTGCCGTTCAGCCACAGTTCGTCGGCGCCGCTCCAGGCCGCCTGCTGATCGCCGGTGGCCCACTTGGCGTAGTAATAATTGCAGCGCGCCGCCACCGGTTTGGGCGGCTGCGGGCTGAAGGCCAACAGGGTGCGCCAGTCTTCGCGCCGCGCCAGCTCATTGACGAAGCGCGGGGCCAGTGATTTCGCCGGCGGCAGCGTCGGGTTGCGTTTGATAAAGTCGTTCACCTCGGAGAACCCCGCCTGGCTCAGATCCTGTGTCAGCTCGCGGTATTCCAGGTAAGGATAAAGCGGATAATCGCGCAGCGTCGGCATCAGCTGCGCCACCACGCCCATCTGCTTGCCGTCCCATGCCTGTTTGATCTGCTGGTAGCGCTGACGTTGCGCATCCAGAGAATCCGCCAGCGCCGCGCCTGAAAACGCCGTCAGGCACAGGCCCATTGCCAACAGCCGTCGCTTGTCCACCTTGACCATCCTCGCTCTTTCCTCACTGGTTGGACCGCAGGAGCCGCCCAGCTCCCCGGTGACCGCCGCGCTACGGCACAGCGGGACAAAATAAAGCCGGGCGCACGGCCCGGACGCAGATATCTACCATAGACAGCGCAATCGCTCATCCATTCAATACTGTAGAAGAAGAAGTGTATCGCCATGACGGGAGCCAGGTAAAAAACGTTTACTTTGGCTGACAAATCAGGCCGACGGGATATTTCCAGCCACCGGATTTTTATTAGCCACCCCGGCATTTATAAGAGAAGTAAAATAATTTTTAATTATTAGCTATGACATTATTGCATTTGTGAGATGACGCCGCCGTTGCGCAAATCGCCTGACAGCTGGCCAAACGCGCCAACTTTGCAGAAAAGCGGTGGCAAACCCGGGTAGGCATTTTTATACTATCAAAAATAAGTAGGATAATTCCGAGAAAACAGCACATAAAGCGCCCAACGAAGACATCTTATAATACAATCCGCGCCAATTATGGGTGAGATAGTGTTCATTAGGCAGTGCGACTGACAGCTTTCAGCAAAACGATTGTCCCTTCAAGCGGGCCGAACTTTTCCTTGTCAGGCCACGGCCTGCGGGCGGTGGTTCAGGCCGGAATGGCGGGTGAAGATGGCGAATAAGACCGCGATAGCGATGCGTTGCGCAAAAAGCCCCGTGCCGGGCTTCCTTGGCGCACGTCTGAATATCGGTCGCCTGCTGCTGATCGTGTTGTTGGTGCTGCTGACGTTGTCCGGGCCTGCGCGCGCCGCTGATGATCCCTATCAAAAACGCACGCACGCCGTGACGACCGTGGTGGTAGGCATCATCAGCTACGCCCGCTGGTCGCGTGAACCCAATCCGATCCGCTTGTGCGTGACCGCACCCACCCAGTATGCCGAAGGGCTGTTCGATCCGATCCTGCTGAGCGCCCCGCGTCCGATTAAAGCCGAGCGTGTGCCGTTCGACAGCCCAACGCTGAGTACCGGCTGCGATGTCATCTACTTAGGGAACATCACCGCCGCGCAGAGACAAAATTTCATGCAGCGCATTTCCGGCAACTCCATTCTCAGCATCAGCGAGAACGATAGCGAATGCTCCGCCGGCAGCGCATTTTGCCTGCAGATCGATGGGGACCAGGCCAGTTTCAAGGTCAACCTGGATGCTCTGGCGCGCAGCGGCGTGCGCGTTCACCCCAACGTGCTGCAGCTGGCACGCAAACAGGCGCCGCCGCTATGAGGCTGTTGCACAGAAACCGCGCCGGCAATGCGCGCCCGACGCTGGGCCGAGTGCTGCAGCGGGTGCATCTTGGGCTGGCGCTGATCGCCGTCGGCACCGCCGGCATCTTTTTGACGCTGGTGGCGCTGTTTGCGCTGCGCGCTTATGCCGACCACAACCTGCACCTGATCGCGCGCTCCATCAGCTATACCGTCGAGGCCGCCGTGGTGTTTGAAGACGGCGTCGCCGCGCGTGAGGCGCTGATGCTGATCGCCTCCAACGAAGAGATCCTGGAGGCACGCATTCTGGATAATAAAGGCAAGATGCTGGCCAGCTGGCGCCATCCCTCCGACAGCCCGCTGCACGGTCTGGAGCAGATGGTTGCGCACTGGGCGCTGCCCGAGCCGGTCATCCTGCCTATTTCTCACGGGGGCAAACAGGTCGGCCAGGTCTGGTTGAGCGGCAACGGCGGCAGCCTGTTGCGTTTCCTGTTGCGCGGCCTGGTCGGCATGATCGCCTGCATGGTACTCAGCACCCTGTGCGCTCTGGTGTTGTCACGGCGTATGCTGGTCGGCATCGTCAGTTCGCTGGACGACATCGCCAACGTGGCGCACGCGGTGCGCCGCGATCGCACCTTCGGCCTGCGGGTGCCGTCGGCGCCGATCGCCGAGCTGCATGAGCTCAGCAACGATTTCAACGGTTTGCTCGACGAGCTGGAGGCCTGGCAGGCCCATCTGAAGCAGGAGAACGACTCGCTGGCTCACCGGGCGACACACGACAGCCTGACCGGCTTGCCGAACCGCGCCTTCTTCGAAGGGCGGCTGAGCCGGGCGCTGGGCGATATCGAACCGCCGGCGAAATTGGCGGTGCTGTTTATCGACGGCGATCGCTTCAAGGAGGTGAACGACAGTTACGGCCACGCCGCAGGCGATGCGGTGCTGACCACCATTGCCGGGCGCATTCGCGCGCAGCTGCGCGAGACCGATCTGGTCGCGCGTCTGGGCGGGGATGAATTCGCCGTGCTGCTGGCGCCGGTACACGGCACGGAAGATGTCCTGCAGATCGCTGACAACATCATCGACTGCATGACGCAACCGGTCATTTTGCCGAACGACGAGGCGGTCATTACCTCTCTGAGTATCGGTATTGCGCTGTACCCTGATCACGCGTCGACGCCTCAGGGTCTTTTGCACGAAGCTGACGATGCGATGTATCAGGCAAAGCATCGTTATAACGGAGGCTGGCGGCTGGCTATACATAAATAAGAGCCCCGGCTATAACACTTGAACTAGGGATTTTGACTATGATACAGCAACTGTTTAAAGGTCGTTTTTCACTGCTGACGATGGTGTTCGTCGCCCTGCTGGCGCTCGCCGGCTGCCAGAGCAAACCGCAGGGCCTGACGCCCGAGCAGATCGCGCTGCTGCAATCGCAGGGCTTCAAGCTGACCGATAACGGCTGGGAGTTCGGCCTGTCGGATAAAGTGCTGTTCGGCAACAACATCGGCAAGCTGAACCCGGAAAGCACCGAGACGGTGCAGAAGATGGGCCGCGCGCTGCTGAGCGTCGGCATCACCAAGTTCCGCCTGGACGGCCATACCGACAACTACGGTGAAGACAGCTATAACGACCAGCTCTCCCTGCGCCGCGCCGATGCGGTGGCCGATCTGCTGGCCAGCGTCGGCATTCCGCGCGCCAATATCGAAACCCGCGGCATGGGCAAGCGCGATCCCGTTGCCGATAACCGCACCTCCAGCGGCCGCGCGGAAAACCGCCGCGTCGCGATCGTCGTCACGCCATAAGCCACCAATATGCGCCTTTATCGGCGCATAAACGGTTATACTTAGCGATCGCTGAGCGATGTCTGGGATCCGAGATCGAAACGGGCTACACTCATGCCGCCAGACATCCTATAAATACTGATATAGAGAGGCTTAGAGCAACGTGGCTCAATACGTCTATACCATGCACCGCGTCGGCAAGGTGGTACCGCCGAAGCGTCATATTTTGAAAAACATCTCCCTGAGCTTCTTCCCCGGGGCCAAAATCGGCGTACTGGGCCTGAACGGCGCCGGTAAGTCCACCCTGCTGCGCATCATGGCCGGCATCGATACCGATATCGAAGGGGAAGCGCGCCCGCAGCCGGGCATCAAGATCGGTTACCTGCCGCAGGAGCCGCAGCTTAACCTCGAACACACCGTGCGTGAGTCGGTGGAAGAAGCGCTGGCGGAAGTGGTCGGCGCGCTGAAACGCCTGGACGAAGTGTACGCGCTGTACGCCGAAGAAGGCGCAGACTTCGACAAGCTGGCCGCCGAACAGGGCCGCCTGGAAGAGATCATTCAGGCGCACGACGGTCACAACCTCAACGCCCAGCTGGAACGCGCCGCCGACGCGCTGCGCCTGCCGGACTGGGACGCCAAAATCGCCCACCTGTCCGGGGGTGAACGCCGCCGCGTCGCGCTGTGCCGCCTGCTGCTGGAAAAACCGGACATGCTGCTGCTGGACGAACCGACCAACCACCTGGACGCCGAGTCCGTGGCCTGGCTGGAACGCTTCCTGCACGACTTCGAAGGCACCGTGGTGGCGATCACCCACGACCGTTACTTCCTGGATAACGTGGCCGGCTGGATCCTCGAACTGGACCGCGGCGAGGGCATCCCGTGGGAAGGCAACTACTCTTCCTGGCTGGAGCAGAAAGACGCGCGTCTGGCGCAGGAAGCGTCCGCCGAAGCCGCTCGCCGCAAGTCGATCGAGAAAGAGCTGGAGTGGGTGCGTCAGGGCGCCAAAGGCCGTCAGTCCAAAGGCAAGGCCCGTTTGGCCCGCTTCGAAGAGCTGAACAACACCGAATACCAGAAACGTAACGAAACCAACGAACTGTTCATTCCACCTGGCGCACGCCTGGGCGACAAAGTGGTCGAAGTCAGCAACCTGCGCAAGTCCTACGGCGACCGCCTGCTGATCGACGACCTGTCGTTCTCGGTGCCGAAAGGGGCAATCGTCGGCATCATCGGCCCGAACGGCGCGGGTAAATCCACGCTGTTCCGCATGATGTCCGGCCAGGAACAGCCTGATTCCGGCAGCATCGTGCTGGGCGACACCGTCAAGCTGGCATCCGTCGATCAGTTCCGCGACAGCATGGACGGTTCGAAAACCGTGTGGGAAGAAGTCTCCGGCGGGCAGGACATCATGCGCATCGGCAACACCGAGATGCCGAGCCGCGCCTATGTCGGCCGCTTCAACTTCAAGGGCGTCGATCAGGGCAAACGCGTGGGCGAGCTGTCCGGCGGTGAGCGTGGCCGTCTGCACCTGGCCAAGCTGCTGCAGGTTGGCGGCAACGTGCTGCTGCTCGATGAACCGACCAACGACCTGGATATCGAAACCCTGCGCGCGCTGGAAAACGCCCTGCTGGAATTCCCTGGCTGCGCCATGGTGATCTCGCACGACCGTTGGTTCCTCGACCGTATCGCCACCCACATCCTGGACTACCAGGATGAAGGCAAGGTGGAATTCTTCGAAGGCAACTTCACCGAGTACGAAGAGTACAAGAAGCGTACGCTGGGCGCCGACGCGCTCGAGCCGCACCGCATCAAGTACAAGAAGATCGCCAAGTAATGCCCGAGGCGCCGCATGCGGCGCCTTTTTTACGCCTGCGCCCGGCGATAGTCGCGCGGTGAGCACGCCATCACGCGTTTGAACGCGTGGCTGAAAGCGCTGTCGGAATCGTACCCCAAACGCTGCGCGATAGCGGAGACCGGTTCGCCGCCGGTACGCAGCGCCCGCGCCGCCAGCAGCATGCGCCAGCGCGACACGTACTCGAGCGGCGCCATGCCGGCTTTCTGCTTGAAGCGCAGCGCCAACGTCGAACGGGAAACGCTCGCCGCGTCGGCCAACGCCGCCACCGTCCAGCGCCGGGCCGGATCGGCATGTACCGCCTGCATCGCGGCGCCGATGCGCGGATCGAACAAGGCGGGTAGCCAGCCGGACGCCGCACTCTCCTCCCCCATCAGGTAAATCCGCAGCGCCTGGGTCAACATGATTTGCCCCAGATGATGCGCCATCAACGTACTGCCCGGCGAAGGCCTCACCAGCTCATCCGCCAGCCGCTGCAGCGCCCATTGCAGCACGGCTGCCTCTTCCGTGCCCCCGCGGATCACCATCAACGCAGGCAGGCTGCCGAACAGCCGCTCCACCTCCTCGCCAAAGCTAAAACGCCCGCCGATAAACAGGCACGTTTCCCCCTCGCCGCAGCTCGCCACGCCGTTTTGCGCCTGCAGATAAAGCGCGTCGGCGTCGAGCGCCGGAAGAGACAAGTCGCTGCCGACGGTCAGCGGCAGGCTGCGAGTCAGCAGTAAACAGTCGCCGGCCGCCAGCCACAGCGGTTCTGCCAGCCCTTCCGCCGCCAACCAACAGCCGCCGCGCACCACCGCATTGAACTTCCCGCCTTGCGGAGCGGGAAAATGAACGGCCCAGTCGCCGCCGGCCTTCAGGCCGCCGAAAAACGCATTCTGGCTGTTCAGTGGCGCCAGCACTTCCGATAAAGGATCCATACCCTCTCCCCATAAAGATCTTGCAAGAGCATAACCCGCGCGATGCGCTGGCCGAAGACTTTAGGACGATGGCGACAGAAATTAGGTTTTTGTTGCATTCATCCGCCGGATAGCGCCGATTTACACTCCCTGTGTCACAGCCAACCACAGCGAGGAATCCCCAATGAACAAACAAACGCCCATCGGCTCTGGCTTCAACGCCACCACCACCGCCGCCGACGTGCTCAAAGATCGTCAACTGGCCGGCATGACGGCGCTGGTCACCGGCGGCCATTCCGGCCTGGGGTTGGAAACGACTCGCGCATTGACGCAGGCGGGAGCACAGGTGATTGTCGCCGCCCGCGATCCCGTCATCGCCCGCACTCGTCTGGCCCTCGCCGGTATCAGCAACGTCGACATTTATGAGCTTGATTTGGCCGATCTGAACAACATTAGAGAGTTCGCGCAACATCTTCTGGCGACCGGCGTCCACCTCGATATGGTGATCTGCGGCGCCGGCATCATGGCCTGTCCTGAAACCCGCATCGGCCCAGGCTGGGAGGCACAATTCGCGATCAACCACCTGGGGCATTACGCGCTGGTGAACCACCTCTGGCCGGCATTGGCGGGCGGCGCCCGCGTTGTCGTCATCTCTTCTTCCGGCCACCATGCCAGCGCCATACGCTGGAATGACGTGCAGTTTCACAACGGCTATGACAAGTGGCGGGCCTACGGCCAGTCGAAAACCGCTAATGCGTTATTCGCCGTGCACCTCGACAAACGAGGACGAGCCGCCGGTGTACGCGCCTTCACGCTGCATCCCGGCATGATCCCCACACCACTGCAGCGTTACCTCTCGCAGGAAGAGATGCTCGCATTGGACTGGATCGACGCCGACGGCAAACCCGCACACCCGGAAATGCTGAAAACGCCGCAACAGGGTGCGGCAACCCAGGTGTGGGCGGCGACATCGCCTCAACTCAATGGCCTTGGCGGATTGTATTGCGAAGACTGCGATATCGCCCGGCGCAACGATGACGAGGGCTTTTCCTTCAGCGGCGTAAAAAGCTACGCCGTCGATCCTGAACAGGCCCAACGCCTGTGGGAATTGTCGGCGCAACTCACCGGCATCGACATCTTCGGCAAGATTTAAACAGGAGCCCCCTATGCAGAATCGCCAAATCATCCTCGGCAAACTCCCACAGGGAAAGCTGACCGTCGATTGTTTTCAGACTCGCGAGACCCCGATGCCGATCCCCGGCCCCGGAGAGGTTCTGTTGCGCACGCTTTACGTGCCTTTGGATGCGGCCAGCAGAGCCTGGATGCAGGGCGTCACCTATCGTTCCGGATTGCAGCCAGGAGACATCATGGCCGCGACGACGCTGGCCGAAGTCGTCACGTCGCGCTCTCCCCTGCTGGCCGCCGGCGATATCGTGTTGGCGGAAACCGGCTGGCAAACCTTCACGGCCCTGCCGGCAACTGAGGCGCTCAAACAGCCGGACATCGTTCCGCATACGCACTTGCTCAGCGTTTACGGCGTGCCCGGACTCACCGCTTACTTCGGCCTGCTGGAATGCGGACGCCCCAAGGCCGGTGAAACCGTCGTCATTTCCGCCGCCGCGGGGGCGGTAGGCATGTTCGCCGGACAAATCGCCCGGCTCCACGGCTGCCGCACGGTGGGCATTGCCGGCGGCGCCGCCAAAACGGCTCTGCTGACGGACAGGCTGGGTTTCGACGCGGCGATAGATTATAAGGCGGGGAATCTGCATGACGGCCTGCGCCGCTCGTGCCCCAACGGCATTGACGTGCTGTTCGACAACGTCGGCGGCGATATTTTGGCGGCCTGCCTGCCGCACATGGCGAAACAGGGGCGCATTGTTTGCTGCGGCGCGGTGTCGCAGTACGATACGGCCTCCCCACCGGCCGCGCCGGCCGGGATCCCCGGTTTGCTGATCGTCAACAGCTTGACGATGCGGGGGTTCCTGTTGGCCGACTTCCTTCACCGACAAGAACAGGCGCTGACGGCGCTCACGGCCTGGGTCGCGGAGAAGAAATTAGCGGTCATCGAAGATCTGATCGCCGGTTTTGAGCTGCTGCCCGCGGCCCAGGTTGGCCTGCTGGCGGGGGAAAACACAGGAAAGCGCATCGTGCAAGTGACGTAATATCTTGTTTAACCCAGGAGCGGCCTGGGCTTCCTTGGTTCTTATTCCCGCGGCAGCTCGCGGGCGTAGTCGTCGAACGCCGGATGCTGCAGCACCACATCGATGAAGCAGGCCAGCGCCGGGGAATTCAGCTTGCGGCTCGGGTAAACCAGATACAGCTCGTTGCCCTCCGCGCGCCACGCCGGCAAGACTTCCACCAACAGCTTCTGCGCCACCACCTCGCGGCTGAGAAACGCCGGCAACAGCGTGATCCCCGCGCCGGCGATAGCGCATTCACGCGCATACAGCAGGTTGTCGGTGGTGTGCGCCAGCGGCAGCTGCCAGCGGTAATAGTCATCGCCGCAGCGCAGGTTCCAGGCCGTCCAGGCGCGGTGGGCAATGCAGCGATGCTGTTGCAGTTGTTGCGGGTGTTCGATCGGCGGATGCTGCGCCAGATAAGACGGCGCGGCCAACAGATAGCGCGGCGCATACCCGAGACGGCGACCGATCAGCGAAGAATCCTGCGGCTTGCCGGTGCGCAGCGCGGCATCGTAACCTTCCTGCACCAGATCCACCATGGCGTCGGACACCGACACCTCCAGCGAAACGTCCGGATACTGGCGCTGAAAATCCGCCGCCAGCCGCGCCACTAGGGTCGCCCCCAGCCCGGCGGGCGTTGAAATGCGCAGGCGGCCGCTCGGGTTATCGCGCAGCCGCTGCAACGCCAGATCGGCGCGTTCCGCGGCGGACATCATCGCCTGACAATGTTCCAGACAGCGCTCACCGGCGAAGGTCAGGTTCAGCTGGCGCGTGGTGCGATTGAGCAAGCGCAGCCCCAGCGTCTGTTCGAGCTGGCTGATGCGCTGGCTGACGCTGGATTTCGGCAACCCGACGCGCTGCGCGGCGGCGGTGAAGCTGCCGCACTCCACCACCAGCGCGAACAGCGCCATGTCCTGCAGCTGTTTGAATTCCATTGTTCACCTTAAACGAACACTCTGTTAGATATTGTCCATCTTATCACCCCACTGCCGCGGGTCTACACTGGGGACATCATTTAAAAGGAGCACAATCATGTCGATAAAAGCCATTGCCGTAGACCCGCAGAACCCCGCCGGTTTCATCGAAATCTCACCGGAAATGCCGGTTCCCGGCCAGTACGATCTGCTGGTGGCAGTGAAAGCGGCGTCGGTCAACCCGGTGGACACCAAAGTGCACGCCGGTCTGCAAAAGAGCGGCCTGCAGCAGCCGCGCATCCTCGGCTGGGACGCCAGCGGCGTGGTGGTAGACGTGGGCAGCGGCGTCAGCGGCTTCAAGCCCGGCGATGAAGTGTGGTACGCCGGCGACATCACCCGCCCCGGCAGCAACAGCAGCCACCAGCTGATCGACTCACGCATCGCCGCGCACAAGCCGCGCAGCCTGAACTGGGCCGAGTCCGCCGCCCTGCCGCTCACCGCCCTCACCGCCTGGGAAGCGCTGTTCGAACACCTGAACATTCAGGACGCGCCGGAGAACAAGACGCTGCTGATCATCGGCGGCGCCGGCGGCGTCGGCTCGCTGGCCATTCCGCTGGCCGCGCTGCGCAGCAAGGTGAAAGTGATCGCCACCGCCTCAAGGCCGGAATCCGCCGCCTGGTGCCGTGAGCGCGGCGCCGATCTGGTGGTGGACTACCGCGATCTGAAGGGCGAGCTGGCGCAGCACGGCATCGAGCAGGTGGATTACATCCTGTGCCTGAACGATACCGACGGCCACTGGCCGGCGATGGCCGAGCTGGTCGCGCCGCTGGGCCATATCTGCACCATCGTCGAGAACGCGCAGCCGTTGGATCAAAACGCGCTGAAGCTGAAAAGCGCCGCGCTGCACTGGGAATTCATGTTCACCCGCAGCATGTTCACCACCCCGGACATTGCGCAGCAGGGGCGCATCCTGCAGCAGGTGGCGCAGCTGCTGGACGAGGGCAAGCTGAGCACCACGCTGAGCGAAACCCTGCACGGGCTGTCGGTAGAGACGCTGACCGCCGCGCATCAACGGCTGCTCGGCGGCCATATGCAAGGCAAGCTGGTTATCGCTTACTAAGCCTGAATCGCGGCGGCGTTTTGCGCCGCCGTTACTGCGGACGAACGAAGCCGACGCACAGCGTCTGCTCGTCGGCATGCGGATCGGCGCGGAACGTCAGCGTCTGCTGCCAATCGAGGCGCATCTTCGGCCAGTGGGCCAGCTCGCCGCCGAAGTCGCTGTGCGCGCAGTCTTCACCCAACCGCCCGAACAGAGCGACGCCGTGCTGCGCAATCTGCGGATAGCTGATGTTGACGTTGTAGATATTCGGGCGCGTATGATTGGACCAGCGCGTAATGGTCTGCGGCCGGGAGCCGGCGTACACCGTCATCCACTGCGACAGGTATTCGCCGCCGACGTAGCGCAGGCTGACGCCATACCGCTCCTGCCACAGCCGCTCCACTCCGACGCTGAACGCCTTGATACCCACCATTTTCTGGCCGGCGTTGCGCACGTTGCCCAGCATCACCGCGGCATACCCCAGATAGACCGCCAACGCCGCGCACATCAGCCCGATGGTCGCCGCGCGCAGCGAACGCACCGGCGGCTGGCGCACGCAGCCAACCAGCAGCGCGGGCGCCAGCATGAAGAACGGCTGCAGCCACTCGGTCAGCCGGCCGCCGACGTTGAAAGAGAACCAGAAGGTAATGATGCCGAGCGGCAACAGGTAGACCCACAGCAACACCCGCATCGGCAACGCCGCTGGCCAGGCCAGCACCGCCCCGCTGCGCCGCAGGATCACCCACAGCGCGAGCGACGGATAGAACACCAGCAGCAGCGACTGCAGCATATCGAGGTTGAGCTGCATCTTGATCTGCGAATCCACCCACTTGAAGGCGGCGAAGTCATGGTTCCACAGCCAGAACAGGTTCGGCAACACCAGCGCCAACCAGATCGCCACCGCCAGATAGAACTGCGGCTGGCGATAGCAGCGGCGGATCTGCGGTACGAACAGCGTCGACAGCGCCGCGAAATAGACGAAGGCGAAGGTCGAGTATTTAGCCATCATCGCCAGACCGGCCACCAATGCGAAAGCCGGCCACCAGTTGGCCGAACGCGAGATCGCCAGGTGGAAGAACAGCGCCATCCACGGCCACAGCATCACCAACAGGTAATTGTCGTTGTAGGGAATGATGTCGAAATTGATGATGCCGGACAGGTTGAGCGTCAGCAGCGCCATCCAGGCCAGCGAGGTGCTGCCGCTCAGGCGGCGCGCCAATAGCCAGACGCCCAACATGCCGATGGCGATGGCGATGAAGTGCCCGCCATACCAGTACAGGTTCAGCGGCAGCCACGGGAGCCAGATCGCCGGCTGCATCGCCGCACCGACCAGCCAAGGATTTTTCGGTGAGCCCCACTCGGCGTTGAGGCCCCAGTTGAGCGCCTCGACGGCGTCGTAAGGCAGAGTGGGATCGAGATGAACGGTCAGCAGCGTCCAGGCTGCGGCATAGCAGATCAACCAGAGAACGAGTAAGCGATAAGACATGTCTTCTTCTGAGCGTTATTGTAAAGAAAATCTTAACCTAGTCGCTACCGAATGAACCATGTTTAAACAAGCCGTTAAATGTGCGCCACAGAGGCGTTTCTGCCGCCGCGACCGCACATTCCGCTAATTTTCTCAGCCTGCGGCATGGCGATGGGCGGGCGCATTCGCCAAGCGGCCGGCGTCCGCCGCCAGCAGCTGCTGCACCAGCTCGACGCAGCGCAGGAAACGCTCTTCGTAATCGCTGGACTCGACGTGCACGTACTCGATGTTGTTGGCGCGCAACATCTCCTCCAGCAGGTGCTGGAACGCCAGGCGATCGGCGGCGCTGCCAAGGCTGCGCAGGCCGTCCGCCACCCACGGCGTGTTGTTTTCCAGCAGGATCACCAGATCGAAACGGTATTCGTCGATCAGCGCCTGCACGAAGGGGTGTTCACGCCCCTCGTACTTTTTGCAAAACGCCTGGGTGGTGACGAAATCGGTATCGATAAACGCCACCTTGTTGGCGTACTTGACCGCGAAATCCACGTATTGCGCCTGCCCGAGAGCGATTTTGTCGTAGTCGGAGTACTGCAGCGCCATCTCGTCGCCGCCCAGGTGCGAAAACACGTAATCGCGGCCATATTCCCAGGCGCTGGTGGTGTTGAAGATGTTGGCCAGCTTGTTGACCAGCGTCGACTTGCCGCTCGACTCGCCGCCGAGGATCGCCACGGTGCGCACGAAGAACGGCTTCACCTCGGTCGGGATATAGTCCCAATAGCGGAACGGATCCTGGCGGATCTGATTGCCGCTGATGTTCATGAACGAACGCTCGGGATCGACCAAGATGGTTTCGATGCCCAGATGCTCGCGGTAGCGCGGCGCATCCTGCGCTTCGCTGGAATAGATGAAGCTCGGCACGATGCCCTTCTGTTCCATAAAGGCCTTCATGCCGTCGCTCCACACGTTCCAGCCGTGCGGATAGGGTTCGATGCCCTGCTCGTCGAACGAGTGGATATGGATGTTTTTCTGGTACTTGAAGGTCTGCAGCAGCCAGCGCAGGCGATCGCTGACCGTTGGCTGTTGCGACATCGAACTGTTCTCGAACAGCTCGCGGTCGCGCGGTTCATCGTGGCACAAGATAACGTGAAGTTCGTCCACCTGGCTGCAGGCGCGCTGGATCAGATAGATGTGGCCGGTGTGCAGCGGGTAAAATTTACCAAACACCACGCCGACTTTGACCTCTTTACGCGGGAACTCCAGCCCGAGAAAACGGTGCAGCGCCTCGAGCTTTTGCGCGCTCGGGCTTTTGATTTTGTCGTTCAACAGCTGGCTCAGATAGCCCTTGGTCATGCCGCTGGCATCCGCCACCTGCTGCAAAGTACAGCCCTTTTGCTTAATGGACGTCTTCAGGTAATCAAATTGCGGCATGGCCACCTCCGTTTAGTATGCTAAACAAAATAGCATATCTTACTCGCCGTCGGCGACATTAATAAAACTCTTCCAGCACGTCGAGCGCGTCCGCCAGCTTCTTGACCCCAAACACCTGCATGTTGGCCGGCGGCTTCTTCGGCATGTTGCCGTGCGGCACGATGGCGCGCTTGAAACCGTGCTTGGCCGCTTCGGAGATGCGCTCCTGGCCGCTCGGCACCGGACGGATTTCTCCCGCCAGCCCCACTTCGCCGAACACCACCAGATCGTTCGGCAGCGGCCGATCGCGCAGGCTCGAGACCAACGACATCAGCAGCGCCAAATCGGCGCTGGTCTCGCTGACCTTCACCCCGCCGACCACGTTGACGAACACGTCCTGATCCGACATCTGCAGCCCGCCGTGGCGGTGCAGCACCGCCAGCAGGATCGCCAACCGGTTCTGCTCCAGGCCCACCGCCACGCGGCGCGGGTTGGACATCATCGAGTGATCCACCAGCGCCTGGATCTCCACCAGCAGCGGCCGGGTGCCTTCCCACACCACCATCACCGAACTGCCGGAAGTGACTTCATCGCCGCGGCTGAGGAAGATCGCCGAAGGGTTGCTGACTTCGCGCAGCCCCTGTTCGGTCATGGCGAACACCCCCAGCTCGTTGACCGCGCCGAAGCGGTTCTTGTGGCTGCGCAGGGTGCGGAAGCGGGAATCGGCGTCGCCGTCCAGCAGCACCGAACAGTCAATGCAGTGTTCCAGCACTTTCGGCCCGGCCAGCGAGCCGTCTTTGGTGACGTGGCCGACCATGACGATCGCCACGCCGCGCGTCTTGGCGAAGCGCGTCAGGTAGGCGGCGGTTTCGCGCACCTGGGCCACGCTGCCCGGCGAAGACTGAATGTCCGCCATGTGCATCACCTGGATCGAGTCGATCACCATCAGCTTCGGCTGTTCCTGCTCGGCGATCAGGCAGATCTGCTCGATGCTGGTTTCCGACAGCATGTTCAGGCCGCCGGTCGGCAGCCCCAGCCGATGAGCGCGCATCGCCACCTGCTGCAGCGACTCCTCGCCGGTGACGTACAGGGTTTTCATCTGCTCGGACAGTTTGCACAGCACCTGCAGCAACAGGGTGCTCTTGCCGGCGCCGGGGTTGCCGCCGATCAGAATGGCGCTGCCGGGCACCACGCCGCCGCCCAGCACGCGATCGAACTCGAGAAAGCCGGTGGTGAAGCGCGGCAGCGCCTCAAGGCTGATTTCCGACAGCTTCTGCACCTTGCTGACGCCGGCGTCGCCGGCATAGCCGCTGAGGCGATCGTTGCGCGCCGCTGCGGGCGACGCGGCCAAACGCACTTCCGTGATGGTGTTCCAGGCATGACAGGCGCTGCACTGCCCCTGCCAACGCGGATAGTCCGCCCCGCACTCATTGCACACAAATGCCCGTTTTGCCGCTTTTGCCACGTCTTACCTCAATCTTTCGTTATCGCACTTCGTGTTTCAGGCTGCCGGTGAGAATGCACAGCACGCCCATCAGATCCGCATGCCGGATCGCCACCTGCGCTTTTTCATACACTTTCGGCTTGGCGTGGTAGGCGATGCCCAGCCCCGCCGCCTGCATCATTTTCAAATCGTTGGCACCGTCGCCGATGGCCACGGTCTGCGCCAGCGGGATCTCCAGCTTCTCCGCCAGCCGCAGCAGCGTATCGGCTTTGAACTGCGCGTCCACCACCGGCCCCAGCACTTCGCCGGTCAGCTTGCCGTCGCGGATCTCCAGCTCATTGGCCGCCGCCGCCACCAGCCGCAGCCGGTTGCGCAGGTATTCGGCGTAGTAGGTGAAGCCGCCGGAGGCGATCGCCACATGCCAGCCCATCGCCTGCAGCTTGCCCACCAGGCTGGTCAACCCCGGCATCAGCGGCAGCTCGTCGCGCACCTGCTTGAGGATGTTGGCGTCGGCCCCTTTCAGCGTGCCGACGCGCTGGCGCAGGCTGGCGGTAAAGTCCAGCTCGCCGCGCATCGCGCGTTCGGTGACTTCCGCCACTTGTTCGCCGACGCCCGCCAGCTTGGCGATCTCGTCGATGCACTCGATCTCGATCGCCGTCGAATCCATGTCCATCACCAGCAGCCCCGGCGTGCGCAGGTGCGGGATCTTGCCGAGCGGCGCCACGTCCAGCCCGCTCTCCGCCGCCAGCAGCTTGGCGCGCGGCGTCAAGGTGCCCGCCAGGCGCACCACCTGATAGTCGTCCACGCCCCAGGCGGTGACGATCACCATCGCCGCGCCCAGCTTGCGTTGGAATTGTGTAATGCGCGCCTTGTCCAGCTTTCTGCCGTATAACAGCCACCCGGTATTGCCCGCCCGGTAGTCCAGCGGCATCACTTCGTCGCCGCTGAGCGAAAGGGGAAGACCCGGCCATTGAGAGATCTCCGCCGGAAGATCGCAATAGGTCAGACTGTTTGACATCATTGACTCCTGAATGGACAAAAACGCTGCATGATAAAACGACGCATCAAGCTATCCTATCGCCAGCGGTTCTGGCAACATAAAGTGTCCCCGATGCCCAAGGAACCTGCATGGCTCGCGCTAAACTGAAATTTCGCCTGCACCGTACCGCTATTATCCTGATTTGCCTGGCTTTGCTGGTGCTCCTGATGCAGGGTGCCTCTTATTTTAGCCTGAGTCACCAAATGGCGCGATCCGAACAGGTCGAAGAGCTGGCGCAGACGCTGACCAAACAGGTCGCCTACAGCCTGGCGCCGCTGCTGGACGACGACGGCAACAACCCGCGCATCGACGCCATCCTCAAGCAGCTCACCGATCACAGCCGCATTCTCGACGTCAGCGTGTATCAGCTGGACGGCACGCTGGTCTCCCACGCCGGGGAGCAGATAAGTATACGCGATCGGCTGTCGCTCGACGGCAAGCGCGCCGGCAGCTACTTCAACCACCAGTTGGTCGAATCCATTCAGGGCAAAGACGGCCCGATCGGCTTTATCCGCATCACCCTCGACACCCACGTGCTGGCGACCGAATCCAAGCAGGTGGACAACACCACCAACCTGCTGCGCCTGATGATCCTGCTGGCGCTGGCGATCGGCATCATTCTGGCGCGCACCCTGCTGCAACACCGCCGCAGCCGCTGGCAGCAGTCGCCGTACCTGTTGACCGCCAACACGCCGTTGGCAGAAGGCAATACGGTGGAAGACGACGAAGAGGATGCGCCTGAGGAAAAACAGGAAGCGCCGAAGAAGGGGTAACTCAGGCCAGGCGCTGAATGCGCTCGTGCAGCTTCTGCAGTTGCACCAACATTTGCTCGGCAATCGCCCGGAACGCCTCGCTGATGTCGTCATGTTGCGCCGTTCGCCGCCAGAACTCGAGAGCCAATAGCTCCGCTTGCCGCCAGACGGCGCCGCTCACCTCGTTGCTCAAACGGATCTCCAGCGCGTCGTGGCGCAGATTACCGCTGCTTGCCGGGGCAAAAGCCATCGGCAACATATCATACAAAGGCGCCAACATGACCGGCCGCTGGGTTATCCGCAAGAACGACAGGTTGCCTTGGTGCATATCGCTGTTGGCGATCAACCGGCCAAAGGCCCAATACAGGGCAACCCGTTGGTAGACTGAGTGATCGATCACCCCTAGCTGCAATAACCGCTCGGCGGCCACGACCCAGTTGGCGTGGCCGCTGCCGCTGAACTCGGCATCCAGCGCCTCCAGCGACACCATCGCTACCCTCCCTTCTTCACCGATGCGATCAAAGCGCTCGATCTCTAAAAAGCATTGTCGGTCAGCACCGAACAGGATTTGCGCCGATGCGGCAGGCAATCCCGCAGCGGCGACCGTCTGCAATGCCAGCGACTCGGCGATCAGCAAATCGCTCCAGCGCTGTGCAATGACATGCGTCGGCGCCAGGCTGAACTTCACCAAAACATGCGCACGGCGCCCAGGCGCCAGCTCAGCATAGGCGGTAAATTTGGGTTGCTCGCCACCGGCGGAAGAGCCTACCAGCTCCCCGGCCAGCGCCTGGACAGACAATGCGGCGTAACGCTCGGTTTTATCTTCCACCGTGATGGCGACGGCAGTATCCCGCATTAACCAACGCTGATAGCTGTCGGCACCAGGCAACAGATCGCCGGTCATGTCTTCGCCATAACGGCAGAGCGCCAACAAGCGTTGACCTTCATCCCATCGCCGCACATCCTCCGGCAAATTCAACTCGCGCGCCGCTGCTTTTCCCCAGGCTCGCCCGAGAAAGCCAATCGGCCGTAGGTCGTTCAAATACCATGGCATGCCGTCATAGAGCTGCCACTCTCCGCTGCGCTCATCGCACACCGCACAGTTATCGGCAGGATACAGCGGGCAAAGCGTGGCAAACAGGTGCGCCTTACCCCGTTCATCAACCCGATATAGCGGAAACTGCCTCTCACCGCCGATCCCGCGCCGCAACGCATAGCGCGTCGCCTTACCTTTACCGAGGATCAATACGGCGCCCGCCAGTTCACGGAGACGGCGCGATAGCGTCGGCTGGCTGATGCCTAACGCTTCTGTCAGTTGACGAGCCGTAGCCGGCCCATGACGCAAAACTTGTTCAACGGTGAGCATCGGATGAATAGATTGGTGAATAGATTGATAAAGGAAGTAATAGCGTTAAATGGCAGAAAGGTAAAGCGTTAGCCAAAACTGGCCAAGCAGAATGAATAGATTGACGGGCGGGCGCCATGATGACGCCCGCCGGGGTGTTACGCTTTGTCGCCCAGCAGCACGGATTCCAGCGCGATAACGATCATGTCGTTAAAGGTGGTCTGGCGTTCCGCCGCCGTGGTCGCTTCGTGGCGCAGGATGTGGTCGGACACGGTGCAGATGGTCAGCGCCTTGCAGCCGAACTCTTCGTACAGCTCTGCCGCCACGCCGTAGATGCCGGCCGCTTCCATTTCCACGCCCAGGATGCCGTACTTCTTCATCACCTGGAACATGTCCGGATCCGGGGTGTAGAACAGATCGGCGGAGAAGATGTTGCCCACGCGCGCCGGGATGCCCTGCGCCGCCGCCGCGTCGACCGCGTTGCGCACCATGTCGAAGTCGGCGATCGCCGCGTAGTCGTTGTCCTTGAAGCGCAGACGGTTCACCTTGGAGTCGGTGCACGCGCCCATGCCGATCACCACGTCACGCAGTTTGATATCGTCACGCACCGCGCCGCAGGAGCCCACGCGAATGATCTTCTTCACGCCGAATTCTGCGATCAGCTCGCGCGCATAGATGGAGCAGGACGGGATGCCCATGCCGTGGCCCATTACGGAGATGCGGCGGCCTTTGTAGGTGCCGGTGAAGCCCAACATGCCGCGCACGTTGTTCACTTCCACCGCGCCTTCCAGGAAGGTTTCGGCGATGTATTTTGCACGCAGCGGATCGCCCGGCATCAGTACTACGTCAGCGAAATCACCCATCTCAGCATTAATGTGCGGCGTAGCCATAATTTTCTTCCTTTAGAAATCTTATTTAATAAAAACGTCAAACATCTAAGCCTTGAATTTCGAGTTGCAGCTAGGCACTAACAACGCTGCGGCTTGAAAGACAGGGCTTAGAACATGCTCTTACCGTATTCCATCGGCGACAGGCCAAAGTAATTGGCGACGGTCTGGCCGATGTCGGCGAAGGTCTCGCGGTGGCCCAGCGAGCCCGGTTTCACTTTCGGGCCGTAAACCAGCACCGGGATGTGCTCGCGGGTGTGGTCGGTGCCCGGCCAGGTCGGGTCGCAGCCGTGGTCGGCGGTGAAGATGATGATGTCTTCGTCTTTCACCAGCTTCAGCAGCTCCGGCAGGCGGCGGTCGAACAGCTCCAGCGCGGCGGCGTAGCCCGCCACGTCGCGGCGGTGGCCGTAAGAGGAATCGAAGTCCACGAAGTTGGTGAACACGATGGTGTTGTCGCCGGCCTTTTCCATTTCGATCAGGGTTGCGTCGAACAGCGCGTCGATGCCGGTCGCCTTCACCTTCTTGGTGATGCCGACGTTGGCGTAGATGTCGGCGATTTTACCGATCGACACCACTTCGCCGCCCTTCTCGTCCACCAGCTTTTTCAGCACGGTCGGCGCCGGCGGCTCTACCGCCAGATCGTGACGGTTGCCGGTGCGCTGGAAGTTGCCCGGCTTGTCGCCGACGAACGGACGCGCGATCACGCGGCCGATGTTATACCCGCCTTCGGTCAGCTCTTCACGCGCGATTTCGCACAGCTCGTACAGGCGATCCAGGCCGAAGGTTTCTTCATGGCAGGCGATCTGGAATACCGAGTCGGCGGAGGTGTAGAAAATCGGCTTGCCGGTTTTCATGTGCTCTTCACCCAGCTGATCGAGGATCACGGTGCCGGATGAGTGGCAGTTGCCTAGGTAGCCCGGCAGCTTGGCGCGTTCGACCAGTTTGTCCAGCAGTGCCTGCGGGAAGCTGTTGTGCTCGTCCTTGAAATAGCCCCAGTCGAACAGCACCGGCACGCCGGCGATTTCCCAGTGGCCCGACGGCGTGTCTTTACCGGAAGAAAGTTCGCTGGCGTAAGCGTAAGCGCCGATGATGTCGGCGTTGCGATCCAACCCCTGCGGGAAGTTGCCGGTGGACTCTTCCGCCGCTTTGCCAAGGCCCAGACGGCTCAGGTTAGGCAGCGTCAGCGGGCCCTGGCGGCCCACGTTGGCCTCACCGCGCGCGCAAACCTCGGCGATGTGGCCCAGGGTGTCGGAACCCTGATCGCCAAAACGTTCGGCGTCTTCGCTGGCGCCGATGCCGAAGGAGTCCAATACCATAATAAATGTGCGTTTCATCTGTGCTCTCCTGCGTGTTCTCACGCTTTGGACGGCCGCGAAAAAGCCGCGACCGTTCCTGATTCTTGGGTTATTCCGTGATGCGCTTATACACCACCGGCGTCGCTTCCGGCGCCTTGTCGCTCAGCGTCATCGCGCTGCGCACCGCATCGGCCGCCTGCTGCCAGCTCTCTTCATCGTTGGCGTGGATCATCGCCAGCGGCTGCTGGGCATCCACTTTCTCGCCCAGGCGCGCCACCTCGGTCAGGCCAACGCTGTAATCGATGGCGTCGCTCGCCCGGCGACGGCCGCCGCCCAGCGCAACCACCGCCATGCCCAGCGCGCGGGTATCCATGGCGCTGATGATGCCCGGCTTTTCAGCATACACCGGCTTGCTCAGCGTTGCCGCCGGCAGATAGCTATCGTAGCGTTCGACGAAGTCTATCGGCCCCTGCTGCGCCGCCACCATGCGGCCAAACACCTCCGCCGCCTTGCCGTTGTCCAGCACCGCCTGCAGTTTGGCGCGCGCGTCGGCCTCGTCTTGCGCCAGGCCGCCGGACAGCAGCATTTCCACGCACAGCGCCAGCGTCACTTCCAGCAGGCGCGGGTTGCGGTATTCGCCGGTCAGGAAGCGCACCGCTTCACGCACTTCCACCGCGTTGCCGGCGCTGGAGGCCAACACCTGGTTCATGTCGGTCAGCAGCGCGGTGGTCTTGCAGCCCGCGCCGTTGGCCACGCCGACGATCGCCTGCGCCAAATCTTGCGACAGCGCATAGGTCGGCATAAAGGCGCCGGAGCCGACCTTCACGTCCATCACCAGCGCATCCAGCCCTTCCGCCAGCTTCTTGGCCAGAATGGAGGCTGTGATCAGCGGGATCGAATCCACGGTGGCGGTGATGTCGCGGGTGGCGTAAAAACGTTTGTCCGCCGGCGCCAGCGAGCTGGTCTGGCCGATGATCGCCACGCCGACGTCCTGAATGATTTTGCGGAAGGCGTTATCGTCCGGGAAAATATTGAAGCCCGGAATGGCTTCCAGCTTGTCCAACGTGCCGCCGGTATGCCCCAGGCCGCGGCCGGAGATCATCGGTACATAGCCGCCGCAGGCCGCCACCATCGGGCCGAGCATCAGCGAGGTCACGTCGCCCACGCCGCCGGTCGAATGCTTGTCGACGATCGGGCCGTTCAGCGCCAGGCTTTTCCAGTCCAGCACGGTGCCGGAATCGCGCATCGCCATGGTGAGCGCCACGCGCTCCGGCATGCTCATGTCATGGAAATAAATGGTCATCGCCAGCGCGGCGATCTGCCCTTCCGACACCACGTTGTCGCGAATGCCGTTGATGAAAAAGCGGATTTCCGCTTCGCTTAACGGCTGGCCGTCGCGTTTCTTACGAATAATTTCTTGAGCCAGGAACAAGGCATCCCCCTGTGTCGCCGAGAGTCGGTGCAGACGGGCGCGCCTGGCGCCCGCCAACGAAATCGATCAGTAGCCGCCGCCGGCGGTCTGGGTCTGGTAGCCCAGCGCGGCCAGCAAGCTGGCCAGCAGGCTGGAAGCGCCAAAGCGGAAATGCCGCGCATCGGCCCAGCCTTCGCCCAGAATACGATCGGCAAGCTGCAGATAATGCAGCGCGTCTTCCGCGGTGCGCACGCCGCCGGCCGGCTTGAAGCCCACCGTCTTCGCCACGCCCATATCGCGGATCACCGACATCATCAGCTCGGCGCTTTCCAGCGTGGCGTTGACCGGCACCTTGCCGGTGGAGGTCTTGATAAAGTCCGCCCCGGCCTTGATGGCGATCTCGGACGCCTTGCGGATCAGATCGGCCTGCTTCAGCTCACCGGTTTCGATGATCACTTTCAGCAGCACGTTGGCCGCTTGGCAAGCCTGCTTGCACTGTTTCACCAGCTCGAAGCCGACCTGTTCGTTGCCGGCGATCAGCGCGCGGTAAGGGAACACCACGTCCACTTCATCCGCGCCATAGGCGATGGCCGCGCGGGTTTCCGCCAGCGCGATGTCGATATCGTCGTTGCCATGCGGGAAGTTGGTCACGGTGGCAATGCGGATATCCGGCGTGCCTTGCTCGCGCAGCGCCTTACGCGCCACCGGGATAAAACGCGGGTAGATGCAGATGGCCGCCGTGTGGCCGGCCGGGCTGTTGGCCTGACGACAGAGCGCGATCACTTTCTCGTCGGTGTCATCATCATTCAGCGTGGTTAAATCCATCAAATTCAGCGCACGTTGCGCTGCTGCGGTTAATTCGGTCATAAAACTCTCCAACTGAGTACCTGGGTGTTGGCGAGCGGACTTGGTTCCATGAAGATAGCGCTGGGGAACGGCGTTCCCGCGGCGGCAACTGAGATCCTTCTCACCGCACATGGCCACCCGCCTTGCGGCCGGCCAGTAATAGCTATTTGAACACGAATGCCGGGGGCGATTCGCGTTCATCGTCACACTATATGAAATAGCACTGTAACAGACCGGAATTATATGTGAAGAACATCACAAAATAACGCGATATCGTTCACAAATTCGCTAAAGAAGCGGCTGAAGATCGCGGGTGCGGCACGCACCCGCGTTGCTTAGAGTATAGGCGGAGTCCCGCGATCGGTCGCGCCGTCGCGGGCCTCGGGATGGCTTACAGCGCCAGGAAGAAGCCGGCGATGGTGGCGCTCATCAGGTTGGACAGCGTGCCCGCCGCCACGGCCTTCAGACCGAAGCGCGCGATGTCGTGGCGACGATTGGGCGCCATGCTGCCCAGACCGCCCAGCAGGATCGCCACCGAGGAAAGGTTGGCGAAGCCGCACAGCGCGAAGGAGATGATCGCCTTGGTATGGGCCGACAGCACCTGCAGGCCTTCCGCCGCCACTACGTCATCCGGACGCAGATAGGCGCCGAAGTTCATGTAGGCGACGAACTCGTTGACGATGATCTTCTGGCCGATGAACGAACCGGCGGTCATCGCCTCGCTCCACGGCACGCCGATCAGGAAGGCGATCGGCGAGAACACCCAGCCGAGGATCAGTTCAAGCGACAGCTGCGGATAATCGAACCAGCCGCCGATGCCGCCGAGAATGCCGTTAAGCAAGGCGATCAACGCGATAAACGCCAGCAGCATCGCACCGACGTTCAGCGCCAGCTGCATGCCGGAGGCCGCGCCGGAAGCCGCCGCGTCGATCACGTTGGCCGGACGATCCTCTTCGGCGATCAGCTTCATCGCATCGTCTTTATCGTGGGTCTGCTCGGTTTCCGGCACCATCAGCTTGGCGAACAGCAGCCCGCCCGGCGCGGCCATGAAGGACGCGGCGATCAGGTATTCCAGCGGCACGCCCATCTGCGCATATCCCGCCAGCACCGAACCGGCCACCGAGGCCAGGCCGCCGCACATCACCGCGAACAGTTCTGATTGGCTCATGGTGGCGATATACGGACGCACCACCAGCGGCGCTTCGGTCTGACCAACGAAAATGTTGGCGGTTGCCGACAGCGATTCGGTGCGCGAGGTGCCCAACAGCTTTTGCAGCCCGCCGCCCAGCACGCGGATCACCAACTGCATGATGCCGAGGTAGTACAGCACCGCAATCAGCGAGGAGAAGAACACGATCACCGGCAGGACGCGCAGCGCGAACACGAAGCCGCCGCCGCCGAACACCTCGAACATCTTGTCGGACACCAGCCCGCCGAAAATGAACGAAATGCCCTGATTGCCGTAGGCGATAACGTTTGCCACCCCGTTCGACATACTGCCGAGGATGCTGCGGCCCAGCGGCACATACAGCACCAGCGCGCCGATGCCGACCTGAATGATGAACGCCCACGCGACGGTGCGCAGTTTGATGGCCCGGCGGTTGCTGGAGAGCAGCACCGCAATGGCGATCAGCACCGCCATGCCGACTAGGCTCATGATGAGTTGCATGCAAAGTTTCCCTGTTGCAAAAAATAAAATACATCCCTGCTCATAAAGAGAGGTCTGCTATTGGAGAGTTTCGGGGGGATTATACTGAGCGAGGTCACTCTCGCACCGATTTATGTCACAAATGCATACAACGAGACGCAAATGAAAATCTTATAACGTGACACAGGTCACGTTATCACCTCATCAATCCGGCATGGCAAACAGCGCCTGAGCATTGCGCTGCAGATGGGCGGCGATCTCGTCGGCCGGTTCCGGCCGCAGCTCGCACAGCGTTTGAAACACCTCGGCGGCGCGTTCGGGGCGATTGGGCTGCCCCTGATAGCCCGCCAGCGGCATGTCCGGCGCATCGGTCTCCAGCAGCAGCGCCTCGAGCGGCAGCTGCGCCATCACGCCGCGCGTTTTCTGCGCCCGCTCATAGGTGATGGTGCCGCCCACGCCGATGTAATAGCCGAGGCGGATAAACGCCTGCGCCTGCGACAGGCTGCCGGCGAAGCCGTGCACCACGCCGCGACGCGGCAGCTGCATGCGCCGCAACGCCGCAGCCAGCTGATCGTGGGTGCGGCGCGAATGGAGGATCACCGGCAGGTCATGCTGTTTCGCCAGCCGCAGCTGGGCCAGCAGCACGCTTTGCTGGCGCTCGAACTGCGGGTTGTCCATATACAGATCGAGCCCGACCTCCCCCACCGCTACCAGCTTGCGCGGCCGTTCGGCCAGCAGCGCCGCCAGTTGCTCCAACTGCGGCTCATGATGCTGCGCGATATACAGCGGATGCAGCCCCAGCGCGGCGAACAGCGGCGCGTGATCCTGCGCCAGCCGCAGCACCCGCGCGAAGCGATCGGCGGTGACCGTCGGGACGATGATGCGCGTGACGCCGGCGCTTGCCGCTCGCACCAGGCTCTCGCCCTCATGCCCGGTAAAGGGCGGGAAATCGAAATGACAGTGGGTGTCGGTAAAGGCATAGCTCACAGCGCGCCCCCTTCACCCGGCGGCAGATCGCCCGGCAGAATGATCTTCGGCGCCACCACCGCGGCCTCCGGCTGCGCGCCAAGATCGGACGGCATGACGATGTCGGTCACGATCGGCGAAGGCATTCTGACGTTCTCCGGCTGGATCAGGCGGCGCGACAGCGCTTTTTTCACCCTCATGCCGTCCGGCTCCGGCTGCGCCATCCACTGGCCGACGGTGGCCAGGAAATAGCGGCCGCAGCGGCGCCCCAGGTGATAATCCTGATTGAGCGACCCCAGTCGGCTGCCCAGCGCATTGCTGGCCAGCGGCTTCGGCGGGAAGATCTCGAAGATGCGCAGCTTGCCCGGCGGCTTCTCGATAAAGCGCTGGATGCGGTGATAGCTTTGCTCGTGATGCTGCAGGATGCGCACCATCTGCTGCAGGCTGCTGTCGCTCAGCCAGTGCTCCATGCGCTTCATCCACTGCGGGGTGTAGTACATCTGCGAAGGCACGGTGCGGATCACCACGATGGTGTCGGCGCCGCGGCGATAGGCCTCTTCCACCGGGATCGCATCGCTGATGCCGCCGTCCTGATAGCTGATGCCGTCCAGCTCCACGCCCTGGCGATAGAAGCCGGGAATGGCGCTGGACGCCTTGATGGCCGGCAGCCAGCGCTCGCGCTGCGCGGGCAGATAGGTCGGTTCGAAATCGTCGCTGCGGCAGGCACACAGCAGAAACTCGCGCCCGTCGGTAAAGTGCCGTTCCGCTACGTCCATCGCCAGCGGCATCTGCGCCGCTGCCGTATCAACCAGCCAATCGAGATCGATCAGATGCCCGCCGCGCACGAAGCGCAGCGGATTGAAGAATTGAGCCGAGGTGGTGTAACGGGTGATCACCCGGCGCGCGTAGCCCACCTGTCCGCAAATGTAGGCAGACAGATTCTGGGCGCCGGCCGACGTGCCGATCAGCAGATCGAATGGGTTAAAGCCCGCGCGCTGAAACTCGTCCAGCACGCCGGCGGTGAAAATGCCGCGCTGGCCGCCGCCTTCGCAGACCAGCGCCATCTTGCCTGGCCGAAAGGGCTTAGACGCCAGCGGTTCTATATTGCCGAGCGTGATGGGTATTCTGTATCCCAACTTGGCATCCTCAGTGAGATGTTTTCTCCGAGGATACCGCGTCTCGCTCTCTTCCGTAATCCTCTTGCAGCACGCCGGCGAGGAAATCATTGCTGCCGGCCAGCCAGACGCAATCGCTGCCGGACCATTCGGCCAATGCCTGCCATACCTGGCCTTTCAGCTGTTTCCAGCGCCCGACGATGATGTCGCTGTTCATGGCCGGCCCTCCCCGACGTGAGAAAAGGAATTAAGCTTTGTTACAGTTTGCAGGAAAATACCGGCCGGCTAAGGGCGCCGGCGGCCGGTGAACAGGCTGACCAGGAACAGGATAATGCCGACGACAAACACGATTTTAGCCGCCCAGGCGGCGGTGCCCGCCAGCGAACCGAACCCCAGTGCCGCAGCGATAAGCGCGATGACTAAAAAGATAATGCCCCAACGAAACATAAGCTTCTCCTTACCATTGTGAAAAAATTCGCTGCTGTCTACCGCCCCGACAACGGGGCGTCGACGGCAAATCAGTTTCTTTTTTTGGTGGTACATGTCGGGCCGCCTTCACGGCCCGACCGATGCGGCTTGTTGTTACTTGTTACGGGCGCCTGGCGGGATTACGGCTTGACCACCAGGTCGTTTTTCACGCTTTTCACGCCGTCGATGGCCTTGGCGATGCTTTCCGCACGCTCAGACTGCGCCTGCGTTTTCACCTCACCGGAAAGCTGCACCACGCCATCGGTGGTTTCCACTTTCACATTGCGCGACGGCACGATGTCATCGGCCAGCAGCTTGGCTTTCAGCTCGCTGGTGGTGGCGGTGTCGCCGGCATACGATTTGATCGACTGGTTGGCTTCATCTTTCACGTGCAGCTTGTCGCTGACGGTCTTGACGCCTTCCACCTTGCCGGCGACAGCGACCGCATGCTCCGCCTGCGCCTGGCTGCCGACGAACCCGCTCAGGGTCACGGCGCCTTTTTCGGTTTTCACCGAAATGTCGGAACTTTTGATGGTTTTATCTTCCACCAACGCACTTTTAACTTTAGCCGTTATCGCGCTGTCATCCATGTAACCGTCAACTTTTTTCATGGAGCTATCGATTTTGGCACCGGCACTGTCCGCGGCGTTAGACGCCTTGTTGAGCAGACTCTCTTCGGCCAGCGCACTGCCGCTGACCAACACAGAACCCAATACAACAGCCATCAACGAGTGTGCAAATTTGGTCTTTTTCATCGATCTCTTCCTTTTGTTGGGGGCTCACAACGCCAGAGCGCCGGAACCCTGCGGCCACCTTCACGCGGCCTTCTCGGTAAATACTTCATCATCGCTATACGATTAAGCGTTCACGACAGGAATATTGCAACGGCCGTGCCAACTCAAAAAAAACCTTAAAAATCAAAGAAAACAAATCAGACGTTGGATTTTTAGCCAAAAAACTGTCGCCTATTGACGACAGGCTAAGTCACACAAAACTGAAATATAGTTATCTCATTGATATTTAAAGATACTGACTGTCTCCTATCGGCAACACATCAGAATAACTCACCAAACAAACAACATATTACAGTGATTTACTCTCAAGCAATGTGCGGACATCCCGTTAAAGATAGACCATTAGACAGAAAATGCAGGCCGAACGAACATCGCCTGGTGTCCTAGGTTCGCAAGAAAAATATGAGGGAGGTTTATTAATTAGCGCAGTGGGAATAGGAGAGGCGTGCAGGGCGCACTGGGCGCCCTGCCGATTGATCAGTGTTCGCGCGTCTTGCGGAAGGTCACGTCAGGATAACGTTCCTGCGTCAGGTTGAGGTTCACCATGGTCGGCGCGATATAGGACAGGTTGTCCCCGCCGTCCAGCGCCAGGTTGATCTCGTTCTTGCGCTTGAACTCTTCGAACTTCTTCACGTCGTCGCACTCGACCCAGCGCGCGGTCGACACGTTGACCGACTCGTACAGCGCTTCCACGTTGTACTCGCTCTTCAAGCGCGCTACCACCACGTCGAACTGCAGCACACCGACCGCACCGACGATCAGATCGTTGTTGGCGATCGGACGGAACACCTGCACCGCCCCCTCTTCGGACAGCTGCACCAGCCCCTTCAGCAGCTGTTTCTGCTTCAGCGGATCGCGCAGGCGAATGCGGCGGAACAGTTCCGGCGCGAAGTTCGGGATGCCGGTGAACTTCATGTCTTCACCCTGGGTGAAGGTATCGCCGATCTGAATGGTGCCGTGGTTGTGCAGGCCGATGATGTCGCCCGGATAGGCTTCTTCCACGTGCGAACGGTCGCCGGCCATAAAGGTCAGCGCGTCGGAGATCACCACGTCTTTGCCGGTGCGCACCTGGCGCAGCTTCATGCCCTTCTCGTAGCGGCCGGAAACCACGCGCATAAAGGCCACGCGGTCGCGGTGTTTCGGATCCATATTGGCCTGGATCTTGAACACGAAGCCGGTGAATTTCTCTTCCGCCGCCGTCACTTCGCGGGTGTCGGTTTTGCGCGGCATCGGCGCCGGCGCCCAGGCCACCAGGCCGTCCAGCATGTGATCTACGCCGAAGTTGCCCAATGCGGTACCGAAGAACACCGGGGTCAGCTCGCCGCTCAGGAAAGCCTCCTGATCGAACTCGTGGGAAGCGCCCTGCACCAGCTCCAGCTCATCGCGCAGCTGCGCCGCCAGATCTTCACCCACCGCCGCATCCAGCTCCGGGTTGTTCAGGCCCTTGACGATGCGCACTTCCTGAATGGTGTGGCCTTTACCGGTCTGGTACAGGTAGGTTTCATCCTTGTACAGGTGGTAAACGCCCTTGAACAGCTTGCCGCAGCCGATCGGCCAGGTGATGGGCGAGCAGGCGATCTTCAGTTCTCGCTCGACTTCATCCATCACTTCCATCGGATCGCGGATATCGCGGTCCAGTTTGTTCATGAAGGTCAGGATCGGCGTGTCGCGCAGACGGGTCACTTCCATCAGCTTGCGGGTGCGATCCTCAACGCCCTTGGCGGCGTCGATCACCATCAGACAGCAGTCGACGGCGGTCAGAGTACGGTAAGTATCTTCGGAGAAGTCTTCGTGCCCCGGGGTATCCAGCAGGTTGACCAGGCTGTCGCGGTACGGGAACTGCATCACCGAGGTGGTGATCGAGATCCCACGCTGCTTTTCCATTTCCATCCAGTCGGATTTGGCGTGCTGGCTGGAGCCGCGGCCTTTTACCGTACCGGCGGTCTGGATCGCCTGTCCGAACAGCAGCACTTTTTCGGTAATGGTGGTTTTACCGGCATCGGGGTGCGAGATGATGGCGAAAGTTCTTCTTTTGGAGACTTCGCGGGCAAATTCACTAGGAGACATGGTTTTCAGGTTCTACGGTTAGTCCGCCCTGCGACATCATCAGAACGCGCCGATCGCGGCGCCGGGCAAAGCGGTGAATAAAAGATAACAGCCGGGCATTTTCGCCGATTTGCCAACCGGTGACAATCAATGGATCCGATTTCCCGCTAACGCAGGCGGAAATCGGGGGACAAAGCGGCCCAATGCCGACGCAATATCGATTTGTGATCGTCCGCCATCGGCAGGTTTTCCAATAATTCCGGCCACAAATTTCGCGCCTTGTCGATGGCATCCACAAGGTGCACACGAATCGCAGGCCAGGGAATATCGACCCGCTCAGCCCAGCGCTCGAAGGTTTGCATTGAGATCCTATCCCAGCGTTTTTCCTTCGCCATATTGAGCGCGGCCTCAGATTCACCAGGAATATAGGCCAACGTAGTGACGATGTCATAAGCGGGAGAAAGCCGAACATCGGTCTGGTTTGGATAGATCATGGACCAATTCTTTACGTGAGCATCGCCATTGGCGAGCAAAATATTCGCCAACAGACGGCGTGCCATTTGCTGCGCATCCGCTAAAGGTTCACTGCCATACTCATAGAGATAAGCCGCTATCTGATCGTAATTTTTACCGCGGTATTTATCGTGCGCGTAAATCTCGAATATCTGAGCAAAATCTTCTGCATGTACTCGCCCGTTTTCGCTGCGGTCAAAACGACGGATGGCATAAGCATAAGGTTCATCCGCCAAGCGAATATCAGGCAAGTGCTCAAGTCGTGTCAGCTCAACCAACTCAATATCAGGAATATCCACGCCGATGGCTTGCGCCAAGCGCATTACCGTATATTCATTTTCAGGGAGATGACGATGGACCGTTGAAGGCGTTTTAATGATCCAGCTATCGGCGCCGACCTGAGAAGAAATGTTGAAGCGGCCCTCTTTGCGCACAGAGGAAAACTTCATTTGTACCCCTGCCAAAGAAAACTTTTGCGCCTCCACGCCAACATTAATTTGCACGGCTTCCAGCTCGCCGCGCGACGTTAACGCCCAGGCGGGTATGTCACTGGCGGCCAGCGGCCGGGCTTCAAGCGCTCCCGGCAGGTTTCCCCCGGCCCAGGCAATTAAGGGAAACTCCTCGTTCACATGGGCTTTCAACGACTGGGCCACCCAACCGCGCAGTGCGCCTTCGGGTAACAAATTGGATAAGACGGGCGGCAGGCGCTGCGATGACTGTAAAACTTGCTCAAGATACCCCGGGTGCGCCCTCTGCCTTAGCGTAAACAAGGGACGAGCATGCTCCGGCAAAGCGAGGTAGTGCGGATCAAAGGTCAGGATGTTTCTGCCGCCGCTGTAATGCGCCAGCACGCCAACACGCACGCCATGCAATATCAAGGCTAATGCCTGCACCGATTCAACCTGTCGCTGCCCTTTCATCAGCTAGTCCTCGAGATCTTTCAGTTTTTTTTCGAAATTCTGCGGCTTACCGGCTTCCGGCGCGCGACTCACTTCCTGTTGCAGCAAGCACTCCACATCACGGGCAGACTTTTTCGGCACGATGACATATTCCAAATCCATCGCCGCCAATATCCGTAGCAGCGTGCTTACCCGCATATCGCTACCCGTTTCAATACGCTGATATTGCTGTTGGGTCATGCCAATCTTCATTAAAAAGTCTTTTTGGCTCCAGCCCAACTCAATGCGTTTTTCTTTCAGCAACGCTGATATTTCTGATAATTTTCTCATCCGCACCTCCCAACAACGCATTGGTTGTCTCACCAACAATAAACAACAAATTAGTTGTCGCTATGGCAAAAAACAACTTATTCGATGTAAATTAATCAGAAAACAACTTTTTTGTTGTAAATGAAAGGAAAACAATAAACAGGATGTGTTTAGATTACGCCAGCGGCAGCGCCATCACGATCGCGTCTTCGCGGCCGTGGGCGCTCGGGTAATAATTGCGGCGCACGGTAACCTCGTTGAAACCGAGATCTTCATACAGCGCGATCGCCGCCTGGTTGGAGGCGCGCACTTCCAGCCACAGCGTGACCACGCCGCGGCTCTCCAGCCGTTCAATCAACGCGTTGAGCAGCAGGCGGCCAAAGCCACGGCGCTGGTACTGCGGATGAATGGCGATGTTGAACAGCGTGGCTTCGTCCAGCACGATCTGCGTGATGGCGAACCCCGCCATCTCCCCGTCGGCGCTCAGCTTCAGGTTAAGGTAGCGATCGCCCTGATTGCTGGCGAAGGTGGTTTCCGTCCAGGGAAAAGCGTGGCTGGCTTGCTCAATGGTGAAGGCCGTGGCCAGGTCGGCCGCCGTCAGGGTAGAAATCGTGTTCATGATGACAAATCTGCTGCCAGAGGGCGCGTTTGGCCCCCGCGTCTTGGGAAAGCTCGGCCAGCGCCGGGCTGTGTAGCTGCGCACCGGCGACCGCAAGCGGTTCCGCCACGCCCAGCCGCCAACTGTTGCATGCGGTCTCTTCAGGCAGCATCGCCGCCTGTTCCGGCGTCAGGCTGTAAGTTTGCGCCGGCGTCAGCCCCAGGCTACGCAGCACGTCGCAAAACAGCGGATCGTCCGGTGCGGGCAGCGTCTGCGCCACCACCAGCAGGCGCGCCTCGGGTGGCAGACTGACCGCCACTTCGCCCTGCAACACGCCCGGGCGGCGCAATGTCCACTGCGTAATACCCAGTTGTTGTAACAGCCAGTCGCGTTTTGATGCCATGCCGATTCCTACCCGTTGTGGTGCGCCATGCCTGCCATGCGCCGCGCTATGCTAACAAACCCGCGCAGCCCGCGCCAACAAACCCGTCGAACATATCGCCACAAAGCTCTATAATCCCCGGTCTCATTTCCAGGAGCCAATATCTGATGTCTGCATTAACCCCCGCCAGTGAAGTCATGCTGCGCCACAGTGATGAATTTATCGAACGCCGCGTGCTGTTTGCCGGCGACCTGCAGGACAGCCTGCCGGCCCAATTCGAGGCCGCGGACGTGCGCGTCCACACTCAGCAATACCATCACTGGCAGTTACTGAACCGGACGATGGGCGATAACGTGCAGTTCGGTTTGACCGTCGATCCCGCTTTCGTCGCCGACTGCGACACGCTGGTTTACTACTGGCCGAAGAGCAAGCAGGAAGCGCAATTCCAGCTGTGCAACATCCTGGCGCTGCTGCCGGTGGGCGTAGACGTGTTCGTGGTCGGTGAAAACCGCAGCGGCGTGCGCAGCGCCGAGCCAACGCTGGAAGGCCACGCCACGCTGGTGAAAATCGACAGCGCGCGCCGCTGCGGCCTGTATCACGGCCGCCTGGACGCACAGACCGAGTTCAGCCTGGACGACTGGTGGGACAGCTACCAGCTGCACGATCTGGAAGTGAAAACGCTGCCGGGCGTGTTCAGCCGCGACGGCCTGGACGTCGGCAGCTCGCTGCTGCTGTCGACGCTGGAAAAACACATGAAAGGCAAGGTGCTGGACATCGGCTGCGGCGCCGGCGTGATGGCCTCGGTGATGGCCAAGCTGTCGCCGAAGGTGAAACTGACCCTCAGCGACGTCAACGCCGCCGCGGTGGAGTCCAGCCGCGCGACGCTGGCCGCCAACGGCATCGAAGGCGAAGTGATCGTCAGCAACGTTTACTCCGACATCACCGGCCGTTTCGACATGATCATCTCCAACCCGCCGTTCCACGACGGGCTGCAGACCAGCCTGACCGCCGCCGAAACCCTGATCCGCGGCGCGGTAAAACACCTGCCGATCGGCGGCCGGCTGCGCATCGTCGCCAACGCCTTCCTGCCGTACCCGGACATTCTGGACGCCACCTTCGGCAGCCACGAAGTGCTGGCGCAGAACGGCCGCTTCAAGGTGTATCAGGCCACCGTCGGCCGCCCGCCGCGCGCGCCGAAGAAGAAATAATTCGCCGTTGGCGGAAAACGACAGAGCGCGGCCTGAGGCCGCGCTTTTTTTTAGCCGTTGATATAGGTCATCGACTCCGCGCCGTAGCGATCGCCGGCCGCCGCACTCAGCGGAAACACCGCGTCGATCGCCGCCAGTTCGGCCGCGCTCAGCGTTATCTCCGCCGCCGCGACGTTCTCTTCGAGGTAGCGACGGCGTTTGGTGCCGGGGATCGGCACGATGTGCTCGCCCTGCGCCAACACCCAGGCCAGCGCCAGCTGTGAAGGCTTGACGCCCTTCTGTGCCGCCAGCTCCCCCACCTTCTCCACCAGCGCCAGGTTGCGGGCGAAGTTTTCCCCCTGGAAGCGCGGGTTGCCGCGGCGGAAATCGTCCTCGGCCAGATCCTCCGGCCGCCGGATAGCGCCGGTGAGGAAACCGCGCCCTAACGGGCTGTAAGGCACAAAGCCGATGCCGAGGCGCTCACAGGCTGCCAGCACGCCCTGTTCGGCATCGCGCGTCCACAGCGAATACTCGGTCTGCAGCGCGGTGATCGGATGCACCTTGTGCGCCCGCTCCAGCGTGGCGACCGACGCCTCGCTCAGGCCGATATGGCGGATCTTGCCTTCGCGGATCAGATCCGCCATCGTGCCCACGACGTCTTCGATCGGCACCTGCGGATCGACCCGATGCTGATAATAAAGATCGATCTCTTCTACGCCCAAGCGCCGCAGGCTGCCTTCCACCGAGCGCCGGATATACTCGGGCCGGCTGCTGACGCCGCGCGCCGAAGGATCCGCCGGATCGCGCAGGATGCCGAACTTGGTGGCCAGGAACACCTGTTGCCGTTTGCCCTTGATCGCTTCCCCCACCAATTCCTCGTTGGTGTGCGGGCCATACATGTCGGCGGTGTCGAGCAGCGTGACGCCCAGCTCCAGCGCCCGGTGCAGCGTGGCGATGGCTTCCTGCCGATCGGCGCCGGTGGAGTAGAAGTCGCTCATGCCCATGCATCCCAACCCCAGGGCGGAGACGAGGGGGCCGTGAGAACCCAGTTTACGTTGTTGCATTGTGCTGCCCTCATGCGATGAACGGATAACGCAGCAAAGTCTGGTTGTTTACGCTACAAAGATAAATAATGCAGATTGCACATCACTGTTCAAAAATCACCAACAATCCGGAGTGGACATGGATCAGGTTCAAGCCATGCGCATTTTTACCCGCATCGTCGAACTGGGCAGCTTCAGCCGGGCGGCCGAGCGCCTGCAGCTGCCGCGCGCCACGGTCAGCAACGCGTTGAAACGGCTGGAGCAGCGGCTGGGCGTGCGCCTGCTGATCCGCACCACCCGCCAGGTGCAGGTGACCAGCGAAGGCAGCCTCTACTATCAACGCTGCGTGCAGTTGCTGGGGGCGCTTGAGGAGGCGGACACGCTGTTCAGCCACCATAAGCTGCAACCGTCCGGCAAAGTGCGCATCGATATGCCCCATTCGCTGGCGCGCCAGATTGTCATTCCGGCGCTGGACGACTTTTACCAGCGCTATCCCGACATCACCCTGGCGCTGGGCGCCAACGATACCCACGTCGATCTGTTGCGCGAAGGCGTGGACTGCGTGCTGCGCGCCTGGGAAACCGAAGACGACAGCCTGGCGGCGCGGCGCATCGCCCAATTGCCGCAGGTCACCTGCGCTTCCCCCGCTTACCTGCAGGCCTGCGGCACGCCGCTCGACATCGATAGCCTGGCGCCGCACCGTGCGGTAGGGTATTTTTCCCTGGCCAGCAACCGCGATTACCCGCTGGAATTCTGCCGCGGCGGCAAAGTGGAACTGCGCGAACTCCCCGCCCGGCTGAGCGTCAGCGGCGCCGACGCCTACATCGCCGGCGCGCGGGCCGGCATGGGGTTGATTCAGGCGGCGCGCTATTCGCTTGCCCCCTGGCTGGAACGGGGCGAACTGGTGGAAGTGCTGGCGGACACGCCGCCGCCGCCGATGCCGATTTACATCATGTATCCGCCCGGCCGTTTCCTGGCGCCACGGGTCAGGGTGTTGATTGATTGGCTGATTTGGCTGTTTGACCAGCGGAAAAGCGGCGATATGGCTGTTTTTCCAGCAAACGCCCGCAATGCGGGGAAATAACTGTTGACGTGCCCGCCAAAATCTCTAGAATTCGCCTCCGTGGTAACGTTACTCCGGTAATGTTTCTGGTACGCGAAGGTGGCGGAATTGGTAGACGCGCTAGCTTCAGGTGTTAGTGTCCTTACGGACGTGAGGGTTCAAGTCCCTCTCTTCGCACCAAATAACCACATGATTTATATTGCACTCAGCATCGATGCGAAGGTGGCGGAATTGGTAGACGCGCTAGCTTCAGGTGTTAGTGTTCTTACGGACGTGAGGGTTCAAGTCCCTCTCTTCGCACCAAGCTGGCGACGTAATATAAATCAAAGCAACAACATCGACTGTGCGAAGGTGGCGGAATTGGTAGACGCGCTAGCTTCAGGTGTTAGTGTCCTTACGGACGTGAGGGTTCAAGTCCCTCTCTTCGCACCAATTGATGATCTCTCCGGTAGTCCCTTCGAAAAAATCCCAACGCATTGATGAACAACACGCCTAAGCGTGGTTTTGCCGTTTCCGGCGTTTTACCCGAAGCTGAAGTTGAGGCTGACCGCCGCCAGGCCTCCCGCCAGCGCCATGCAGGAAGGCAGCAGCAGATAATGACGCAGCCGGCTGTTGAACAGCATCACAAGCGTCGCCAACATCGCTATCACGATCAGGCTGCGCAGCTGCATCATATCGAGATCGATCAAGGCCAGCAGCGGCATCAGCGCGCACGGCAGCAAAACGCCCCAGGCGCTGGCCAGGCGATCGCCGAGGCACCAGCTGACGCCCCACAGCCCGCATGCGGCAATCATGGCAGTGAGCATGACAACCCCCTCAAGTGATAATGATAACCAATATCATATAACACTTTTTTGGCCGCCGCATCATTTTCGCTGCGATGACCAAACCCAGATGACACCAGCAGGAAAAAATGATAATTTGACATAAGAAAATTCCTAGTCCTGTTTGCATGATAATAATCACAACGGTCAACCATGCAATTCAAGTGGATATTTCGCGCCAAGGGAATGCTTCTCAACCTTAATTATTCGACAGTACGACTTTGCAAAGAGTGACCTCCGTATGAACGCCCGTTCTTATCAGGAATTACTGAACAGCAAGCAGCGCCTGGCATTATTTCTTTTTCTAATGATGAATGCCGCCTCTTCCATATTTACGTTATTGTTCCCTTTTAGGGATGTCCCTTCTTTTACTCTGCCTTTATTATGCATCCCGTTATTTTGTCTGGCGGCGGCGCTATTTTCTCTGCATACGCCGCGGCAATACCTGTACAAACTCAACCTGTTCGCCAGCGTGCTCGGCCTGCTGTGGGCTGCGCATATCTACGTTAAAAGTCAATATTGCCTGCCGAATAACCAAGATTTTTTATTAATTAGTTTGTTCAGCATCTTTTTTATCAGCGCTATTTCTCTGACGGACAACTTTACCGCCTTTTGTTTACACGCTGTGCCTTCCGCAATGATGATCCTGGCTTTAGACGGTATGCATAATACCCTGCGGATATTATTCACCACGCTATTGCCTATTATCGCTTTCTCCATTCATCACCTGATGTTGAAACGCAGTGAAATCTTTACCCACGCGCTGGTGGCCAACCTGTATAACGAGCGGGACAAATTCAATAATTTGAGCATGCTCGATCCCCTGACCGGCCTTTATAACCGTCGCGGGCTGGAGAATAAGATCAACATGCTGCTGGAACCGCAAACCGGCCGCCACTACGTGCTGCTGCTGGATATCGACCACTTCAAGGTCTACAACGACAGCTACGGCCACGCCATGGGCGACCGGGCGCTGGTGCAGGTGGCGATCGCCATCCGCGATGCGGTGCGTTCGCGCGACATCGTGGTGCGCTACGGCGGGGAAGAGTTTTTGGTGCTGCTGACCAACGTGCACGAAGGCTACGCGGCGCAGCTGGCCGAACGGGTGCGCCAACGGGTGGCGGAACTGAATATCCCGCACGGCGCCAGCCCGCAGCACAGCGGTACGCTGACGCTCAGCGCCGGCATCTCGGCATTGGAAAAACTGGACGTCGAATCGGCGATCGGCGCGGCCGACGCCGCGCTCTATCTGGCGAAGCACAGCGGCCGCAACAATATTCAGCTGGCGCAAAACGTCCAGCCCGCCCTGCTGCTGCCGCAGGAGTAAATACCCTGCCCGGTTAAGCGGCCGTTGGCCGCAAGCCGTTCAGCAACAGCGACAAACCGGCCAACGCCTGCTCCAAAGCGGTTTTCTCATCCGGCTGGTGCGCGATCCAAAGCGCGGCATCCATCAGGCCGCCATTGATCAAATGCGCCAGCGATTCCGGCTCGGCGACGGCGATGCGCCCCTGCGCCATCAACGCCTGCAATGCGCCCGTCATCCAGACAATGCATTGCAGCTTACTGGCCTGCAAATATTCAGCCCCCAGCACCGAAGGTGAATCGCGCAACAAAATGCGTTGCGCTTGCGGCTCCGTCATCATGATCAAATAACCGCGACAACGCGCCGCAAACGCCTCCCAGTCATCCGCCGTACGCGCGGTAATGTCGGCCAGGCGCGCATCTATCTCGGCGTCGATTTCTTGCACGACGGCCAAAAACAAACCTTTCTTGTCCCCAAAGTGGTGGTAGAGCGCACCGCGCGTCATGCCGGCTTGCGCGGTGAGTTCATCCATCACCGTCTCGGCATACCCCACGCTGCCGAACTGCTGACGGGCGGCAGCCACCAGTTTTTGTCGGGTTTCTTCAATCATTTCTGCGCGCGCTTTACGTGCCATGGGTCCACTCCCGCCTCGTTATTGATGAACGTTATAATTGACATACGCCATGTATGTCAATTAACGTAACATACGTGGCGTATGTCAATGATGGCCATTGAGCGAATACTGAGCCGCCAACTTCTGGAGCCCTTTCTATGGCAAATCCTTATTTCAACCTGTTCAACGCCCCGGGCAGCAAGGCGTTTTCCTCTGCCGGGCTGATCGCGCGCCTGCCGGTCTCGATGACCGGTATCGGCATCATCACCATGCTCTCACAGGTACGCGGCTCTTATTGGTTGGCGGGCGCGGTGGCGGCGACGTTCGCCTTTTCCATGGCGCTGCTTGCGCCGCAAATCGCGCGCGCGGCGGATCGTCACGGCCAAAGCCGCGTGCTGCCGTATGCCACCGGGATCAGCACGCTCGCCCTGCTACTGCTGTTGCTCTGCACCCACTATCGGGCGCCGGACTGGACGCTGTTCGTCTTCGCCGCGCTTGCGGGCGGCATGCCCAGCATCTCCGCGATGGTCAGAGCCCGCTGGAGCGAAATTTATCGCGGCACACCACAGCTGCACACGGCATTTTCATTCGAGTCCGTGTTAGATGAAGTGGCCTTTATCGTCGGCCCACCGATCGCCGTGGGGCTTAGCGTTTCACTCTTCCCAGAAGCCGGCCCTCTGGTGGCCGCGCTGCTTCTGGTGGCGGGCGTTGCGGCATTCGCCTCCCAAAAAAGCACTCAGCCCCCGGTCTACACCCGCAATAACCAGCGGCAGCGCGCCATCCTGGCCATGCCGTCAATGCAGATCCTGCTGCTGGCGCTGATCGCCCTGGGCACCATCGTCGGCACCGTGGACGTCATCAGCGTGGCCTTCGCCGAGCAGCAAGGACAGCCGGCCGCCGCCAGCATCGTGCTGTCGGTTTACGCGTTCGGCTCCTGCCTGGCCGGGCTGATTTTCGGCGCAATGAAGATCCCCGTCCCCTTGCCTCGCCTGTTCTTATACGCGGCGTTCGCCACCGCCTTCACCACCGTGCCGCTGCTGTGGGTGCACGATGTCTTGACGCTGGCGGCGGCGATGTTTGTCGCGGGACTGTTTTTTGCGCCGACCATGATCATTGCCATGGGGCTGGTTGAAAACATCGTGCCGCCCTCCCGGCTGACGGAGGGGTTGACCTGGATGGTCACCGGCCTGGGGATAGGCGTGGCGCTCGGCGCCGCATTGGCGGGCCTGGCGATCGATGCCGCCGGGATAGCGGCCGGCTTCGGCGTCACGCTCACCGCCGGGCTGATCGTGCTACTGGTGGCGGCCGGCGGCTACCGCTTGATGCGGCGAACGCTGGCCTTGAAAGCGGCGTGAATCGCTCGCGCTAAGCGGTTTCCCAAATCGCCTTGCCCTGCCAGCGCCGTTCGATCGCCGCCAGGAACAGTTTCACCTTGGGGGAAAGATGGCGTCGGCTGGGATAGACGGCGCAGATCGGCGGCCCTGGGCGGCAATAGCGCTCCAGCACCGGCACCAGCGTGCCGGCCGCAATCTGCTCGCCGACCAGAAACGCCCCCACCTGGCACAGGCCGGCTCCGGCGACGGCCGCATCCCGCAAGGCCTCGACGTTGTTGAAACGCATCCGGCCGCGCACCGGCTGTTCGTGCAGTTGGCCGTTGACCAAATAGCGCCAGGGCGCCGGCAGCCCCTGATGGCTGAAGACCAGCGTCTCGTGATCGCCCAACGCCTCCGGTTTTGCAGGCGTGCCGTGCCGCGCCAGATAATCCGGCGCCGCGCAGGTGATCAGGCGATGTGGCGCGAGCACCCGCCGCACCAGCCGGCTGTCGTCGTTGCCGCCGACGCGGACAGCCACGTCGATGCCGTCGCGCACCAGATCGCTGTAATCGTCGGAGAAGCTGACGTCGGCGTCCACCTCCGGCCACTGCGCCAAAAACTCCCGCAGAATCGGCAGGATATGCAACCGCCCCAACGAAACCGGCAGATCCAGCCGCAGCCGCCCGCGTGGGGTTTGCCGCCGCGTATTGAGCGCCGTTTCCGCCTCTTCGGCCTGCGACAGGATGCGCTGCGCATACTCGTAAAACACCGCGCCGTCTTCGGTCAGGCTGACGCTGCGCGTGGTGCGCTGCAGCAACCGGGTGGCTAATCGCTCCTCCAATCGGATCACGCATTTGCCCGCCGCCGAGCGGGAGATGCCCAGCCTCTCGGCCGCCAGCGTGAAGCTACAGGCGTCGGCGACGCGAATGAACACCAGCAGGTCGGTCAGGTTATCCAACGGCATAGACGGTAAATTAGCCACGATGTGTCCCCAATGTTGCGCATTCAGGCCAGTTTATCAGCCATTTTGGCGCGGATACACTGAGGCTCTTCATCTGTTGGGAGAGTCATTATGAGTGCCTTACACGCCGGCGGCGGCGCAAAACCCTGGCTGGCGACCTTCGCCATCGGTCTGTCCACCTTTACCGTCGTCACGGCAGAAATGCTGCCCGTCGGGCTGCTGACCCCGATAGTCAGCACCTTGAACGCATCGATAGGCCGCGCCGGGCTGCTGATTTCCCTGCCTGCCCTGTTTGCCGCGCTGTTCGCCCCGCTGGTGGTGCTGGGCGCCCGGCGCACAGATCGCCGCAGCCTGCTGATCGTCTTTCTGCTGCTGCTGATCGCCGCCAACCTGCTGGCCGCCGCCGCTACCTCCATAGCGCTGCTGTTCGCTGCGCGCATCCTGCTGGGCTTTTGCATCGGCGGTATCTGGGCCATCGCCGGCGGATTGGCGGAACGTCTGGTGCCGCCGGCCTCCGTCGGATTGGCGCTGTCCGTCATCTTCGGCGGCGTAGCGGCGGCCTCGGTGCTCGGCGTGCCGCTCGGGGTGTTCCTCGGCGAAGCGCTGGGCTGGCGCATGGCGTTTCTGGCCGTCGCCGTCCTGGCGGCGCTGACCCTGCTCCTGCTGCTGTGCGTGCTGCCGCCGCTGCCGGTCACGCAGGCGGTGAGCTGGCGGTCGTTCACCGCGCAGCGCGCGAATCGCCGGTTGCTCCTCGGGCTGCTGCTGACGTTTCTGCTGGTTGCCGGCCACTTTATGGCCTACACCTTTGTCCGCCCGCTGCTGCAGACGGTCGCCGGCATCGAGAGCCGCTGGGTGGGGCCGCTGCTGTTCGCCTACGGCGTCGCCGGTATCGTCGGGAATTTCATCGCCGGCCAGGCCGCCGCCAAACGGCTGCGCCGCACCCTGGCGCTGATCGCCTTCGGGCTGGCGCTCGCCGTCCTGCTGCTGCCGCTGCTGGGCCGCGCGCCGCTGAGCGGCGGCGCCTTCCTCCTGCTGTGGGGCATCGCCTACGGCGGCGTTTCCGTGTCGCTGATGGCGTGGATGCTCAAGGCGGCCCCCGACGCGGTCGAGGTCGCCTCTTCGCTGTATATCGCGCTGTTTAATCTGGCGATTTCCTGCGGTTCACTGGCGGGCGGGCTGGTGGTGGACGCCGGAGGCTTGACGATAAACGGTGTGCTGTCCGGCATCGTGCTGCTGCTGGCGCTGGCGATCCTGATGCGAACGCGCCCACAGGCGCTGACAACGGCGGCGAAGGCCGATTCGCCGCCGGGGTGAATCAGGCGCGGCGCTGCCGCAGGCCGTAAACCAGCACCACCGCGAAGCACAGCAGCGGCAGCAGATAAGAGAGCGCGGTGCTGTAACGGTCGGCCAGCGCCCCCATAAAGTACGGCATGATGGCGCCGCCGACGATCGCCATGATCATAAAGGAGCTGGCGCGCTTGGTGTGTTTACCCAGATTTTTCACCCCCAGGGCGAAAATGGTCGGGAACATGATCGACATAAAGAAGAATACCGCGATCAGCGCCACCACCGACACCCCGTCGACGCTCAGCATCACCACGCCGCACAGCGCGATGTTGATCAGCGCATAGGCCGCCAGCAGCGTCGCCGGTTTGACTCGCCCCATCAGCCAGGTGCTGAAGAAGCGCCCGACCATAAAGCAGATCATGGCGATCGACAGCAGGTAAGAGGCGCTCTGGTTAGACACATCACGCCAGTGTTCGGTGGCGTAGTTGATGAAGAACGCCCCCACGCCCACCTGCGCCGCCACGTAGAAGAACTGCGTGATCACCCCGCCGACGAAATGCGGATGCTGCCATAATCCCTGCGCTATCACGCCGTGCACCGGTTTTTCCTCTTCGCGGATCGCCGGCAGCCGGGTGCGGCTGAACAACAGCGCGATCAGCAGCACCAGCACGGCGATCGCCACATAGGTCATTTTCACCGCGCTCTGATCGCCGCCGCCGGCGGACTGGCTGACGGAGAAGAACAGCGTGCCGCCGATCAGCGGGCCGATAAACTGCCCGAGGCCGTTGAACGACTGGGCCAGGTTGAGCCGCCGTTCGGCGCCCTGCGCGTCGCCCAGCACCGTGGCGTACGGGTTGGCGGCCGTTTCCAGGCAGCCCAAACCGCTGGCGATAACGAACAGCGCGAACAGGAACACGCCGAAGCTGTTGGCCGACGCCGCCGGCACGAACAGCAGCGCTCCCAGCGCATACAGGCACAGCCCGACCAGAATGCCCGCCTTATAGCCCTTGCGGTCCATAAAGTACCCGGCGGGCAGCGCCACCAGGAAATAGGCGCCGAAATAGGCCGCCTGCAGCAGCCCCGATTGCGCCTTGGTGACGTGCAACGTCTCCTGAAAATGTTTGTTTAATACGTCCAGCAGGCCATAGGACAGCCCCCACATGAAGAACAGGCTGGTGACCAGGATAAAGGCCCAGCGCAGATTGGCGGTCACGGCGACGCCCGGCTGCGCGGAGGCCGCACTTTTTTCAGCAAGCATGGTGATACCCTCGTATCGTCTGGCGATGATGATGTTGGCGTTATTGCTGTTGCAGAGAAAATATCCGCGCCATTTCCACCCATTTTTCGCCCTGCGGCGTCCAGGGGGTGGCGGCCTGGTAGTGCCACATCAGCGCTTCCCATCGCTGTACTTCGGGGTTGTTCAGGCTAGCGGCGTCAAAGCGCGCAGCGTCGAAATCGGCGCTGACCTCCACGATCATGAACAGCCGGGTGCCCAACCGGTAAATCTCCATGTCCAGAATGCCGTGCTCGCGCAAATGCGCGGCGATGCCCGGCCAGATGCGCTGATGATGCTGCAGGTACTCCGCAATCAGCGCCGGTGAGTCAATCAGATCGAGCGCCTGGCAGAAACGGCGCCGCCCTGCCGCCGCGCCGCTCACGTCAGCGCCCGATCGAGATGCAGGTAGCCGCCGTCCACCGACAGCCACTGCCCGGTGGTATGAGATGACCGCGACGACAGCAGAAACGCCACGGTATCGGCGATCTCCTGCGGCGTGGTCATGCGCTGCCCGAGCGGAATGCGCGCGGTGATTTTCGCCATCTGCCGCTGCGGCTCGGCGAAGGTGTTGAGCCAGCGCTGGTACTGCGGGGTGATCACCTCCGCCGGCACCACCGCGTTCACCCGCACGCCGTCATGGCGCAGCGACACCGCCCATTCGCGCGTCAGCGCCAGCACCGCGCCCTTGGCGGCGGTGTAGCCGCTGGTGCCGCCCTGGCCGCTGAGCGCGGTCTTGGAGGCGATATTGACGATGGCGCCCCGGCTCTCCTGCAGCGCCGCCTGGCACAGGTGCGCCATCAGGTAGTAGTGCACCAGGTTCTTTTCCAACGAGCCGACGAAGGCTTCGCGCCCCGCCTCCAGCCCGACACCGTCGTTGACCCCGGCGTTATTCACCAGCCCGTCGATGCGGCCGAAGGTCGCCAGCGTCTGGCTGACCGCGCGGCGGCAGGCCGCCTCGTCGCACAGTTCGGTGAGGATCACCTCGGTACGCGGCTGCAGCCGCTGCAAATCGGCCAGCAGCGCCGCCTCCGGCGCGGCGTTGGTGACCAGCACCGGGATCGCGCCTTCTTCGGCCAGCACATGAGCAATCGCCGCGCCGATGCCGGCACCGCCGCCGGTGACCAGCACCACCTTATCTTGCAGATACAGATCCATAACCAGACTCCGTTAAACCGTAAATTCGCCAGGCGGTGTCGCCCCAAATCGCCGCCTGCTCGGCGGCCCCCAGCGTCGACAGCGCCCGTTCGCACAGTTGCACCACCTGGCGGTAATCGCCGGCCAGCAGGCACACCGGCCAGTCGGAGCCGAACATCAGCCGCTGCGGGCCGAACGCCTCCAGCGCGGCGTCGAAGAACGGCAGCAGTTCTTCCGCCCGCCACCGGCCACCCGGCGCCTCGGTGATCAGCCCCGACAGCTTGCAGGCCACGTGCGGCAGCGCCGCCAGCGGCCGAATTTGCTGCGCCCAGTGCCGCGCGCCGCGCGCGATGTCCGGCTTGCCGAGATGGTCCAGCACCAACCAGTGCTCATCGTGGCGGGCGGCGAACGCCGCCGCGGCCGCCAGATGCCGGTGCGTCACCAGGATCTCGTACACATACCCGGCGCGCTGCAGCGTTTGCATGCCGTGCCCCACTTCCGGCCGCGCCAGCCAGGCCGCCGGATCCGCTTCGTCCTGCACCTGATGGCGCACCCCGCGCAGCGCGGTACGCGGACGAAAAGTTTCCAGACGCTGCGCCAGCTGCGGCGCGGCGATATCCAGCCAGCCCACCACGCCGCATACGCCCTCGCCCTGCTCCGCCAGCGCCAGCAGACCCAGCGTCTCGTCCTCGCTGGGGCGCGCCTGCACCGCCAGCGCGCCGTCGAACCCCTGTTCCTGCAACAGCGGCCGCAGCCGGGGCGGATCGAAATCCTGCCGCAGCACGCGCATCCGCTCGTCGATCCACGGGTAGTGCCGTGGCTGATAGCGCCAGAAGTGCTGATGAGCGTCGATGCGCGGCATGCGATCCTCCCGCCTCACCCGCGGAACCGATACTGCTCGATCGACGACGAATGCATCTCGATCGAATAGCCGGGGCGGCTCGGCGGCATGTAGGCCGCGCCGTTGATCACGCAGGGATCGACAAAGTGTTCATGCAAATGATCGACGTACTCGATCACCCGGCCTTCGTGGCTGCCGGCAATGCACAGGTAGTCGATCATCGACAGGTGCTGCACGTACTCGCACAGCCCGACGCCGCCGGCGTGCGGGCAGACCGGCAGCTGGTATTTGGCCGCCATCAGCATCACCGCCAGCACTTCGTTGACGCCGCCGAGGCGGCAGGCGTCAATCTGCACCACGTCTACCGCGCCGCGCATGATGAACTGCTTGAACATGATGCGGTTCTGGCACATCTCGCCGGTGGCCACCTTGACCGGCGCCACCCCTTCGCGGATGCGGCGGTGCCCTTCCACGTCGTCCGGGCTGGTCGGCTCTTCGATAAACCAGGGTTTGGCGAACGCCAGATGCTTCACCCACGGAATGGCTTCGTCCACCTCCCACACCTGGTTGGCGTCGATCATTAGCCGGCGATCCGGGCCGATCACCTCGCGGGCGATGCGCACCCGGCGGATGTCATCTTCCAGATCGCGCCCGACCTTCAGCTTCAGGTAGGAGAAACCGGCGTCGACCGCTTCCTGGCACAGGCGACGCAGCTTGTCGTCCGGATAACCCAGCCAGCCGGCGGAGGTGGTGTAGCAGGGATACCCCTCCTGCAGCAGCCGCGCCAGGCGCTCTTCTTTGCCCTCGGCACGCTGTTTCAGCAGCGCCAGCGCTTCCTGCGGCGTGATGCAGTCGGTGATGTAACGGAAGTCGATGCAGCGCACCAGCTCCTCCGGCGTCATCTCCGCCACCAGCCGCCACACCGGCTTGCCGACCGATTTGGCCCACAGATCCCACACCGCGTTGACCACCGCACCGGTCGCCAGGTGAATGGCGCCCTTGTCCGGCCCGATCCAGCGCAGCTGGCTGTCGCTGGTGAAGCGCCGCCAGAAGGCGCCCATGTCGGCGGCGATATCTTCCAGCCGCTCGCCGACGATCTGATGCTCCAGCGCGCGGATCGCCGCGCAGCAGATCTCGTTGCCGCGGCCGATGGTGAACGTCAGCCCGTGGCCGCTGAGATCCGCGCGATCGGTCTCCAGGATCACGTAGGCGGCGGAATAGTCGGGATCCGGATTCATGGCGTCGGATCCGTCCAGCCCCAGCGACGTGGGGAAACGAATGTCTTCAACCCGCAGTGCGGTAATGGTGGTCATGGCGGCGCTCCCGGTTAGGCCTGTACGGTTTGCTGGCGCTGTTCGCCCAGCCCTTCGATGCCCAGACGCATCGTCTGGCCCGCCCGCAGGTAGATGGGCTGCGGTTTCTGCCCCATGCCGACGCCCGGCGGCGTGCCGGTGGAGATCACATCGCCCGGCTGCAGGCTCATAAAGCGGCTGAGGTAGCTGACGATCTGCGGAATGCGGAAGATCATGGTGCTGGTGTTGCCGTCCTGATAGCGCTTGCCGTCCACCTCCAGCCACAGGTTCAGGCTGTGCGGATCGGCGATCTCGTCGGCGGTCACCAGCCAGGGGCCGATCGGCCCGAAGGTGTCGCAGCCTTTGCCCTTGTCCCAGGTGCCGCCGCGTTCAATTTGATATTCGCGTTCTGAAACGTCGTTGATCACGCAGTAGCCGGCGACGTGGCGCATGGCGTCCGCTTCGCTGATGTAGCGCCCGCCCTGGCCGATCACCACGCCCAGCTCCACTTCCCAGTCGGTTTTCTGCGAGCCGCGCGGGATCTCCACCTGGTCATAGGGGCCGACCACCGCGCTGGTCCATTTGTTGAATACCACCGGTTCCTCAGGAATGGCCGCGCCGGTTTCCGCCGCGTGATCGGCATAGTTCAGGCCGATGCAGATAAACTTGCCGATGCCGCCGACGCAGGCGCCGAGGCGCGGCTGCCCTTCGACCAGCGGCAGCGCGGCGCTGTCCAGCGCGCGCAGTTTGGCGAGCGACGCCGGCAATAACGCGGCGCCCCCCACGTCGGCGATATGCTGCGACAGATCGCGCAGGCGGCCCTGCGCATCCAACATGCCGGGGCGCTCTTGCCCGGGTTGCCCGTAACGTAAAAGTTTCATGCGTTCCTCTCTCAAAAATGGCGGCTCAGTTGCTCCAGCCGCCGTCGATGATCTGCACCGTGCCGGTGGTGTACGAACTGGCGTCGGAGGCCAGATACAGCGCCAGTTGGGCGATTTCCTCGGTGGTGCCGATGCGCCCGATCGGCTGACGGGCGACGAACGCCTGATACACCTCTTGCTCGCTGCGCCCCTGCTCGCGCGCCTGCTCGGCAATGCGCTGGCGCAGCGACGGCGACTCCACCGTGCCGGGGCAGATGGCGTTGCAGCGGATGCCCTGCGTGACGTAGTCCGCCGCCACCGAGCGCGTCAGGCCGATCACCGCCGCCTTGCTGGCGCTGTAAGCGAAGCGGTTCGGCACCCCTTTCACGCTCGAGGCTACCGAGGACATGTTGATGATCGAGCCTTTGCCGCGCGCCAACATGCCCGGCAGGAAGGCGCGGATCATACGGAACATCGCGGTAACGTTGAGATCGAGCGCGAACGCCCACTGATCTTCGCTGCAATCGAGGATCGATCCGCTGTGCACCACGCCGGCGCAGTTGAACAGCACGTCGATCGGGCCGATCGCTTCCGCCGCCGCCGCGATGGCGGCCGGATCGGTGACGTTCAGCGTCAGTGCGCGGATCCCGGCGCAGCCCTGCAGGCGCTCGAGGTTGATGTCGCTGGCGATCACCTCGGCACCGGCGGCGGCGAACAGCCTGGCGGTGGTAAAACCGATCCCTTGCCCGGCGGCGGTGATCAGTACGCGTTTCCCGGTTAAATCCATCTTGACTCCTCGGCCTAAAGGTCTAATGGTCAGGCCACTAAGGGCGATTAAAGGTCAGGCCTCTAACATGACAAAAGACGCTTTACGCGTTATCGTTGGGGGAAGAAGTTAATAAAACAGCCTTGAAACCGCATTTCAATTAACCATTTTTTTACACTTGAATAACGATTACTCAAGCGCCTTATCGCATAATTGTGCGCCAAATCACTGAACGCCGAATCGTCAAAGGTCAAAAATGCCGATTACCCGACTGGAAAACCCAAGAATTTACAGACAGATAGCAGACCAGCTCAAACGTCTGATCGAAAATAACGAATTTCCGCCGGGCAGCCGCCTGCCCTCGGAGCGCGATCTCGCCCAGCAGTTGCAGGTCAGCCGCGCGTCGGTGCGCGAAGCGCTGATCGCGCTGGAAGTGATCGGCCTGGTGGACGTCAAGGTCGGCAACGGGGTGATCGTGCGCTCGCAAACGCCGCTGGCACCGTCGCAGGAGCCGGTGATGGCGCAGGCCGGCCGCAACCAATGGGCGGAGATCGACGACGAACTGAATATTGAACTGGATTTCAACGCCGAGCTGCCGCCATTTTCACTGCTGCAAACCCGCCTGTTGATCGAACCGGAGACCGCCGCGCTGGCCGCGCGCCACGCCACCGACGAAGAGCTGGCGGGCATCCGCGCCGCCTACGAGCAGAACTGCCGCGATAACCGCGCCGGCTCCGCCACTCACCCCGGCGATCGGCTGTTCCACATCCGCATCGCCCAGGCCAGCGGCAACCCGGCCTATGCGTTCATTATCGGCCACCTGCTCGGCCACCGTTACGGCAGCATGTTTCGCGTGCTGCAGCGCCACTATACGCCGGACGACATGCCGCACCGTTCCGAGCTGGAACACCGGGCGATCCTGGCAGCGATCGAAGCGCGCGACGTGCGCGGCGCCCGCAAGGCGATGAAGGCGCACCTCGATGAAGTGATCGCCATTTTCGCCCGCGCGCAGTAGGCCGCCGGCGGTTAAAAAATTTATCGTCACCGCTCTTTTTTCTACATGCAGCCGGGGCCTGAGCGCATTACACTGGGCGACGAATAAGCCCTTTCCCCGCTGCATTGTTAAATGGATAACGACCGTTGAAGAACTCTGTCTCCGCTTTATTGCTGGCGCTGGGCCTGTGCACCGCGCCGCTGGCCGCGCTGGCCACCCCCCCGCAGCTGGCTTCGCAAATCGTCGACCAGTATGCCGAACATATTTTCTACAACAGCGGCGCCACCGGCATGGCGCTGGTGGTGATCGACGGCAATCAGGTGGTTAACCGCAGCTTTGGCGATACCAAACCCGGCAACAACCTGCGCCCGCGCCCGGATTCGCTGATCCGCATCGCGTCGATCACCAAGCTGATGACCAGCGAAGTGATGGTGAAAATGGCGGCAGCAGGCCAGGTCAAACTGACCGACCCGCTGCGCAAGTACGCCCCCAAAGGCGCCTATGTGCCGGCTTACAACGCCGGCCAACCGATTACCCTGCTGAACCTGGCGACGCACACCAGCGCGCTGCCGCGCGAGCAGCCGGGCAAAAAGCCGCCGAAAACGCCGGTGTTCACCTGGCCGACCAAGTCCCAGCGCTGGCAGTGGCTGGCGCATGCCAACGTCACGGTGCCGCCGGGCGTACGAGCCGCCTACTCCAATCTGGCGTATGACCTGCTGGCCGACGCGCTGTCGCGCGCCGCAGGCAAGCCTTACAACGCGCTGCTGAAAGAGAAAATCACCGCGCCGCTCGGCATGGTCGACACCACGCTGACGCCGAGCCCCGAACAGTGCTCGCGCCTGATGGTGGCGGCGGCCGGCCCGAGCGCCTGCCGCGACACCACCGCCGCGGCCGGCAGCGGCGGCGTCTACTCCACCCCGCGCGACATGCAGCGCTGGATGCAGCAGTTCCTCTCCTCCAGCGCCAGCGGCCCGCGCAAAGCCACCGCCGCCAGCGAGCAAACCATGTACTTCCAGCGCCACGATCTGGTGTCGCTGAAGGGCATGGACGTGCCGGGGCAAGCGGATGCGCTGGGGTTGGGCTGGGTGTATATGGCGCCGAAGGACGGGCTGCCGGGCATCATTCAGAAGACCGGCGGCGGCGGCGGGTTCATTACCTACATGGCGATGATCCCGGCGAAAAACGTCGGGGTGTTCGTGGTGGTGACCCGCTCTGAGCTGAGCAAGTTCACCAACATGAGCGATCCGGTCAACCGCCTGGTGAGCGATCTGGCGGCCAACAAGAGTTGATATGCGGGGCGCAGCCTGCTGCGCCCCAACGCCTCAGGCCGGCACCGCCATCGGGTGGATCACCGAATGGAAATTGCGCTTGAAGTAGATCAGCCCGTTGCCGGCTTCGCTCAGCGCGATCTGCTTGATCTGCACCAGGTACATCTGGTGGGTGCCGATGCTCTGGATCTGCTCGATCTCCCCTTCCAGGCTGGCCAGGGTATTGCGCAGCACCGGCTGCCCCAGCGCGCCGAGCTGCCACTCTTCCAGCCGGAAACGATCTTCCATGCTGACGCCGGTCATGCCGGCGAAGTGGCGCGCCATCAGCTCCTGCTCGTGGTTGAGCACGTTGACGCACAGCCTGCGGTTTTCCTGAAACACCGGGTTCATCGCGCTACTACGATTGATGCACACCAGCAGCGTCGGCGGCGTATCGGTTACCGAGCACACCGCCGTGGCGGTGATGCCGCAGCGCCCCGCCGGGCCGTCGGTGGTGACGATATTCACCGCCGCCGACAGGCTGGCCATGGCGTCGCGAAAGCGCAGGCGCTGTTCATTTTCCTGAGACATACAACCTCCTCCTGAATTACTTCAGCAGATTATCCAACTGATTAATATCGTCATTGTTCCGCAGGTGCGGCACCTTCCAGCCGTGCTGATCGTAATCGGCCAGGCACTTGTCGACCATCTGCATCATGCGATCCATGTTGCCGGATCCCTGCGCGTGGCGCAGGCACTGCAGGCGGATCTCATCCTGGCTGCCGGCGTAGTTGATCTCATACAGCTCGTGACGGCCGCCGAATTCGCTGCCGATCGCATCCCACATCAGCTTGAGGATCTTGATGCGTTCGACGTGATCCATACCGTCCGATCCGCGCACGTAGCGCGCCAGGTACTTGTCGATCTCCGGGTTGTTCATGTCGCGCACGCTGGACGGCAGGTAGATCAGGCCGCTGGTGACGTTCTTCTCGATGATGTGTTTCACCTTGGTGTAGGCCATCGGCGCCATCACGCGGTAGGTCTGCAGCGCGGCGGAATCCGGCAGGTAGGCGCCGTTTTCCCATTTTGTGGCTTCGGCGCACATCGCGTCGCTCAGCGACCAGAACAGGTTGCGCCAGGCCACCACTTCGCCCAGATCGGCCTGCACGCCGCGGAACTCCAGCACGCCGGTGCAAGAGAGGCTCTTTTGCAGCAGCGCGGTGATGAAGTCCATCTTCACCGCCAGGCGCACGCAGGCCTGCAGCGGGAACAGCCGGGCGAAACCGCCCTGGGTGCTCCAGCGGCGGCAGCGGTCGAAATCGCGGTAGATCAGCACGTTTTCCCACGGGATCAGCACATGATCCATGATCAGGATCGCGTCGTTCTCGTCGAAGCGGCTGGAAAGCGGGTAGTCGAACGGCGATCCGGTGGCGCCGGCCACCAGCTCGTAGGAGGCGCGCGAAATCAGCTTCACCCCTTCGGCGTCCATCGGCGCCACAAACATCAGCGCGAAGTCCGGGTTATCGCCCATCACCTGCGCCGAACCGAAGCCGATGAAGTTGTAGTGGGTCAACGCCGAGTTGGTGGCCACCACTTTGGCGCCGCTGACCACGATGCCGGCGTCGGTCTCTTTCTCCACCTGAATGTAAACGTCCTTCACCTCGTTGACCGGCTTGTGGCGGTCGATCGGCGGGTTGACGATGGCGTGGTTGAAATAGAGCCCGGTTTCCTGAATGCGTTTGTACCAGTGGCGCGCGTTGTCGGCGAACTGGCCGTAGAACTCCGGATAAGCGCCCAGCGCGCAGCCGAAGGCCGCCTTGTAGTCCGGCGTGCGTCCCATCCAGCCGTAGCTTTGGCGCGACCAGTCGGCGATGGCGTCGCGCTGCTGGCGCATCTCTTCCGGGCTGCGGGCATAGCGGAAGAATTTATGGGTATAGCCGCCGTTGCCGGTGTCGGTATTCCAGCACAGGCGATCCTGGCTGGCCGGATCGTGCAGCGCGTCATACAGCTGGCCGACAGACGCCGCCGCGTTGCGGAACGCCGGGTGGGTGGTGACGTCTTTCACACGCTCGCCGTAAATGTAGATTTCGCGGCTGTCCTGCAAACTTTTCAGGTATTCGGCGCCGGTAAACGGGCGTTTGCTGTCGGCACGAAAGTCTTCTGGTTTCATCGGGTCTTCCTCGTCATCGGCATTTTTCAGGCCGTGGATCCGGCCATTTGTTAAAATAATGTTTTCTTTTGGTTGCTTAATTGAAGCTGCCAAAGCCGGTTTCGAGAAGAGACTTTTGCGGCAATCGCCGGTACTTTTCAGGTCAGTTTGCCGCTTTCGCGGCAAACTGTGATCGCGGTTACGAAAGGGCGTGTTGCGCCGCGCGGTAGGTCGAGGGGGAACAGCCTTCCAGCCGATTGAAAAAACGGGCGAAATAGGCCGGATCCTTGAAGCCGAGGCTGTAGGCGGTTTCATGCACCGTGCAGGCGCTGAACAGCAGCATGCGTTTGGCCTCGCGCAGCAGCCGATCGAAGATCAGCCGCTTGGGCGGCCGGTTGGCGAAGCGCCGGCACAGGTCGTTGAGCCGCGATTCGGTCACTCCCAGCGCCTGCGCATACTCCGGCACCGGCAGGTGCTCGCGAAAACGCTCGTCCACCATCTTGTTGAACCGCTGAAACAGCTGCAGTTCGCCGCGCACGCCGCTGTTGGCGTTGTCTTCCAGCGCGGTGTTGCGCAGCAGCAGCGTGAACACCGCCTGCGCCAGCAGCGCCAGCGTCTGTTCGCGCCCGGCCAGGTTCTGGCCGAACTCGCGGCGGATCAGCGCCCAGTAGTGGCTGAGCGCCGTCAGCTCCTGCGGCGCGTCGGCCAGCGACAGGCAGATGCCCGGCATGTCCAGCGCCAGGTTGCTGCCGGGATACAGGCGCTCCAGCAGCGGCCAAATCAGCTCCTGGCGCACCGTCAGCACGTGGCCGTCGCTGTCCGGTTCGGTGAAGAACGCATGCGGCACCGACGGCGGCGTGAGGATGAACAGCGGCGCCTGCACCGAATAGTGCTGATCGTCGAGCTGCAGCTCTATCTTGCCGGTTTCCAGGAAATGCACCTGAAAGAAGCAGTCGTGCCAGTGCACCTGCATGTCGCGGCCGAAGAATGCCGCCAGCCCGGCGAAGGTTTCGTAGTGCACCTCGTCGGCGGCGTAACGCGCGTCATACTCTTTGCAAATATCGATGTTGGCGATAAAGCCGGTACTTTTCCGCACCTCATGACCTCCTGCAATCATGCCCACTTGTGCATCAAGGCGTCGCCCTCGGGCGCGAATCCTTCATCGGGATGCGCCACACCAGCACGGCGCCGACGATCAGCAGCGCCGAGACGAAATACAGCCCGGAGTTGAAGCTGCCGGTCAGATCCTTGAACCAGCCGATCAACAGCGGGCTGAGCGCCGATCCGATATTGCCGGTGGCGTTGATCACCGCGATCCCCACCGCGCGCGCTTCCAGGCTGATCGACTGATCCGGCGTGGTCCAGAAGATCGCCATGGCGGTAAAGGAGCCGACCGAGGCCATCACGATCCCCAGCAGCTGGATCAGGCTGTGATCGGTGGCGGACGCCAGCAGCCAGCCGGCGGCAGCGAACAGATACGGCAGCGCGGTGTGATGCTTGCGCTCCTGCAGCCTGTCGGATCGTTTGCTCCACCACACCATGCCGGCGATGGTGCAGATCTGCGGGATCGCCGCCAGAATGCCGATCGTCACGTTGCTGCTGCCCTGGTTGAAGCTTTGCAGGATCTGCGGCGTCCAGATGTTGATCGCGCTCAGGGTGTTGGTCAGGCAGAAATAGGCCAGCGTGTACATCAGCACGATCGGCGTGAAAATCTCGCGCCACAGGCTGCGCTGTTGCAGCGCGCGGTGGCTGCTCGGCCCGTTGGGCTGCACCAACTGAAGCTTGTCGGCCTCCATCATCGCCTGCAGGCTGGCTTTCTCCTCGTCGGTCAGCCACTTGGCCTTGGCCGGCGTATCGTCGAGGTAGAACCACACCACCACGCCCAGCAGCACCGACGGAATGCCTTCCAGCAGAAACAGCCACTGCCAGCCCTTCAGGTTCATCACCCCGTCCAGCGCCAGGATATAGCCGGAGACCAGCGAACCTATCGCCATGGTCACCGGCATGGCGATCATGAACAAGGCGTTGGCGCGGGCGCGGTAGAACGCCGGGAACCAGTAGGTGAGGTACACCAGAATGCCCGGCAGGAAACCGGCCTCGGTGATGCCGACGATCATGCGCAGCACGTACAGGCTGGTCGGCCCGGTGGCGAACATGGTGCAGGTGGAGGCGATGCCCCACAGCACCATGATGGTGGCGATCCAGCGCCGCGCGCCGACCCGGCTCAGCATCATGTTGCTCGGAATGCCGAAGATCACGTAGGTGACATAGAACAACGTCGCCGCCAGCCCGAACATGGTCGAGCTGAGGCCGAGATCTTTGCCCATCGTCAGCCCGGCGAAGCCGATGTTGATACGGTCGAGGAAAGAGAAAACAAACAACACGAACAGGAAAATGATCAGGCGCCGAAACAACTTTTTAATCACCGATTGCTCGGCGGCGGTTAACGCTTTATGTTGCTGCGCCGGGTTGGCCGGCGGCAGCGAATCGACGTGGTTCATGGTTCAGTAAACTCCCGATGAAGGCGCTTGCACCCCGCCCTGTTTGAACTCGTCAGCCAGGGCTTCCGCCGCCCGCGCCAGCAGGGTGGTGTCCACCCCCACCGCGACGAACAGCGCGCCGGCTTCCAGATAGCGCTGCGCCAATGCCTTGTTGGCCATCAAAATGCCGGGCGCCTTGCCGGCGGCGCGGATGCGCGCAATCGCGTCGTCGATGGTGCGCTGCACCTCCGGGTGCTGCGGATTGCCGGCGAAGCCCATATCGGCGCTGAGATCCGCCGGGCCGATAAACACGCCGTCCACCCCTTCCACCTGCAAAATGGCGTCGAGGTTTTTTACCGCTTCACGGGTTTCAATCTGCACCAGCACGCACATCTGCTCGTCGGCCTGCTGCAGGTAATCGGGCACCCGGTTCCAGCGCGAAGCGCGCGCCAGGGCGCTGCCGACGCCGCGCACGCCGTGCGGCGGATAGCGCGTGGCGCGCACCGCATCGCGCGCCTGTTCGGCGTTTTGGATCATCGGGATAAGCAAGGTTTGCGCGCCGACGTCCAGCAGTTGCTTGATGATCACCGCGTCGTTCCACGGCGGCCGTACCACCGGCCGGCTCGGGTAAGGCGCGACCGCCTGCAGCTGCCCCAGCACCGTTTGCACGTTGTTGGGCGCATGTTCGCCGTCGATCAGCAGCCAGTCGAAACCGGCGCCGGCCAGCAGCTCGGCGCTGTAGCTGCTGCACAGCCCGAGCCACAGCCCGATCTGCGGGCGTTTTTCCTGCAGCGCACGCTTGAAGTGGTTGGTTAACATCGCATTCTCCCTGACAAGCGGGCGCGGCGCGTGGCCCCCCGCCCGGTTTATTGCGGCCCGGTTCGCCGAGCCTGCTTATTAGACAAAGCGGCAGCTGATGCAGCCCATCGGGCCGTAGTCGACGTGGAAGGTGTCGCCGCGCCGCGCCGGCACCGGCCGGGTGAAGGAGCCGCCGAGGATCACCTGCCCCGCTTCCAGCTCCACCTCATACGGCGCCAGCTTGTTGGCCAGCCAGGCCACGCCGTTGGCCGGGTGGTTGAGCACCGCCGCCGCCACGCCGGACTCTTCAATCACGCCGTTGCGGTACAGCAGCGCGGCTATCCAGCGCAGATCCAGCGCATCCGGCTTGATCGGCCGCCCGCCCATTACCACCCCAGCGTTGGCGGCGTTGTCGGAGATGGTGTCGAACACCTTGCGCGGCCGCTGCGTCTCGGGATCGACGTTGTGGCTGCGTGCGTCGATGATCTCCAGCGCCGGAATGACGTAGTCGGTGGCGTTGTAGACGTCGAACAGCGTGCAGTTCGGCCCGCGCAGCGGCTTGGCCAGCACGAACGCCAGCTCCACCTCCACCCGCGGTACGATAAAGCGATCGATCGGAATATCGCTGCCGTCGTTGAAGAACATGTCGTCCAGCAGCGCGCCGTAGTCCGGCTCGGTGATCTGCGAGTTCACCTGCATGGCGCGCGAGGTCAGGCCGATCTTGTGGCCCTTGAGCTTGCGCCCCTCGGCGATCTTCAGCTCCACCCACTGCCGCTGAATGGCGTAGGCGTCCTCGATGGTGATCTCGGGATGATCGAGCGACAGCGCGCGGATCTGTTCACGACTCTTTTCCGCCTGATGCAGGCGCTGTACGGCGCGGTTAACCTGCTCTTTATCCAGCATTTACGACCCCTTATTCACGCCTTGTTGAACAGCGCGTGGACATTGTTCTGTTTGTAATTCAGCACCGGATCCAGCTCTTCCATAGTGAAAGAGAGCGCCAGGTAACGCTGCGCCATCAGCGCGGCGAAGTGTTCCTTGATCAGCGCAAACAGCATCTCGCCCACCTGCTGCCGGCTTTCCAGGCTGCGGCCGTGGCCGATCTTCAGCGTCATGTGCACGAAGGCGTAGTCCTGCTTGCCGTCGGCCATCTGCCAGGTGTCGAGCCAGATGGCGCGGCTGCGTACGCCGGCCAGCGGAAAGATGCCGGTCGCCGCCAGCGCCTCGTTGACCTTGGCGAACAGGGTGGGCAAATCCGCCTCGCGGCGGATGTTGTCGGTACATTCAGCGTAAAAATGGGGCATAGCGTTCTCCAGACGGCGCATAGGCGCGGGCGCGGCCCGCGCAGCGGCATTTACAGCGTATTGCCAAGTTTGAAACCTTTTTCCGTATCGCCCTCACGGGTGTAGGAAAAACCGTCTGCGCCGATGGTGACGGCCATTTCGCTGGGCGCGCTGCGTTCGATGACCGGCTGCGGCTGCCCATCGAGATCCAGCACCAGCGATCCTTCGGTATACCAGCTCGGCACCACCGGATTACCCCACCAGTCGCGGCGCTGGTTGTCATGCACGTCCCAGGTCACGGTCGGGTTGTCCGGATCGCCGGTGTAGTAATCCTGCGTGTAGATCTCCACGCGGTGGCCATCGGGATCGCGCAGATAGAGGTAGAACGCGTTGGAGACGCCGTGACGGCCGGGGCCGCGTTCGATCAAATCGGATTTGCGCAGCGCGCCGAGCTTGTCGCAGATGGCCAAAATATTGTGCTTTTCATGGGTGGCGAAGGCGATGTGGTGCATGCGCGGCCCGGCGCCGCCGGTCATCGCGGTATCGTGCACCGTCGCCTTGCGGCGCATCCAGGCGGCGTAAACCACGCCGTCTTCATCGCGGATGTCTTCCGTTACGCGGAAGCCCAGCCCCTGGATGTATTCCACGGCGCGCGGCACGTCAGGGGTGATTTGGTTAAAGTGGTCGAGGCGCACCAGCGCGCCCGGCGTATACAGATCGTAGCGCCAGGCCAGACGCTCGACGTGCTGCACGTCGTAGAAAAACTCATACGGGAAGCCGAGCGGATCCTCGACCCGCACCGCATCGCCGATGCCTTTGGCGAACCCGTTCACCCGCCGCTCGGTGCGGCAGCCAAGCGCCTTGAAATACGCTTCGGCGCGATCGACGTCTTCCGGCGTGCGCACGCGGAAAGCAAACGCCGCAACGGCGGCGACCGGGCCTTCGCGCAGCACCAGGTTATGGTGAATGAACTCCTCCATCGAACGCAGGTAGAGGGTTTTGTCATCCTCGGCGGTCACGACCAGGCCGAGGATATCGACGTAAAATTCGCGTGCGGCTTTAAGGTTCGTGACCTGAATTTCCATGTAGGCACAGCGCACGACGTCGGGAGCAGGGACAGCATTAGTGGTAAGTTTTGTCGTCATTGTTCTCATCTCTTTCGTTATTATTGTGGCCCGAGGCTTAGACGCCCCATTTCGGGATCGGGTGGTCGCCCATGGAAATGCACACGTTCTTCATTTCGGCGAACACTTCGAAGCTGTATTCGCCGCCTTCGCGGCCGGTGCCGGAGGCTTTCACGCCGCCGAACGGTTGGCGCAGATCGCGTACGTTTTGGGTGTTGACGAAAACCATGCCCGCTTCGATGCCGCGGGCCAGGCGCAGAACCTTGCTCACATCCTGCGTCCAGATGTACGACGCCAGGCCGTATTCCACGTCGTTGGCCATACGCAGGCCGTCTTCTTCCGACTTGAACGGCAGCAGGCAGGCCACCGGCCCGAAGATCTCTTCCTGCGCCACGCGCATCCGGTTGTCGACATCCGCCAGCACCGTCGGGCGCAGGAAGTTGCCGTGGCTCAAACCGGCCGGTTTGTCCGGGCCGCCGGCCAACAGGGTCGCCCCTTCTTCCACCCCGAGGCGGATATAGCCGGAGACTTTTTCCCAGTGCTGCGGGCTGATCAGCGCCCCCACCTGAGTGTTGGGATCTTGCGGATCGCCCACGCGCAGACGGTTGGCGCGCTCGGCGAAGCGTTTGACGAATTCCGGGTAGATGCTCTCCTGAATGAAGATGCGCGAACCGGCGGTGCAGCGCTCGCCGTTGATCGAGAAGATGGTGAACAGCGCGGCGTCGAGCGCCCGCTCGATGTCGGCGTCTTCAAAGATCAGCACCGGCGACTTGCCGCCCAGTTCCATGGAGAATTTCTTCAGCCCGGCGCTTTCGATGATGCGGCGGCCGGTAGCGGTGCCGCCGGTGAAGGAGACCGCGCGCACGTCTTTATGGCGCACCAATGCGTCGCCGGCGGTGGCGCCGTAGCCCTGCACCACGTTCAGCACCCCGGCCGGAATGCCGGCCTCCAGCGCCAGCTCGCCCAGGCGATCGGCGGTCAGCGGCGACAGTTCGGACATCTTCAGCACCGCGGTGTTGCCCAGCGCCAGGCAAGGCGCGGTTTTCCAGGTAGCGGTCATGAACGGCACGTTCCACGGCGACACCAGCGCGCATACCCCCACCGGCTGCACCAGCGTGTAGTTGAGCATCTTGTCGTCCACCGGGTAGGTCTTGCCGTTCATCTGCTGGCACACCTCGGCGAAGAACTCGAAGTTGTGCGAGGCGCGCGGGATCAGCACGTTTTTGGTCTGGTGGATCGGCAGGCCGGTGTCGGCGGTTTCCAGTTCGGCGATCTGCGGCACGTTCTGGTCGATCAGCTCGCCCAGGCGGCGCATCAGGCGCGCGCGCTCTTTCATCGGCGTGTTGGCCCACTTGGGGAACGCCTCTTTCGCCGCCGTCACCGCCTGATCTATCTCCAGCTGGCCGCCGGAGGCCACTTCCGCCAGCACCTCGCCGTTCGCCGGGTTGGTGGTGGTGAAATACTCTTTGCTGGCGACGTTCTTGCCGTTGATCCAATGGTTGATGGTTTTCATCGCAGGCTCTCCTCGTAATCTTTTTCACTGATAATGTGGTTAACCAGACGGCCGATGCCCTCGATCTCCACCACCACTTCGTCACCCGGCTGCACGTCGGCCAGCCCTTTCGGCGTGCCGGTGGCGATCATGTCGCCCGGCTGCAGCGTCATGAATTCACTCAGGTAGGCGACCAGGAACGGAATGTCGAAAATCATGTCGGCGGTGCTGCCGCGCTGGCGCAGCTCGCCGTTGACGTAAGTGCTGAGCGCCAGCCGGTGCGGATCGGCGACGTCGTCGCGATCGACGATGTACGGCCCGATCGGCGTCAGGGTGTCGCGGCTCTTCACCCGCAGATTCGGCCGGTAGTAGTTTTCCAGGTAATCGCGGATGGCGTAGTCGTTGCACAGGGTGTAACCCGCCACGTACTCCATGACGTGCTCGCGGCTTACGTTGCGCGCGGTCTTGCCGATCACCGCCACCAGCTCGGCTTCGTAATGCATGTACTCCACGCCGGCCGGGCGCACCGACACCTGGCGGTGCCCGGTCAGGGTGTTCGGCGCCTTGAGGAACACCAGCGGTTCCTCCGGCGCCTTGAATTCCAGCTCGCTGGCGTGGTCGGCATAGTTCAGCCCGAGGGCGAACACCGTGCCCTGCGCCGGCGGCAGCCATTCCACTTCGCGCTCCTGCAGCACCTCGCCGTTCGGCAGCGTGACGCGCAGCTGGTCGTCCACCTGGACGTTGACGGCCTGGCCATGATGGCGAATACGGGCATGTTTCATGATGCGGCTCCTGCTTGGGTGACGCGGTTGGTCAGCGTGGGCAGGCCGGCGGCGCGCACCGTCACCTCATCCCCCGGTTTGATCTCCACCCGCTGGTGCGGGGTGCCGATCAGCACCGCATCGCCCGGCTGCAGGGTGATGAAATCGCTGATGGCGGCGATCAGCTCCGGCACCGAGCGCACCAGGTCGGCGGTGGACCAGCGATCCTGCTCCACGCCGTTGATCTCGGTGACGATCTCCAGCCGATCGGCAGCCTCCAGCTGGCCGATCTCCCCCAGCGGGCAGAACCCGTCGCGGCATTTGGCCTTGATCGCCGGGCGATAGAAGCTGCTTTCCGGCAGGCTGACGTCGTTGGCCAACGCGTAGCCGGCCAGATAACGGCTCACCTGCTCAACCGGCACCTTGCGCGCGGTATCGCCGATGATCACCGCCAGCGTGCCGCCGCTCTGCACGGTTTCACCGGCCGGAAACGGGATCGCCCCGCCGTTGGCGAGGTGGGTGTTGCGCGGTTTGATAAACCACACCGGGGTTTTGGGCGGGGTCTGATACGGTGGCTGGTGAAACGCCTGATCCCAGGCGTCCAGTTGGCTGCGGTGGTTCAGCGCAACGGAAAATACGGTGCCTTTCATGCGAACTCCTCCAATGGCAAAACATGACAACCGGCGTTCATTAATATATTAATGATTACTTTTATACGCTGTGCAGCTTTTACGCAACGCGCTTGGAGTGATTTGTGATCGTGATAACAAAATATTCACAAATAACGAACATTAGCGTGATTATTCAACGTATTAATCATTTTTCTCGCCATTTTTCGCTGCGGCACGCATTTTTGCTTTATCCCTACGGGTAACTTTGGCTACTATTAAGTTATTAACAAAATCGGGCTTTGCGGGGCGGGCGCCCCCATAACGAGCGCCGTAACAACGAACACCTTGATAGCTAAGGCCAAACTTATGCATGAATCGTTAACCATCGCCCTGCTGCAGGCGCGTGAAACCGCCATGGGGTTCTTCCGCCCGATCCTGAAAAGCCACAATTTGACCGAACAGCAGTGGCGCATCATCCGCGTGCTGGCCAACAACCGCTCGATCGAATTCCACGAGCTGGCGGCGGAAACCTGCATCCTGCGCCCCAGCCTGACCGGCATTCTGTCGCGCATGGAGCGTGACAAGCTGATCTTCCGCCTCAAGCCGGTCAACGATCAGCGCAAGCTGTACGTGTCGCTGACCCAGCAGGGCCAGGATCTGTATGAAGTGGCGCGCCACCAGGTGGAACAGGGCTACGCCGAGATTGAAGCCGCTTTCTCACGGCAGAAAATGGACCAGCTGATGACGCTGCTGGACGAGCTGATCACCCTGGGCGACAGCCTGCCCGCCAACGTCACCGCGCATCCCACTAAGAAGTGATTTAACCAACCGGAATTCTCAAATGAATTGGCGTTGCAGCAAACAACGCTGCAGCGTCAAGTAAGCAGAGAATTCGTTTCCGGCAACAGCGCGCCGCCGTCCACCACCAGCGTCTGGCCGGTGATGTAGGCCGCCGCCGGCGAGGCGAGAAACACCATCGCCGCGGCGATGTCTTCCGGTTCCCCCAGCCGCCCGAGCGGCACCGAGGCGGCGATCGCCTGATTCACCTGCGCGTCGCCCAGGTTGGCCATCGCCGGCGTGCGGATCATCCCCGGCTCCACGCCGTTGACGCGAATTTTCTCCGCCGCCAGCTCCAGCGCCGCCGCGCGAATAAACCCGTTCACCCCGGCCTTGGAGGCAGCGTAGTGCGCCAGCCCCGGGTAGGCCACCCGCGGGCCGGTCACCGACGAAGTCACCAGAAGGCAGCCGCCGCCCCGGCGGCGCATCCACGGCAGCGCCGCCTGCGCCAGAAAGAACGGCGCCATCAGATTGACGCTCAGCGTGCGTTGCAGCAGGGCCGCGTCGATAGCGGCGAACGGCGTCAGCGGAAAGTAAGCGGCGTTGTGGATCACCACGTCCAGCCGTTGATGCCGCTCGCCCACCATCGCCACCAGCTCGGCGATCTGCCCCGGTTCGGCCAGATCGCAGGCCAGCGCCTGCACGCTCAGCCCTTCGTCCCGCAGCGCCTGCGCCGCCGCCTGCGCCTGCGGCAGCTGCACGTCCGCGATCGTCACCTCGGCGCCCAGGCGGGCAAAGGCGCTGACGATCGCCAGCCCAATGCCCTGCGCGCCGCCGGTCACCAGCACCGCCTGCCCCGCGAAGGCGTCGGCCGCATAGGTTGCGCTCATCGCCCTATCCTCGCGGGTGGCGCGTGGTGTTCAGCACCTGCGCATGGGCACCGACCGCAAAGTTGCTCAGCGTGCTGAAATCGCTGCCCTGATAACCGAGGATCTTGCCGTCGGTGCGCATGCCCTGCAGATCGATCATCACCACGCCCAGCGTCGGGATGATCTTCTCGCGCCAGACGAACAGATAAAGCTGCTCTGCCACCTTCACGTAGTGGCAGCGATCGACGTCCGCCAGCCCTTTCTCCACCCCGTCCAGACACTGCCAGGCGTAGAAGTTGTCGTTCAGGTAGATGTGCTCGTACCGCTCGGTCGGGCTGTAGGTGTACATGTTGCGCATGCCGATCAACTCATCGGTAAAGCCCGGCGGCGCCACGTCGGCGTCATCCAGCGTGCCGAAGCGGAACTCGGCCTCGACCGCGGTCAGCGGCAGCCCCTGTTCCACCCGGCTGAAGGCATCGAGCCGCGCCTGCGCTTCGTCCGGCAGCTGACCATATACCGCGGTGAAGTTGCCCTGATTGCGGTCGCATACCAGCGTAATGCTGGCGTTGGCGCGGGCGGGATCGAGAAAATCGATGAACAGCACGCCGGGGCGAATGCTGGTGGCGCGATAGGCGACGCCGCGCCGTTCGCCCCACTCCAGCGTCTGCTCGTCGGTAAACCGGCAGCGCTGCGTCGCGCCGTCGCTAAAGCGCAGCGTCAGCGTGCTGCCCGCCAGCCCGTGCTGCCGTTCCAGCGTATTGCTGTGCGGCGCAAAGCCTTCCGCCAGCGCGCCAACCTGAATGAATACCGCTTCTGAACTCATGGAAATGCTCCTTACAGGGAAGTGAAAGCCAGGGTCGGCACGTCAACGATGGTGGAGCCGCCGTCGGCCACCAGCGCCGCGCCGGTAATGATTGAAGCTTCGCTGGAACACAGGAAACGGCAGACGCGGGCGATCTCCTCGGCGCTGGCCGGGCGGCGCAGCGGCACGTCGCGGCAGACCATCTGGTAAGCCTGCTCCAGCGAAATCTGATGGGCGTCCATCAGCAGTTGCATCTCTTCGTCCGCCATCGGCGTGGTCACCCAGCCGGGGCACACCGCGTTGGCGCGCACGCCCAGCGGGCCATAGTCGCGGGCGATGGAGCGCATCAGCCCGATCAGCGCGTGCTTGGCGGTGACGTAGCCGCAGACCTCCGGCCCGGCGGCCAGCGAGGCGATCGAGGCCACGAACAGCAGGTTGCCGCCGCTTTTAATCAGCTCCGGCAGGCAGGCGCGCGCGCTGGCGAAGGCGCTGTTGAGGTTGCTGTCCATCGCCCCTTGCCACTGCGCGTCGGTCATCTCGGTGATGCGCTTGAAGCCCATGCCGCCGGCGCTGCCGATCAGGCAGTCGATGCGCCCGGCTTCGCGCAGAATAGCCGGCAGCAGCGCATGGTTCCAGCTCTCGCCGCTGGCGGCATCGCCCACCAGCGCCTGCGCGCCGATCTCTTGCGCCAGCGCCGCCAGCGGTTCCGGGCGGCGGCCAATGATGAACACCCGATCGCCCTGCGCCGCCAGCAGACGGGCGCAGGCGGCGCCGACGCCGGTGCCGCCGCCGGTAATCACAACCACTCTATTCATGATTCAGCTTCTCCATCAGTTGGCCGATCATCAGCAGGCTGCTCAACAGCAGCCGCCGCTGTTCGGCATCCAGCCGCAGGTAGCGGCGGCCGGCCGGCAAACGGCTGACTACCTCCGACGCGGCAAAATGCTCAATCTCCACCTGCCAACGCCCGTCTTTCACCGTCAGCCGCACGCGGCGAAAATCCAGCTGCGCCAGCGTCTCGCCGATCTGCGGGTAGCGCTGCAGGCCGTCCAGCACCCGCTGCGCGGCCGCGTGGCGCTGGCGCAGCAGATAACGCACCCCGCGCCGCCGCAGCCAGCCGCCGGTCACCACGTCCAGCGTCAGCGGGGGCTGCGCTGCGCACGCGCCCTGCAACCGAAAGCGGTGGCTGACGATATGCGCCATAAACAGCCCCTGCACCTGTTCGCCGATCTCGATCTGCGGCCCCTGCGGCAGCGTCAGCCGCAGCAGGCCCGGCGCCAGGCGTTCGCACGCGTAGGGCTCCAGGTTGCGCGCCAGACGATCCAGCGCGGCGCCCGGCCGATAGCCCGACGGCGCTCGCCGCCAGGCACGATTAAATGAGGGAAGTAAGCCGATCAAACTGCGCCTCCTCGTTTTCACCTTTGGCGAACGCGTTCTCCAGCACCTGCTCGACCGGCACCGGCTTGAACGGATTCACTTTCTGCACGCACAGCGTCCAGAACAGCGCATAGGCGGCGGTCAGGCCGATCATCCAGCCGAAGGGAATGTAGATGTCGCTCGGGTTCATTCCCGGCGGCGTGATGTAAACGATGGCCAACACGATGCCGACGCTGGAAACGATCTGCGGCAGCGGGAACCACGGCGATTTATAGGCGCGCGGCAGATCGGGGCGGCGTACGCGCAGGATCACCACCGAGCAGGTCACCAGCAGGTAGGCCACGCCCCAGGCGCACACCGCCGCCAGCACCAGCGGAATGATCCTGTCGAGGTTGCCCTGAATGGCGAAAGCGTGTACGCAGGGGATCAACACCGCCACCAGAATGCCGACCACCGGCGTCTTAAAACGCGGGTGCAGATAGGCGAATATGCGCGGCAGCGCGCCGTCCAGCGCCATGCCGTACAGAATGCGCGGCACCGCCGCCATCAGCGTGTTGATGGTCGCCGCGCCCGCCAACAGCAGGCCGACGCCGAGCCAGTATTTGCCGAACTGGCCCATTACCTGGCCGGCGAACGCCGGGATGGCCATCGGCGTTTCCAGCAGGCGCGCGCCGCTGGCGGCGTCGATCACCACGTTTTCCACCTGGTGGCTGAGCGCCGCGCCATACAGCGCCATGCACACCGCCACGCCGCACAGCCCCAGCGCCATCGCGCGCGGGATCACCCGATCGCAGCGTTTGATCTCCGGCGCCATCGGCGTCACCAGCTCACAGCCGACGAACATGAACATCGCCATGCCGATCAGGCTGAACACCGCGAAGGGATCGTTCAGGTTCAGCGTGCTGCCGAACCAGCCCTCGAGCGGCACCGCATGCGGCGACAGCAGCCCGACGATGCCGAAAATCACCAGCGTGCTCCACATGGCGAAGGTCAGCACGATCTCCGCCTTGCCGAAGGCCTCGATGCCGAACGCGTTGAGCAGGCCGAACACGATGACCAGCCCGACGCCGACCATCCAGGAGGCGTTGTGGCTTTCCATCAGGGTGTTGAGGTGCTCGAAGTTCACCAGCGCCATGATGCCGGAGAGAATGGTCTCGGCGGTGCCGGCGAAGATGTGCACGATCAGGTAGGCCGACAGCGCGCCGGTGATGGCGAAAAAGCGCCCCATGCCGCAGGAGATGTAGTCGTAAACCGAACCGGAGGTCGGCAGCAGCGCCGCCGCTTCGGAGAAGGTGGTGAGCTGCGCCTGCATCATGATGAAGGCGATCAGCATCGCCAGCGCGAAGGTGTCGCCGCCGATGCCGAAGCCGCTGGTGACCGTCAGGATCACCGGGCTGGCCATGATCACCCCGACCGAACTGGCCAGGGTGGTGGGAAAGCCGACCTTGCCTCGAGCCAGGTGGGCGTGCAACCGCGACGACAGGTTCATGGTTATTTCCTCTTATAGTTTTGGCCTGATGCATGCAGGTGCTTGCAGGTTTTTCACCGCCAGCGGCGGTCATCTCACTATAGAGAGGAAAGGAAAATGCTGACTATCGTCCTTAAGGACGAGACGGTTTCAACCTGCGGCCGTGCTCACGGCGGCGCGCCACTGCATCGCCCCCTGCGGGCTGCGCGGGTAGGCGCGCAGCGGCGCCAGCAGCGCGGAAAAGAAGGCGTAATAGCCGGCGCACAGCCGGTTGTAACGATCTTCACTCACATGCGCCGGGCAGCCGCCCTGGCAGACGCTTTTCACGCTGCAGCGTTGGCACTCGCGGCGCAGGCTCTTGTTTTTACCGAACGGCATCTCCGCCGCCCTTGCCGCCAAGGTGGCGAGCGGCGTGTGGCGATCGGCATGGCCGAGCAGGTGCTGCGCGTTGATCAGATGATCGCAGGCGTAAAGCCGCCCGTCCGGCTCCATCACCAGATTGCCGCCGCAGCGTTCGGCGTGTACGCAGCTGGGGCTGATGTGAGTGAAATACTGCGCGTAGACCTGTTCGATGTTCATCACAAACACCTGGCCGACGTGCCCGCGGCTGCGCCAGCGGCGGTATACCGCCAGCATGAAGCGCCCCCAGTTGGCGGCGCTCAGCCCATAGCCGGCGGTGGGCGCATCCCCTTCCAGCATCAGCGGCTGGAACTGCAGATAGCGCGCCCCGATCGCCACCGCATGATCGTAGATCGCCTCGGCGCGATCCGCGACGCCGTCGTGCACCACCATCAGCAGGTTGAAGTCGATCTGATAGCGCTGCAACAGCTTAATGCCGCGCAGCGCGGCGTCATAGCTGGCGCCGCCGCGCTTGTCCGGCCGGTGGGCGTCCTGCACCTCGCGATCGCCGTCCAGGCTGACGCCGAGGATAAAGTGATGCTGCCGGAACAGCCGGCACCAGGCGTCGTTCAGCAGGGTACCGTTGGTCTGCAGGCTGTTGCTGATCCGCACGCCCGGCGGCGCGTAGCGGCGTTGCAACGCCAGCGCCCGCTTGTAAAAACCGATCCCCGCCAGCAGCGGCTCACCGCCCTGCCAGACGAAGTTGATCTCGCGGCTGTAACGCGGCTGGGCGGCGATGTAGCCGCGGATAAATTCCGCCAGCAGGTCGTCGTCCATCTTGCGCGTCCGCTCCTGCTGGCGCTGCGGATAGTAGCAGTAGCGGCAGCCCAGGTTGCAGCCGGCGCCGATCGGCTTCACCAACAGATGAAAAGGCGCCGCCGCGCGCGGTTCGCTCTCTACCGGGATCTGCTGCGCGCGCAGCTGGGCCAGGTTCATGGCGCCGCCTGCGGCAACGGTTTGTGGGTCAGCGGATCCAGGCCGATGTAGTCGCCGGTGCTGGCGTCAACGCCGAGGTAGTCGATCGCTGCGCCTTTGGCTTCAATGACCATGCCCTGCTGCGCAAAGCGGCGATACGCCTCGCTCAGCCGTTTGACTCTCTCCGGGTTGGCGGCGGCCAGATCGCGCGTTTCCAGCGGATCGTCATGCAGGTTGAACAGCCCCCACGGCGCCATCTGCGCCGTCGGCCCGGCCTTCACCAACCGCCGCAGCTTCCAGACGCCGTCCACATAGGCGGCCTGGTTATGCAGCTCCACGCCGTAGGTCGCGCGCGGCACGCGGTCAGCCTCGCCGCTGAAATAGCGTTTGAAGCTGACGCCGACCATCGGCAGCGTCGGTTTGGCCTTCAGCGGTTTGTTGGCGTCGATGCCGGCATAGTCATACAGCGTCGGGGCGATGTCATACACCGCCATCGGCGTGCGGTCGATGCCGCCGCGCCCCTTCAGCCGCGGCGCGGAGATGATGAAATCGGTATTGATGCCGCCCTGCGCGCTGGTGGTTTTGTGGTAATTGGCGTACGGCGCGTTGCTGACGTTGGCCCAGTGCGGCCCGTAGGAGATGAACGAGCCCTTGCGGCCGAGGTTGGCGTAGCTGTTGTCGAACTGCCGCCAATACTCCGGCTTCGAGCCGTAGTAAAAGCCGCTGGCGGGGTTGGCGCCGTTGTCGGTGGCGAACACGATCACCGTATTTTGGTCGCGGCCGGTCTGCTTCAGGGTGTTCAGCACCGCGCCGACCTGATCGTCCATGTAAGCGATCATCGCCGCGTACACCTGCATGGTCTTGGCTTCATATTTTTGCTGCTCGGGCGTCAGCGCGTTCCAGGCCTTATCCAGCGCCAGCGTCGGCATCGGCGTACGCTCGGAAATCAGCCCCAGCGCTTTCAGGCGCTGAATGCGCTGCTGATAGGCCTGCTGGTAACCGGCGTCGTATTTGCCGTCGAATTTGGCGATCCAGTCATCCGGCGCCTGCAATGGATCATGCGGCGCGGTGAACGCCAGATAGGCGAAGACGGGCTTATTCTGCGGCGTATCGCGGATCCACTGTTCCAGCTGATCGGCATAGGCCTTGCTGGAGTAGAAATCTTTGGGCAACGACACGCGTTTGCCGTTCAGGGTGTAGAAGGTGTGGAACGCCTCCACGGTGCCCAGCGGTTTCGCATCGTCGAAATGGCTGGTGCCGCCGCCCATAAAGGCGAAGGCGCGCTCGAAGCCGCGATCGGTCGGTTTGGCGTCGTCGACATAGCCCAGATGCCATTTGCCCGCCATCATGGTGGCGTAACCCGCGTCGCGAAAACGCTCCGGCAGCGTGGTCACGCGGTCGGTCAGGCGCATTTCATAGCCCGGCTGCGCGGCGGTGCTCTCATACCACCACATGCCGCCCATGCCGGCCTGCTGATTGGTGTTGCCGGTCATCAGCATCGACCGTGCCGGCGCCGACATCGGCGAGGTGTAGTACTGGCTCATGCGCACGCCCCGTTCGGCCAACGCCTGCAGGTTGGGCGTCGGTATCTCACCGCCGAACGGGCTGATGTCGGAGTAGCCCATGTCGTCTACCAGAATGATCAGCACATTGGGGCGATCGGCGTCCGCCCCCTGCGCCAGGCCCGATAAGGCGCCGCTCAACGCCACCGCCAACGTTTTTTTCTGCATCGTTCGTTCCCCGTATGGTCATGCGGACTGAACAACCCGACGCCTCAGCCCGAGAAAGGTCATCATTTTTTCGTCTTATACGTTTGGCGCCGCCTGGCGCTATCTTCAATTCGCAGTGTAGGAAGCGGCGGAAAAGCCTGGCTATCGTTCTTAAGAACGAGGGACGACGGCGACGGCATCGGCTGTAGCACGCGCAGGGCGGCGAGGGCTTCGTCCGGGCAAACATTGAAAAGCGCTGTAAATTCAGCGGGAAAAGCGGTGAATTATTTCATTAACCTATTAATGAAAATCGCGATAAATCCGAACCGAAAAGCCCTGATTAACGCAGTGTCATCTTGTTATTTATGTGTTTTATTGCAATCGGCCTCACGTTGTTAATATGTTTTTATTGTGTTGCCAAATTGCTACAACTATGCTTGTATCGTTCATATATTGACCGCCAACCTTCTCCAGATTGAACGATAAAGGGAGGAACACGAATCATGCACAGCACAGCATCCGATGCCTTTATCAACAGTTGTTTGGCGACCATTACGCACCTGATCCCGGTGTCCGCCGGGGTGTTTTATCTGGTCGATCGCGACCTGCGGCCGGATCACTACATCCTGTATGGCATGCCCGATAAAACGCATCAGCAGTATCTGAACCACTTCCAACAGATAGACCCGCTGCAGCCGGCCAATTTCCATCGCCAGGACATCACCATGGTCGGCATGAGCCCGGCGGCGATCGCCGGCAACCGCCGCTATTACCACGACTTTATGCTGCCGAACGACATGCGCGACATGACGGAGATCTTCATCCGCCAGCGTAAGCGCATCGTCGCCGGGGTATCGCTGATCCGCGATACGCCGTTTACCGAAGTGGAGCGCGGCCGCCTGCGCGCGGTGCTGCCGCTGATCGAGCTGGCGACGCGCGATCTGCTGCCCGACGGCGAGGCGCAGATGCTGACCGCCAAAGAGCAAGAGATCGTCAACCTGGTGCGCGAAGGTGCCAGCAATAAGCGCATCGCCCTGAAGCTGGGTATTTCGCTGTCCACGGTGAAAACCCATATGCGCAATATTTTCGCCAAAACCGACGTGGTGAACCGCACCGAACTGGTCGCCGGCGGCTTTCTCGCCCACGGTTAACGCCCGATAACGGCCGCCGCTGCCGACGGCCGGAAAATAACGCCAAAACGTATTCGCCATTTATGGCGCGGCCTCCCCCTGCCCGCAATCGGGCCGGGCGGGATATTTCATCGTCACTCAACACTTGGGGAAAAGGTTTATGTCCAGTGATTCGGTTTCCGCGACCGCCGTCGGCGCGGCGCTCCCCTGCCCGCCGCGGCTGCTGACCGCCATTATCGTCTTCGCCGCCATCGCACCGGGCATTCTGATGACCGCCCCCGCCGTGGCCGCCCAGCTCGCCGCGCAGTGGCAGCTCGGCCCGGCGCAGATCGGCCACCTGTTCTCCACCGAACTCGGCGCCATGAGCCTGGCCACGCTGCCGGCGTGGTGGTGGATCGGGCGCATCAACTGGCGGCGGGTCGCTACGCTGTCGGCGCTGGTGTTTATCGCCGGCAACCTGGCTTCGGCGCTGGCGCAGGATTTTACCCTGCTGCTGCCGCTGCGCTTTATCGCCTCGCTGGCGGGCGGCACCCTGATGATCCTGTGCATCACCTGCGCCGCCGGCACCGCCAATCCCAGCCGGGTCTATGCCTTCTGGGTGCTCGGCCAGCTGGTGCTGGGCGCGGTCGGGCTGCTGGTGCTGCCGCCGCTGTTCGCGCACTTCGGCCTGATGGCGGTCTACCTGATTCTGGCGGCCATCATGCTGTGCTGCCTGCCGCTCATCCCGGCGTTCCCCAACGGTTTCACCGCTGCCCGCGCCGCCCGCAGCGGCCCCGCCGCCTCGCTGGCGCGCAAGCTGTGCGCCGTGCTGGCGGTGCTGACCTTTTACATCAGCCTGAGCGCGGTCTGGACCTTTATCGGCGGCATCGCCGCCGGCGCCGGGCTGTCGCCGGCCCACAGCGGCCAGGTGCTGGCCGTCGCCACCTTGCTCGGCATCGTCGGCGCGGGGGCCGCGGCGCTGATCGGCGCGCGCTTCGGCAGTGGACGCCCGATCGTGCTGGGGTACGCCCTGCTGCTGGCCAGCGTGGCGCTGCTGACGAGCCAGCCCCTGCTGCTGCGCTTCGCCCTGGCGGCCCTGCTGTTTAAATTCACCTGGACCTTCGTGCTGCCGTTCATTCTAGCGCGCGTCGCCGGGTTGGATAACGACGGCAAGCTGATGAACGGCATCAACCTGGTGATCGGCGGCGGCATGGCCATCGGCCCGACGCTGGCCGGCTCTCTGATCGAATCTTCCGGCGGTTTCAACGCCTTGCTGTTCGGCGCGCTGGGCTGCGCGCTGCTGTCGCTGCTGTTGATTTCGCTGGCTTCACCGCGCGCACCGCGCCGTATAACAGGAGGAGAAAGGTGAAAAGAACAACCGGTTTCTTGTTTGATGAACGCTGTTTCTGGCACAGCACCGGCCTGCACGCCACCACCCTGCCGGTCGGCGGCTGGGTACAACCGCCCTCGGGCGCCGGCCACGCCGAGTCGCCGGAAACCAAACGGCGCATGAAGAACCTGATGGACGTGTCCGGCCTGTCGCGCCAGCTCACCCTGCTGAGCGCCGAACCGGCGACGGAAGAAGACCTGCTGCGCATTCACCCCGCCCACTACCTGCAGCGTTTCAAACAGGTGAGCGACAGCGGCGGCGGCCTGCTGGGAGAGGAAGCACCGCTGGGGCCGGGCAGCTATGAGATCGCCAAACTCTCCGCCGGGCTGGCCTGCGCGGCGGTGGAGGCGGTGCTGCAGGGCGAGCTGGATAATGCCTATGCGCTATCGCGCCCGCCGGGCCACCACTGCCTGCCGGATCAATCGATGGGTTTCTGCTTCCTGGCCAATATTCCGATCGCCATCGAGCGCGCCAAGGCCCGCTACGGCCTCGGCAAGGTGGCGGTACTCGACTGGGACGTGCACCACGGCAACGGCACCCAGCACATCTATTGGCAGCGCGGCGACGTGCTGACGCTGTCGCTGCATCAGGACGGCTGCTTCCCGGCGGGCTATTCCGGCGAACGGGATCGCGGCGAAGGCGCCGGGACGGGCTGCAACGTTAACGTGCCGATGCTGGCCGGCGCCGGCGACGACGGCTACCTGCACGCCATGCGGCGCATCATCATCCCGGCACTGGAAAAATTCGAGCCGGAGCTGATCATCGTCGCCTGCGGTTACGACGCCAACGCCCTCGATCCGCTGGCGCGCATGCAGCTGCACAGCGACAGCTTCCGCGCCATGACCGCGCTGGTGCAGGACGCCGCCGACCGGCTGTGCGGCGGTAAACTGGTGATGGTGCACGAAGGCGGCTACGCCGAATCCTACGTGCCGTTCTGCGGGCTGGCGGTAATGGAACAGCTGAGCGGCGTGCGCACTGAAGTGCAGGATCCGCTGCTGGCGTTCATCCAGCAACAACAGCCGCGTGACGCCTTCAACCGCTTCCAGCGCGAAGCGCTCGACGAACTGGCGCGCCAGTTCGGCCTGTAATCCCCTCTCTGCGGGCGCCGCACCCGGCGCCCCTGACAACTTCGTCGCCAGCCGCTACGCTGAAGGGCAACCCTACCACCATGAGAACAATAAGATGCCCGAACAAACCGTCAGCTTTATCAAAGGCCGTCACGGCGACATCGCCGTGCATGATTGGGGAAATGACCAGCCGCGCTATCTGGCGCTGCTGGTGCACGGCTACGGCGAGCATCTCGGCCGTTACCAATACGTGGCGCGCACGCTACAGGCGCAGGGCGCGCGGGTGTTTGGCCCCGACCATCTCGGCCACGGCCTGTCGCAGGGCGAACGCGTGCTGATCGAGGATTATGACGCCGTGGTCGACGACGTGCAGCGCGTGGTCAGCCATTTCCGGCAGCAATACCCCACCTTGCCGCTGGTGGTGATCGGCCACTCGATGGGCGGTATGATCGCTACCCGCTACGTGCAGCGCTATGGCGAGGAGGTGCGCGCGCTGGTGCTGTCCGGCCCGCTGCTTGGCGACAGAACGGCGATCTCCGATCTGGCCGAACTGCCGACGATCCCCGACGCGCCGCTGGATACCGCTACCCTGGCGCGCGATCCGGCGGTTGGCGCGGCGTATCAGGAAGATCCGCTGGTGTGGCACGGGCCGTTCAAGCGCCCCACCCTGCGCGCCATGCAGCGGATCCTCGCCGCCATCAACGCCGGGCCGGGCTTCGGCGCGCTGCCCACGCTGTGGATCCACGGCGACGACGATCGGCTGGTGCTGATGAGCGAAACGCAAACCGCGCTCGATCGTCTGCAGGGCGACAATTTCGAACGGATGATCAATGCGGGTGGGCGGCACGAGAGCTTTAACGAAACCAATAAGGATCAGATCCTCAAGCGGGTGACCGATTTTATTGCGCGGGCGCTGGGCTAAGGCGTTCCCCCTCAGCATGCTGAGGGGGCATAAAAGCGTCATCCCTCGACGATGGCGAGGTAGTGTTTGACGAAGCGGTCCGAGGTGATGTCCCAGCGCACCGGGGTGCCCTTCTCGACGAACCAGGAGTCGCCGGCCTGATACTGCACCGATTCGCCGGTGCGTTCGTTGGTCAGGGTCGCGCTGCCTTCCCACACCGTGGCGTGCTCGGCGAACGGGTACTCCATCACGAAGCTGCCGCGGGTGCAGCTGAACACGCCGCAGTTCAGGTTGTCGGTCGGTTCGCCGAAGATGCTGGCCACGCCGACGTTTGGCGTGCCGGCGATCACCGTGGCGCCCAGGTTGCTGACGCTGCCGATCTCCAGCAGTTCCGGCAGCGGTTGTTTAAGCAGTAACGGTTTCATGTCATTCTCCTCTGAGGGTTAACGGCGGCCTTTCCAGTAGCCGGATGTCTGGTGCCAAACCTTACCGGCGGTGGTCATCACCCGCCGCAGCTTGTCCTTGCCGAAGATGTTGACGTGCGGGATCGAGCTCATCAGATCGTAGCGATCGGATCCTTCGCTCATGCCTTCCGCCAGCACCTTGCACACGATGTGGCTCGGCGTCACGCCGAAGCCGGAGTAGCCCTGCACGTAAAACACGTTGTCGCGATCCGGCAGCGTGCCGATCTGCGGGAACAGGTTGGCGCTGCAGCACAGCGGGCCGCCCCAGGCCAGATCGATCTTCACGTCTTTCAGGTACGGGAACACTTTCAGCATCAGGTTGCGGTTCCAGGCCTTGAGATCCGACGGGAAGTATTCGATCAGGCGGGTGGCGCTGCCGAACAGCAGCCGGTTTTCGTTGGTCACCCGGTAATAGTCGATCACCGGGCGGATGTCGCTGTAGGCACCGCGGATCGGGCTGATCTGGCGGATCAGATCGTCAGACAGCGGCTCGGTGGCCAGCTGGAAGGCGTAGGTATTGATGGTCTTGCGATAAATCTGCGGCTCCATGCCGTTGAGGAAGCCGTTGCAGGCCCACAGCATCTTGTTGGCGCGCACCGAGCCCATAGCGGTGCGCACCGTGATGCGCGGGCCATACTCCACGTTGAGCACGCTGCTGTTCTCGAAGATTTTCACCCCATAGCCGCTCAGCGCCTTGGCCTCGCCCAGCAGCAGGTTGAGCGAATGCACGTGGCCGCCGCCCATGTGTTTCAGCGCGCAGGTGTAGGCATCGGAGCCCACCACCTGCTTCACCTCCGCCCCGGTATAGAGCTCAATTTCCTCCTGCGGCGCTACCGCCCTGAACTCCTTCAGCCAGCCGCGCAGGGTCTTCTCCTGGCGCGCGTTGCTGCCGAGGTAGCCGTAGCCGAAGCAGAAGTCGGCGTCGATGTCATATTTCTTGATGCGCTCGCGGATGATGCCGGCGCCGAGGTTGCTGATTTTGAAGATGGTTTCCAGCCCGGCCGGGCCAACGTGGCGCTTGATCTTCTCCAGATCGTGGCCGATGCCGGCCATCACCTGGCCGCCGTTGCGCCCGGTGCCGCCGTAACCCAGATAGCGGCCTTCGAGAATGGCGATGTTGGTGATGCCCTTCTCCGCCAGCTCCAGCGCAGTGTTGATGCCGGAGAAGCCGCCGCCGATGATCACCACGTCGACGTCCAGATCCTCTTCCAGCGTCGGGAAGCGCAGATCGTATTTTTTGGTCGCCGCGTAGTAGGTTAAGGACTCGATTTCGTTGTTCACTGCCGCACTCCCGATTGCCTATGCCATGACATCGGATTATCGGGAGGCGGCAGCCGTGCCGCTATGTCCCCTTAGGGACATTCGTCCCCCTTCATCTTTCAAACTACAGCGTTGTTGGCTGCTGACGTTCACCCCAGTCACTTACCTAAGTAAGCTCCTGGGGACGCTCGTCCTGGCCGCCTAGCTGTAGCTTGAAAGCTATAGGGGATAGATCGATACATTCACGCGCTGCGGCGCTGCGGGGCGGTCAGCAGCAGGCTGAACAGTTCGGCCTGCGAGCCGATGTTCAGCTTGCCGTAGATGTTCTTGCGGTGATTTTTTACCGTGCCGAGGCTGATGAACAGCCGGTCGGCAATCTGCTGCGAACCGCAGCCGGCGAGGATCAGATCGACAATCTCGCGCTCGCGCGGCGTCAGCAGATAGCGCGCCTGCGCGCCATCGTCGTTCCCCGTGGCGGCCTCGGCCGGCGCCGCCACCACTTCGCCGTGCAGCCGCGCCACGCTTTTCACCAGCGTCAGCGCGCTGCGCAGATCCGCCCGCTGCGGGTAGCGCACCGCCACCGTGCGGCGCGCCGAGCCGAAGAACACCCCCAGCCCGCGCTCCGGCGTCAGCTGCAGCAGCACGCCGGCCTCGTCGTGCCAGCCGGTCTTGCGATAAAAATTACGGTAATAGTCGCTGTGATAAAACCCGCAGGGCGCCAGCTGGCGCAGCGTGAGCACCTCGCCTGCGCCGCCGTCGTTCAGCGCGCGGTAAAACGGATCCTGCAGATAGGCGCCCTGTTGGTAGAGCTGGTTGACCGCATCGCTGTTTTCCCGCTCGGTTTTGATCAGGCAGCGCGGCGGCCGGCCGCGTTCGAAGGCATAGACAATGGCGTTGTCGAAGGCGAAAAACCCTTCCAGCCAGTTCAACAGGCTGGGATAAAAGCGCGGGCTGGCCACCGCATCGATCACCGCAGACAAGCGTTCAACCTGAATATCCATACCCGCCTCGCCATTATTAATACATTAACAATCTACCGATTTCGGATGGGTTTGGCCGCATGACGGCCGGTACTGTTAAAAAAAGCATCAGGCGCGCCGAAATGCAAGAACGCGATCGTTTACATGTTAAACAACTCACAAGTTGCCGCAGCGGGGAAAGCGGTGGCCGCTCTGCGCCCGCTGGCTTATGCTGTGGCATAGCGCCCTGCAACGCCGTCAAGGAGACCTCATGTCCGTCAGCCACATCATCGCCAACCGCCAGACCTGGTTCGGCCACGGCAGCATCCGGCAACTGCCGCCGCTGCTGCTTGCCGATCCGCAGCCAACGCTGCTGTTCAGCTGCCGATCTTTTCTCAACGGCCCGGTGTACGCCGGCCTGCGCGAATCGCTGGCGCCACTGTTCATCGGCACCGAGATCGTCAGCCACGAGGCGTCACCGCAGGAAATTGACGCCTGGGTGGCGCGCTGGCGCGGCCAGGCGCGGCGCGTGGTGGCCATCGGCGGCGGCAGCGTGCTGGACGCCGCCAAGGCGTTCTCCGCGCTGGTGGAGCATCCGCTGCCAACGCTGCGCTATATGGAAAAGGTGGGCGACAGCAAAATCAGCGGCGCCACCCTGCCGCTGATCGCCATTCCCACCACCGCCGGCACCGGCAGCGAGGTGACGCAGAACGCGGTGATCACCGACACCCAGGTCAGCAAAGTGAAGGCCTCGCTGCGCCACAATAACTTCGTGCCGCACACCGCCATTCTCGATCCGCAGCTCTTGGCGGGCGCGCCGGACAAGGTGCTGGCCTACTGCGCCATCGACGCCTTCACCCACCTGTTCGAGGCCTATCTGTCGAAAACCGCCGGCGCCATGACGCGCGACATGTCGCTGAGCGGCATCCGCCACTTCCTCGCCGCCTGGCCGGCGCTCAACCGCAGCGACGCGGCGCGCGAAGCGATTATGCAAGCTTCGTACCTTGGGGGGCTGACGCTGAGCGCCGCCGGGCTGGGGGTGATCCACGGCATCGCCGGCGAGATTGGCGCGCTGCGCGACTACCACCACGGCCAGGTCTGCGGCCGTCTGCTGCTGCCGTTCCTCGCCCTGTTGGAAAGCAGCGAACAGCCGCAGCAACGCGCGCTGATGGCCGAGCTGGCCGCGCGCCTGTATCCGCACTGGCAGGGCAGCCCGGAGAGCTACCTGACCGATTTCATCACCCGCCACGCCATCGCGCCGTTCTGGCTGGACGATTTGCCGATTTCCGGCCAGGAACTGGCGGTGGCGCTGGACAAATCCAACAGCAAGAATTCCTGGATCGACTATGCGCCGGCGCAGCGGCAACGGATGATCGAAGAGGCGTTTCGCGTCGAATGATTATTTCTACCCTAAATAGTTGGAGCGGCATCCCGGCGGCAAGAGGCGGCTCGCCAGAGCTTACTCAAGTCAGTGACTGGCGTACGCACTCGCAGCCAACACAGATGCAGTTTCAAGTATGACGGGTATAATCAGATCAACGCACTAGCAGGAGTAAGGAAATGGGCATCATCGGCTGGATCTTCGCCGGCATCGCGGTCGGCATCCTGGTCGGCGCGCTGATCAAAATCTTCGGCAAGAAGAAAGAGCAGTAAGCGTCACGCTGTTCCGTGGGCCGCCAGCAGGCACTCATGGAACAGCTTCACCACCCGCTGCGGCACCGGCGAGCGGCGCAGCACGCTGGAGTATTCGCAGTGATAGCGGAACAGCGCCGGTTTGATCGCCCGCATCATATTCTGCGCCACGAAAAACGCCGCGTAGTGATCCGGCAAAAAGCCGACGTATTTGCCGGAGAGGATCAGCGTGGCGATCGACTCCTGCGCGAACCCCGTCGCCTTGCGATGCAAATGTTGCTGCAGGCTCAGTTCCATATTCGGCGAATGGTAGCCTAATCCAGCGAAGGCATAATTGTGCAGCAGATCCCAATTTAATGTTTCATGAGGGGCGGAAAATAATTCATGCTGCGCGCCGCAATATAAGAACATCCTCTCACTGAATAACGAATGATAAGATAAACTTTCCGCGCTGCGGTGCATGGGAATAACGCCAACCTGAAATTGCCCGTCAATTACGCCGCGTTCAATGGTATTAATCGGCTCCACGTACATTTGCAAAGAAACCTCCGGCGCACGCTCGCTGAATAACGCGATGGCCCGGCCGATCTGCGCCTGCGGATTGCTGACCGTATGGTCGAATATCGCCACGTGCAGCTGCCCGCCCAGGCGCTGGTGTACCTCGTCCACCCCGCGCCGGAACGCCTCGGTGGCCGCCAGCAGGTTGACCGTTTCCTGGTAGATCAACAGCCCCTCGTCGGTGACCGCAAAGCCCTCGCGCCCGCGCTGACACAGCGTCAGACCCAGCCGCTGTTCCAGATCCTTGATGTGCTTGCTGATGGTCGACAGGCTGATGTTCAGCTCCAGTTCGGCGGCGCTCATGCCGCCGCAGTCGACCACGGCCTTGAATACCCGCAGCAAACGCAGATCCATATCCGACAATTGCCCTAACAGCGCGCGCTTTTTTACTTGCATAAAACCTTAAGTAAGTTTCGACATATGATTATTCACAGTAGAGAACAAGCGGTACATAGTCAATTTCGCACAACAATTCGTTAACAACTCGGTTTATTTCATTAATCGCTCTTATTTTCCTGTTCGGAGGAAAACATGGCCGCTGAAAATCACCCGCTAAATAGTCTCGATGCCGAAGGGTTAGAGGCCCATTGGATGCCTTTTACCGGCAACCGTAATTTTAAAGCGCAGCCGCGCATCATTACTCAGGCCGCGGGGGCGTATTACACCAGCCATGACGGCAGAAAGATTTTCGACGGCCTGTCCGGATTATGGTGCTGCGGATTGGGGCACGGCCGGCAGGAAATCACCGATGCCGCCCAGCGCCAGCTGGCGACGCTGGATTACTCGCCGGCGTTTCAGTTCGGCCACCCGCTGTCGTTCGAACTGGCCAACAAGATCAAGGCACTGACGCCGGCAGGGCTGGATTACGTGTTCTTCACCGGCTCCGGCTCGGAAGCGGCGGACACCTCGCTGAAAATGGCGCGCGCGTACTGGCGCGCCAAAGGCCAGGCGGGCAAAACCTGCTTTATCGGCCGGGAAAAGGGCTATCACGGCGTTAACTTCGGCGGCATCTCGGTCGGCGGCATCGCCGGCAACCGCAAAACGTTCGGCGCCGGCGCCGAGGCGGACCACCTGCCGCATACCCTGCTGGCCAGCAACGCCTTTTCGCGCGGCATGCCGCAACAGGGGGCGGAGCTGGCGGAAGAGCTCAACCGCATCATCGCGCTGCGCGACGCCTCAACGATCGCCGCGGTGATCGTCGAACCCTTCTCCGGCTCCGCCGGGGTGATCGTGCCGCCGGTCGGCTACCTGCAGCGCCTGCGCGAAATCTGTACCCAGCATGACATCCTGCTGATCTTCGACGAAGTGATCACCGCCTTCGGCCGCTGCGGCGCGATGACCGGCGCCGAGGCGTTCGGCGTCACGCCGGACATCATGAACATCGCCAAACAGGTGACCAACGGCGCGCAACCGATGGGCGCAGTGGTGGTGCGGCCGGAGATTTACCACACCTTCATGAACGGCGGCGAGCCGGACTACCAGCTCGAATTCCCGCACGGCTACACCTACTCCGCCCACCCGGTCAGCTGCGCGGTCGCGCTGGCGACGCTGGACATCCTGCAGCGCGAACAGATGGTGGAGCGCGTACAAGCGCTGGCGCCCTATTTCGAGCGCGCGGTACACAGCCTGCAGGGAGCCAAACACGTCGCCGACATTCGCAACATCGGCCTGGCGGCCGGCATTACGCTGGCAGCGCGGCCGGGCGAACCGGCGCGGCGCCCCTTCGAGGCGGCGATGCGCTGCTGGGAAAGCGGATTTTACGTGCGCTACGGCGGCGACACCCTGCAGCTGGCGCCGCCGTTCATCAGCAGCGAAGCGCAGATCGATGCGCTGATTAACGCCGTCGGCGACGCCCTCAACGCCACCGAATAAGGAGAGAACCATGACCATTACCCATTGGATCAACGGCGAGCCCGCCGCCGGCGGTGAACGCAGCCAGCCGGTTTACGACCCGGCCACCGGCCAATCGGCGCAGGAGGTGCAGTTGGCCGACCGCGCCACGGTGGAGCGCGCCATCGCCGCCGCCGAACAGGCCTATCCCGCCTGGCGCGACACCCCGCCGCTGAAGCGCGCGCGCATCATGATGAAGCTCAAGGATCTGCTGGAGCAGCACGCCGATGCCATCTGCCAACTGATCACCGCCGAGCACGGCAAGGTGCTCAGCGATGCCCTGGGCGAACTGCAGCGCGGCATCGAGAATATCGAATACGCCGGCTATGTGCCGGAACTGCTGAAGGGCGAACACAGCAAAGAGGCCGGCCCGGGCATCGACAGCTGGAGCGAGTTTCAACCGCTGGGGGTGGTGGCGGGCATCACGCCGTTCAACTTCCCGGCGATGGTGCCGCTGTGGATGTGGCCGATGGCGGTGGCGTGCGGCAACACTTTCGTGCTGAAGCCTTCCGAGCGCGTGCCTTCCGCCGCGCTGTATATCGCACGGCTGGCGGCGGAAGCCGGGCTGCCGCCGGGGGTGCTCAACGTGGTCAACGGCGATCGCGAAGCGGTGGAGACGCTGCTGCATGACGGGCGCGTCAAAGCGATCAGCTTCGTCGGTTCGACGCCGGTGGCGGAACACATCTACCACACCGGCTGCGCGCAGAACAAACGGGTGCAGGCGTTGGGCGGCGCCAAGAACCACGCGGTGGTGCTGCCGGACGCCGATATCCCCGGCGCGGTCGGCGCGCTGATGGGCGCCGCCTTCGGCTCCTGCGGCCAGCGCTGCATGGCCATCCCGCTGGTGGTGGCGGTGGGCGACGGCACCGCCGAAGCGCTGATCGCCGGGCTGCGGCAACAGATGGCCGCCATGCGCGTCGGCCCCGGCAGCGACAACCGCAACGACATGGGGCCGCTGGTGACCCAACAGCATTATCAGAAGGTGAAAGGCTATATCGATCAGGGCGTGGCCGAAGGCGCCGAGCTGCTGGTGGACGGCCGCGAACTGCGCGTGACCGGCGCGGACGGCCGCCCCAGCCAGGGCTATTTCCTCGGCCCGACGCTGTTCGATCGCGTGACGCCCGGCATGCGCATCTATCAGGAGGAGATCTTCGGCCCGGTGCTCGGCGTGGTGCGCGCGGCGTCGCTGCCGGAGGCGATGGCCTTGATCGACGCCCACGAATACGGCAACGGCACCTGTCTGTTCACCCGCGACGGCGAGGCGGCGCGCTACTTCTCCAGCCGCATTCAGGTCGGCATGGTGGGGATCAACGTGGCGCTGCCGGTGCCGGTGGCCTACCACTCGTTCGGCGGCTGGAAGCGCTCGCTGTTCGGCGATCTGCACGCCTACGGCCCGGACGCCGTCAGGTTCTACACCAAACGCAAGACCGTGACCCAGCGCTGGCCGTCCTCCGGCGATGCCCGGCGCGCCAGCTTCAGCTTCCCGTCGGGATAAAAATAACAAACTTATCCCCAACGAATTTCAAGTTGCAGCCAGGCGGCAAAGTCATTCGTCTCCAGGAGCTTACTTAAGTAAGTGACTGGTGCGAATGATCTGCGGCCAACAACGCTGCGGCTTGAAAGGCGCAGGGGATTTTCCGCGCGCTCCATTTGATTCCTGCGTACAGCCTGTGCAGCAAAACAATAATTCACTCACACGTTAATGGAGTCGTTATCCCATGAAAGAGTCCGCCCCTGAACACACCTTCAAAGGCAATCTCAGCGTCCTCGACGTGGTGATGATCACCGCGTCCGGCGTGACGCCGGCCAGTTCGATCTTCGTCATCGCCCCGCTGGCGATCGCCAACGCCGGCAGCGGCGCCTTTCTGTCGTTTCTGATCGCCGCCTGCGTCGCCGCCGCCATCGCGCTGTGCTATGCCGAACTCGGCGCCGCACACCCCAGCGCAGGCGGCGAATACAGCATCATCAAGCGCCTGTTCGGCACCCTGTGCGGGTTGCAGACCTATCTGTTTATCCTCAGCGCCTCGCTGTTCGTGCCGGCGGTGCTGGCCACCGGCGCGGTGCCCTACCTGAACACCGCGCTGGGCACCCAGTTCGACGCCTCGACCGCCGGCATGCTCACCGTGCTGGTCGGCGGCATCTGCGCCATTTTCAACATCAAGGCCAACGCCCTGCTGACCGGCGCCTTTCTGGTGGTGGAAGTGGCGGTGCTGGCGCTGATCGCCTGGCTCGGCTTCAGCCACCCGCATCAGAGCACGGAGATCCTCACCGCGCCGGTGATGCTGGACGCGCAGGGCAGCCTGGCGCCGGTGTCACTGCCGCTGATCGTCGCCATGGTCGGAGTCGCGCTGTTCTCCTACAACGGCTACGGCGCGGCGGTGTACATGGCGGAAGACATGCGCGAACAGGGCAGGCCGATGGCGATCGCGATCATGCTGACGCTGGCCATCGTGGTGCTGGTGGAACTGGTGCCGTTCACTGCCCTGCTGATCGGCTCGCCGTCGCTGACGGAGATGGCCAAACAGGCCGATCCGGTCGGCTATGTGGTCACCCAGCTCGGCGGCCCGACGCTGGCGCGGGTGGTAAGCGGCGCGATTTATCTGTCGGTGTTCAACGCCATCATCGCCATCGTGGCGCAGTTCAGCCGCATGATGTTTGCCAGCGGGCGTGACGGTTTCTGGCTGCCGGCGTTTAACCGGGCGCTGAAAATCATCCACCCGCGCTTCGGCACTCCCTGGATCGCCACCCTGCTGTTCGGCGTGCCGTCGGCGCTGCTGGCGTTTTGCTCCGATCTCGAATCGCTGACCTCGTTCACCGTGATCCTGCTGCTGCTGGTGTACATCATCATGGCGGTGGCGGCGCTGATCAGCCGCCGTCGCCGCCACTTCCACCACCCGTACCTGATGCCGCTGTGGCCGCTGCCGGTGGTGGTGGCGCTGCTGTGCTGCCTGTACGTGCTGTGGACGATTTTGATCGCCAGCAGCCTGAAAGACTTTATTATCATTGCCGGCATCATCGGCTTCGGGCTGGCGCTGAACCATCTGCGCGGCCGCCAACCGGCGCCCCTCGCCGCCCCCTCAATAGAAGGAGAATAACCATGACGCAGCGCGCTCAGGATCTGGGCATTATCATCGGACAGGGCACGCCCGGCCCGCTGAACGCCATCACCGACGTGCCCGGCGTGCGCGTCGGCCATGCCAGCATTCATGCCGATTTGGCTGACGGGCGCAGCGTGCGCACCGGCGTGACGGTGATCGAACCGCGCCCCGGTTCCGCGCGCCACGCGCCCTGCTTCGCCGGGGTGCACGTGCTGAACGGCAACGGCGACGCCACCGGCCTGGAATGGGTGCGCGAAGCGGGCCTGCTGACCAGCCCGATCGCCTTCACCAACACCCACAGCGTGGGCGTGGTGCGCGATGCGCTGATCGCGCTGGAGCGTGAAACGCTGCCCGCGGGCGATAACGCGGTGTATTGGAATATGCCGGTGGTGATGGAAACCTTCGACGGCCTGCTCAACGACATCAACGGCTTTCACGTCAAGGCCGAGCACGTGCGCCAGGCGCAGCAGGCGGCCCGGGGCGGCTTGCCGCAGGAGGGCGCGGTCGGCGGCGGCAGCGGCATGATCTGCCATGAATTCAAAGGCGGCAGCGGCACCGCGTCGCGCCGCCTGCCCGCCGATCAGGGCGGCTGGACGGTGGGCGCCATCGTGCAGGCCAACCACGGCAAGCGCGAGTCGCTGCTGGTAGGCGGTTATCCGGTAGGCCGGCACCTGGGGCATCTCCCCTCGCCGTTCACGCCGCAGTTGCCGCATCCCGGCATGGGCTCCATCGTGGTGGCGCTGGCGACCGACGCGCCGCTGCTGCCGCACCAGTGTGCGCGGCTGGCGCAGCGCGCCAGCATCGGCATCGCCCGCACCGGCGGCGGCACCGAGGATTCGAGCGGCGACATTTTCATCGCCTTCGCTACCGGCAACGACGGCCTGCCGCCCGCCGACTACGCCAATAAAGGCGCCTTCACCACGCCGCTGCGCATGGTGAACAACGACTATATTTCGGCGCTGTTCGCCGCGGCGGCGGAAGCGGTGGAGGAAGCGATCGTGAATGCGTTGCTGGCGGCCAATACCGTCAGCGGCAACGGCCACCGGGCGGAAGGGTTGAGCGCCGAGCAGCTGGTGACGGCGCTGGAGAAGGCCGGCTGGCGGCGCTAAAAAACACAGGGCGCGGGGATTAACCGCGCCCTGACCATCAGGACTCGCCGCCCGGCTTGGGCGGCGGGTAGTCGTAATCCAGCCGCAACGGTTCGGCGTAGACGCTGTTCCACAGCTGTTGGTACAGCTTGTCCAACCGCCCGCTCATCGCCGCGCTGTGCATCACCAGCTCCAGATTGCGCGAGTTGTTCAGATAGCCGCCGGTCCAGTTGCTGGTGCCCACCCAGGCAATCTCATCGTCGATGGTCATCAGCTTACTGTGGATGACGCGGGCGAACGGAATGAAGCCGCTGCTGGCCGGCGGAATGGTCACCACCTTGATCTGCACATTCGGCACCAGCGCCAGGCTCTTCAGCCAGGCAATATCCGGCTTTTTGGTGTTCCAGTTGGCCACCATCAGCTCGATCTGCACCCCGCGCGCCGCCGCGCTGCGCAGCGCGTTGTCGATCACCGCATAGAAGGGGCGGCTGCGTTCCGGGCCGAACGACAGCGGCGCGTAGTCCATCACCTGCACCCGCACCCGCCGCTTGGCGCCGGCCAGCAGGCGCGGCAGCTCGGCCTGTGAGTCAATCACCCCCGCCGGGTTGTAGGCGCGCGGGCTGGCCGCCAGATAGTTGCCCTGCGGCTGCGCCGTCGGCGGCGAATCGGGCAGCGGCGGCACCGGCTTATCCTGCGCCAACAGCGCCTGCGCCTGCCAGTCCTGCTCGAAGATCGCCTGGATCTGCCCCACCACCTTGGCGTCGCTGATGCGCAGCCCGGTTTCGTGAATGTGTTCCAGCGCGCGCCAGTCGAAGTTCTGGCTGCCGACGAACGCCTGCTCCCCGTCCACCAGCAGATATTTGGCGTGCAGAATGCCGCCGCTCAGCTTCTGGTAAGGAATGATGCGCAGCTCCAGATTGGGGATCGCTTTCAGCTGTTCCAGCGTCTCGGCGGTAGACATGCGAAGGCCCTTCTCTTCCAGCAAAAAGCGGATTTTCACCCCGCGTTCGCCGGCCGCCTTCAGGTGCTGCAGCACGCCGTCCAGCAGCGAACCGTCCTGATTCGCCACGTAAAACTGCCCCAGATCGATACGGGTTTTCGCCGCGTCGAACATCTCGCGCCACACCTCGGCGGTGTTGCGCAGATCGTCGGCCTGCAGCGCGGTTTCCACCGGTGCGGTGTACACCAGCTCATAGCCGGGAATAGCAAAACGCGCCGCGGCGCTCTGGCTCAACATCAACAAACAACCGCCCCACAATGCCGTATAAAGGCGGCCGAGCGGCCGCCGTACTGGATGGCCATTAGGCATAGCGCGGCGCCCCGCTGTCAACCCATTGTTCGCCGCTGCCGCTCTCCGGGCGGCTGGCCGGTTGGCCGGCGCGGATCAGCAGCACCTTCAGCAGTTCGTTGATGCGCTCCATGCGGCTCTGCAGGAAGTTGTTGGCCACCAGGCACAGCAACGCGATGGCGATGCCGAGGCCAGTGGCGTACAGCGCGGTGCCCATCCCGGCCGACACCAGGCTCGGCTCGGACACCCCCGAGGCGGCCAGCGCCTTGAAGGTTTCGATGATCCCCATCACCGTGCCCAGCAGCCCCAGCAGCGGCGCGGCGGTGACCACGGTTTCCAGCAGCCACAGGCCGCGCGCCATCGGCGGCTTGCTCAGCAGGTACTGGGCGTCGATCAGATCGCCGATCGCCTCACGGTCGCCGGCGCGGTGTTTCTGCGCCAATACCGGCGCGATCACCGTCATCGGCAGGCTGTTGCGCTGGGTCAGCTCGTCCGGCAGATCGGCGGCGCGGCGCACGTCCGGCGTCAGCGCCTGCTCCAGCCGGCGCGCCTGGCGCTGGGTGTAGGCGAAGTACAGCGTGCGTTCGATGATGATCACCAGCGCAATCGCCAGCGCGGCGTACATCACGTAGAAAATAATGTCGTGCAACAGATTGGCGTCCATACAGGGGTCCTCTTCCCCGCCGCCCGGCAGGCGGCGGGGCATTCAGTTAAAAGGTGGCTTCCAGCGAGACGCTGAAGGTGCGTTCTTCGCCGACGTTGTAATACGGCGTGCTGGCCCTCACGCCGCCGTAAGGCGCCGCGTTGAAGGTGGTGGTGCGCACCGAGGTCAGGTATTCCTTGTCAAACAGGTTGCTGATGCCAAAGCGCAGCGCGGCGCTTTTGACGATTTTCTTGTCCACCGGCAGATGCACGCCCGCCGCCAGATCGAACACCGTGCGGCCACCGATCTTCTCGTCGTTGGTCAGATCGCCGTAGAACGCACTGACGTACTTGCCGCTGACGCTGCCGTAATACAGCCCGTCGTCATAACCCAGCGTCATGTTCAGCAGGTTTTTCGGCACGTTCGGCACCTCTTTGCCGGAAGTCGGCAGCGGCAGCCCGCCGTTGCTGACGATGTCGTTCTTCTGCTTCGATTCGGTGTAGGTATACGAGGTGTAGTAGTTGAAGTTATGCGGCAGTTGACCACTCCACTCCAGCTCCAGCCCTTTGTTCTCCACGTTGCCGATGTTCATCATCTCGTAGTCGCCGGCCGCGTTGGTGGTGGAGATCTGGCGATCGCTGTAGCGCATGTAGAACAGCGTGGCGCTCAGCAGCATGTCCTCTTGCTGGAAACGCCAGCCCAGTTCGTGGTTCCAGCTTAGCTCAGGCTTGGTGCTGAGCGAGTCGCCGACGTTGTACAGCACGTAGTTGGGCGGCGTGCGCATGTTGCGCGTCAGGTTGTAGAACACCTGGTTTTCCTGGTTCACCTTATAGCTGGCGCTGAAGTTCGGCAGGAATTCATGATAGGTGGCTTTGCGCTTCTCCGGCACATTGTACAGGCTGCCGCGGTTGTCCCCTTTGCGCTCCACATACTGATAGGCCAGGCCACCGACGAAGGTCCAGTCCGGCGTGGCGAACCAGGTATCCTGCAACCACACCTTCTGCGCCGGGGTGATGGTGTACTGGTTGCGCCCCTGCACCGTATTGCCGTTGGCGTCCTTCACCTGATCGGAGCCGCCAGGTTTTCCCCAAATCTGCGCCGGGTTGCCGTCGTCCTTGATGCTGATGAACGGCTGGGTTTGCAGCTGGCGCGCACGCTCATACCAGTAGCCGATATCCAGGCTGTGCTGCTCGTTGATGTCCCACTTGAGCTTGGTGGTGATGCCCGGCCGCCAGGTTTGGGTCCACGACGGGCGGTAATAGGTGTTGGACTGCAGGTTGCTGAGGTCATACTGCCCTGCCCTGTCCGACGTGCTGGACAATACCGACGCCGTCTGGCCGTTGAAACTGCCGCCGTTGCCCCAGTAGTAATACGGCTGCAGGGTCAGCGACAGGTCGTCGCGCAGCTGCAGTTTCTGGGTGAACGATAGCGTGAAGTTCTCGAACGGGTTGCGTTCGATCTTGTAATACTTGTTCAACTGCCCTTTGCTGTTGTACTCCGGCGTGGTGGCGTAATCGGTACCACGCCCATCGTTTTGGAACTGCGCCTTGCTCAGGGTGTTGTAGTTGGTGTTGTTCTGGCGGTTGTACTTCATCACCAGATTGCTGCTGTTGCCGTTGCCGTCTTCATACAGCGAGTTCATCTCGAACTTGTCGGAGTACAGACGCCCTTCGCCGCGCCACTTTTTCGCCTCGGTGTGCGAATAAGATATCCAGTTGCTGAAACCGTTGTATTCGCCGGTCTCCAGGCGGGCAAAGGTTTTGCTCAGATTATTGCTGCCCAGCGTCTGCTTGAGGAAACCGCCGAAGTCTTTCGCCGGGCGGCGCGTCACCAGGCCGATGTTGCCGCCGCTGGAGCCGATGTGCGGGCCGTCCGCTTCGGAGGAGCCTTGGGTGACGAACACCTCTTCCAGGTTCTCCGCATCGCCCAGCAGGTTCGGGTATACCGCGTAGTTGCCGGAGTCGTTGATCGGGATGCCGTCCATCGACAGGCCGATCTGATCCGAGTTCATGCCGCGCATGGTGTAGTCCACGCCGCTCAGGCCGCTGGCGTCGTTGCTGTTGACGTTCAGGCCCGGCGTGTATTTCAGCTTATCGATGGCGTTGGCCGCCGACGGCATTTTGTCCATCGCTTCTTTGGTGACGGTGGAGCGCGCCTTGGCGCTGTCATCCTGCACCATCATGCCGCCGCCGAGCGACTGCCCCTTGACGCTGATGGTGCCGACATCGGTGGCGTCGGCCGCCAGCGCGGCGCCCGGCAGCATCGCCGACATCACCGCCAGATAGATCCCAGAACGATTAAACGATTTCATTGTGTGCATCCCATAAAAATCAAACGATTAACCCTTGCGCTAAGGCGCCTGATAATTGAACGTCGCGGTAAATCTTTTGGTTGTTTGCCCGGCGAACGCCTCGCTCGGGAACGGCTTTACTGAACTGATACTTTGCAGGCTGCTCATCGCCGCGCGGTTCAGCAACATGCTGGCGGCTTTGTTGGCGATGCCGGAAGAGAGCACCCGCCCGCTGCGATCGACCTCCAGCCACACTTCGACGTTGCCCTGCGGGCGCTCGAGCGAGGCCTGGCGCCCGCTTGGGTAGCGCTTGCGCTGTTCCAGCTCGCGGCGCAAGGCCAGCAGATAGCCGTTTTCAATCGCCTGCGCATTCACCTTCGGCGCCGCCGGGGCGGCCGGTGCGGGCTGCGCCGCCGGTTTGCTGACCAGCGCGCGCGGGGCGGCGGGCGCCGGCGTCGGTTTAGGCTTCTCTACCGGTTTGGCTTTCTCTTTCACCGGTTTGGGTTTGGGCTTCGGCTGCGGTTTCGGCACCGGCTTGGCTTCCACGATCGGTTCCGGCGCCGGCACTACCGGTTCGGGGATCGGCTCCGGCTCGGGCGGCGGCGGTTCTGGCTGGGGCTCCGGCGGCGTTTCCGGTTGAGGTTCAGGCGCCGGTTCAGGCTCCACCAGCGCCAGTTCGATGGCGGTTTCGTCGTAGCGCGGCTGGATCTTCAGCGCCGCCTGCTGGCTGGCGAACAGCAGGCAACCGGCGACAATCAGCGCCGGCAACCAGCTGAAAAGATGACGTGAGCGATAGAGCAGATACATGTCACAGCTTCCGTGTCGCGATGGAGACGGAGAAGAAACCGCCCTGGCGCAGGTTGTCCATCACCGCCACCAGCCGCTCGACCGCCACGCCCTTGTCGCTGTTGACGATGATGGTGGTGGTCTGGTTGGCCTGCTGCTGTTGCTTCAGCGTGTTGACCAGCGCGTCGAGCGCGATCGGCTGGCCATCCAGCTGCAGCTGTTCGTCGGCCCCCAGCGTGATGATCGCTTTCTTCTGCGGTTTCAGTTGCTGCGCGCTGCCGGCGGACGGCAGCTGCGTTTTCAGCCCGAGCGCAGGAATGACGTTCAGGCTAATCAAGACGAAAAACACCAATAAAAACATCATCACGTCGATCATCGGGATCAGTTCGATGTGCGCTTTGTTCTTTTTCGGTTCGTTCCAGTTACGCATGACACTCCCTCCCAAAAGCGAAGCAGCCAATATAGGAGGGGTTTGTTTACCTTTTGTTACGCTTGTGTGATCTTATTTTCACAGTGTGGATTTTTTGCGAGAATTTTTTCAATGGCAGGCGATAACGGAAGAGATATAACTTATTAATTAGCGATAGTTTTTATTGGAATAATTGCGAGGCGGGTATATTGACTTGGCAACAACAGAGAGAGCAATGTGAGAATAGTGACATCAACAATCATTGCGCCCCTCAAAATGACATGCCGCCATTCCTCAACGCTTGTGAGCCTTCCAGGCCTTTATACCTTCGAGCAACGGGATATTTCACAGAGAGTAAAAGAATAAGACTCCCCTCTATACACTTCTTTCTCAAAATATTCGTACCATTCAAAAAACCACGCTAAATGCAGCGTTGAAACAGAGTAAGACAATCATTATTGTCCTATCTGGCAATGTATTAACCCATGAGCACCACTTTTAATAACCAAGAAAAATGAATCAAGACCAACCAATAATTTTTAAATAAGAACAAACGCCCTATAAACATAAAATATAAGCACTGGCGCAAAATCCATTAATATATATTCACTAGGGAAATAAGATGAAAAGGAATCGTCGTATCGCCATGTGTCTTACGCTATTGTTTTCTTGCCACTCAGCAAAATCAGAAGAGGAAAACATTCTCGTTATTGAGCAAAGAAGTACGCATATCAATGAAACGTCCACCGCAACCCGAACCATGACGCCATTAAAGCTGATACCGCAAACTGTCGACAGCGTTTATGTTGACCAGGCCACCGCCTTTGGCCAGCCAACATTAAGCGAAGCTTTGAGTGGCGTTCCCGGCGTTAACGCCAGTGGAGACACCCGTTTTGACAACGTCAAAATTCGCGGTTTTTCCGCCGGTAATGACTTACTGTTGGACGGGTTTCGTGATGATATGCAATATACGCGCGATCTGAGCAATATTGAGCGTATCGATGTGCTGAAAGGGCCGGCCGCCGTATTATATGGACGAGGAAGCAGTGGCGGAATTATTAATCGCATCAGTAAGAAACCGCAGAAAGGTAAAGGTTCGAAAGTCACTACGCAAATAGGAGAATACGGTTTTAAACGCCTGCACGCCGACATCAACTACGATCTCGATGAAAGCACAATTTTTCGCTTTAATGTCGCTCAGGAGAAGGCAAATAGCTTTCGCCACGGCGTCTCACGCGACAAAATCTTACTGGCTCCTTCAGGACTATGGAAAATCACGCCGCGGCTTAATGGGTTGTTGCAATACGATTATCAAAGTAGCAAACGTACGCCCGATCGCGGCATTCCAGCGGTAAACGGTCGCCCCGCTAACGTCCCCATCGGCAGTGTATACAGCGATACCGAAAACGACTATATCCATGACCGATTCCACTCGTTACGTTCGCGCCTGAATTATGAACTGAACCTCCAGTGGCAATTGCGTCACCTGCTCATGTTCAGCTCGCTCAATAGCCAGTTCGATAACACCTACGTCACTGGCGTTAGCGGAGATAACGTCAGGCGCGCACGATGGCAACAAGACCTGCACGCCAAAAATATCAGCAGCAATCTTGAAGCCGAAGGGCTGGTACATGCTGGGGCATTCGAACACCAACTTCTGATCGGCATTGAACAAAGCTGGCAAAATCGCAACCCAAAACTCTACCGCAATAATCGCCCCTTCCCTATCAAAAATCTATTCGCGCCAGAAAAATTACGACAACAGCATGACGGTAATATGCTGCTGGCCAGTCACAGCCGCCATCAGGTTCGAAATAGCGCATTCTACCTGCAGAACCAGATGGCAATAGATGACTGGCACCTCGTCGCCAGCCTGCGCGGCGATCGCTTCCACGTCACCAGCAATCGGTACGATAGAAACCTTCAGGAGTCCAGAAACAACAACAACATCAGCCCCAGGCTGGGCGTGGTATGGCAACCCGTTGCGGCACACGCTCTGTACACGTCTTTCAGCAAAACCTATGCTCCCGTCGGCGGCGGATTGATCGGCATAACGCCAGAGAATAAAAATAACCGCCTGTCGCCGGAATATACCCGTCAATTTGAAACTGGCGTAAAAAGCGATTGGTTGGAGCAGCAAGTCACCACTACGCTTTCCCTCTACCGGCTTGAAATGTATAACCGCCGCACCCGAGATCCGGAGAATCCAGACATATTGCAACTGACGGGCCAGCAACGTACCGATGGCTTGGAACTGAGCATGAACGCCAACCTCACAGCAAACCTTTATCTGCGCGGCGGTATGGCGTTGCAAAATGCCTCGTTTCTCAAAGCAGAGGAACAATTCCAGGGCAAGCGCCCCAATAATGTGTCGCGGCGCAACGGTGAGTTGTATATAGGCTATAGAGACAAGTCAGGCTGGTTCAGTGAGGCCGGTGTAACAGCAGTAAGTAAGCGTTTCGCCGACAATCAAAACACCACTGCGTTACCCGGCTATCAGAGGTATGACGTGCGTATCGGTTATGGCGGGAAACGCTGGGATCTGCAGTTAAGTGCCGAAAACGTGTTGGATAATAGGTATTACCTCAGTGCAACGAGCGCCGCACAAATCCAGCCTGGTTCGCCGCGTCAAATAAATCTCTCCGCATCCTATCGCTTCTAGTCCACCGTCGAAACAGCAGCCCGAAAACGGGTTCATTCGATGTAAAAAAAGGTCCAAACTGAGTTTGGACCTTAGTCTCTGACACGAGACCCGTGATGACGGGCCAGAGGCTTTTACGCCGCGATCAGTTCACTTTCACCGGCATACCGGAACGGGCCTTGATCGCCGCGTCCACTTCGCTCTGGTTGACGCCGGCGTCCATCAGCACTTTGCCGACCGGGGCGGAGATGGTCAGCGGCACCGGATCTTTCGATTGCAGCTGCTCTTCGTTGGCCGACAGCGGGTTGTGCACTTCCACGTAGCGCGAGCCGTCCGGTTCGACGGTGGCTTTCATCGGTTCGTTGATGAACTGCACGCGGGTGCCGACCGGCACGTTCTCGAACAGGTACTTGATGTCGTCGGCGCGCAGACGCACGCAGCCGTGGCTCACGCGCAGGCCGATGCCGAAGTTGGCGTTGGTGCCGTGGATGGCGTACAGGCGGCCGACATACAGCGCATACAGCCCCATCGGGTTGTCCGGGCCGGCCGGGAACACCGCAGGCAGGATCTCGCCGTCGGCCGCGTACTCGGCGCGCATCTTGGCGGTCGGCGTCCAGGTCGGGCCGTCTTTCTTGCGCTGCACGGTGGTGGTCCAGTTCAGCGGGGTGTCTTTACCCAACTGGCCGATACCGATCGGCAGCACCACCACGGTGTTGGAGCCTTTCGGGTAGTAGTACAGACGCATCTCGGCGCTGTTGATGATGATGCCTTCACGCGGCGCGTCCGGCAGGATCAGCTGCTGCGGGATGGTCAGGGTGCTGCCGGCCTTCGGCAGGAACGGATCCACGCCCGGGTTGGCCTCCAGCATGTTGCTCAGCCCCATCTGATACTGGGCGGCGAAGCTTTCCAGCGGCAGTTTGCTGTCTTCCGGTACGGTGATTTGGATATTTTCGCCCACCAAACGGCTGTCTTTTGGCGGCAGCGGGTAAACGACGGCGAAGGCAGCCTGGCTGAATGCAACCAGTGCCGTAAACAGGGTTAATAACGCGCGAATGCTCATTTTCATCTTCGTGTTGGTCAAGGCCACTGGCGATTAGGGGGATCGGTTTCTACGGCCACTTTTACCCCGATGGGTTTCAGCCGGCAGCCAAGCGCTGCGGCCTGAAAAACAGGGGGGATTTGACCGGATGCGCATTATATGTGCACATCAATCAAAGTGTGAACCATTACCGATGTAATATCGCAATTTTTTGTAACCTGAAGCGCCACGAAGGCGATTTTTTGCGAGAACCGCCGTCTAACCGGCGGCGGCCAACGCTTCCACCCGCCGAATAGGGATCAGATATTCGCAGCGGATCGCCGCGCCGCCGAGCGGGCAGCTGCCCTCCTGCGCCGGGTAGAAACGCTCGATATCCTGCCCCGGCCGGCGGACGGCGTTCATCTGCGGCATCGCGGTGTCGTACAGCCGCACGATAAAGTTTTGTAACCCTTCCGCCTGCCCTTGATAGGTGAAACGGGCATACTCCCCCTGTTCGATAGTCACCCGCTCCCCCATCGCCCCTTCGTCCGGCAGAGCGGCGGTATAGGCCATGCGCGGATTACCCCGGCGTTGCCGGTCGACCTCCAGGCTGGTGAGGCCGTATACCACCTCCGGCAGCGCCTGCGGCTGCAGCAGCTGCCGCCAGGCGTGGCGGCGCAGCTCGCACTTGGAAGCCGCCAGCTGCCCCAGCGTAAAGCTGCGGCGCTGGGTGTTGCCCACCAGCTGCATGGCGGGCAGCGTCACGATATCGGCCTGCGGCAACGGTGTTTCGGTCAGCCGCAGCGGCGGCTGCAGGCCATAGCTCGACCAATCCTGGCTGCGGCGATAGCTGGCCGGCGGCAGACCGAACTGTTTGCGGAAGCAACGGGTGAAGGTCTGCTGCGAATCGAACTGGTAAGTGTCGGCGATGCAGGCCACGCTGGTGCCGGTCAGGCGCAGTTCGCGCGCGGCGGCGGTCAGCCTTCTGCGGCGCGCGTACGTGCCGAGAATATGGCCGGTATGTTGCTTGAACATCCGCTGCAAATGCCACTTGGAGTAGCCGGACTTGGCGGCAATGTCGTCCAGCGTCAGCGGCTGATCCAGGCTCTGCTCGATCCAGGCCAGCAGCTGTTCAATCACCTGTTGCTGGTGCATGGTATTCCCCTTATTTTAACAATAACGTCTGCGCCAATACCCGGCCTGCGGCTTCATCGGCGGCCACCAGCACCGGATAGCCCCAGAACTTGGCGCCATATTCGGCGAACTCTTCCGCCGCCGCGCGTTTGGCGTCGTCCGGCTCCAGCATGATCATGCCTTTCACCCACAGCTTCAGCGCCTCGCGGTTATCGCGTTTCCACAGCGCCACCTGGGTGCGGGCATCGCGATCGTGTTCTTCACCTTCATCGCCGACGCTGCGGTCGGTCATCAGGACAAAAGGCTCGGCGCGCGCCAGCAGCGCGCTGAATTCGGCCAGCTCGGCCTGGGTATCGCGCCCGTTTTGGCGCATCCATACCAGCGGAAAATCGGCGGTATCCAATGACATAATCAGTTTCCTCAGGAAATGGTTTAGGGCTGGCGCTTACTTTATCGGCACCGGCGCTAGACCGCATTGCGCAATCAGGACATAATACTTTTCAATTCCGCCAAATTGAGAATTGTTCTCATGAAAGTACAGATCCCCCGCCGCTGTCTGGATATCGATCAGGTGCCGCGCCCGCTGTTTGCCCTGCAAGGTTCGACCCTCGAGCAGGATTGGGAAATCGAGCCGCACCGCCACCAGAAGGCGCAGCTGATTTACACCGTGCGCGGCATGATCCGCTGCGAAGCGGAAAACGGGCTGTGGCTGGTGCCGCCGCAGTGCGCGCTGTGGATGCCGGGCAACGTGTTGCACAACGCCCAGGGCGCCGGCTCCACCGAGGCCTACTGCCTGTTCGTCGATCAACATGCCGCCGCCGGTCTGCCGCAAAACTGCTGCACGCTGTCGGTCTCGCCGCTGCTGCGCGAGCTGCTGCTGCAGGCCACCACCTTCGAACCGCTCTACGACGAACAGGGCGCCGAAGGGCGCCTGACGGCGGTGTTGCTGGATCAGCTGGTAGCCGCGCCGATCGAAAATCTGCACCTGCCGGTATCCGACGACGCGCGCATCCGGCAGTTGACCGAAGGCATGCTGAGCTGCCCGGCGGACAAATCCACCCTCGGGCAGTGGGCGCAGCGCATCGGCATGAGCGAGCGCTCCCTCAGCCGCACCTTGCAACAACAGATGGGCATGAGCTTCGGCCACTGGCGGCGCCAGCTGCACGTGATGCTGGCGCTGCAGCGCTTGACGCAGGGCGAGAGCGTGCAGACGGTGGCGCTGGATCTGGGCTACGAGAGCGCCAGCGGCTTCGTCACCATGTTCAGAAAGGCGGTAGGCAAACCGCCGGCGCGCTACCTGGCGGAGCGCAACGCCTCTGGAGAAACCCTGGGCGGCGCAATTACCATGTGAAAAAGCCGGCGCAGGCGCCGGCTTGGAGCAGGTGAAAATCAGAAGTCGTAGAACACCGTAATCCAGGTGGAGTCCGGCTCGTTGTCGCTGCTGTTGGCCAGCGTGCGCTCCACATACACCGACAGACCGTAACCGATGGTGGTGCCCGCGCCGAGGTAAACGTGGTTGGCGTGATACGCCTCGTCCCCTTTCAGCCGCAGCGAGTCCGCCGCCACGTATGGCTGGATCGATTTGAGGAACGGCTTGTCGATATTGAAGGTGTAACCGACGAAGCCTTCCAACCCGTAGCCGTCACCGGCGAAGAAGTGCGACAGCATGCGCTGGCGGGTGCTCGGCACATAGTCTTTGTAGTAGCTGGCGGTGCCGACGATGTACCAGTTGTTCGGCTGCCAGGTCAACGCGGTACCGGACAGCTGCTGGTGATAATCCTTTTCGTTGTACAGATTGTCTTTGATCTTCGCGTCGGTATAACTGTAGGCCGCGCTGAAGGTGAAATCCTTCGTCACCTTGTAATCGAAGCCCAGCCCGCCCCCGCCCTTGCGGCGATAAATCAGGTTATCCGCGGTGTGCAGATCGTCTTCCGGCAATAAATAGTTGGCGTACAGCGTTACCGGCCCGAAATCATTGGTGTACTTGATGCTGTTTTTCGGTTTATTGCCGCCATCGTAGTCGCCGGAAATACCGATGCCGGTGCCGCCCGCGTGGCCATCGTTATCCCAGACGTCGCTTTTGATGCCGACCACCGAATAATAGATGCCGTATTGATGGCCGTAGGTCAGGGTGCCGTAACGATCGTCTTTGAAACCGGCGTACAGCTGGCGCTGATAGTCGCGCTTGCCGTCTTCGTTATAGTGCCCGTCCCAGCTGAGCGCGTGCGCCAGATCGACGCCCCACTCGTAATAGCCGATGATCGAGGTGTTCTGCGTCAGCGCATAGTCGCCGCTGAAGCGAAAACGCGTGCCGCCGTCGTGGCCGTTTTTGTCATAGCCCGGCTCCGGGCCGTTATTGAAGATCCACTCGGGGCGAATGCTGCCGCCCACCTTTAAACTGAGCGGTGCCAGCAACACATTGCTCTGCGGGTTTTTATCCAGAATGGTGATCTCGGCCTGTGCGCCGGCGGATAACGCCGACAGCAAGACGCCGCCAATGAATATTGGCGTTGTATTTTTTCTCATTATTACCCCTGCCCGAAAAAATTATTGTTATAAACACGGTGGTCTTAAGCCACGCGGAAATAATTACCCGATGTGAACAGCGCACGCAAGATATAAAAATTCACGCCATAACCTGCCATTATTTCAGGTTGGATTTAATTTCAGCAAAAACGTGTTCATCTGTAACGCAGAGAAAAATAATGTAATAACCGCAGCACGAAACAAACCAATCCGCACGTTTCACCCAAAATAAACCGGCGTTATTATCTGGAAATAAAGATAGCAAATAACAAATAAATATTATTGCCGCAGGTAAACCGTCACGCAGGAGAATTAACTCATGGCGGGAGATAACGACGGAGCGCGTTGCGCGCTCCGGGAAAGAGAATTCACTACTGCGCCAGCCAGCCGCCGTCCATGTTCCAGGCGGCGCCGCGCACCTGCGCCGCCGCATCGCTGCACAGGAACAGCGCCAGCTCGCCGAGCTGCTCTGGCGTGACGAACTCTTGCGACGGCTGCTTCTCCGCCAACAGCTCATCGCGCGCCCGCTGCGGGTCGGTCCCGGCGGCAATGCGCTTGTCGATCTGCTGCTGCACCAGCGGCGTCAGCACCCAGCCGGGGCAAATGGCGTTGCAGGTGACGGGCGTGCGCGCGGTCTCCAGCGCCAGCGTCTTGGTCAGCCCCACCACGCCGTGCTTGGCCGCCACATAGGCCGACTTGTCTCTCGACGCCACCAGCCCGTGCACCGACGCCACGTTGATGATGCGCCCCCAGTTGCGCTCGCGCATCCCCGGCAGCGCCAATCGGCAGGTGTGGAACACCGCCGACAGGTTGATGGCGAGGATGGCGTTCCATTTCTCCACCGGGAACTGATCCAGCGGCGCCACGTGCTGAATGCCGGCGTTGTTCACCAGAATGTCCACGCCGCCGAACTCGCGTTCGGCATACTGCATCATGTCCGCTATCTGGGCAGCATCGCCGAGATCGGCGCCGTGATACCCCGGCGCGGCGCCCAGCTGCGCGACCTGCGCTTGCGCCTGCTCCACGTCGCCGAAGCCGTTGAGGATCACGCGCGCGCCGGCGGCGGCCAACACGGACGCTATCCCGAGGCCGATGCCGCTGGTCGAGCCGGTCACCAGCGCGGTTTTGCCTTGTACACTCATGGTATCGCTCCTTTAAACAATGCCGGTCAGGTAGAACACGCCGATCACGAACAGCACCGCGGCGCTCTTGATCAGGGTGATGGCGAAGATGCCGCCATAGGCCTGCCGGTGGCTGAGGCCAGTGATCGCCAGCAGGGTGATCACCGCGCCGTTGTGCGGCAAGGTGTCCATGCCGCCGCTGGCCATCGAGGCCACCCGGTGCAGCACTTCCAGCGGGATATGCGCGGCGTGGGCGGCGGCAACGAAATTATCGGCCATTGCCGCCAGCGCGATGCTCATGCCGCCGGAGGCCGACCCGGTGATGCCGGCCAGCAGGGTGACGCTGATCGCTTCGTTCAGCAGCGGATTGGGGATCGCCGACAGCGCCTGCGACAGCACCAAAAAGCCCGGCAGCGCGGCGATCACCGCGCCGAAGCCGTATTCGGAGGCGGTGTTCATCGCCGCCAGGATCGCGCCGCCGACCGCCGTCTTGCTGCCTTCCGCCAGCCGGCCGCGAATATTGCGAAAGCCGAACACCACCACCAGCAGAATACCCGACACCAGCGCCGCTTCCACCGCCCAGATGGCAGTGATCTTCGCCACGTCGGTGGTGATCGGCTTGGCCAGCCCCGGCAGCGTCAGCTCGTGGCTGGCGCCGTACCACTGCGGGATCCAATGGGTGAAGCCAAGGTTGAATACCCCGACCAAAATCAACGGCAGGATAGCGATCAGCGGGTTCGGCAGGTTGATGTCGTCCGGAGTTTCCGGCTCGTTCAGCAGATCGGTACCGTACCCTTCTCCCTTCAGCTGCGCCTTACGCCGCTGGCGTTCAAGATACAGCAGACCGACCGCGATGATGAACAGCGAGCCGATCAGCCCCAGCCAGGGCGCGGCCCAGGCATTGGTGCCGAAGAAGCTGGTCGGGATGATGTTTTGGATCTGCGGCGTGCCGGGCAAGGCGTCCATGGTGAAGGAGAAGGCGCCGAGCGCCACGGTGGCCGGGATCAGCCGCTTGGGGATACCGCTCTGGCGGAACAGCTCGGCGGCAAACGGATAGACCGCGAACGCCACCACGAACAGCGACACCCCGCCGTAGGTCAGCAGCGCGCACACCAGCACGATCACCGGAATGGCGTGACGCCGGCCGAGAATGCGGATCGCCGCCGCGACGATCGAACGGGAGAAGCCGGACAGCTCGATCAGCTTGCCGAACACCGCCCCCAGCAGGAACACCGGGAAGTAGAGCTTCACGAAGCCGACCATCTTCTCCATAAACAGCCCGGTGAAGGTCGGCGCCACCGCGCCGGGATCGGTCAACAGCACCGCGCCCAGCGCGGCGATCGGGGCGAACAAAATCACGCTGTAGCCGCGGTAGGCGGCCAGCATCAGTAATCCCAGTGCTGCCAGGGCAATCAAAACGCTCATCGGTCACCTCAGTATCGTTGTTATTGTCAGGTACGGAGTGCGAAATTACGGTTTCAGCGCAAAGCGCAGCTGATGCGCCCGTCGCCGTTGAATGCGTTCCCTGCGTGCGTCATCCCAAAGATAAAATCCCCGGCCGCTGCGCTGGCCGGTATCGCCGCGCTGCAGCCGCTGTTCCACCAGCGCTATCATCTCGTCGCCGGTCGCCAGTTCCGGGAACAGGTGGCGAGCGATGTCCGCCACCGTCGGCAACCCGGTCATGTCGGCGGCCTCCAGCGGGCCGACCATGGCGTAGCGCCGCCCCAGCGAGGCGCGCATCACCTGATCCACCACCTCGGCGCTGGCGATGCCGCTGTGGACGATGTGCAGCGCCTCGCGCAGCACCGCAAACTGCAGCCGGTTGCCGACAAACCCCGGCGCGGCGCGCTCCAGCAGCACCGCCTCCAGCGCCATCCCGCCGAGCAGCACCTGCATCGCCGCCAGATGGCGCGGATCGGTGGCGCGGCCGGGTACGATCTCCACCAGCGGGATCAGGTGCGGCGGGTGCCAGAAGTGGGCGATCAGCAGGCGCTGCGGGTGGGTCATGCGCGCCGCCAGCTCGTCCGGCGGCAGGCCGCTGGTGTTGCTGGCAATCACCGCGTCGTCGGCGATCAGCCCTTCCAACTGCTCATACAGCGCGTGCTTCAGCTCGAGCCGTTCCGGGATCGCCTCGATAAGCAGCCGGGCGCGCGCCACGTCGTTCAGATCGCCGGTCACGCGCAGCCGCGCCAGCGCCGCGTCGCGCTCAGCGTTATCAAACTGCCCGACGCTGCTCAGCTCGGCCAGAATGCCGCTCGCCACCGCCGGCGCTTCCGCCAGGCGCTGCGGATCCGGGTCGTACAGCAGCACCTCATGGCCGTGGCGAATAAAGTGGGTGGCGATGCCCACCCCCATCAATCCGGCGCCCAGTACCGCATAGTCAGATGACTGCATCGTGCCCTCCTCGGTTGTTTACGGGCGCTCTACCGCCAGCGCCACGCCCTGCCCGCCGCCGATGCACAGCATCGCCAGCCCCTTGTTCACCCCGCGGCGCTGCATTTCGTACAGCAGCGACACCAAAATGCGGCAGCCGGACGCGCCGATCGGATGCCCCAGCGCGATCGCCCCGCCGTTGACATTGACCCGCTCCGCCTCCCAGCCCAGTTCTTTGCCCACCGCCAGCGCCTGCGCGGCGAAGGCTTCGTTGGCTTCGATCAGATCGACCTCCTCCAGCCGCCAGCCGGCTTTCTCCAGGCAGCGGCGCGCGGCCGGCGCCGGGCCGATGCCCATGATCGCCGGATCGACGCCCGACGAGGCGTAACCGGCAATGCGCGCCAGCACCGGCAAGCGCAGCGCAGCGGCTTTTTCCGCGCTCATCAGCAACACCACGGCGGCGCCGTCGTTGAGCGACGAGGCGTTGCCGGCGGTCACCGTGCCCTCCTTGCGAAACGCCGGGCGCAGCCGCGCCAGCGCCTCCAGGCTGGTGTCGCGCGGCTGCTCGTCGTGCTTAACAAGCAGCGCCTCGCCCTTCGGCTGCGGCACCGTCACCGGCGTGATCTCCTGCGCGAAACGCCCGGCCTGCTGCGCCGCCTGCGCCTTCTGCTGCGAGCGCAGCGCAAAGCTGTCCTGCTCGGCGCGGCTGATGGCGTATTTCTCCGCCAAGTTCTCGGCGGTGATGCCCATGTGGTAGTCGTTGAACGCGTCCCACAGGCCATCGTGGATCACGCTGTCCACCATCTGCGCGTGGCCGAGGCGCAGACCGGCGCGCGCGCCGGCCATCAGGTAAGGCGACTGGCTCATGCTCTCCTGGCCGCCGGCGATCACCGCCTCGGCGTCGCCGCTGCGGATCGCCTGCACCGCCAGATGCACCGCCTTCAAACCAGAGCCGCACACCTTGTTGATGGTCAGCGCCGGCGTCGTCACGGGCAGCCCGGCATTCAGCGCGGTCTGGCGCGCCGGATTCTGCCCGCAGCCGGCGGTCAGCACCTGGCCGAGGATCACTTCATCAATTTGCTGCGGCGCCACCCCGCTTTGCGCCAGCAGCCCTTGCACCGCCGCCGTGCCCAATTCCACCGCCGTCAACGGCGCCAACGCGCCGTGAAAACTGCCGACCGGCGTGCGCGTCGCCGCCACGATCACCACTTCACGTTGTTGCACATTCACCTCCGTCTCAGAAACGCATTTCCGGCACTTGATCCGGCACGATCAGCCGGCCGGCGGTTTTGGCGACAATCTCCGCCACGCTGACGCCCGGCGCGCGTTCGCGCAGCACGAAGGCGCCGTCTTCAATTTCCAGGTAGGCCAGATCGGTCAATACCTTGCGGATGCAGCGGGCGCCGGTCAGCGGCAGCGTGCAGCGCGGCAGCAGCTTGGACTCACCGCCCTTCGAGGCGTGGGTCATCACCACGATGATGTTCTCCGCCCCCGCCACCAGATCCATCGCGCCGCCCATGCCCTTGACCATCTTGCCGGGGATCATCCACGAGGCGATGTTGCCCTCGACGTCCACTTCAAACGCCCCCAGCACGGTCAGATCGACATGGCCGCCGCGGATCATGGCGAACGACTGCGCCGAATCGAAAATAGACGCGCCGAGGCGCGCGGTGACCGTCTGCTTGCCGGCGTTGATCATGTCGGCGTCCAGCTGCTGCTCGGTCGGGAACTCGCCCATCCCCAGCAGGCCGTTTTCCGACTGCAGCATCACGTCCATGCCCGCCGGCACATAGTTGGCCACCAGCGTCGGGATGCCGATGCCCAGGTTGACGTAGTAACCGTCCCTCAGCTCTTGCGCCACGCGCTGCGCCATTTGTTCCCGGGTAAGCATGCGAATTCTCCTTATGCCCGCAGGGTGCGTTGTTCGATACGCTTCTCGAAGGTGCCCTGGATCAGCCGATCGACGTAGATGCCGGGGGTATGGATCGCCGCCGGATCCAGTTCGCCCGGCGCCACGATCTCTTCCACTTCCACCACCGTGATGCGCCCGGCGGTCGCCATCAGCGGATTGAAGTTCTGCGCAGTGTGGCGGTAGATGACGTTGCCGAAGTGATCGGCCTTCCAGCCTTTCACGATGGCGAAATCGCCGGTGATGGCGGTTTCCATGATGTAGGGGCGGCCGTTGAACTCGCGCACCTCTTTGCCTTCGGCGATCGGCGTGCCGTAACCGGTGGCGGTGAAGAACGCCGGGATACCGGCGCCGCCGGCGCGGATCTTCTCCGCCAGCGTGCCCTGCGGCGTGAGATCGACCTCCAGCTCGCCGCTGAGCGCCTGCTGCTCGAACAGCGCGTTTTCGCCGACGTAAGATCCCACCACCTTGCGGATCTGATGGGTTTCCAGCAGCCGCCCGAGGCCGAACCCGTCGACGCCGCAGTTGTTGGAGACCACCGTCAACCCGCGCACGCCGCGCCGGCGGATCTCTTCGATCAGATTTTCCGGGATGCCGCACAGGCCAAAGCCGCCCGCCAGCACCGTCATGTTGTCCGTCAGGCCTGCCAGCGCTTCCTGGTAGCTGCCGACGCGTTTGTCGAGCCCTGCCATATCGTTGCCCCTGCATGTTGCGGCGCAGGGCGAAATGCCCTGGCTTGCGTGAGGGCATCTTCAGGTCACAAAAATGATTTGTTAATTTTGTTTTTATGCCTCATTCATTTAGAATTTTTATTAATCACACGTTAACCGACAATTAACAAAGAGTTAACGCCAACCAAAATGAAAATGAGCATCAAACAGTTACGCGCGTTTTTAGCGGTAGCTCACACTCTGAACTTCGCCCAGGCCAGCGAGCGGCTGAATATTTCGCAGCCGGCGCTCAGCCTGGCGATCCGTGGGCTGGAAGACGCGCTGGGCGGGCCGCTGCTGCTGCGCACCACCCGCCGGGTGACGCTGACGCCGGAGGGGGAAACCTTCTTCCCGATGGCGCGCCAGCTGCTGGCGGACTGGGACAACGCGGAAGAGGCGATGCGCCAGCGCTTCACCCTGCAGATGGGCAAGGTGGCGATCGCCGCCATGCCGTCGTTCGCCGGCAACCCGCTGCCGCCGATCCTCAAGGCATTTCGCGATCGTTACGCCGGCATCAACGTGGCGGTGCACGACGTCATCAACGAGCAGGTGTTTGAAATGATCCGCGAAGGGCGGGTGGAGATGGGCATCGCCTTCGAGCCGGAGCCGAGCGACACCCTGCACTTCACCCCGCTGTGCCGCGATCGCTTTCTGGCGGTGGTGCCGAAGGATTCGGCGCTGGCGCGCAAGGCGCAGGTAAGCTGGAAGGAGCTGCTGACGCTGGATTTCATCACCCTGCAGCGGCCATCGGCGGTGCGGTTGCTGCTGGAACAGGAACTGGCCCGCAGCGGGCGAACGCTGGAGGTGGCGTTTGAAAGCCACCAGCTGGTGACGGTCGGGCGCATGGTGGCCAACGGCCTCGGCGCCAGCGCGGTGCCGGCGCTGTGCGAGCAACAGATGGATGAGCTGGGGGCGGTCTGCGTGCCGCTGATCGGCCCGATCATCGAACGGCGCGTGGGCCTGATCCGCCTGGCGCAGCACCAACTCTCTTCCGCCGCGCAGGCGCTGGCGACCGTGATCGAACGGGAAATGGCGGAGAGTGGCGCGCAGCCCGCGCTTAGACCGTAAACCCGACGTGCTTGCCGCCCGGCAGCTCAACGTCCAGGCGCAGCGTGCCGCCCATCGCTTCCACGTAGCGTTTCAGGGTCGAAATCTTCAGCTCGTTGCCGCGCCCTTCGATGGCCGCGACCGAAGGCTGGGAAATGCCCAGCGTTTTCGCCAGTTCCTGTTGGGAAATATTCAGCGCTTCCCGCAGCTGGTGCAGGTGCGCTTCAAACAGCATCTCTTCGGCCATTTCCTCGATGCGCCGGCGGCTCTCCGGGGTGCGGGAGGCCAGCAGTTGCTTTAAGGTGCTCATGGGTTACTCCTTGAAATAACACATCAAATATTGGGTGAACTGCGCATCCGCGATGGGCAGCATCACTTTATAAAACCGCTTCTCATTACCCGTTTTGTCGCCCGCACACAGCACAATCGCCTGCCGCGCCGGATCAAAGGCGAAAAAAGCGCGAATCGGCCGCCCTTTGTGCTGAATACGCAGCTCTTTCATGTTGGGATGCAACGAGCCTTTCAGCACGTCGACAAAAGGCCGCCGAAGAGAAGGCCCTGCACGCTCGAGCATCACCAGCGCGGCCAACACCTTTTCCTGCGTCGATTCATCCTGCTCACAGAGCCACCGATCAAACTCTTCCGCTGTCATTACCGTCCACATGGCATCTCCTGATTATAGAGTACAATCTATGGCAAGACGATAGACCGGAATATATAATTTTCTCCAGACCGCCGTTGGCGTTTTGCCTGGCAGCTCGCAAAAGAAACCGATAAGACACCATTCAGCAATTCAATCGAAAAGAGGAAAGGAGTGGCAGATTTAGCGAAATACCGCTGTTTTCAGATGATTCTCCGATCGAGAGCGTGAGCCAGAACCTGTTACCACCCTGTAGAAAATGTTAAGTTTCCTAAAAATAAGGAGGCTTTTCGACATGGAACAGAAGTCCAGCAGCATCGCACCGGGCTATTGCATCGCCCAACAAACCGGCCCGCTCGCCTTCCACGCCAACTACCTGTTCGGTGGCAAGCCATCGGAAGCGGCACGCTTTTTTATGCAGCTCAATGCCGATACGCCGCTGGTTCAACCGGGGCAAATGCTGATCGTCGCCGATCCGCGCAATCATAATCAATCTACGCAGATCGCCGCCCTGATGCAGGCCAAGAGCCGCACCAGCAAAGCGGTGAAAGCCGGTGACAGCGATTTCTCCACCTTCTTGCACCGCAATTACGCCGCTATCGCCGCCTTCACCAGCTATGGGGAAACGGTCGTCGGGCTGGCTTCGGATGCCGGAGAACGCTACTTCAGCCAGATCAAAAATATCCTGGTCGAGATTGAAAAAACCTACCAAAATCAGTTCCGCACGAGTGGCGCTTTGATTGGCACGCAGTTTCAGGTGGAACGGGCGCGGCTGTTCGGTACATTAAAACCATTACTGAATCGCCTTACTCGTGCTCAACTCAATATGAAAGAGTATGCGCAAATCAAACACGCGCTGGGGCTCTCCAGTAAATCGCTGGTGCATGAATGGAGCACTGCCGGCGTCGGTGCCATCAAGGGCTATTCGAACTACGTCGACAGCGCCAGCCGTGCGGCCAAGTTTATGAAAGCCGGCGGCTGGATCGGCATCGGATTGAGTGGGCTGAACACCACCAACGACGTCTACAACGCCTGCACCACCGGCCGTGAACAGGAGTGCGCCAAGATCGCGGTGAAGGGATACAGTCATTTTGCGGCAAGTACTGCGGCGGGGATTTTGGGGGGTGAAGGTGGTGCGATGTTAGCAATGACAGCTTGTAGTATCGTCTTAGGCGCCTCCACGTTTGGTACCGGTATTTTAGCTTGCGGTATAGCAGGCGCTGCTCTGGGTGGCGCAGCTGGCAGTTGGGGTGGCGGTGTAGCCGCCGACAGCATTACTGGTTTCATTTTTGGTGAATAATGAAAATCGCTATCGTCCTGTTCTTCACTCTGACATTGATTAGCGCCCTGGTTCAGTACCTTTACTATCGGCGCTATAAAAAAGAATTTTCTGAATTCTATCAACGTTATGTACAAAGCGCCCATCCCTTGCCTCCATTTGTCATCTTCGCGGATAACCTTGGTTTGCTCGGTGTATCTATCAAAGCGCAATGGTTCCGTTGGATATTGAATGGCAGAAAAATAAAGATAGGGAAAAACGCTTTTCTGAGCCCAAAAACCTACGAATTCGTGAATGAAAACACATCTCAACGCCTCAAAAACTGGCTTCGAAAAGACTTCATCTTAAGCGTGCTGAAAATGGGGTGTTTGGCGTTGATGTGTATCTTTGCTTTTTTGAGCAAGGCATAACGCCCCTTGAACCTTAGCCGGTGGCTTATGAAAACAGCATCACTTATTGCAGCCGTGCTGCTCTTACTTTGTTGGCTTGTTCAATATATTTACTCTCGTCGCTATAAACGCGAGTTCGATGTTTTTTATCAACGCTATACCCAACAGGGCCACTTTGTCCCTGCTCACGTCGCGATTGCCGATGGCCTTGGCTCTTTAGGTACTTCCATCAAAGCCCAATGGTTCAGATGGATCCTTTGCGGGAAGAAAATCAAGGTAAAGAAAAACCAATATCTTCCCGCCAAGACCTATGAATTTGTTCGTCTTTCATCATCTGAACGCTTGCAGACCTGGATGAAAAACAACGGCACGCTTTTGGCGCTGGAAGGCGTGCTCTTCATCATGGCATTGATCTTTATGATAATAGCGAGAATGTCGTGATTCAGGCTGCTCAATGAAAACCCTTGTCATATTATGCTTAACGCTGCTGGTTTTAAGCGCCTGCATCCAATTCATTGGCTACCGTCGCCATAAAAAAGAGTTTGACGCGTTCTATCAACATTACGCCGGCAGTGGACATTTTATTCCGCCCTACCTCGCCTTTGCCGACGGCCTCGGCATGCTAGGTACCTCATTGAAGGTACAGTGGTTTCTTTGGATCCTGAAGAGGAAAAAAATCAAGATTAGGGGTCAGGTTTGGCTCGATGCGAAAACCTATGATTTCGTGCAAAAAACCGCCTCTCCTGAGCTACAGAAATGGCTGGCGATGGATTTTATACTTTTACTCGTAGAGGCCATTATTACCACCGTGGGCTGTATTTTTATTTACCTCATCAAGCATCAAGGTTGAGCAGACGCGTTGCTCCCCTCCACCGCCTGCACCGCCTGCACCGCCGCCTTCTGCGTAGCGCGCTGATATAAGCACAGCTCCCTGCCCGGCTTGTTTTTCATAAACGGCTGCGGGTAGCGCCCGCCGATAAACAGCGCCGAATAGCCGACGTCGTCGCCGTAGTGAACGATCGCCCCTTCCACCCTGGCGTTTTTTAGCCCGCTGGCTTTCAGGCAGGCGGCGCGCATCGCCCTTTCGCTCTCGGCCCACGCCTGTGGGGAAGACGCGGTGGCGTTGAACGCGGCCAGCGCGGCGATAAGCAGCCCTATTCTCTTCATCGTTATCTCTCCTTCAACGGCCCGTCTCGCCAGTATAGACCGTGCCGGCGCGGCCAACCCGCCAACGCCGCCACGCTCTTTACGGCATTTTTATTCCGCGCCCCGTTAACGTTACGGCGTTTTTACAGACAGTTTTTGCCGCCGCAGATACCCTTTTCACATCGCCGCTATGGCCTCACAAGAGAGTTGTCCCATGCGTTTATCCCTGCCTCTGGCCGTGACCGGTCGTCGTTCTGGAGCGCGCCATGCATTCTAATATCATCGGCTTCAATCCGCTGCTGGCGGAGCTGCCCGCTTCGCCAACGCGCGCCTTCCACAAAGAGCTGGAACACTACCTGCAGCGCTATCCGCAGACCGAACAGCTGGATATTTATCTGCACGATCTGAACGGCCAACTGCGCGGCAAGCGGCTGCCGATCGCCGAAGCCTTTGGGCTGGAGAAAGGCTGCTACTTCCCGCTGTCGATCTACGCCCTGGATCTGCACGGCCGGGTGATTGAAGAAAGCGGGCTGGGGCAGCGGGCGGGCGAACCGGACCGCTTGTGCCTGCCGGTGCCCGGCACGCTGCGCCCCTGCGCGCGCGATCCCGAACGCCACGCCCAGTTGCTGCTGACGATGCAAAATGCCGACGGCGGCGCCTGCGAGCTGGAGCCGCGCGTGGTGCTGCAACGGGTGCTGAAGCGCCTGCACGAGCGCAACTGCTTCCCGGTGGTGGCGGCCGAACTGGAGTTCTACCTGCAGGATCCGCAGCACCCCGCCGCGGCGGAAACCTGCCCGACGCAGAGCTTCGCGGTGGATGCGCCCGAGCGCCACCATGCGCTGCTGAGCGACATCGAACGGCACGCCCGCCTGCAAAACCTGCCGTTGACCGGCGTGGTGGCCGAAGCCGCCTCCGGCCAATACGAGCTGAATCTGCATCACAGCCGGCGCGTGCTGGAAGCCTGCGACCAGATCATGGCGCTAAAGCGCCTGACGCGGCAGATTGCCGAGCAACATCACCAGCACGCCTGCTTTATGGCCAAGCCCTGCGCCCACGCCGCCGGCAGCGGGCTGCATTTCCACATCAGCCTGCAGAACGAGCACGGCGAGAACCTGCTGACCGGCGCGCCGGGCGAACTGAGCGACAACATGCAGCAGGCGATGGCGGGCATGCTGGCGCTGATGCCGGCGTCGATGGCGATCCTGGCGCCCAACATCAACGCGTTTCGCCGCTTCCGCCCCGGCATGCACGTGCCGCTGCGCGCCTCCTGGGGCCACAACAACCGCACGGTGGCGCTGCGCCTGCCCTGCGCCGACAGCGCCAACCAGCGCATCGAATACCGCCTGGCCGGCGCCGACGCCAACCCTTATCTGGCGCTGGCGGTGATGCTCGGCGGCCTGCTGCACGGGCTGGAACAGCCGCTGCCGCTGCCGCCCGCCGCCAACGGCTGCGAGAGCGACAACGCCGCGCCCTTGCCGCTCGGCCAACAGGAGGCGCTGGCGCTGTTCCGCCACAGCGATCCGCTGCGTGAGCTGCTCGGCCCGGCGTTCTGCACCCTGTGGCACACCTGCAAAAGCGCCGAACTGCGCCGCTTCGAGGAACAGGTCACCGCCGCCGAACTCGGCTGGATGCTGTAACCCCCCGGTTCATTAACCTAAGGATAATCATGAATATGCAACCGCAACGAGCGCCCGTGCAGCCGCTACTCTGCTGGCGTAAAGGCGTTTTTCATATCAGCACCGATCGGCAATTGTTGGATATCGAGGCGATCCAACGTTTTCTCAGCCTGCCGGATCGGGCGGCGGCCGAGCGCCTGGTGTACCACGGCCTGTGCTTTGGCCTGTACCGCAAGCGCCACCTGCTCGGCTTCGCCCGCATGGTGACCGATTACGCCACCTTCGCCTCGGTGAGCGAACTGTTCATCAGCGCCGAATACCGCGGCGTCGGGTTGGGAAGCTGGCTGACGCGCTGCTGCCTGGCGCATCCGGCCTTGCGCGGCCTGCGCGTCACGCTGCCCGCCCTGCAAGCACCCTGGCGCGCCGATGGTTCGGCACACGCCCTGCGCGCCCTTCACTGATGAGGAGGCCCCCATGTCTCGTTTGGTGCTGATTTCCAACAAGCAGTGCGACGGTAAGGATCTGGCCTGCGCCGGCCAGACGCTGGCGACCGATGCCGAACCGGGGCTGTGGCTCGGCTGGAACGGCGACGTGCAGAATTTCGCGCAGCGCCCGATCAGCTGCCGGCAGCGCGCCGGTTACGATCAGGTGACCTTTCCGCTGTCGATCGAGGAGTTTCGCCGCCACTATCAGGGCTATTACCACGACGGCCTGTGGCCGGTGTTCCACAACCAGCCGGAGAAGGCGCACTTCACGCCGGAAAACTACCGCGCCTATCGGCAGCTGAACCGCCGGTTTGCCGATATCGCCTGCGAGCACCTGTGCCCCGGCGATACCGTCTGCATCGACGACTACCAGCTGCTGCCCTGCGCCCAGGCGCTGAAGGAGCAAGGGCTGCTTAACGCCTGCGCGTTTTTCTTCCACCTGCCGTTCCCGTCGGCGGCGCTGCTGCGGCGCATCCCGGAACATCGCCAGCTGATCGCCTCGCTGCTGTTCTACGATCTGATTGGCTTTACCACCACGGACGATCGCAATGCCTTTCTCAGCTGCCTGGCCGCCGAGTTCCCGCTGGAGATGCTGCCCGACGACCAGATCCAGGCCAACGGGCATATTTTCGCCACCGGCATTTTCCCCGCTGGCATCAACGGCAGGCAGGTTTATTGATTTACGGCGGCGCGCACCCTTCAGGCGCGCCGTTTTATTTCGCCGCGATTTATTTTTCCCGTCTTTATTGCCATCACCATGCGTTAATTTATTTTCCGGATATAGCGATTAAAAAATGAATATTTATCCTGTTACACATCAACCGTAAAAACCGCGCGGCGCCAATTGCTTTTTATTGGCGAAAAACATTACCCTCTCCCTGCCATATTTAAACCGAGGAGGGCCCCATGGGCGATGAAAGTTTTAGTTTTACGCTAATGCTATTGGGCGTCTTTCAATAATGCCATCCGCGTTGCATTCTGAAAGACACGGAATGCGGCAACCGTTCCCCTTCTGACGGCCTTTCCCACTCTGCCGGCCCACCCATCGCCCCGCTGCGAAAACAACGTCTGTCTCAGCCGCTACGGCGGTATTTATCTGGTGTCGCCGGGCATATTCCCCGAGCGCCGACGGATTTCTTATGGGAAAAATAAGGTATTGCGTTATGCAAAATAACCGGGGTACATCTGTTTTCAGAAAGTCTTATTTAAATGACTTTATCGTTATCGCCATCGGTGTTTTTTTCATTGCCTTTTTTATTCGTGCCTGGGGTGACATGCACGGTGACTTCAATGAACAAAACGTCTCTGCCATTAGTCTTGATGCCTGGAACCTGCTTTATTATTCGCTCAGAACCAGCATGCGCTTTCTCCTCGGCATGGCCTGGTCGCTGCTGTTTTCTGTGGTATTCGCCGTGCTGGCCGCACGCTATACGCCGCTGCGCCGGGTGATCCTGCCCTTCGTCAACTTTATGGAGTCGGTGCCGCTGGTGGGGTTCCTGACCTTCACGACCGTGTATTTTCTCAACCTCTACCCGCACAGCGTGATGGGGCTGGAGTGCACCGCCATCTTCGCGGTGTTTACCGGCCAGGCCTGGAACATGATGCTGACGCTGTATCAGACGCTGCGCATCGTGCCCAAGGAGCTGGATGAAGCCGCCCGCAGCTTCAATTACAACCCGTGGCAACGCTTCTGGCGGCTGGAGTTCATCTATTCGGTGCCGGGCCTGCTGTGGAACGCCATGGTGTCGCAATCCGCCGCCTGGTTCGCCCTGGTGGCCTCCGAAGCCATTCCGGTCGGCGATCGCTCGGTCGAACTGCCCGGCGTCGGCTCCTATATTGCCGAAGCGCTGGCGCAGCAGAACGTGCCGGCGATCCTGTATGCGATCGTCGCGCTGGCCGCCAACATCGTGCTGCTCGATCAGCTGGTTTTCCGCCCGCTGGTGCGCTACACCGCGCGCTTCAAATACGAAGACGTCACCGCCAGCCGGCCGTTCGGCAATCCGTGGTTCTACAACAGTCTGGCCTTTTCGCACGTCGGTGCGGCACTGGGCCACACGCTGCGCGCGCTGGCTGACCTGTGGCTGTTCAAGCTGCCGCGGCTGTGGTACGCCCTCGGCCTGCACCGCCTGTTCAGGCTCGCAGCCAAGGGAAACTGGCTGTGGCGCAGCCTGTGGTATCTCGGCGTGGTGCTGGCCTGCGTCTGGTTCGGTTACCGGCTGTGGGAATACTTCCCCAAACAGTACTTCGCCATGCTGCCGGAATGGATGCTGCTCACCACCGCGCGCGTGGCCGCGGCCATGCTGCTCAGCGTGGCGATCTTCACGCCGCTGGGGGTGTGGATCGGCATGAATCCGCGGCTGGTGAAGATCTTCCAGCCGATCATCCAGATCCTGGCGGCCATTCCGCCCAACATTTTCTACCCGCTGATCGCCGCCTTCATCGCCATTTATCATCAGGATCTCGGCTGGTGGGCCATCCCGATGATCATGCTGGGCACCCAGTGGTACGTGTTGTTTAACGTGATCGCCGGCGTATCCGCCATTCCGACGCAGATCACCGAAGTCAGCGAAACCTTCGGGCTGCGCCGCTTCCGCTGGTGGCGCTACTACATGCTGCCGGCGATTTTCCCCTACATCGTGACGGGCATCATCTCCGCCGCCGGTGGCGCCTGGAACAGCGCCATCGCCGCCGAGGTGATCCAGTGGGGCAGCACCACCCTCAGCGCCACCGGGCTGGGCGCGTTCATTTCTGTCGTCACCGACGCCGGCAAGAACCCGGAGTCCGCGCTGGGCTGCGCCGCCATGTGCGCGCTGGTGGCGCTGTGCATCATCTTCGTCTGGCAACCGCTGTATCGCATCGCGGAAACCAAATTCAAATATGACTGATCAAGGGGGAACAACATGCTGACTCAAGAGGTAATTATCAGCGCCAGCCGGCTGAACAAGACGTTTATCGGCGAAAACAAGCGCCCCAAACCCGTGCTGCGCGACGTGACGCTGACCGTGCACGCCGGCGAGTTCGTCACCATTCTGGGGCAATCCGGCTCGGGCAAGTCCACGCTGCTGCGCATGCTGGCCGGGCTGATCCCACCGGACAGCGGCACGCTCACGCTGGCGGGCAAACCGGTCGACGGCCCGAGCGCCAACGTCGGCATGGTGTTTCAGTCCTACGCGCTCTATCCCTGGCTAACGGTGTACGACAACATCGCCTTCGGCCTGCTGGCGCAACGGCTGCCGCCGCAGACGATCGCCGAGCGGCTGGGAGCGCTGCTGCGCCTGGTGGGCCTGACCGGCTATGAGCACGCCTGGCCGCGCGAGCTCTCGGGCGGCATGCGTCAACGGGTGGGCTTCGCCCGGGCGTTGGCGGTAGAGCCCGACCTCTTGCTGCTGGACGAACCCTTCTCCGCCCTCGATATCTTTACCGCGCAAAAACTGCGGGGCGACCTGCTGACGCTGTGGGGAGACAACCGGCTGCGCACGCGCGCCATGGTGATGGTGACACACGACGTCGAAGAAGCGGTGCTGATGTCCGATCGGGTGCTGATCCTGGACGCGACCAGCAAACGGATCGACGACGAGTTCAGCGTCAATATCCCGCGTGCGGCGCGCAACCGGGACAGCCTGCGGCACCTCACCGATCGGATCCGCAGCTGCCTGTACAAAAAAATCGCGCAAGCGCAATCAGCCGGTTAACGGCCCTGTTTTCATCCACTTGGGGAACTGAAATGAACCATAAAAGCGTGCTGATGACGCTGGTCATCCTGCTGCCGGCGGCCGCCACCGGCGCGGAAATCGTCAATAAAGACGGCAATAAACTGGATCTGTACGGCCAACTGAACGGCGTGCATTACTTCAGCAGCGACGCCGACAATAACGGCGACCGCTCCTATACCCGCTTCGGCTTCAAAGGCGAGACGCAGATCGGCGACGGGCTGACGGGGTATGGCCAATGGGAATATCAGGCAGGGCTCGATCAGCCGGAGAGCGCCGGGCCGGGCGACAGCTATACCCGCCTGGGCTTTGCCGGATTGACGTTCGGCCACTGGGGCAGCCTGGATTACGGCCGCAACTACGGCCTGCTGTATGACGTGGCCGGCTGGACGGACGTGCTGCCTGAATTCGGCAACGACAGCTACGAAGCGGCCGACAACTTTATGACCGGCCGCGCCAACGGCCTGCTGACCTACCACAGCCGCAGCCTGGGTGGTCTGGTCGACGGCCTGGATCTCGGCCTGCAATATCAGGGGAAGAATCGGGGAGACGACGCTCAACGGGCGAAGGATATCCAGACGCAAAACGGCGATGGCTACGCCTTTTCCGCCACCTACGACACCGGCGTGGGGCTCAACGTTGGCGCCGCTTACGCCAACTCTGCGCGCACCGTGGCGCAACAGCGCTTCGGCCTGGCTGACGGCGATCGCGCCCGGGCCTGGACCCTGGGGCTGAAATACGACCAGGACAACCTCTACCTGGCGGCAAGCTACGCGCGCACCGAGAACATGACCTACGTCGACGGCGATCGCTACGCCGGCTTCGCCCCCCGCGCGGACGCTATTGAGGCGGTCGCGCAGTATCACTTCGATTCCGGCGTCACGCCCTCGGTGGCCTACCTGCAAACGCGCGGCCGCAACCTGCCCGGCATTGGCGACGCCGATCTGGTCAAATACCTGGATCTGGCGCTGAATTACAGCTTCAACGCCAACATGTCGACCTACGTGGAGTACAAACTCAACCTGCTGCAACGGCAGAACGCCGTCGGCGCCGGCGCCGACGACATCGTCGAAACCGGCATCATGTATCAGTTCTGATCCTCATCCCGGCCGGAGGGCGCTCTCCGGCCGGTTTATTATGTGACTTTCCGCTGGCCTCTTATTCTCTCGTTTAATTCAGGTTTATATTTCCATAAAATGATGCCTATATTCATTCTCGCACCTTCCGTTTACGCCCCGTTTAATGAACAAAGAAAATCTTTCCCGCATTCATATTAAATTACATTTTGCCGCCATAATTCGGCGTAACCACATTGAATAACAGGCTATGGCACGCGTATTATGGCCACACGAAAAATAACGGGAGAATGATATGGACGGCGACAGTTGGTTGTTTATTTTATTGTTGGAATCGCTGAGGTCACAGGAGCAATAGTCATCCCATTGCATCCTGAAAGTGTCAGGATATGAGTCAGTTATAGCATCCCTTCGCTTTACCCTTCAGCCTCTGGCCTCCGCGCATGCCGCACCGGCACGCCCGATGGGCTAACCCCTCCAGCATAAGCGTATTAACAGTCCGATAACGGTCAGGCTTATTTGCACCCGCATTTATTTTACGCCTGCCCGGCGATAAATATCGGCCCTTTTTCCATGCTCATATTTTTAATTGGGTGGAGACAGATCATGTTGGTAAAAAAAACCACGCTGCTGACGGTCAATAACGTCAGCAAAAGCGTTCAGCCTACCGGTAAAGAAAAACGTCTGGTGCTGAATGAAATCAATTTGCGCCTTTACGACAACGAGGTCGTCAGCATTTTGGGGCAGTCCGGCTCGGGTAAATCCACCCTGCTGCGCATTCTTTCCGGCCTGATCGCGCCGGATCTGGGCACCGTGATGCTGGGGGATAAAAAAGTCTCGGGGCCGAATCCGCAGATCAACATGGTGTTCCAGACCTTCGCCATTTTCCCGTGGCTGAACGTCTACCAAAATATCGCCTTCGGGCTGCAGGCGCAGGATCTGCCGCCGCAGGTGGTCGAAGCCCAGACGCTGAAAATGCTCGATCTGGTCGGGCTCTCGCCCTACCGCGACGCCTACCCGCGCGAGCTTTCCGGCGGCATGCGCCAGCGGGTCGGCTTCGCGCGCGCACTGGCGGTAGAACCGATGCTGCTGTTGCTGGACGAGCCCTTTTCCGCGCTGGACGTCTATACCGGCGAACACCTGCGCAGCGATCTGCTGCGTATCTGGAGCACGCGCCAAATCAAAACCCGCTCCATCGTGCTGGTCACCCACAGCGTAGAGGAGGCGGTGATGATGTCTGACCGCGTCCTCCTGCTGGGCGCCGGCACCCTCGACGGCTGCTATCACATCACGCAGCGCCGCGAGGCGCGCACCCACGAGGGGATGCAGCCGCTGACGGACAAAATCAGCGAGACGCTCAGCCGGCAGATCGCCGCCGCGCACTGAGCGCCGCCCTGGCCTGGCGGGACGGAATCCCGCCAACTTAACTACCTGTTTATCAAGAGTTACCCCGCCACGGGTGGCTCATGATAAGCGGATAATACATCGAGTTATTATCATGCATTTCATTCATACACTGCTGACGCTGCTGACCGCGTCCGTCCTGGGCGCCGCCATCGGCTACGAAAGACAGTTCCGCCAGCGCACCGCCGGGCTGCGCACCAACACGCTGGTGGCCACCAGCGCGGCGATCTTCGTCCATCTGGCCATGACCATCGACGGCAGCGGCGGCGCGGTGCGCGTCATCTCCTACGTGGTCTCCGGCGTCGGCTTTCTCGGCGCCGGGGCCATCATGAAGGAAGGGATGAACATCCGCGGCCTGAACACCGCCGCCACGCTCTGGGGCTCCGCGGCGGTCGGCGCCTGCGCCGGCTGCGGCCTGTACGGTGACGCGCTGGCCGCCACGCTGTTTGTGCTCGCCGCCAACACCCTGTTGCGCCCGCTGGTCAATATGGTCAACAAACAGCCCTTCAATGACGTTAACGGCGAGTCTACCTACCAGATTTGCGTCATTGCCTTCGAGCATGAGCAGCGTGAGGCGCTGGCCAAATTCAAACAGGTGCTGCAAGGGGAAAACTGCTTTATCTCGCATCTGGATATCGAACCCTTTGGCGACGACGACGTGGAGATCACCGCCACGCTGATGCCGGCCTCCGTCACCACGCCGGTGCTCGACCAGACCATCAATAAATTGCTGAACGACAGCATGATGAAACAGGCCTATTACAGCCGCATCGCCGGCTCCGGCTGATGCCTTTCACTTCCAGGGAGATCAACCATGAAAACCATGCCAAAGCTGGCGCATCTGACGATGTTCAAAGACATTGTCCACTGTGGAAGTTTGCACGAGGCCGCGAAAAAGCTGGCCATCTCGCAGCCGACGCTCAGCCGGGTGCTTAAAGAGCTCGAAATGACCATCGGTGCGCGGCTGCTGGAGCGCAGCAACCGCGGCGTGCGCCTGACGGCGGTCGGCGAGCTGTTTTACCGGCGAATAGACGCCGCCACCAATCAGTTGCTCAACGCGTTTGACGAGCTGCGCGGCATGAGCGCTGACGGCGAGAAGCGCCTGCGGGTGGGGATGAGCGTCGATCCGCTGCTGTGCTACCTGCCTCAGGTGCTCGAAGGCTTCAACCGCCGCTACCCGCATACCCGGGTGACGGTGGTGGAGGACGGCCCGGAAGGCCTGCTGGCCCGGCTGCGAAACTGCGAGCTGGATTTGGCGGTCAGCAGCCTGAACGGCGCGGCGGGCGGCGCCGATCTGGCCATGCAGGCGCTGAAGAGCGAGCGCTTCTCGCTCTATCAGGGAGGCGATCTTACCGCAGCCGGGCAGCCGCCGGCCGAGGCCAAATGGGTGGTGCCGCGCTCCTGCTCGGTGGGGCATGCCGCCATCCGCGAGATCGCCGAACGCTATACGCCGCACGGCCAGATCGTCGAGACCGACTCCTTTCTGGCGACCTGGTGCCTGGTCAGGCAGCAAGGCTATATCGCGCTGCTGAGCGATCGGGTGGTCGCACACTACGCCCCGCAGCTGCACCTGCAGAAAATCCCGACGCAGGAGATAGACATCAGCGCGCGCTTTTACGTCTTTACCCGCCATGAGCCGGCGACGCCGCCGCTCAGCGCCGCGTTTATCCACCTGCTGCAGGCCATGCAGACGGCCTGAGGAGACAGGCCGCTGCCCGCCGGCGGCCGACTCTCTGGCTCAGGCCGCCAACCGCTTACCCCGCCAATCCAACCGTTCACCCGGCGGATCTGACCGCTGACCGAAATACGCCTGTCTTCCCCCCTTACCCCCGGCGATGATGAGCTGTTCCTAAACCCGCCTTACCTCGGGAAAGACGCTACGGCTCGCCGCGCCACTCTGACATCTCTTACAAGCGGATGAGTTCATTCATATTTTGCAGACTGGAATTAAGGATACCTCATGAAACGAGAGGGGATTTTAAAGCACATTCCGTGGATGCTGCTGGGGATACTCGGCGCAGCCTGCCTCGGCGTGGTGGCGCTGCGCCGCGGCGAACACATCAGCGCGCTGTGGATCGTCGTCGCTTCGGTGGCGGTGTATCTGGTGGCCTACCGCTACTACAGCCTGTACATCGCCACCAAGGTGATGAAGCTGGACGCCGGCCGCGCCACCCCGGCGGTGGTCAACAACGACGGCCTGAACTACGTGCCGACCAACAAGAACGTGCTGTTCGGCCACCACTTCGCCGCCATCGCCGGTGCCGGGCCGCTGGTGGGGCCGGTGCTGGCCGCGCAGGTCGGCTACCTGCCCGGCACGCTGTGGCTGCTGGGCGGCGTGGTGCTGGCGGGGGCGGTGCAGGACTTTATGGTGCTGTTCATCTCCTCGCGCCGCAACGGCGCCTCGCTCGGTGAGATCATCAAAAAAGAGATGGGGCCGATACCGGGCACCATCGCGCTGTTCGGCTGCTTCCTGATCATGATCATCATCCTGGCGGTGCTGGCGCTGATCGTGGTGAAAGCGCTGGCGGAGAGCCCGTGGGGGGTATTCACCGTCTGCTCCACCGTGCCGATCGCGCTGTTTATGGGCATCTACATGCGCTACCTGCGCCCCGGCCGCGTGGGTGAAGTGTCAATCATCGGCATCGTGCTGCTGGTGGCCGCCATCTGGTTCGGCGGCGTGGTGGCGCACGACCCGTACTGGGGCCCGGCGCTGACCTTTAAAGACACCACCATCACCTTCACGCTGATCGGCTACGCGTTCGTCTCCGCCCTGCTGCCGGTGTGGCTGATTCTGGCGCCGCGCGACTACCTGGCGACCTTCCTGAAAATCGGCGTGATCGTCGGGCTGGCGATCGGTATCGTGATCCTCAACCCTGAGCTGAAAATGCCGGCGGTCACCCAGTTCGTCGACGGCACCGGCCCGGTGTGGAAAGGTACCCTGTTCCCGTTCCTGTTCATCACCATCGCCTGCGGCGCGGTCTCCGGCTTCCATGCGCTGATCGCCTCCGGCACCACGCCGAAGCTGCTGGCCAATGAGACCGACGCGCGCTTTATCGGCTACGGCGCAATGCTGATGGAGTCCTTCGTCGCCATCATGGCGCTGGTGGCGGCTTCTATCATCGAGCCGGGCCTGTACTTCGCCATGAACACCCCGCCGGCGGCGCTGGGCATCACCATGCCGGATCTGCACCGCCTGGGCACCGAAGACGCGCCGATGATCATGGCTTCGCTGAAGGACGTCACCGTGCACGCGGCGGCGGCGGTCAGCTCCTGGGGCTTCGTCATCAGCCCGGAACAGATCCTGCAGACCGCCACCGACATCGGCGAACCTTCGGTGCTGAACCGCGCCGGCGGCGCGCCAACGCTGGCGGTGGGCATCGCCCACGTGTTCCACCAGATCATTCCGGGCGCCAACATGGGCTTCTGGTACCACTTCGGCATTCTGTTCGAGGCGCTGTTCATCCTGACCGCGCTGGACGCCGGCACCCGCTCCGGCCGCTTTATGCTGCAGGATCTGCTGGGCAACTTCGTGCCGTTCCTGAAGAAAACCGACTCGCTGGTGGCCGGCATCGTCGGCACCGCCGGCTGCGTCGGGCTGTGGGGCTACCTGCTGTATCAGGGCGTGGTGGATCCGCTCGGCGGCGTGAAGAGCCTGTGGCCGCTGTTCGGCATCTCCAACCAGATGCTGGCCGCCGTGGCGCTGGTGCTGGGCACCGTTGTGCTGATTAAGATGAAGCGTACCCAATACATCTGGGTGACCGTACTGCCGGCGGTGTGGCTGCTGATCTGCACCACCTACGCGCTGGGCCTGAAGCTGTTCAGCGACAACCCGCAGCTGGAAGGCTTCTTCTTCCTGGCCGGCGAGTACAAGCGCAAGATCGCCGAAGGCGGCGCCGAGCTGAGCGCCCAGCAGATCGCCAACATGAACCACATCGTGGTGAACAACTACACCAACGCCGGGCTGAGCATTCTGTTCCTGCTGGTGGTGTACAGCATCATCTTCTACGGGGTGAAAACCGCGATGGCGGCGCACAAGAACCCGAAACGCACCGACCAGGAAACACCTTACGTGCCGGTGCCGCAGGCCGCGCCTACCGACGGCGTAACTGAGGGGGAAGTCAAAGTTTCGACCCAGCATTGATGTGATTTAACGGATACCCTGCATAATAACGTTAAGCAGTACCCAAAGCCGCACGGCCTGCGTATCGCAAGATGCCAGGCGTGCGGCGCGATGCAATCGAGATACCCGGGGCGACCCGGAGGTGGGGCATCCCTGCGGGAACCCCATCCCCCGGCTTCCCCTAATATCAGGCTTAAGCAAGCGCTGTAGTGATGCAGGGTAAAGTTGGAGAAGGCTTATGTTCGGAAATCTCGGCCAGGCGGGGAAGTATCTCGGGCAGGCGGCGCGCATGTTGGTGGGCGTGCCTGACTACGATACCTACGTCCAGCACATGAAAGACAACCACCCGGACAAGCCGGTGATGACCTATAAAGAATTTTTCCGCGAGCGCCAGCAAGCGCGCTACGGCGGCGACGGCAAAGGCGGCATGCGCTGCTGTTAACCCGCAGTCACAAGGACCCGTATGAAACCCATTGCAGTCACCATCCTGACCGGCTTTTTGGGCGCCGGCAAAACCACCCTGCTGCGCCACATCCTGAACGCCGAACACGGCTATAAAATCGCGGTCATCGAGAACGAGTTCGGCGAAGTGCCGATCGACGACGCGCTGATCGGCGATCGCGCCAGCCGCATCACCACGTTGAGCAACGGCTGCATCTGCTGCAGCAAATCCAACGAACTGGCGGACGCGCTGCTGGATCTGCTGGACGGCGTCGACAGCGGCCAGCTGGCGTTCGACCGGCTGATCATCGAATGCACCGGTATGGCCGATCCCGGCCCGATTACCCAGACCTTTTTCTCGCACGAGATCCTGTGCGAGCGCTTCCTGCTGGACGGCATCATCACCCTGGTGGACGCGGTACACGCCGAGCAGCAGCTGAGCCAGTTCAGCATCGCCCAGGCGCAGGTGGGCTACGCCGACCGCATCCTGCTGACCAAAACCGACGTGGCGCCGGACTGCGAGGCGCTGATCCAGCGGCTGCAGCGGATGAACGCCCGCGCGCCGGTCTACCAGGTGACGCACGGCGATATCGATCTGAGCGTGCTGTTCGACATCGAAGGCTTCACGCTGAACGACAAGCTGAACCTGACGCCGCACGCCCCGCTGTTCCGCCGCATCCCGCAGCCGCAGAGCGACATCCGCTCAATTGTCGTGACGCTGGAGCGCCCGCTGCCGCTGATGCAAATCTCCGACGTGATGGAAGGCCTGCTGCTGGAATACGCCGACAACCTGCTGCGCTACAAAGGCATCCTGTCTATCGAAGACGAGCCGCGCCGCCTGCTTTTCCAGGGCGTACAGCGCCTGTATAACGCCGACTGGGATCGGGAGTGGCTGCCTGATGAGGAACGTCGGAGCACCTTGGTATTTATTGGTGTGGATCTGCCGGAGGAGGAGATTCGTGGAAGGATTGGGGGGTTGGGGTAAGATAAACCATTCCCCAGACCAACGCGGCCCCTATCCGACAAACTCAAGGATGAACGATGGCAAACAACGTGATGCTAGTAGCATTAAAGGCGCTTAACCTGTGCGCGAGCACTTATATCGTCATCAAACTGAGCACGGTATTAGCCATCGGCATCATGTTCCTTATTGTCTCTTACGCCGGCGTGGGGGACGTTGGGCTGTCCAATCTCCTCGCCGGGGCATTCATTATCCTGCCGCTGTTGGTCGTCGTCGGCGGAACACTTATCGTCTGCGCCGTCGCCGCCTATCTCAACCTAAAGGCGCCCTATCGTAAAAAAGCGCTGTTCTTTAGCCTGCTACTGGGCAGCATCTCTGCGGCTGGCCTGCTGTTGCCCTACACGCGCGAGTTCGCGCTATCCACGGCAGCCGCCAGCGCCCTGGCGTTGGGCAGCGCGCTGGGGATTTTTGCTTTGTCGAAGGGACGGGTTCAAGCGTTGTAGCACCTGAAAAAGGCGGGTACGCGATTATGTCTTTCCCCAATACGGCCCCGCCGCCACCGACTCGCGCTCGATCAGGCTGGCCGGGAAGCTGGGGCGCTTGCTCAGCTCGCCGCAGTTAAACATCGATAGCTGGTTTAACCGGCCCCAACTATCTCCTCTACTCTTCTTGCCGCCGCACCGCCGCAGGGTGCCGGTTGCTGGCCAGATTGATGCCCAGCAGCAGCACGGCCAAAGCGGCCGCCAACGCGAAGGAAAAACGGTAGCCCAGGCTGGCGGTCATCCCCACCATCAGCATATTGCTGACCATTTCCCCGATATCGCGCGAGCTTTGCACCATGGTCATGTCTGTGCCCGCCTGATCGCCCTGCGCAGCGAACTGCATGCCGGCAGTCATGATAGCGACCGAGGTCACTCCGGAAGCCAGCGCGCCTCCCATCACCGCGGCGATCACGCCGCCGGATTGCAGACCCCAGTTGGCCATCGCCAGCCAGCACAGCGAGGCGCACAGCGCACAACCCAGGCCAACCGCGAACGCCTTCCACACCCCGAGCCGGCTCACCAGCCAGGCGCCGCCACCGCACCCGAGCACCAGCGTCACCATGCCGCCGGCCATGCCGATCTGGCCGACCTGCGCCGGCGTCCAACCGTGATCGGTTAAAAACAGCTTGGCCAACCCGAAGCCGGATACCGCGGTCACCGCCGACAGCAGCGTGAGCGTCAGCAACCGCGCCGCGCCGCGACGGCGCAGCGTGCGCAGCAGGCTGGCCGGACGCGAATCGGCGCGTTCGGGCGGCAGATCGGCGTGTTGTCGGAAGCGGCCAATCGCCAGCAGGCTGACGGCAGGGAAGATCGCCATCGCCAGCAGCGCACCCTGCACGCCTACCCGGGCACTCAGCATCATCATGCCCGCCCCGCCGACGAAGAAGCCGCTCATCACCCCGGCGATTTGAATGGCATTGACGCGCGACAGCAACTCACCGCTGACGTGTTCCGCCGCCATGCCATCAGTGGCGATATCCTGCGTAGCGCTGGCCAGCGACGCGACGGCCAGCAGCGCGACGCACAGCCCTGCCGCCGCCGCGGAAATGCCGACCGCGCTGAGCAGGATCAGGCACATCGTCACCACGCACTGCAGCGGAATAATCCAACTGCGGCGGCGTCCGAAGCGTGGCGACCAGTGATTATCCACCAGCGGCGCCCAAAGAAACTTCACCACCCAGGGCAACCCCACCAGCGGCAAAAATGCCAGCGCCTGCAGGCTGGCGCCGTCATGGCGCAGCAGGGTCGGCAACGCATCCATGGCGATGCCGATCGGGATGCCCTGACTAAAATAGAGCAGCCCCAGGGTCAGCACCAGATGCCGATGTTGCAATAGTTGTCGCATGTTTTACTCCAATTGGCGCGGCCAGGCGCCGCGCGATTGCCATAACAAGGAGCCGGCGGCGAACAGAGCCGCGCTGACTAACAGTAAAGCGCTGTCCAGCCAGTACAGGCCGGGGCCGGCGCTGAGTATATGGCCGAGCGCCGCCACCAGCAGCGCCGTACCGCTGGCCATTCCGCTGAGGAACAATAACCACCCCGGCCAAACTCGCCACGCCAACAGCGCCACCGCGCCCCACATTCCCCAAAACAGCCAGGCGGCAGGGAACGCCGCCAGCGGCCGGGCGGCCAACAGCAGACTTCCCGCCACCGTCAGACCACAGCAGACGCCGGTGATAAAGCGCGCGGCACGGCGCTGCGGCTGCCGTAGGCACCACAATCCCAGCCCGCTCAGCGCCAGCGTCGCCGCGCCGAACCCGGCCAAAAAATGCAGCGCGCTCACCGCCGCCGCCGCCCGCGGCAACCAGGCGTATTGGCCATAGTGCAGCGGCTGAACGGCGATGAACGCGCGCGTCCATGGCCCCTGATGAGCGGCGCTGCGCCGCATCAGCGCCGGCTGCTCGCCGCTGCCGAAACGAAATTGCTCGAACAGCGCGCTGCTGGGAATACCGCGAGTGACGCCGCCCACCGCCAGCAATGCACCATCCGGCGCGCGCTGCAGGGTTTGCGGCGTAAATTCCGGTGCCTGGCGCCGCAGCGCCGCCATCGTCTGCGCAAGAGTACGCCCGGCGTCAGGCAAGGGCGGTGCAGGTTGCGCACCGCCCATCAGCTGCGCCATCACCCGCTGCGGCGCACCGGGGCTGACGCGGTCGGCCAGCAGCACAGTACCGAGCGCGCCGAGGCCGGATAACGCGCCGGTCAAAGCGAACATCACCAGCCACGGATAGCACCAAAGCCCCAACAGATTGTGCAGATCGAACAGCAGCACCCGCAGCCCCTGACGCCGCCGCAGCTGCAACAGCTGGCGCAGCCGTCGACCATGCAGCGCAATCCCGCTGATCAGCAGCAAAGCGAACGCGATGCCGAACAAACTGAGAAACACCCGACCGGGAAAGCCGAGAAACAGGTTCTTGTGCAGCGTCACCAACAGCGTGGTCGGCGCCGTCAGGCTGACCAGCCGCCCGCTGACGGCGCTCAACGCGAGGGCGCAGTCGTCCGGGGCGCGGCAAAAGCGAATCACCGGATAACGCGCGCTCGGCAGCATGACGTAAGGCGCCGCGCCGTCTTCACCGTAGGCTTTCGCGTCGTCCAGCAGCTGCGCCAACGGCCGTTGCTCGCCGCTCATCGTCACGCCGTTCCACCACAGCGTGAAGCTGTCGCCGGCCAGGCTCCAGCAGCCGGTGAACAGGACCACGAACAGCGCGCAGCCGAACAACGCGCCGCAGCCCCGATGCAGCGCCGCCAAAGCCCGTCGCGCGACGGCGTTCATCGCCACGCCTCCAGCAGCGCCAGCGGCAGCGGCCACCACAACCAGGCGCGCAGCAGCGTGCGACGCCAGTCCGGCGCCAGCAGGCTATACGTCAGCAACGCGATGCCGCCGAACAACGCCAGAAACAGCGCGCCGTAAAGCCGATCGAGCGGGTCGGCCGAGGGATAGCCGCGCGCCAACAGCAGCGCCAGGGTAACGCCCCCCATGGCGCTGCCGAGGCACGCCGCCCATACGCGCATATTCATCAAAACTCGGCCTTGACGGTGAACATCAGGTTGCGCGGTTCACCGTAACGGTTGTTCCACTGCGGCGAGAAAAGCCCGGCGTAGTAGCGGCGATCGAACAGATTGTTGACGTTGAGCGCCGCCGACCAGGTCTCGTCGATGCGATACCCCAGCCGTGCGTTGACCAGCGCATAGCCGCCCTGGCGCAGCGTCGTCGCGCCATTGGCGCTGCTGAACGCGCTCTGCGCCTGGATGCCGCCGCCGATGCTCCACTTGCGCTGATCCCACGGCAGGTCGTAATCGCTCCACAGCCGCAGCATATGACGCGGCGTCAGGCTGTTGTAGGCGCGCCCCTGGTTGCCGGCGTCGCGGGTGTAGCGCGTGTCGGTATAGGTGTAGCCGAGCGTGACGTCCCACCATGGCGTGAGGTATCCGCGCCCTTCCAGCTCGAGGCCTTCACTGCGAGCCTTGCCGCCGCTGATATACCAGGTATCGAAACCGCCGCCCGGGTGATCGGGATCCACCTGCGGGTTGTTCTCCAGATCGATGCGGAACGCCGCGGCCGAGAGGTTGAGCGCGCCATTCATCAGCGACGCCTTCACCCCGCTTTCCAACGTGCGGCCCTCCACCGGCTTAAGCATCTGCCCGCTCCAGGTTTTGCCGCTCTGCGGCTGAAACACCGTGGCGTAGCTGGCATACCACGACCAGTCTTTGGCGAAATCCCAGATCAGGCCGCCGTAGGGGGTCAGACGCGCGTTCTCTTCCAGAGTGTCGCTGGGCGAACGCAGTTGCCACCAGCTTTCGCGCGCGCCGGCCACCAGCGTCAGCGGCTCCGCCAGTTTAATGCGGCCCATGCCGTACACCCCGTGCTGAACGGTTTTGGTCGACCCCGGCGAGCTGTAAGCGCCGATCGCTGGCTTCGGCACGCCGTGCGGATCCCAGCGGTAGACGTTCACCGGCACCTGAAACACCGAATCAAACCGTGCGGTGAACTGTTCTTCTTCGGCATGGGTGTAGCTGGCGCCGACGACCAGCTCGTGCCGCAACCCCCAGGCGTCGATCTTGCCGTTCAGGCTGGCGTCCAGCCCCAGCTGCTGATTGCGAAAACGATAGGCGCCGCCCATCAGCGCCGCGCCGTCGCCGGTGGCCGGATCGACGTTGCCCCAGGCGCCGGCATACAGCAGGCGAGACTTGGCGTGCAGATAGTCGCCGCTCAGCTTGGCCTGCCAGTCGTCGTTCAGCCGATGCTCCACCGCGGCGAACAGCCGCGTGGTGTCCCATTTGAAGCGATCCCAGTCCACGTCCAGATAGGTGCTGCGCGGCAGGTGCAGATCGCTGCCGTCTTTCCCCATCGGCACCCCGGCCATATTGGTGACGGAATCGATGGTTTGGTACTGCGCGCCGACACGCAGCAGGGTATCCGGCGTCAGATCGGCGTCGACGGTGGCATACAGCAAACGGGTTTTCTGATCCGAGACGCGATAGAAATAATCGCGATCTTCCCATGCCATCACCGCACGGCCGCGCACGCTGCCCGACGCGTTCAGCGGGCCGCCCACGTCCGCTTCGCCGCGATACTGATTCCAGCTCCCGGCGCTGGCGGTAAACTGCGCGCGGTTTTGCGCCAGTCCGTGCTTGCGCACCATGTTGACCGTGGCCGCCGGGTTGCCGAGCCCGTGCAGCAGGCCGTTGGAGCCGCGCAGGATCTCCACCCGCTCATACACCGCCATGTCCTGCGGCGAGCTGGCGGTATTGCCCAGCAGCGTCGGCACGCCGTCCAGTTCGAACGAATCGATCTTGAAGCCGCGCGCATACCACGCGGTGGTCAGCAACACGAAGGGGGCGCTGGTGACGCCGGTGGCGCGCGTCATCACCGCATCCAGCGATGTGAGATTCTGCTGCTCCATCTGCTGGCGATCGATCACGCTGACCGACTGGGCCACTTCACGCGGTTTCAGCGGGATTTTCCCCAGCGTGGTGACGCCGGGAGCCACATAGTCATCCCGCGCCGCCGCGCCGGCGGTCACGGTGAGGGTATCTTCTTTTACGTCCGTTTTGGCCGGCGCATCCTGCGCCAGCGCCCCGGTGCCGCACAGCGCGCACAGCAACGCGCCGCGGCGCATCGCGGCCGCCACTGGTGAGAGGTGAATGAGTCGCATGTTTTTCCCTGATTGTTATTGTTAAATGATAATCGTTATCAATCTAACAAAACGGCCGCCGCGACTTTTTCGATTGCCGGAGTTTCTCTATCGATCGCCGGTCATTTTCGCCTGGCAGAAACGGGCGAACCAGCCCCCCGCCTCGCGCAGCGCATCCGGGCTGCCCGCCGCCGTCAGCCGCCCGCCTTCCAGTACCCACACTCGATCCGCCCGACAGGCCAACGCGGGATCGTGGGTGACGACGACCCGCGTGCCGGGCCAGCCGGCCAGCAGGGCCGCCACGCGCTCGGCGTTGCGCAGATCCAGACTGGCGCCCGGTTCGTCCAACAACAATCGTGGCGCCCCCTGCAGCAGCGTGCGCGCCAGGCACAGCCGTTGCTTCTGCCCGCCGGAGAAACGATCGCCGTCGCTGCCGACCTCTTCTTCCAGCACGTCGGGCGGCAGATCCAGCGCCGCCAACAGCGCCAGCAGACGCTCATCGCCGATATCCGTTCGCCCCTGGGTCAGATTCCAGCGCACGCTGCCGCGCAGCAGGCGATTGTCTTGCCACATCACGCCGCGACCGCCCGCCAATTGCCGCGCCGACAGCGCGCGCACGTCACGGCCGCCGTAGAACACCCGCCCCGCCGTCGGATCCTGCGTGCGCGCCATCAGGCTCAGCAGGCTGCTTTTGCCGGCGCCCGAAGGGCCGACGATCGCCAACATCTCTCCGGCGGCACAGGCTCCGCCTATTTCCCGCAGCCGCCAGCCGCCGTGCGCCGCCGCCAGGCTCAGCGCCTCAAGCGCGATGCCGTCGTCCTGCGGCGCCGCGCCGTCCCGTTCCGGCAGCGGCAACGCGGGCGACGCCAGCGCCTGCCGCAGTTGCGCCCACGCGCTCTTCAACTGACGCAGCGCCTGATCGAGGTGAGAAAGCTGAAGCAACGGCTCCAACAAGCGGGCCAGAACAATCATCAGCGCCAGCCATTGGGCGACGTTCAGGCGCTGCGCCAGCACCTCATGGGCACCGAACCACAATGCCGCCAACAGCGTCAGCTGCAGCCCGGCGCTGAACAACAGGTGATATGGCAAGCTTTGGCGCAGCAGCGCGGCGTGCGCCCGATGATGGTCATCCAACCGTTGCGTCAACGCCTCGGCGGCGGCCGCCTGCCCGTAGCCGAAGCGCAGCAATGCCTGATGACGGGCAAACTGCATCAGCGCCCCTTCAATACTCTGATTGGCCTCTCCAAGCTCTCGCTCTCGCCGGTGCAGCCGGGCCGCCGAACCGCGCAACACCAGCATCAACAGCACGCAGGCCGCCAGCAGCATCAGCGCCACTCCCGGGCTCAGGCAGGCCAGCCCGGCGATCAGCGCCAGCGGCGTGACGACCGCGCCAACCAACGGCGCCAGCAGGTGCGCGGGTGCCGACATCGTCTGACCGATGGCCCCGGCCAACAGACCCGGTGCCTGCTCCTGCGGCGACAGCGTGCGCGGCAGACGGCGGAACAGCGCCCGCAGCAACGCGCTCATCACCGCGCCGCCGGCGAAGAAACCGCGGGAGGCCGCCGCATACTGCACCGCCAGCAAGAGAGGCGTAGCCAGCGCCAGCAGCCCTAGCCAATGGCCGGGATTTTGCTGCCAGTTCGCCACCGCTGCCGCCAGCAGCAAGGCGCAGACGCCATCCAACGCGGCGGCCAGCGCCATCAGCAACAGCGCCGGGGCCAACGCTTTCACCAACTCAAACTTCATCGTCCGCCTCCTGGCGCTCGGCCAACGCCGCCAACAATGCCGGATGATCCGCCATCTCGGCGGGCGTGCCGACCGCCAGCAACCGCCCCTCCGCCAGCACCGCCACCCGATCGGCGCGGCGGCACAGTTCCGCGTCGTGCGTTGCCACCAGCCGGGTGGCGGGCAGCTGCGCCAGCGCCGTCAGAATGCGTTCGCGATTTTGCTGATCCTGCGCCGAAGTCGGTTCGTCGGCCAACAGCAGCGGCCGCCGCGCCAGCAACGCCCGGGCGATGGCGAGACGCTGCGCCTCCCCGCCGGAAAGCGAAGGCGTATCGTCCAACCTATCCTGCAAACGCGCCGCCAGCCCCAGCGCGGCCAGCACGCGCCGCAGCTGCGCATCGTCGGCCCCGTCGACGAACAGCGTCAGGTTGTCACGCAGCGACATCGCCGGCGGCGTATTCTCCTGCGGCACCACGGCCACCATCTGATTGAATGCCTGCGCCGAGAACGCGTCGGCGAGCACGCCGTCGAGCGATACCGTTCCGCTATCCGGCTCGCTATAACGGGCGATCAACCGCAGCAGCGTGCTTTTACCGCTGCCCGACGCCCCGACAATCGCCAGCCATTCCCCCGGTTCGACGGCCAGATTGACGCCCTGCAGCAACCAGCGTTCGTCCTGCCGGCAACCGAGATCGCTCAGCTGCAGCGCCGCCCCCTGCGGCGCCGAAGCGATCGTCGAGCGCCCTCCCCAGCGAATTTCGGGATGCGCCAGCAGCGCCCGAATGCGGCCGGCGGCCAGCGTCGCCGCGCGCAATGCATCGCCGCCGTGCCCCATCGCCATCACCGGTTGCGCCACGCTGCGCAACAGCAACACGAACAGCGCCAGCTCCGCCAGCGTGAGATTGGGCGCCAGCCAGCGGGCGCCGAGCAACAGCCAACCGGCCGACAGCGCGGCGCTGAGCAGTAATTGGGTCACGGCGCCGAGCGCGCCGATACGCCGCAGCCAACGGTGAAAGGCGGCGAGAAAGCCCCGCAGGCTCTGCCGCGCACGCGCTTCGATGCCCGCACCGGGAAACTGGCGCGCCAACAGCGGATGCGCCGCCAGCTGCCGATAATCGTCGTTCAACTGCCGAAACGCCCGATCGCGTTGTTCAAACGCCGGCCGCAGTCGCGGCGAACGGATGACGCGAAACAGCAGCGCGGCCGCCAGCAAAGGTATCAGCGCGAACAGCAGCAGCGGCCACTGCACCGCCGCCAGCAGCGCCAGCGCGCAGCCGGGTACCACGGCCAACTGCACCAACTCCGCCGGCGCATGGGCCACCAGCTGATGCAGCGCCTGAATGTCCTGCGACAGCGCCCGGGCGGCGCCGCTCTCGCCCTGCCGCACAAACCAGTTCAGCGGCAGACGCACCAGCTTGGCGGCCAATTGGCTGCGCAGCCGATGACACAAACGCGCGTCGAGCAGATGAGTGAGGTGCAGCGCCAGCGTTTGGGCGAACAGCCACAGCGCAAGGCCACCGGCGGCGACGCCAAGCCAGAAGGAATAGGTCGCCGGATCGGCGTCCACCAGCCGGGCTATCGCCAGCCAGGGAAACAGCGAACTGACGCCGGCCAGCGCCTGCAGCGCCAGCGCGGAATACAGCATGATGCGGAAAGGACGCGTCAGCGCCCGCAGGTCACTCAGCATGAGATCCTCCACAGCAAAGGCGCTTACTGTAGCCAAAAGCGGCGGACGTCCTCATCCGTAAAGGCTTTCGCCGGCGAGACTTTTTCTTTCGATTGCGTGGCTAACGCTTTTTGACGTCGCAGGGCATGACGCCGAAACGCTTGCGGAAGGCGACGGAGAAGTGCGCCGGCGTATAACCCACCTGCCAGGCGACGGTGGAAACGTGCAGATCCTGCTCGCTCAGCAAGCGCCAAGCGGTTTGCAGCCGGTGCTCCTGCAGCAGGCCGAATACGCTGGCGCCAAACAGCTGGCGGAACCCTTGCGTGAGTTTGCGGGTGTTCAACCCGGCGCGCTGAGCCAGTTGATCCAGGCTCGGCGGCTGCTCCATCTCCGCCAACAGGATTTCGCGCGCCAGCTGCAGGCGCGCCACATCGCGCGCGGCCAGGTGCACGCCAACAGACGGCGCGGCAGCGCTGCGGTTCCAGCATTGATGCAGGCAATGCGCCGCCAGCTCGTTGGCCCTGGCGCTGAACCACAGCCCGCGCTGCGACTCGTGCAGCGGGCAGGCGAACAGTTGCCGGGCCTGGCCGATCAGCGCTGTCGGCGCCGCCAGCGGCACCAACTGCGCATGCCGCCGCCCATCGAGGCCGGGCGGCAGGCGGACATCGTTCTGCTCCAGCCAGGCGGCTGAGAACTGCAGCAGGGTATAATCGAGCGGTTCGCCGGCCTGGAACAGGTTGTTCAACACGAAGTCGTCCCGCCCGGCGGCCAGCAACAGCGAAGGGCCGTTCAGCTCCACCTGCGGCCCCGTTCCGCTTTCACAGCGCAGACGCCCGCGGCGGATCACCACGATCTTCAGCCCCGCGCGGTGGGGTTCATCCAGCTCGATGTCGACATCGGCGGCCAACACGCCGCGCCGCGCACGCAGCATGTCCGACAGCGCATAGTCCTGCGCTTGCTGATGATATTCCTGCAGTAACCGCTGGGGGGACGTAGACATGTTCGCCCTGCCTGTGAATGATGACGCCGACCGTCGGCGAGGTTTTTGATAGTGATTCTCATTAGCAATATAAGGCCGGCCGTCGGGTTTGTCTATTGAGGCGCGGATGGATCAGTTACCACCCCAATACGGCCCCGCCGCCACCGACTCGCGCTCGATCAGGCTGGCCGGGAAGCTGGGGCGCTTGCTCAGCTCGCCGCCGTCCAGCATCGACAGCAGGCGGTTGATGGTCTCCTGGATCATCTCGGTGACCGGCATCTTCATGCTCGACAGCGACGGCACGGTATAGGGCGCCAGCGGGATGTCGTCGAAGCCGATGACCGATACCGCCTCCGGCACCGCCACGCCACGCTCTGCCAGCCGCTTCATCGCGCCGATGGCCATCTCGTCGTTGCCGGCGACGATGGCGCTGAACGGCTGCCCGCCGGCCAGCAGCGCATCGACCGCCGCCACGCCGCTTTGCGCGTGCCATTTCCCCTCGACGATCAACGCCTCGTTAACCGCGATGCCCTGCTGCGCTAGCGCGGATTTGTAGCCGGAAAGCCGCTCCAGCCCGGTGGGGGAATCGAGCGAGCCGGTGATAAAGGCGATGTCGCGATGCCCGCGCGCGATCAGGTGCGCCACCGCCGCCGCGCCGGCGGCGTGCTGATCGCTGAAGATGCAGTAGCTGTCGTTCAGCCGCAGCCGCCGGTTGATCACCAGAATCGGCTGGCGGTGCTGGGAGACGATCTCGTCCATTTCCGCGATCGACAGAAAACGCGGATAGATGATCACCCCGTCGCAGCGCAGATCCAGCAAAAACTGAATGGCGGCCCGCTCCTCTTCGGCGGTGTGCTTGCCGTCCGCCAGGATCAGCTGGCGGCCGTTCGCCTCCATGATGCGCGCCGACTGCGCCATCAGTTCGCTGAAATAGTTGCCGCTGTAGAGGGTGTTGGTGACCACCAGGCCGAGGGTTTGGGTGGTGTTGGTCGCCAGGCTGCGCGCCAGCAGGTTGGGCCGATAGCCGGTTTCTGCGATGGCTTTATCCACCAACGCGCGTTTCTCCTCGCTGACATAGCCGCTGCCGGACAACACGCGCGACACCGTCGCCTTTGAAACGCCGGCCTTTTTCGCCACCTCGAGTATCGTTGCCATCTGTGCGCCGCCAAAATCCATGGGTTCAGCGCAGTCTACCCAAGACGCCCGGCGTTTGGAACGCTTTCGCCCCCCTGTGCGTCGGTGCGCACTTATCCCTGACGATCCAGATCACGAAAACGAAACGCCAAAAATCATAGTTCTTGCCAACAATAAAACACCAATACATGATTTTGTGAAACCGGTTTCTTATGGGCGTTTCATACGGATGGAACGACGGATCGCCCAGGCAGTAAATATTCGCCTTTAGGCTATCCGAATTGCTATCTGAGAGACGACACGCCATGCCGAAGAACTACGCAGAGATCTCGCACGCCATCGTGGCCGCCCTGGGCGGCGCGGGCAATATCGAGGCCGTGACCCATTGCATGACCCGCCTGAGATTCGTGGTGAAAGACAAAACGCGGATCGACACCCCGGCGCTGAAAGCTATCGACGGCGTGCTGGGCGTGGTGCACAGCGGCGAGCAGTGCCAGGTGATCATCGGCAACGAGGTGGCCAAGGCCTATCAGGCGGTGCTGGCGCTCGGCATGCCGGGCGCGGCGGCCCCCGCCACCCCGGTGAAACGCCAACTCACCCTGAAGGGCATCGTCGCCGGCATTCTCGACGCGCTGGTGGGCACCATGTCGCCCCTGATCCCCGCCATCATCGGCGGCTCGATGGTGAAGCTGCTGGCGATGATCCTGGACATGGCCGGGGTATTCGAAAAAGGCTCCTCGACCCTCGTCATCCTCAACGTGATCGGCGACGGCGCATTCTTCTTCCTGCCGGTGATGGTCGCCGCTTCGGCGGCGCTGAAGTTCAAAACCAACATGTCGTTGGCGATCGCCATCGCCGGGGTGTTGGTGCATCCCAACTTTATCGATCTGATGGCCAAGGCGGCACAGGGCCAGGCGGTGGAATTCGCCTTCATCCCGGTGACGGCGGTGAAATACACCTACACGGTGATCCCGGCGCTGGTGATGACCTGGATCCTGTCGCACATCGAACGCGGGGTGGATCGCATCACCCCGGCGGTGACCAAGAACTTCCTCAAACCGATGCTGATCGTGCTGATCGCCGCGCCGATCGCCATTCTGCTTATCGGGCCGCTCGGCATCTGGATCGGCAGCGGCATCTCTGCGCTGGTCTACACCGTGCACGGCTATTTGGGCTGGCTCTCCGTGGCCATCATGGGGGCGATTTGGCCGCTGCTGGTGATCACGGGCATGCACCGGGTGTTTACCCCGACCATCATCCAGACCATCGCCGAGACCGGCAAAGAGGGCATGGTGATGCCTTCGGAGATCGGCGCCAACCTGTCGCTGGGCGGCGCTTCGCTGGCGGTGGCGCTGAAAACCAAGAACCGCGAGCTGCGCCAGACCGCGCTGGCCGCCGCCGCCTCCGCCATCGTGGCGGGGATTTCCGAACCGGCACTGTACGGCGTGGCGGTGCGCCTGAAACGGCCGCTGGTCGCCAGCCTGATCAGCGGCTTCGTCTGCGGCGCGGTCGCCGGCATCGGCGGGCTGGCCAGCCATTCGATGGCCTCGCCCGGGCTGTTCACCAGCGTGCAGTTCTTCGATCCGGCCAACCCGATGAGCATCGTGTGGGTGGTGGCGGTGATGGCGCTCTCGGTGGTGCTGTCGTTCGCGCTCACGCTAATGCTGGGCTTCGAGGATCTGCCGGAAAACGCCGCCGCACCCGGCCAAACCGCACCGGCGGCGAACGCCGCCAGCGCAACGCATTGAGACACCAGAGGATTGCATGTCTGACTCAACATTCCCTAAAGGGTTTTTATGGGGCGGCGCTTTAGCCGCCAACCAGGCGGAAGGCGGCTATCGCGAGGGCGGCAAAGGGCTGACCACCGTCGATATGATCCCGCACGGCCCGCACCGCATGGCGGTCAAACTCGGGCTGGAGAAGCGCTTTAGCCTGCGCGACGACGAATTTTATCCCAGCCACGACGCCATCGATTTCTACCACCGCTACCGCGACGACATCGCGCTGATGGCGGAGATGGGCTTTACCGTGTTTCGCACCTCCATCGCCTGGAGCCGTATTTACCCCAACGGCGACGAGCTGACGCCCAACCCCGAAGGCATCGCCTTCTACCGCAGCCTGTTCGAAGAGTGCCGCCAATACGGCATCGAGCCGCTGGTGACCCTGTGCCATTTCGACGTGCCGATGCATCTGGTGACCGAATACGGTTCCTGGCGCAGCCGCAGGATGGTGGAGTTTTTCACCCGCTACGCCCGCACCTGCTTCGAAGCCTTCGACGGGCTGGTGAAATACTGGCTGACCTTCAACGAGATCAACATCCTGCTGCACAGCCCGTTCTCCGGCGCGGGGTTGGTGTTTGAAGCGGACGAAAACCCCGAACAGGTGAAATACCAGGCCGCGCACCACGAACTGGTGGCCAGCGCGCTGGCGACGCGCATCGCCCACGAAGTGAACCCCGCCAACCAGGTGGGCTGCATGCTGGCCGGCGGCAACTTCTACCCGTGGTCCAGCAAGCCGGAAGACGTGTGGGCCGCGCTGGAGAAAGATCGCGAAAACCTGTTCTTTATCGACGTGCAGGCGCGCGGCGCTTACCCCTCCTACGCCGCTCGCGTCTTCCGCGAGAAAGGCGTGAGCGTCGCGATGGCGCCGGAAGACGCCGACATCCTGAAGCACACCGTCGACTTCGTCTCCTTCAGCTACTACGCCTCGCGCTGCGCCTCCGCCGACATGAACGACAACAACAGCAGCGCCGCCAACGTGGTGAAATCGCTGGCGAACCCGCACCTGCCGCGCAGCGACTGGGGCTGGGGCATCGATCCGCTGGGGCTGCGCATCACCATGAACATGATGTACGACCGCTACCAAAAGCCGCTATTTCTGGTGGAAAACGGCTTGGGCGCGCACGACGAGTTCAATGCAGCAGGCGAGATAGAAGACGACTACCGCATCAGCTACCTGCGCGAACACATCCGCGCCATGGCCGACGCCATCGCCGACGGCGTGCCGGTGCTGGGTTACACCACCTGGGGCTGCATCGACCTGGTGGCCGCCTCGACCGGCGAAATGAGCAAACGCTACGGCTTTGTCTACGTCGACCGCGACGACCAAGGCAACGGCACCCTCGCCCGCACCCGCAAGAAATCGTTCTGGTGGTATAAGAAGGTGATTGCCAGCAATGGGGGGGATTTGGGGTAGTGGGGAAGTTCTAACCAAGATCAAATTAGCTTGTCACCTGACTACATATCCCCACTGCAAACATAGTCAGGCCAACTAAGAGTCTGAACATCGCTGTTGATAAACTCTGGCAACCAACTTAAGGAATCACCATCTTTCTTTCTAAGACCGCACTCCCAGATTTCGAAGACTCGCCATCCAGCGTCAAGCAGTTGCATCTTGACGCGAATATCGCGTTGTTTATTCGATGCAAGTTTTTTAGTCCAAAACTCAGTGCGAGTAGCCGGAGTCGTAGCATAACGACATCCTTCATGGCGATGCCAAAAACAGCCATGCACAAAGATGCACAATTTGTGCTTGGGAAGAACCAAATCGGGTTTTCCGGGTAAATCTGCAACGTGCAGTCTGAATCGAAAAGCTTTCGCATGTAAGTACTTACGTACGAGCATTTCCGGCCGCGTATTCTTGTTTTTGATGCCTGACATCATTCTAGAGCGTGTTTTTTGGTCGACGACATCCATGATTGCTTCCCGTTTGTGTCTCTTCCTGGTATCTTGGCTACCTTATTAAAACTACAAAAAGAACTCATGAGTACAACTTCATTACCGATTCCAATAGTAGATCTTTTTGCCGGACCTGGTGGCTTGGGTGAAGGCTTCTCTTCGTTGAAAAACGGGACCGCGTTCCAGATCGCAGTTTCGGCTGAAAAGGATCCTATTGCTCACCAAACTCTCCGTCTCCGAGCCTTCTATCGATTACTCTGTAGTAGTAGACCAAGCAAACTGGGTGATTACTATCGCTTTTGCAATGGCCAAGCCGAAAAACCATACAGCTCTGAAACAGAAGATCTTTGGCATAAGGCCGGTAAAGAAGCTATGTGCATAGAAATTGGCAGCGTTGATGGAAATGCTACTCTTGATGCTTCAATTAAAGCAGCATTAGATAAACGCCCCCCTGAAGAACCCTGGGTGTTAATTGGTGGGCCGCCTTGCCAAGCGTATTCACTGGTAGGTAGAGCCAGAAACAAAGGTAACGCTGACTACAAGGCTGAAGATGATCATCGCCATTTTCTCTATCGTGAATACTTAAGGATCATACAAAACTACCAACCGGATATTTTTGTCATGGAGAACGTTAAAGGAATTCTCTCGTCGACCATAAATGGCAAAAAAATATTCCATGAAATCCTGAAAGACCTTGCCAATCCAAATGCTGCCTTGAGTGCAGAAAAAAAAGGTCAGCGCTATCACATAGTGTCACTCGTCAGCGATCAAGTGTTTAGTGATGGTGATGATCCGAGTCAGCTGGATCTAACGAAATATATCATTCGTGCCGAAGACTTTGGCATACCGCAGGCTCGCCATAGAGTCATTTTATTAGGGATAAGAGAAGATCGCTATCAAGACAAGTTGCCCAAGTTGTCTTGCCAAAACTCAGTATCAGTCGAAGATGCTATTGGAGGTCTCCCTGCTTTGAGAAGTTTGTTAAGCAAAGAAAAGGACTCCAATACTTTATGGGCAGAACTAGTTGGTAAGGAACTGCAAACACTGGCAGAGGCTGCATCGACATCTGACGATACCGTAAAAAATTTAGCACCTTATCTACAAAAAACCGCTTCCAGCATCGGCTGCGTCCAAGCCACAGGAAGTATAAGGCTACCTAGAAAAGCCGGTTATTTAGGACAAACAGGACATGATAAATTAGATGAATGGTTATTAGACTCCTACCTAAATGTCTGGCTTAACCATGAAACTCGTGGGCATCGCATAGATGATCTTGCCCGTTATGGTTATGCCGCAACCTTCGCTTCTGTTCACAAAAGATCGCCAAAGGGACATAAGGAATTTAATTTGCCAAGACTCGCTCCTGCTCATAAGAACTGGGAGTCAGGCAAGTTTTCGGACAGATTTAGGGTTCAAATTAAAGATAACCCGTCGACAACGATTACAAGTCACATATCTAAAGATGGACACTATTTCATTCATTATGACCCGATACAGTGTAGAAGCCTGACTGTGCGAGAAGCTGCTCGGCTACAGACTTTCCCAGACAACTACTTTTTCCAGGGTGGTCGTACCCAACAGTACCACCAAGTTGGGAATGCAGTGCCGCCACTTTTGGCGAATCAAATTGCTGGAATCGTAGCCAAGATTTTGGCATAGAAGCTCCAAGACTAACCTCCAGCATTCTAGACAATTTACATATCGGCCATTACCTCAGTAAACAGCTTGCAATGGCCGTAACTAATCAATTTTAATATTCGATTTCCAACCGCTCCAGCAGATACTTAAGAGCGGTTTTCTCCCCTTTGGATAGACTTAAATTACCCGCAGCAACCTTGGTTAAGGCACTTATGTTTTGGGGAGATGCAGCACCAATTTTATTAGCCTGAATGATGATGTCATTCGCTCGATGTACCAAACCAGTTACCTTAATATCGAAGTCAATATCTAATCGCCTAGCTGTTTCACGACTGCCTTGTCTTGTTTCATCATTGTAATCTTCAATAGAAACGCCGAACTGAAGAATAGAGTCATCCGGTGAACCGATTTTTCCCTTCACATACAACTCCCAGCAAAAGTCTCGTTTTGCAAATTCCGATATGTTCCTGACATTGTCAGGGGGAGATCTCAAAATTTTTGCAACCTGCCTCGCTTCTTTAAGCATCCAGCCAAGCAATGAGATTGGGATACTTTGCTCTCGCCATATCCGATCTAGATCTATCTGTTGGCTTCTTATACGAAACTCATTCGCACAGGCTGCGATCGTATACGTAACTATTTGGGCTTTGTAACCTCTATCCATCAGATACCACGATGACTTCTGAATGGCCTCATCAAGGCCAATGAATAGTAATGCTTTAGCCATTGCTCTGCGAAACCATGTTTCACTAAGTAAAGTGCCGTCTCCAAGTTTCAAGAGTACCAATGTCGTATAGCGGTTGAAACATTTCTGAGCACCCTCACTAACGTAATGAGGCCGCCCATCAAAAGACAACTCATATTTAGCTAGATCTGTCTTTGTCACGAGTCTTGTTTTCGGGTACATCAACTCGAGTTTGTTGCGTTCAGACTTGGTTTTATAGGCAAAGAGGTTTTTGTATTGGCCTCTAGTACGCTCATAGAACCACTTACTAGTATGCAACTCACCGGCTTTTTGTGGTACGGAGATCTCTTTGGAAAAACGCTCAATTCGAATTTGTACCGGACTATTGGAGGCAAGATCAGCTAAAGAAACTTTATTTTGCGTGTTGGCGTACTCTGAAATTCGCGGAACGACATCAGCCAAACGCATTTCATCAACTACCGATAGCTTCACCTGAACATAAACATGGTCAAGCTTCTTACCTAAACCATCACGAGCATAGAGAAGTGATGCTGTGGTTTGCCCACCATTCACGATCTGGAAGTTTTTGATATGGTATATAGCCAATGCACCATTAGAAAGCCTTCGTGTTAGCACAGAAGATGCCGTTGCAGTAACGCCATTATTGTAGGCAAAGAACATACTTGGATCCTCTGCAATTGTGCGCAGAATACCTTTGTTGACACCAGTCTTTGCCTGAAGGTAAGTTCTGACGTTCTGCTCAAGTAAACGATTTCCAAATGCTGCAAAAACTGCTGCCAACACTGAACCAGGGATCGCAAAGAGATAGCTCTGATAGCTATCTGCACCAACCGAGGCTGGTAAACACTCGATAGCACCATCGAAGTTTTCATCAAAATCAATCTCAACAGGTTCCCCGCCAGTTGAAGAAATCTTTGAATAGCGTTCTAAGTCAAGGACATTGATATGCATGGTAATGCCATCAAGATCTTTCGTTTCAAAGATGCTTTTGCGGATACGCAAATGACCGTTAGTAAAAATGATGACGCGAAGTCGCTTAATTCTCGTGCTATATTGCTGAATAAGTAAAACAAGTTGATAAGCTGGACTAGCCTCTTCTAGGCTATCAAGAAATTTTCGACTTGTTGCAGCCTTGAAGAATCGCTCAACACCATCGACTACACGCTCGATGTCCCGGCTGTTGATTGCTGGTAGTTCTTCTACTTGGCGGTAGTCACAAACAGCCAAGTAGAGATCACCAGACTCACTGGCTTCACTTTCTAGTATATCTAGTGCGTAACCATCAACACGGTATCCCCCCAATCCCTCCCTAAGAACCGGGCAATACTCCATATCTGGTGTATCTCCATTCTCTGCAGCAAGCGACGAGTAGATTCGAAAAAACTCCGTAATCTGAAGCTCGTGGTTCGCAATGCTACCAACGCGAACCTCTTCATGTAGATACAAGTATTCATCTTGAAGTTCAACCATTTATCAGGGCCTCTAATTCCGATGACGTTATCAGAAAATCTTTTATCGTTTCACAGGAAATTTCATACCTAGCCTTGATAATTCCAAGCGGGACATTGCTTGGAATCAAGCGCGGGAACCCCTCTGAAACTCTATAAACACTTAATTCTTCAAGCTTGAATGCATCATGAATATAATCAGCATCTGGATCGTAACCTGCAACGATCAATTTGCGCTGAAACTCCATAAACCCATGACTGTTGATTGCTAACATTGAGGACACAGCCAAGGACAAAGACGATAGACTCACACCATCATCGGAAGGGCTGAAACGGTTTACTGCGATGAACAGATTTCGGTTATCCCAGTCCAATTGATCAAGCGAAGATATTTTCAGTGATTGCCGTTGGGTCGAAAGCTGCGCTTTAACTTCTATACGTACATTGTTCAAACCGATATCATTGGTATCGTCATCTGGCCCTCTCCACCCACGGACGGCCAATGGGGCATCAACACCACAGACTTTAATAACCCAAACCAACATACTCAGTTCCCCCAGAAGACCCAGTCTCTCCTTGAAAGAAAGTTCACGAGTACGTCGACGACGCAGCAATTCCGCCCAGCGATTAAGTCTGTTCACAAAAATCTGAATAGCACTGCCCGCATTTTCCGCCACTGATGAAGCTTCTACAAGATCGCTGCAAATAATTGAGAATAGATCAGTTAAAGCACGCTCTATCAATCTTAAAGTAAGGCAATAAATACCGTTTTCATATTCAAGTTGGACAGCCATATTCTCGAATATGGGGAGCTCGCCCACATCAAAGTCCACTGTAGAAGACTCCAACGTAAACTCTCGTTCTCCGACTAATGAAAAACCTATAAAAAGATCAAGTTGGTGATCAGGGCAAACACGAAAACGTCCTGCACTGTGTCCTCGCCCAGCTATTTCATCCCATTTCCCCGTAAATTCACTACTCATCGAATATATCCTCATCGGTTTGGGCTTCCTCCAGCTGCTGCTTCAAGAGCTGGCGCATTCTGACAGAAATAGCATATTCACGTTGTATCGGTTGAACGCTAGTTTCAGGAAAAGCCAAACTCAATGTCACTACAGGCAAGTTCTTCTCGAATTTTAGTGACTTATCCTTACCTCTCTCAAGATCAAATTCGAAATCAAACAAATGAATTACAAGTAAAGGGCGCTCTCTAGAAAGTAAACAGGCTTTCTCAGCACGAATTTTTGAGTCCCCCTCTCTAATTTTTTTTATTTTACCCTCCAGACTTTCCCCTCTTTCACCATACTTGAGATCAGTGGGGGCTTTATCTGCTACTATATTTTTCTCTGTAACTTTTACAACATCAGGGTCATCTGACTTTGGAATCCCGCTGTGGCGCTCACGACAAAAAACACTCTCAGCCCCCTCAATACCGAGATCCAAGGGGAATTTTAACGAGCTTTTTTTTCTAAAAGGAATCGCTATATCCCAACTAGCTAGCTCACCTGCAGCACGATCTGAGATATAATCCAAAGCCAAGCTTCTTTCTTCGTTACCTAAAGCAAACTCCAGTTGCGGTAATTTAAATTTTTGAAGAAACTCTTTCACGACGGTAACGTTGATACGAGACCAGACAAACGCAGATTCATCACTCACTCGCTTATTAGGAATTTCTGAGTTAAGGATTTTGACTAAAGAAGTGACAGCATCGAGATGTTTGCGGTTAATTTCGGAGCTATTAAACAATTCGTATGCTTGAAGATGGCGAACGGACAGATCCAAGGCAATCAGAAGTGGTTTTGCAGCCCTCATTTTGTTCGCCGCAGTGATAGCAATACCTGTTGAACTCTGACGAACTTTGAGGCCAAACTGATCTGGTGTAAGCCCCATTTTTTCCATTCGCACAAGGTCACCTCGCAGCTCTTCAACTGAGCCACTGACCTCACGAAAATCTCCAAGCATATCCGTCGTTGCATGGATACGACAGAGTTTTTCGTATCCAGGGCGATAACCAAACCATCGTCCCATTTGGAGTAAAGTATCGGCGGCCCCGACATTACGAAGTACATATGAGACAGCAAGCCCTTCCAAGGTGAGACCACGTGAAAGTGCCAACCCACCGACAGTGATTACATGAAGGCCAAATTCAGGTGCCTTATCATAGTCCAATCCGCCACCACGCATATTAACTAGACGAACCTCAATAGATGAAACTGCCTGTTTTAGAACCTCTCTAACTTCATCCCAATTAAATTCTGAATACATCTCGTATTCATTACACCAAACCTTGTACATACGACTTAGAATCTCGGAACGTTCCCAAGTTGGGTTCACAGCCCATACATCGATAGCAGCTTTCATTTCTTGAACAAGGCGATAAATTTCATTGTGTACCTGTTGTTGAATTGCATTAAACCTGCTGACATTCACAAGCATTGACGAATGTCGCCCTCCTTCACCGGCTAGCGTTCGAAGGCATCTGAAAAGTGCATATTCGAAAACCGCATCTTTGAGACTTTGAGGCAATGCTGTAACTATATATCCTGACTTATGCTTAAGTGGCAGAAGATCCTTGTAGTCATCAGGGATAGGTCTTACACAAGTCTTATAGAACTTACCATTTTCAGAAAACAATTTATCAGCACCAATATAGTTTTCTGGTGGTTCAAGTGACTTGATGAAATGCTCAGGGAAAAGATCATTCTTGAGCATTTCGTCATTTGTGTCAGGGTCAATAAAAATATTAGCAAATGGCGTCGCAGTGTATCCAACATATGATGAACGTCGGGAACAATCTAATAACTCACGGATACGAGCATTGATTGTTGATGTAGCATTAGGGTTTTTTTCGGTATTTATCGATGCATTATCAGCTTCATCATCAATTAACAACATCGGCCCTTCAAGTTGTCCACCTTGGCGTAACCCTCTAAGCCAAATAGCAAGCTGCTCAAGTACTTTATTGTGTTTTTTCGTCACAAACAATATAGGATCAGCAAAGTTTTCTTCTGTAGCGCCTATTCCTGTCGCCTTCCCAACATTAAAATCTGAAACTTGCGTTGTTCCACAATATGGATGTCGAATGTCAGAGTTTTCGTCTTCGATCCCCTTAAAAACATGAGATACAGGGTAAATAACCGATGCCACTGTATCACCAAGTGAAGATTTCCCCACAAAGCTCTGATCTAGCCTTACCTGAGTTTGATATCTAAGTGAATTAGTAAGCCCTGCCAACACAATAATGACTCGGTAACCGGCGTCTGCAGCCTTGGCAATGAGTGCTGAATAATTTGTCGTCTTACCTGACTGCACATGCCCCATAACAAGGCCACGACGGCACCATGACTTATTCTCCAGAGGATCACCTAGGTAGCCAACAATTTCGTCTGTTACCTTATCAACGGTTTTAACAACCTGAACTGGGAGTATTGAGTGATCCAACCAGTATTTTTGCAATCGACGCCAGAAGTAGGAGTTTATCTCTCCTTGACGTTTTCTGTACCACTCTTCGAAGTCGGTTTTTAGTACATGACCTTTATCTTGGCTCGTTCCATACAGCGTCTCAAGATGCCGAATAAGTCGGTCAGCCAATCCTTTTTCGAGAATCTTTGAAATACCTGATTTTTCTCTAACATGATTTTCAAGGAATCCTTTAGGAACAGGAAACCGTCCTTTTATAGATTTGTCGATCTCCGTACGAAGAAAACTAAGAGCAGCTTCAAAATCCACTTTTCATACCCCACTTTTCGGCTGTATTTTTTCGAACATAACTCTCCGTGTATATCCATTGACTGGAAAAAGGTTCTACATCTCTTATAAAATCTAAAAAGGTATCAACTTCAAAGGATCCATCATTACTTTGAAGGAAATTTATAACACATTGGTCGACAATAGATTCAAACTCTTCAGTTGATGTCGAACATTGACTGACACCAGAACCGTTAGCATCAGCAATAAATCTGTCTGTTGGAAAATAAGACTCCAGTAACCGAAGCACGGCATCAGCATTATTTGAGACACACTCCATATCTAATAGGCTCGCTACGATAGGATGCTCTCGATTTACTCTATAATAGATCTGACCATGTTTTATATGGCGGAGCCATACAGAATGGACTTTCGGAACATCTAGAGAAATTCCTTTTTTACGATGTACCGAGAATGAACGCAGATTGAAACGTTTGACAACGTCTTGGAGACGGCGTTTAAGAGCAACCGGGAGTTGTGCATCCGATTTATCTACAGTGATTCTCCATTCAGCATCAGCACTATTTGGAATATCGACTCTGATCCTAGTCAACTGAGAAAGTTCACCATGCGGAATCAACCGGAACCAGGTCCCATAGATGATTAATCGCTTGTTTCGATATACATAAAACCCTTGATTACGGACCATCCCTTCAGAACCACCAAGTACTTTCTGTTCCTCAACAGTTAACTTTGAGAAATGCGGCAAAATATAGGGCTGAATACTAATTACAGCTCCATTCGCTGTCTTAATAAGTTCAGCATCTAAGGTCTGTGTAGCATTATGAGATATCATGAATGGATCGATTGGGCGTAACTGGCGACTATTAACCGCGATTGTCAAACGCCTATCTGCTTCCCCAGCAAGATATCGGTGAAAGATCAATGAAAGCTGTTGATTTGAATGTGCAATAGCAAAAGTAAGAGAGTCATCAAAAGAGGAGTTGATTTCACTATTAAGTACTCGATCGCAACGAGTCCATATTACTTCAGTTCCCGATTGAGATTTGCATGGAACAGACAAAAGACTTTCTGCTTCTGCTCCTTCCATGACTTCCATTCCCCAATCATCAATATCATCGATATCCCATCGCGCAGCACTAATAACCCCATCACACCAAGAAACAACTGTGAGCATTCGAGCTTGCGAAAGAGATGCAGATTTTAACCCCCAACCAAATCTTCCAAGATCGTCCGGTTCCCTGTCATCTTCTGGGTTGGTACTTGCGGGACGCATAGCCACTTTTAGAGCATCCAGAGTCATCCCCAGGCCGTTATCCCGAATCCTAACAACCACTTCTTTACCGGTTTTCTCTAGTTCAAAATTGATATCTACCCGAGTAGCCTTAGCCTTGATACTGTTATCAATCAGATCAGCAAGAGCTGCTGCAAGATCATAGTTGCCAAAACTCCGAGCAGTTACCATCAGGTCTCTTGCTTGGGGGGGATTTGAAACCCTCATTTTCCTCTCCTAAGCCCATTCTATACAAAAAAATCGCCGCATGGTTCATTTGTTAATAATTTCACATGTAATTATTTTTTTGCCATTAATGATGAGGGATATTTAAGCATAGATCACTTTATAAATACGTTGGCCACAGTCACTAATTACGCATATTACAAAGAAAAACTCTCTATCTAACCTCCCCAAAGATGATGCGCTATAATAATTCCCATACCCAAAAGCAAATAGAAGCACTCCATGATACGAGCACATTTTGTTCACATTTAACTTAAGCAACCACCGAGGTATAAATAGGATAATTTTTATATAAAATTATCAATTACAAACCACGCTAGCAAGAATCTATACATATTGTTGCCACTGGCTACAACAGAGGTTACCGTCATGAATAGTCATTTACAATAAAATTCGGGAGATTAACAGCGAATCACAGACCTATGAAACATCCCCATATAAGGCAATTCTACACATACAAATTTCATTTTTTATGCAATCTTAGTCACATCCCTCACCACAATACCCTGTGAATTTATCCAGCCCATTCCATGTAGGCGGTAGCCAGAATATATTTACCGTGCTGCAAAAAGATCCGCAGTCTGGATTGGAACCCCGACTCCTCCAATACGAATAAGGCATTTTTTTTCGGCGCCTACGTGCACACTCAGTTCGGTGGCTCAGGCAGGACAACCGCGAGGCTGATCGGTAATTGCGTAAGTACACTTGTTTCAGTTCGGCGCATTTTTTGATATTTCCGGGGGAGATAACAGGATACTTATAGCGGGAATGGTGAATGCGTCAATTTGATGGGCAGGAGTGGCAGCGTGCAGATTCCAGACACAAAAAAACCACCTCTCGGTGGCTTCTTGTTCGCGCAGTACTTAATGGTGCCGAAGGCCGGACTCGAACCGGCACGTATCTCTACGGTTGATTTTGAATCAACTGCGTCTACCGATTTCGCCACTTCGGCACTGAAGTAGTATGCGGAAAACGGGTGCATTATACCTTCCCGCGATCGTCACGCAACACTTATCCGTTGTTCAATGAGTTAAGTGTCGAAAAAAGCGCCGCAGCGCACGTTTGCCTGCCCTTCCTCGCCGCTTTCCCACCCCGCCCGCTTCACAAACCTTGTGGCGCGTCACATTAATTATCACAACATGGTGTTGCGAGAAAAAACACCGAGAAAACCCAATAATAAGCAATTAATCATAAAGTTAAATAACAAAACCGCCCCAACCCCCACGCCGGCATTTGTGATAACTGTCGCTTACTTGTTAATCGCGATGGTTGAAGATGTTCCTCCATAACAAAAAATAACAACTTCGCGGCGCCCCTGCCGCCGCCGGAGCCACAGGAGCGAACATGATCCCGTCTGAACGCCGCGATTACATCTATCGCTATGTGCATGAATATCAGCTGGCGAGCATCAGCGCGCTGTCGGAGCTGATGAGCGTCTCCCACATGACGGTGCGGCGCGATATCCGCGTGCTGGAAGAGCAAGGCAAGGTGGTCAGCGTCAGCGGCGGCGTGCGCCTGAGCGAGGCGCTGCGCCAGGAGTTGGCCTATTGCGAGAAGGCGCAGCTGCACCATCGCCACAAGCGCGAGATCGGCAAATACGCCGCCAGCTTGGTGGAAGACGGCCAGGTGGTCTATCTGGACGCCGGCACCACCACCTTCGAGATCGCCCGCAGCCTGGCGGAGCGTTTCAATCTGACGGTAGTCACCAACGATTTTTCCATCATCCAGCACCTGATGAATCGCCCGCAGCTCAGCCTGTTCCACACCGGCGGCCAGGTGGATCAGCGCAACTACTCCTGCGTCGGCAACAGCGCCGCCATGCTGCTGCGCAGCCTGAATATCGACGTGGCTTTCATCAGCACCAGCTCGTGGGATCTGGAACACGGCCTCTCCACGCCGCACGAGGAGAAGGTGCTGGTCAAGCAGGCGCTGCTGGAGGTCGCCCGCCGCCGGGTGCTGGTCTCCGACAGCAGCAAGTACGGCAAATACGGCATGTTCCGCGTCTGCCCGCTGGAGGCGCTGAGCGACATCATCTGCGACGCCGCGCTGCCGCCGGAGGCGCAGCAGCTGCTGCGCGAGCGCGGTCTGCAACTGCACAACGTCCAACTCTGATAACAACAACGCTAGGGAAAGGAGCACCATATGAACATCGTCATCACCGGCGGCGCCGGTTTTCTCGGCCAGCGGCTGGCGAAAGCGCTGCTGCACGGCAGTTGCCCGCTGGCCTTCGACACGCTGATCCTGGCGGACATCACCCCGCCGCCCGCCCCGCTGCCGGATGCGCGCCTGCAGTGTCTGGCGCTCGATCTGTCGCAGCCCGGCGCGGCGGAGCGGCTGATCGACGCCGACTGCGGCGTGCTGTTCCACCTGGCGGCCATCGTCAGCAGCCATGCGGAGAGCGATTTCGATCTCGGCATGCAGGTCAATTTCGATGCCACCCGCCAACTGCTGGAAGCGGCGCGCCACCGTGCGCCGGGCATGAAGTTCATTTTCACCAGTTCGCTGGCGGTGTTCGGCGGCGAGCTGCCGCCGGTGATCGACGATCGCTGTGCGGTCACCCCGCAATCCTCCTACGGCGCGCAGAAGGCGATGTGCGAGCTGCTGATCAACGACTATGCGCGCAAAGGCTTCGTCGATGGCCGCGTGCTGCGCCTGCCCACCATCAGCGTGCGGCCGGGCAAGCCGAACAAGGCGGCTTCGTCGTTCGCCAGCGGCATCATCCGCGAGCCGCTGCACGGCGAGCCGGCGGTGTGCCCGGTAGACGCCGAGCTGGCGCTGTGGCTCTCCAGCCCGGCCGCGGTGGTGAGCAACTTCATCCACGCCGCCACGCTGCCCGCTTCGGCGTTCGGCGCGCTGCGCACGCTCAACCTGCCCGGCATCAGCGTGCGCGTGCGGGAGATGCTCGAAGCGCTGCGCGCGGTGGCCGGTGACGCCGTCGCCGCGCGGGTGCGATTCGAGCCGGACGCCGCCATCAACCGCATCGTCGCCGGCTGGCCGGGCGAGTTCGACACCCGGCGGGCGCAGCAGTTGGGCTTCACCGCCGATGAAAGCTTCGAGCAGGCTATCCGCGCCTTTATCCGCGACGACATGCCGCAAGGCGGGGGCTGATCATGGCGATGTATACCCCAATCATCGGGCTGGCGGTGGCGGTGTTCGCACTGATCTTCCTGGTGCTGCGCACCCGCGTGCATGCGCTGATCGCCATGCTGATCGCCGCCTCCATCGCCGGCATTACCGGCGGCATGGGTGCCACGCAAACCGTCGACGCCATCACCAAGGGCTTCGGCTCCACGCTCGGCAGCATCGGCATCGTCATCGGGCTGGGGGTGATGATGGGCCGGGTGCTGGAGGTCTCCGGCGCCGCCGAGCAGATCGCTTACAGCTTTATCAAGTGGCTGGGCAAAAGGCGCGAGGAGTGGGCGCTGGCCATCACCGGCTATATCGTCAGCATCCCGATCTTCGTCGACTCGGCGTTCGTCATCCTTTATCCGCTGGTCAAGGCGCTGGCGAAAAAGGGCAAGCGCAACCTGCTGACGCTCGGCGTCGCGCTGGCCGGCGGGCTGATCCTCACCCACCACGCGGTGCCGCCGACGCCGGGGCCGCTGGGCGTGGCGGGCATCTTCGGCGTGGATATCGGCGCCATGATGCTGGCCGGGCTGGTGCTGGCCATTCCCTGCGTGATCGGCATCGTGCTGTATGCGCGCTGGCTGGGCGCGCGCTACCCGGACTTTATGCCGCAGGAAGAGGAAGCGCCGCAGGATCTGCGCGCCGCGCATCAGCAGTATCTGGCGGAGAAAGAGGGCAAGGCGCTGCCGAGCCTGATGTTGTCGCTGCTGCCGATCCTGACGCCGATCGGGCTGATCTTCGTCAACGCGGTCAACAATATGCTGGCCAAGCGCGAGGGCATGGGCTGGCTGGCGGAGAGCCTGTGGGGCCAAAGCTTCGCGTTTCTCGGCTCGCCGATGATCGCGCTGGCGATCAGCGTGCTGCTGGCGGTGTACACCCTGATGCCGCACGCCAACAAGCACGACACGCTGGAGCGGCTGGAAGAAGGCCTGCAGACCGCCGGCATCATCCTGCTGGTTACCGGCGCCGGCGGCGCGCTGGGGGCGGTATTGCGCGAGAGCGGCGCCGGCACGCAGCTGGCGGAACAGGTCGCCGGGCTGCCGATCTCGCCGGTGCTGATCCCGTTCGTCATCGCCACGCTGGTGCGAGTGATACAGGGATCCGGCACGGTGGCGATGATCACCGCCGCCTCAATATCGGCGCCGATCGTCAGCCTGCTGCCCGGCGTCAATATGCTGGCGGCGGCGCAGGCGGCCACCCTGGGCGCGCTGTTCTTCAGCTACTTCAACGACAGCATGTTCTGGGTGGTCAACCGCATGATGGGCATCAAGGACGTGCGCCAGCAGATGATGGTGTGGTCGGTGCCCACCACTATCGCCTGGGCCATCAGCCTGTGCGGCGTGGTATTGCTGGACTGGCTGCTGTAACGCTTCCCCCAACGTCAACCCCCAGGGCGCGATCTGCCAGATCGCGCCCTTTTTTTCTTCTCCCTTTCACGCCCCTCACCACAAAACCGCAGATCCGATCACAATTTCACCAAATGCTGATTTTAAAGCCATATGAAAGAGAATAAGGTGAATAAATAAAATCAAATGAAAATAAAAGAAGGATAAACGCAATGAATGAAACAACCAGACGCATGGCCAGGTTGATCGACCTGAGCGCGGTGCAAGCCACCAATACCGAGGAAGACGTGCGCCACTGCGCCGCGCTGGCCAGCCGCTATCGCATCATCTCGGTACACGTGCTGCCGTGCTGGACGCGTTTCCTCAGCACCCTGCTGCCGGAGCGCGGCCAGGCGGACGTAATGATTGGCGGGCCGGTCGGCTTTCCCGGCGGCGGGCAGACCACCGATCTCAAGGTGCAGGAGGTGCGCCAGCTGATCGCCGAGGGCGCGCGCGAGGTCGATATGGTGGTGAACATCGGTAAGGTGCTGTCGGGGGATTACGACTACGTGCGCGAAGATCTGCGCCGGGTAGTCGAGGCCGCCGCGCCGGTGCCGGCCAAAGTCATTCTGGAGACGCACTATCTGAACGAGCAGCAGATCCGTCGGGTGTGCGATATCGCCGTCGAAGTCGGCATGGCCTGGGTGAAAACCTCCACCGGCTGGGCACCGACCGGCGCCACGGTAGAGAAAGTGGCGATCATCGCCGATCAGTTGCGTGGCCGCATCCAGATCAAAGGGGCCGGCGGCATTCGCGATCTGGACACGGTGCGCGCGTTGTATCGGCTGGGCGTACGCCGCTTTGGCATGAGCGCGGCGGCCACCCAGCGCGTGCTGGAGCAGCTTGAACAGGATCCAGGCCTGTTCCCGGAACTGAACGATAACTAAATCCTGCGCGATCCCAGCGCACGCTTCTGCGGGTGGCCCGCGCCATCCGCCACGGGAGTGATAACAATGAAAGATTTACTTCTTACCCTTGATATCGGCACCGGCAGCACCCGCGCCGGGCTGGTCGCCAACACCGGGGAAATCCTTGGCTTCGCGCAGCGCGAGTACGAGCAGATCACGCCGCAGGCCGGTTGGTCGGAACAACCGCCTTCACTGTGGTGGCAGAGTGTCTGCCAATGTACGCAGGAGCTGTACGCGCGCTACGCCGAATACTGGCCGCGTATCGCCGCCGTCGGCGCCTGCGGGCAGATGCACGGCACAGTTTTGCTCGATACCGACGGCGAGCTGGTCGTCGATCGCGCCATGCTGTGGAACGACAAACGCGCGCAGCCGCAGGTGGCGCGCTTTAGCCACCAACAGCCGCCGCAGCCCTGGCTTGAACTGTTGAACAATCCCCCCACCGCCGCCTGGCCGGCGTTCAAGCTGGCCTGGCTGCGCGAGCATCATCCATCGCAGTGGGAGCGCATAGCCACGGTGTTGATGCCAAAGGATTACGTCAATTTCCGGCTCTGCGGCGTACGCGCCACCGACTACAGCGAAGCCTCCTGCTATTACCTGATGGACAGCGCCACGCTGCAGTGGTCGCCAGAGGCGCTGCGGCAGTTCGGGCTGCGCGCCGATCAGCTGCCCGCCATCCATCTCTCCAGCGAGGTGATTGGCCACATTACGCCCGCAGCGGCAAGCGTTACCGGTCTGCCGCCGGGGGTGCCAGTGGTGGCGGGCACGGCGGATATGGCCGCTACCCTGCTCGGCTCCGGCGTCTATCAGGCCGGCATTGCCTCCGACAGCACCGGCACCTCGACGCTGCTCACCGTGGTCTCGGAACACCCGCTGCTCTCCGCCGGCGTCAACAACCTGCACTTGGCCAACTCGGCCTGGGGCGGTTTTACCCTGCTCGATGCCGGTGGCGACGCCATGCGCTGGGCGCGTTCGGCGCTGAACGCCGGCCAACTCAGCCATCAGCAGATGCTCGATATGGCGGCCGAGGTGCCGCCGGGTGCCGAGGGGCTGCTGTTCCTGCCCTACCTGACCGGCGAGCGGCTGGCGGAACACACCAACTCGCGCGCGCAGTTCTTCGGCCTGCAGCGCAAGCATAGGCAGCCGCATCTCTACCGCGCGGTGCTGGAAGGCGTAGCGCTGGCCTCCCTGCGTAATCTGCAGCAGCTCAGGCGCCACGCGCAGGAGCCGGAGGCAATGATCGCTTCGGGCGGCGGCGCACGCAGCCCGCTGTGGCTGCAGATCAAGGCCTCGGTCTACAACCTGCCGTTGCTGCAGACGCGCAATCAGGAGAACGGCACCACCGGCTGCGCGATCGTCGCCGGGGTCGGCGTCGGGCTGTTCAGCAGTTTCGCCCAGGGGGTGAGCCGCACCGTCAGCATCGAGCGCGAATTTACCCCCGATCCGCGCCAGCACGAACACTACCTGCGCTGCTTCGAGCTGTTCGAACAGCTCTACCGCCAGGCGCAACCCCTCTACGAACAGCTTGACGTTATTAGCTCGTTCTCTTTTTCTCCGGATGAAGGAACACCGCAATGAGCGACTCTCTGATTAACAAGGGCGACATCGCGCAGCACGCCGCGGCCGAAAGTATCGACCGCAGCGCTTATCTGCCCGCCACGCCCTGGCTGCAGCTGATGCTGGTCTGCTGCCTGTTCGCCCTGTGGGGCATGGCCGGCAACCTGAACGATATTCTGATCGCACAGTTCAAGAAGGGGTTCGATCTGTCGGATACCCAAACCGCGCTGGTGCAGTCGATCTTCTTCCTCGGCTACTTTGTGATGGCGCTGCCCGCCGCAGCGGTGATCAAACGCTACTCGTACAAGGTGGCGATCGTGATCGGCCTGTGCCTGTACGCACTCGGCTGTTTCCTGTTTATTCCTGCGGCGCAGATCATGACCTACGGCGCTTTCCTGGCCTGCCTGGGGGTGATCGCTACCGGGCTGTCGTTCCTCGAAACCTCCGCCAATACCTACTCCAGCCTGCTGGGGCCGCTGGAAACCTCCACCCAGCGCATCAACTTCTCGCAGATCTTCAACTCGCTGGGGATCATTTTTGGCGTCTTGATCGGCCAGCAGCTGGTGTTCGGCAAAAACGATCCCAGCCACGCCGAGCTGCTGCAAATGCCACCGGCTGTGGCCGAAGCGGCGCGCACCCAGATGGTGTCGCAGGTGGTCACGCCTTATCTGATCATCGGCAGCGTGCTGATCGTGTTGGCGCTGATCTTCGTGGCGGTGAAATTCCCCGCCTGCAAAACCCAACGCTCGCACCAGGGAGCGGGCAAGCCGCTGATGCAATCGCTGAAGATCCTGCTGGCGCTGCCGCGCTTTCGATTGGGGGTGCTGTCCCAGTTCCTGTATGTCGGCGCGCAGGTAGGGCTGTGGAGTTTCACCATTCGTTTTGTGCAAATGATTGAACAGGGGGCAACCGAGCATTCGGCCACCTACTGGCTGCTGGCCACGCTGGTCTGTTACTCGGCCGGCAAGGTGGTCACCACCGCGCTGATGAAAAAGTTCAGCCCGGCGCGGTTGCTCGGCGTGTTCTGTTCGGTATGCGTGCTGCTGTTGCTGCTGGCCGTCAACATCCAAAGCCTGCTGGCGGTGGTGGCGATCATGGGCGTTAACTTTTGCATGGCGCTGTGCTGGCCAACCAACTTTGGCCTGACGATCAAAGGGCTGGGCGAAGAAACTCAGGTGGCCGGTTCGATCGTGGTGATGTCGATCATCGGCGGCGCGGTGGTGCCGTTACTCATGGGCATCATCTCCGATCTCAACGGCGGCGATATGCAGATCGCCTTCGCAGTACCGCTGGTCTGCTTCGCCTACGTCGCCTTCTATGGCTTCTACTGCGCGCGCAAGGGGATTTGATATGGCACACCGGATTAACGGATTGATGCACGTCGGTCTGCGCTGCGCCGATATCGAACGAGCCGCCGGCTTCTATCGCTCGCTCGGTTTCGAACCCCGGCAAACGTTGGCGCTCGGCGGCCCCGTCGCCGTACAGTTTTTGCAGTTGGGTGAGCTAACGCTGGAGTTATACCAGTTACCTGACGAAGGGCTGACTCGCTCCCCTAGCGCCTATGGTATCGACCATATCGCTTTGCGGGTCATCGATCTGGCGGCCACGCAGCGTTGGCTGGCGGAGCTGGGGTATCCGGTGATTGAAGGGCCGACGCTGCAGCCCAGCGGTGCCAACGGCGTGCGTTATCTGATGATCGCCGGGCCGGACGGCGAGCGGGTGGAGTTCAGCCAGCCGCTGTAATGTTTCTTCCCCCATAGCACAAGGCCCGATGGCTGTGATAAGCCATCGGGCCTCATTCGATTTTTTGTCAGCACACGAGCCTTTACCGCCATAGCCATGCGCCTTATCGGCCATCGCCCACATTCCCTCAAGCGCCCTACCAGGCTGCGCCAAATAATCCCCAACCGCAATGGCAACACTGCAAATAATTGCATATCCATGTGTCAGCCAATAAAGAATAAGTTTACTTAACATTGCAGGAACAATATTTTTTCATTTATGGTAGTCATGACTGGAATAAGCCAATGGGAACGGGGTTGTCAGGGGATAGATGTTATTTCTTTAGATGGGATTTTATCTGGAACCAACAGAAAATAGCGTGCATACGTAACAAAACAGCAACCCAAAGCTAAAAACCAGCAGAGAACACTTGCCTCTGCTGAGTTGATAGCTTTAAGATGGTGTAAGAAAATTTTCCCTGGTGTTGGCCGATCTTGGCAGCCTGACCCTACGAGGTCAGGTTTTTTTTATGTTTTTTTCGTCGAAAATTGACTAGAAAAGTGTATCGCCTTAGGGAGTTAGAAGCTAGTTAGACTAAAGTATAGTACCCAACTAGACCTTCATCAGTTCAGTTGGGTTATTATTTCACATAGCAGAAATCAGGTGCCAGCACTATTTTTCGCTCTGTATCTCAGCAGCCACGGCGTTCTACCATGGCCACCATACACCGCTCATTTTACTCAGCAACCCAACATACCCGCAGAGCCGTCGAGAAATAGCACCGGTCCTGTCATTAAAATAATGTGATCTCTATCAGATATTTTTTAATATCGCATTTTACCACTGCATGAAGACAGGTCCGAGGACGTACTGTAGAAATCACACCAGCCGCTCTTTTCACTCCTATTCCTCTGCCGGACGGCAAATCCATGCCCTATCGACACCCCCCAGTAACAAATAGTAAGAATTAATTTATTAAAATAATAAAATCCCCCTAAATTATAACGTCAATAATTAATATTTCACCATGGCAGATACGGCTCGGCAGTCATTGATAGTCAATCCTCTCCAGCCTTTAATCGGCCAAGCCGTTCAATCTCGTCGACCTGCTTTGTTCACCGTTCAATTGCCCTGAAGCTGCCTCGCCGCACGGCATAATAAGGTTAGCGCCGATCGCTTAAAAAGCCTTATCATTCTCATGCACCGGCATGCTCGTAGTGAAACTTCTCTGATGTTACTGGATAAAGTTATTTCTCTTAATTTATTCAAAGGTAACATTATGTTTAATATTTACAGCACCAACTACGCATCAATGAGCACCGAAAAATCAGCAGATCTTTATGTTTTAAGGAAAAACGTCTTTAAAGACAGGCTGCAATGGGCCGTGAACTGTTCAGACGGCAAGGAGCTGGATGAGTTTGATAATGATAAGACAAACTATATATTTGGCGTAAAGGACAACATGATAATTTGTGGTACGAGGATGATTGATATGAAACACAAGAATATGCTGAACAGCGCATTTTCCTCTTTCTTTCATGACGTCGTCATTCCAGAGGGGAATTTCATCGAGTCCACACGCTTTTTCGTCGATAAGGAAAGGACCCAGTCTCTGCTGGGCCGCCGGTTCCCTGTGACCCTGGCGCTGTTCTTGTCGCTAATCAACTATGCGCGGCAACACGGTTATGACGGCATATTGGCAGTCTCCAGCCACCCGATGTTGCATATCATCAAAAGCTCCGGCTGGAACGTCACGCAGTTGAAGACAGGCATGTCGGAAAAGAACGAGCCCGTTCATTTGCTGTTGGGCCACGTTGACCGTCAGAGCCAGGAGGCATTAAAAAACAGAATATTCAAAAAGTTGAATACGCAAGACGAGCACATGCTAAACGCCTGGCCGTTGAGCGACGAACCTGCGTTCTAATCACCCCACCGGTTTAATCAGCTGAAGTTCCATCCCTAAACGGATAGCATGCCGGGCATTCGCCACCCCCAGTTTTTTGACAATGTTCCCCATATGAAACTTGATGGTGCAGGTTTTGATCCCCAGGATCATGCCCATTTCCTGGTAGGTTTTCCCCACGCTGGCCCAATAGAGGATCTCGTTCTCTCTCTCTGTAAAACGGGCGTTTTTTTCCTGGCGCGCGGTGTTTTTTTCCGACAGTGAAGTCAGCGTTAAATACATCTCATGGGTCGATGCCAGCAGCAACGAAATATCGCCTTTATGCTGATTCAGCATCTGCATGGTTTCCGCCTTGCGCTCGGCAGCGAGGGTAAAGGAAAGGGTCACCAGATTATTATTAAAGTCATGCAACACGAAGGTATAGCCATCGGCTACGCCGAATTCGCGTGCTTGCTCGAACAACTCAGAAAAACGGAAGCCGGCGCCAGCCATGAGATTCTCATCCCAGGCGAAAGGTGTCAGGCGATTGAGCGCCGTAATAACCACCGGATCGGTATATTGCAGCCCTTGCTCTTTATATTGCTTTACCCATTCACCGGGGTAATTGGTGACGCCAAAAATACATGACATATCTTTCTTGGATAACACCACGTAGGCCCAGATAAGCTCGCCGAAATCGCCTAATGCTGCTTCCAGATGCTTGCTGATAATGTGACTGATATTTTCTTCATATTCCATTAACTGCCTGCCCCGCTACCCAATACACCGCAGGGTAGACTATACCAAAAAGGATCGGTGCGCCGTAACCTTCGCATCTCGCACGGATAATGCCCGCTGGAATATTGCCAGCGGCGGCCGGCAAGCGCTTTGCCTGCCGCCGATGCGCGGGGTATATTAGCCGCACGTCCATTGTGCCTGTCAGGAGTGAATGAGTGAGCATGTTCGCAGAAGAGCGCCAGGAAAAACTCCTCGCCATACTCAAGGAGAAGCGCAAGCTCTCCGTGGGGGAAATGAGCTCGCGCTTTAACGTCTCCGGCGCCACCATCCGCACCGATCTGCGCATTCTGGAAGACGCCGGCATGCTGACGCGCACCCACGGCGGCGCCATTCTGCGCACCCGCGCCAGCTTCGAGGTCGGTTCCGATCAGCGTGAAGAGGTGAACCTCAGCGCCAAGGAGCAAATCGGTCAATTGGCCGCCGGCCTGGTGGAAGACGGCGACATCATCGTATTGGACACCGGCACCACCACCCTGCAGATCGCCCGCCATCTGCGCCAGCGCCGCAACCTGACCGTAGTCACCAACGATTTCATGATCGCCAAGAGTCTGGAAGACGTCGAATCGATCCAGATCATCCTGCTGGGCGGCATCGTCAAAAAGGGTTATCACTGCGCGGTCGCCATCAACGGCCGTTCGCTGCTGGATACGCTGAACATCGACAAGGCGTTTATGGGCGCCAACGCGCTATCGCTGAAACAGGGCGCCTGCGTGGCCGACATCATGCTGGCCGAAACCAAGCGCGCGATGGTGGAACATGCCAATCAGGTGATCGTGGTGTGCGATCACTCCAAGCTGAGCAACACCTCGCTGGCGCAGTTCGCCTCCCCTGCCCAGATCGACACCCTGGTGCTGGATCGCCTGCCGGAAGACGCGCAGGCCTATCAGGATGCCGGCATTGCGCTGTTGAGCGTCAGCTAACCCCCAACAAAAAAGGCGCGGCCCCGCGGCCACGCCTTTCTTCACTACCGATCGCCCCGCTACTTGCGTTTGAGCAGCATATACACGCTGATCAGCAGGAACAGCATGCTCGGCAGCAGCGCGCCCAACACCGGCGGCATGCTGTACACCAGGCTCAGCGGGCCGAAGATCTGATCCAGCACGTAGAACAGGAAGCCGAAGCTGATGCCGGTCACCACGCGGATGCCCATCGGCACGCTGCGCAGCGGGCCGAAGATGAACGACAGCGCCATCAGCATCATCACCGCCACCGACAGCGGCGAGAAGATTTTGCTCCACATGTTGAGCTGGTAACGGCTGGCCTCCTGGCCGCTCTGCTTCAGGTACTTCACGTAGTTGTGCAGCCCGCTGATGGAGAGCGAATCCGGATCCAGCGCCACCACGCCCAGCTTGTCCGGGGTCAGGTTGGTTTTCCATTCGCCGGTCAGCGTCTGGGTGCCGGTCACCTGTTTCGGGTCGGTCAGATCCGAGGTATCCACCTGCGAAAGCTGCCACACTCCGTTCTCGAAGCTGGCGGTGGCGGCATAGCGCACCGTCTCCAGGCGACGCTGATCGTTGAAGTGGTAGATGTTCACGCCGGAGAGTTCTTTATCGCCGGAGACGCGCTCGATGTAGATGAAGTCGTTGCCGTCCTTCGCCCACAGCCCGCTCTTGGTGGAGAGCAGCGAGCCGCCGTACATCTGCTGGGCGCGGTAGTTGCGCGCCATCTGCTCGCCCTGCGGCGCCACCCACTCGCCGATCGCCATGGTCAACAGCACCAGCGGAATGGCGGTTTTCATCACCGAGCCGGCGATCTGCAGGCGGGTGAAGCCGGAAGCCTGCATCACCACCAGTTCGCTGCGCGTCGCCAGCTGGCCCAGGCCGAGCAGCGCACCGAGCAGCGCCGCCATCGGGAAGAAGATCTCGATGTCTTTCGGCACGCTCAGCAAGGTGTACATGCCGGCGCTCAACGCGGTGTATTCGCCCTGGCCGACCTTGCGCAGCTGATCGACGAACTTGATGATGCCGGACAGCGACACCAGCATGAACAGCGTCATGATGATGGTGTTGAAAATCGTTTTACCGATATACCGGTCTAATACGCCAAACATCAGGCCGCTCCTCTCAGGCGTGCGCGCAGCTTGCGCATCGGCACGGTATCCCACAGGTTCAGTGCCAGCGCGATCGCGAAGTAAACGCCGTTAACCAGCCACAGCCACAGCATCGGATCCAGCTTGCCCTTGCCGGCGTTGGAGCGCAGCGAGGTCTGCAGCAGGAAGAAGATCAGATACAGCAGGATGGCCGGCAGCATGCTCAGCACGCGGCCCTGGCGCGGGTTCACCACGCTGAGCGGCACCACCAGCAGCGCCATCAGCGCCACCGACACCACCAGCGTCAGGCGCCAGTGGAACTCGGCGCGCGCGTCCGGATCGTCGGACTCCCACAGCGTCTGCATCGACATCTGTTCGGATTCGGTGTTGTCCGCCGCCACGGTGCGGTGGCCAATCACCGCCTTGTAGTCGTTGAAGTCGGTAATGCGGAAGTCGCGCAGCAGCGCGGTGCCTTCAAAGCGGGTGCCCTTGTCGAGCGTCACCACCTGCGAGCCGTCTTTCTGCTGCACGATGTTGCCGTGCTCGGCCACCACCACCGACGGGCGTTGGTTGCCGTTCGGCCGCAGTTGCGCCAGGAACACGTCGTTGAAGGTGCTGCCCTTCACGTTGCCGATAAACAGCACCGCGTTGCCGTCCTGCGAGGGTTTGAACTGCCCTTCCGCCAGCCCGGCGATGCTCGGGTTGGCCTTGGCTTCGTTCACCACCACGTCCTGATAGCGCGAAGCCCAGGGGCCGGCCCAAAACACGTTCACCGCCGCGACCGCAGAGGTGAACAGCGCCAGGATCATGGCGGCGATAATCAGGGTGCGTTTGCCCAGCCCGCAGGCGTGCATAACGGTGATTTCGCTCTCGGTATACAACCGCCCAAGCGTCATCAGCAAGCCGAGAAACAGGCTCAACGGCAGGATGAGCTGCGCCATTTTCGGCACGCCCAGCGCCAGCAGGGAGAGGACTAAGTTTGTCGGGATATTGCCGTCCACCGCATCGCCCAACACCCTGACCAGGTTCTGACAAAAGAAGATCAGAAGCAGGATGAACAGGATGGCGATTTGGCTCTTGAGCGTTTCCCGTACCAGATATCTTATGATGATCACGCTTATTACGCCTGTGAAAACTTGTCTTTTTGCAGGAAAATCGATAATTTCATCGCTAATCCGCCATTTATTCTCATCATATGGCAACCTTCACAGCTAAAATAGTATTACAACATCAAGCCGTTTGGGTGTCCTATAGGAACTTGCTTATAGTCGCCAAAACAGAGCAATTTACGCCGTTCAGGTTAACATAATCCGTTAACTCAAATGGCGGGAGATCGTTACGGAGTCGGTTATTCTAGCCGTAGCGTCCGCCTTTGTCTTTAAGATTCAGGAGAGTGCATGGAGTTCAGTGTAAAAAGCGGTAGCCCGGAAAAACAGCGCAGTGCCTGTATTGTAGTCGGCGTTTTCGAACCGCGCCGCCTGTCCCCTATCGCAGAACAACTCGACAAAATCAGTGATGGTTATATCAGCGCATTGCTGCGCCGTGGCGAACTGGAAGGCAAGGTCGGGCAGACGCTGCTACTGCACCATGTGCCCAACATTCTCTCCGAGCGCATCCTGCTGATCGGCTGCGGCAAAGAGCGCGAGCTCGATGAGCGCCAATACAAGCAGGTGATCCAGAAAACCATCAATACCCTCAACGACACCGGCTCGATGGAAGCGGTCTGCTTCCTGACCGAGCTGCATGTAAAAGGCCGCAATACCTACTGGAAAGTGCGTCAGGCGGTGGAAACCGCCAAAGAGACGCTCTACACCTTCGATCAGCTGAAAAGCAACAAGGTGGAGCCGCGTCGTCCGCTGCGCAAAATGGTGTTCAACGTGCCGACCCGCCGTGAGCTCACCAGCGGCGAGCGCGCCATCCAGCACGGCCTGGCGGTGGCTTCCGGCATCAAGGCGGCCAAAGATCTCGGCAACATGCCGCCGAACATCTGTAACGCCGGCTACCTGGCCTCGCAGGCCCGCCAGCTGGCGGACGCCTTCAGCACCCACATCACCACCCGCGTCATCGGCGAACAGCAGATGAAAGAGCTGGGCATGAACGCCTATCTGGCGGTCGGCGCCGGTTCGCAGAACGAATCATTGATGTCGGTGATGGAATATAAGGGCAACCCAAATCCGGACGCTAAGCCGATCGTGCTGGTAGGCAAAGGGCTGACCTTCGACTCCGGTGGCATCTCGATCAAACCGGCCGACGGCATGGACGAGATGAAATACGACATGTGCGGCGCGGCGACCGTGTACGGCGTGATGCGCGTGGTGGCGGAGCTGAACCTGCCGCTGAACGTGATCGGCGTGCTGGCCGGCTGTGAAAACATGCCGGGCGGCCGGGCGTACCGTCCGGGCGACGTGCTGACCACCATGTCCGGCCAGACCGTCGAGGTGCTGAACACCGACGCCGAAGGCCGCCTGGTGCTGTGCGACACCCTGACCTACGTCGAGCGCTTCGAGCCGGAGCTGGTGATCGACATCGCCACCCTGACCGGCGCCTGCGTGATCGCCTTGGGCCACCACATCACCGGCCTGATGTCGAACCACAACCCGCTGGCGCACGAACTGCTGGGCGCTTCCGAGCAGGCCGGCGACCGCGCCTGGCGCCTGCCGATGGCCGACGAGTACTACGAGCAGTTGGACTCCAACTTCGCCGACATGGCGAACATCGGTGGCCGCCCTGGCGGCGCCATCACCGCCGCCTGCTTCCTGTCACGCTTCACCCGCAAGTACACCTGGGCGCACCTGGATATCGCCGGCACCGCCTGGCGCTCCGGTAAAGCCAAGGGCGCGACCGGCCGCCCGGTGGCGCTGCTGTCGCAGTTCCTATTGAACCGCGCGGGCCTGAACGGCGACGATTAAATCTGAGCGGTAATTCAGGTATAATCCCAAGGGGCACAGCATGCTGTGCCCCTACATTTTTTTATCGGCAGCGGTGGATCCTTAATGAAACAGGCGACGTTTTATTTGCTCGACAACGCGGAACCGTCTGGTGCGCTCAGCGCCCATGAGGCCGTGGCCTGCGCCGTTGCCGCCAACGGCTTCCGTTCCGGCAAACGGGTGCTGATCGCCTGCGAGAGCCAGGAGCAGGCCCAGCGGCTGGACGAAGCGCTATGGCAGCGCGAGCCGCATGAATTCGTGCCGCACAACCTGGCCGGCGAAGGGCCGCACTACGGCGCGCCGGTGGAACTGTGCTGGCCCGGCAAGCGCGGCAACGCCCCGCGCGATCTGCTGATCGCCCTGCTGCCGCAGTTTGCCGATTTTGCTACCGCTTTCCATGAAGTGGTAGACTTCGTTCCTTACGAAGACACTCTGAAACAGTTGGCGCGCGACCGTTACAAGGCCTATCGCAGCGTCGGCTTCCATTTGACCACGGCTACGCCGCCAACTCACTGAATACGATAAAGAATGGAAAAGACAAACAGTCAGCTCGACACCGCATACGACCCAAAGCAGATCGAACAGAAGCTGTACGATCACTGGGAGAATCAGGGTTACTTCAAGCCGAACGGCGACACCAGCCAGGAAAGCTTCTGCATCATGATCCCGCCGCCGAACGTCACCGGCAGCCTGCACATGGGCCACGCGTTCCAGCAGACCATCATGGACACCATGATTCGCTATCAGCGCATGCAGGGTAAAAACACCCTGTGGCAGGCGGGCACCGACCACGCCGGCATCGCCACCCAGATGGTGGTGGAGCGCAAGATCGCCGCGGAAGAAGGCAAAACCCGCCACGACTACGGCCGTGACGCGTTCATCGACAAGATCTGGCAGTGGAAGGCGGAGTCCGGCGGCACCATCACCCGCCAGATGCGCCGTCTGGGTAACTCCGTGGACTGGGAGCGCGAGCGCTTCACCATGGACGAAGGCCTGTCGAACGCGGTGCGCGAAGTGTTTGTCCGTCTGCACAAAGAAGACCTGATCTACCGCGGCAAGCGCCTGGTGAACTGGGATCCGAAGCTGCGCACCGCCATCTCCGATCTGGAAGTGGAAAACCGCGAATCCAAAGGTTCCATGTGGCACCTGCGCTACCCGCTGGCCGACGGCGCGAAAACCGCCGAGGGCAAAGACTACTTGGTGGTCGCCACGACCCGTCCGGAAACCGTGCTGGGCGATACCGGCGTGGCGGTCAACCCGGAAGATCCGCGCTATAAAGACCTGATCGGCAAAGAGATCATTCTGCCGCTGGTCGGCCGCCGCATCCGCATCGTCGGCGACGAACACGCCGATATGGAAAAAGGCACCGGCTGCGTGAAGATCACCCCGGCGCACGATTTCAACGACTACGAAGTCGGCAAACGCCACGGCCTGCCGATGATCAACATTCTGACCTTCGACGGCGACATCCGCCAGGAAGCGGAAGTGTTCAACACCCTGGGCGAAGTCTGCACCGACTACTGCAACGAGATCCCGGCCGAGTTCCGCGGCCTGGAGCGCTTCGCGGCGCGTAAAGCGGTGGTTGCCGCCTTCGATAATCTGGGCCTGCTGGACGAGATCAAACCGCACGACCTGACGGTGCCTTACGGCGACCGCGGCGGCGTGGTGATCGAGCCGATGCTGACCGACCAATGGTACGTGCGCACCGCGCCGCTGGCCAAGGTGGCGGTGGAAGCGGTCGAACAGGGCGAAATCCAGTTCGTGCCGAAGCAGTACGAAAACATGTACTTCAGCTGGATGCGCGACATTCAGGACTGGTGCATCTCGCGTCAGCTGTGGTGGGGCCACCGTATCCCGGCCTGGTATGACGTGAACGGCAAAGTCTACGTGGGCCGCAGCGAAGAAGAAGTGCGCAGCGAGAACAACCTGGGCGCCGACGTGGTGCTGACCCAGGACGAAGACGTGCTGGACACCTGGTTCTCGTCCGGCCTGTGGACCTTCTCTACCCTGGGCTGGCCGGAGCAGACCGAGGCGCTGAAAACCTTCCACCCGACCAGCGTGATGGTCAGCGGCTTCGACATCATCTTCTTCTGGATCGCGCGCATGATCATGCTGACCATGCACTTCATCAAGGATGAAAACGGCAAGCCGCAGGTGCCGTTCAAGACCGTCTACATGACCGGTCTTATCCGCGACGACGAAGGCCAGAAGATGTCCAAGTCGAAAGGCAACGTGATCGATCCGCTGGACATGGTCGACGGCATCTCGCTGGAAGATCTGCTGGAAAAACGCACCGGCAACATGATGCAGCCGCAGCTGGCGGAGAAAATCCGCAAGCGCACCGAGAAGCAGTTCCCGAACGGCATCGAGCCGCACGGCACCGACGCCCTGCGCTTCACCCTGGCGGCGCTGGCCTCGACCGGCCGCGACATCAACTGGGACATGAAGCGCCTGGAAGGCTACCGCAACTTCTGTAACAAGCTGTGGAACGCCAGCCGCTTCGTGCTGATGAACACCGAAGCGCACGACTGCGGCTTCAACGGCGGCGAGAAAGTGCTGTCGCTGGCGGATCGCTGGATCCTGGCCGAATTCAACCGCACGGTGAAAGCCTACCGCGAAGCGCTGGACACCTACCGCTTCGATCTGGCGGCCAACATCCTGTACGAATTCACCTGGAACCAGTTCTGCGACTGGTATCTGGAGTTGACCAAGCCGGTGGTGAGCAACGGCAGCGAAGCGGAACAGCGCGGCACCCGCCACACGCTGATCACCGTGCTGGAAGCGCTGCTGCGCCTGGCGCACCCGATCATTCCGTTTATCACCGAAACCATCTGGCAGCGCGTGAAGCCGCTGACCGGCACGACCGCAGACACCATCATGCTGCAGCCGTTCCCGGCCTACGACGCCGCGCTGGAAGACGAGCAGGCGCTGAACGATCTGGAGTGGATCAAGCAAACCATCATCGCCGTGCGCAACATCCGCGCCGAGATGAACATCGCGCCAAGCAAAGCGCTCGACGTGCTGCTGCGCAACTGCAGCGCCGACGCCCAGCGCCGCGTGCAGGAGAACCAAAGCTTTATCGCCCGTCTGGCGCGCCTGGAATCCATCGCGCTGCTGCCGGCCGGTGAGAAAGGCCCGGTCTCCGTCACCAAACTGGTGGACGGCGCCGAGCTGCTGATCCCGATGGCCGGTTTCATCGACAAAGACGCCGAGATCGCGCGTCTGGCGAAAGAGATGGGCAAACTGGATGCGGAAATCGCCGCGATCGAAGGCAAGCTGGCGAACGAAGGCTTCGTGGCGCGCGCGCCGGAAGCGGTGGTCGCCAAAGAACGCGATCGTCTGGCGGCCTGCAAAGAAGGCAAAGTGAAGCTGCAGGAACAGCAGGCGACCATCGCCGCGCTGTAATCCACCGGCTCACGCCAACGCCTGAAAAACAGCGGGGTCTTCCCCGCTGTTTTTTTATCGCCGTTGCATCCGGGCCGGGTTAGGTGTTATTACAAGATATTACTGCTGCAGGGACGCCGCCGGGAAATAATCCCCGGCGCGTTTCGTGCTGCGATAAAAACGAAAAACGAACGTGGTCTCTTTCAATGGCGAGTGTAAACATGACAACAGCAACCCCGGCGCGCCTGCTGGTGCGCCCCATCACGGCGGAAGACAATGCCGCCATTGCTCACGTCATTCGCGAAGTCTCCGCCGAGCACGGCCTGACGGCGGATAAAGGCTATACCGTCTCCGATCCCAATCTGGACGCCCTGTATCAGCTCTACAGCCTGCCGCGCAGCGCTTACTGGGTGATCGAGGTAGACGGCCAGGTCGCCGGCGGCGGCGGCATCGCGCCGCTGCAGGGCGGCGCAGACGATATATGCGAATTGCAGAAGATGTATTTCCTGCCGGTGTTGCGCGGCAAGGGATTGGCGAAACGCCTGGCGCTGCAGGCGCTGGATTTCGCCCGCCGGCACGGCTTCCGCTGTTGTTACCTCGAGACCACCGCCAGCCTGACGCAGGCCGTTGCGCTGTACGAACATCTGGGCTTCGAACACATCGACCACGCGATGGGCGCTACCGGCCACGTCGATTGCGAAGTCACCATGCTGAAAACGCTGTAATCGCCCCGCCTGCACATCATGGCGCAGCTTGCTGCGCCTTTTTTATTAATATCGCAATCAATCAGTAAAACTCGCTATAACGCCGTATTTCAAGCAGATAAACTGACGTTAAAAACCACGATGCAAATTTAATGTGAAGTTCGTTAATAAATTAACGATCGCAAATTGACCGCTTTTTCCCCCGCGTTACTCTGCCAGTATCCCAATCGCGCACGGAGAGCTGTCATGTCGGAAAATACCTTTGATTACATCATCGTCGGCGCCGGTTCCGCCGGCTGCGTGCTGGCGGCGCAGCTGATCCGCCGCACCCAGGCGCGGGTGCTGCTGCTGGAAGCCGGCGGCGACGACAATAACCTGTTCATCAAGATGCCGGCCGGCGTGGCCAAGATCATCGCCAAAAAGAGCTGGCCCTACGAAACGGAGCCGGAACCGCACGCCAACAACCGCCGCATGCAGATCGCGCAGGGCAAGGTGCTGGGCGGCAGCAGTTCGGTCAACGGCATGATCTACCTGCGCGGCCAGCCGCAGGACTACGACGACTGGGCCGAGCGCTATGGCTGCGCCGGCTGGAGCTACCGGGAGGTGCTGCCCTATTTCAAACGCGCCGAGGCCAACGAAAGCCTGTCGGACGACTACCACGGCGCTGACGGGCTGCTGCCGGTCAGCGAAAACCGCTACCGCCACCCGCTCAGCATGGCGTTTATCCGCGCCGGCCAGGAGCTGAACCTGCCCTATCGCAACGACTTCAACGGCGACAGCCAGCACGGCGTCGGTTTCTACCAAACCACCACCCACAACGGCGAACGCGCCAGCACCGCCCGCACCTACCTGAAGGCGGTGCGCGACGAACGGCGGCTGGTGGTGAAACTGAACGCGCTGGCGCACCGGCTGACCTTCGAGGGCAACGTCGCCACCGGCGTGGTCTACAGCCAGAACGGCGGCGCGGAAGTGACCGCGCGCGCCACCAAAGAGGTGATCGTCAGCGCCGGCGCGGTCGGTTCGCCGAAGCTGCTGATGCTGTCCGGCATCGGCCCGCGCGACCACCTGCAGCAGCTGGGCATCGAGGTGCGGGCGGATCTGCCGGTGGGTAAAAACTTCCACGACCATCTGCACATGTCGATCAACGTCAGCACCCGCGAGCCGATCAGCCTGTTCGGCGCCGATCGCGGCCTGCAGGCGCTGAGCCACGGCGCGCAGTGGCTGGCGTTTCGCAGCGGCGTGCTCTCGTCCAACGTGCTGGAAGGCGCCGCCTTCACCGACAGCCAGGGCGACGGCCGGCCGGACGTGCAGATCCACTTCCTGCCGCTGCTGGACAGCTGGGACGACGTGCCCGGCGAACCGCTGCCGAACATTCACGGCTTCACGCTCAAGGTCGGCTACCTGCAGCCGAAGGCGCGCGGCGAAGTGCTGCTGCGCAGCAGCAACCCGCACGATCCGGTCAAGCTGCACGCCAACTACCTCGGCCACCCGGACGATCTGGCCGGCAGCGTGCGCGCGGTGAAGTTCGGCCTGGGCTTCCTGCAAACCGCGGCGCTGAAGCCTCTGATCAAGGATCTGCTGATGCCGCAGCCGGAGTGGACGCGTGATGAGGCGCAGCTGGAAGAGTTCGTGCGCAACTTCTGCAAGACGGTATATCACCCGGTAGGCAGCTGCCGCATGGGGCCGTCGCCGCAGGACGCGGTGACCGATCCGCAACTGCGGGTGCACGGATTTGAGCAGTTGCGGGTGATCGACTGCTCGGTGATGCCGCAGCTCACCAGCGGCAACACCAATGCGCCGACCATCATGCTGGCGGAAAAGGCGGTGGATCTGTTGCTGGGCGCGCCGCAGTAAGGGCGCGCCTCAACGTCAGGCGGCGGCGGGCACGCCGCTGTGGAAACGCAGCTCGCTGTCCGGCGACAGGATCAGTTCAGCTTCGAGGCGGCCGAAATGCGCCACCCGTTCGCTGATGTCGCCGCCGGCGATCTGTTCCGCCAGCGTCAGGTAGTCCTGATAATGGCGCGCTTCGGAGCGCAGCAGCGAGACGTAAAAGCGGTTCAGCTCGTCGTCCAGGTGCGGCGCCAGTTTGGCGAAGCGTTCGCAGGATCGCGCTTCGATGTAAGCGCCGCAGATCAGTTTGTCGATCAGCGTCGCCGGATCGTGAGTGCGGATCTCGCGGATCATCCCCTTGGCGTAGCGGCTGGCGGTGATCTTGCGATACGGGATCCCGCGCGCCTGCATGATCTCCAGCACCTGCGAGAAGTGATGCAGCTCTTCCTTGATCAACAGCACCATGCGATCCGCCAGATCCTGGCCGTAGGCCGAGCCGTTTTTCGGCAGGATCTTGCGGGTGAACTGGCCCTGGCGAAACAGCGTGTCCGGCGCGCCCTGCGCTTCGTGCAGAAACGCCTCGTAAGGGCGCAGCAGCGCCAACAGCGCGTCGCCGCTCTCTTTGTCCGCCACGTAGCGGCGGATCAGCCACATGCCGGTCTGCGCGGCTTTCAGCTCGCACACCAGGTGGTCGGTCAGCAACAGCTGCAGGTTTTCCGGACGGCGCGCGGCGTCGATCCAGGCGTCAGGAGTTTCACAGTGCAGGAAGCTTAAAATCGGGGCTAACAGGGATTGGTATGTCATGGCGTCATTGCCCTATGTATTTCAAGTTGCAGCTAGGCGGCCAGCTCACTCATCCCCAGGAGCTTACTCAGGTAAGTGACTGGGGTGAGAGAGTGCAGCCAACAACGCTGTAGCTTGAAAGACGACGGGGATATCAGGGGCCGGCGAGAGCCGGCCCACAGGCATTAATCGGAAAGGGATTAGTGGCGTTTACCGTCGTCGTCTTCGTCGATGTAGTCGCCGTCTTCGTCATCCTCACCGTCTTCACCGTTCGGATCTTCGAAGTAGGTGCCCCAGCCGTCGTAGTTGACGCCGCAGCGTTCCGCCAGCGCCACCAGCTGCTCGACCTGGGCGTCGATCAGTTCGGCGTTCAGGCCGACTTCGCTGATCACGTCGCAGCACATCACCAGCGAACCGTCTTCCACTTCCAGCTCTTCGGCGTCGGTCACTTCGTAGCCCAGCTTGAAGGCTTCAACGGCGGCCTGCTCCAGAACCTCAAATTTCTCGGCGGACAGATGGTGCTCGATGGTGTAGAGCGCGTCCGGATCGCTGCCGTCTTCCAGCAGTTCTTCGATGATCAGGCGGGTCTCTTCACGTTGTTCTTCCAGCAATTCGCGGTTTGCCATGCCTATATCCTCAAGTCAAATGGCCTTCATTCCTTCTATTTTCACACACCGCCGACATTGCTTCCACGATAAACGTGAAAGATTTCCTCGCCGGGGTTGAAATTGAATATTCATACATATAAAGTGAATTTTAATTCAATTAAGCAATCAGGGAATCGGACTATGAGCACCGGCAATGCGTTCTACCAACGTCACTTTCTGAGGTTAATGGATTTCACCCCCGCCGAGCTGCAGGCGCTGCTGAAACTGGCGGCCGAGCTGAAGCAGGCCAAGAAGCAGGGGCAGGAACAGCGCCGGCTGCAGGGCAAAAACATTGCGCTCATCTTCGAAAAAGACTCGACCCGCACGCGATGCTCTTTCGAAGTTGCCGCATTCGATCAGGGCGCGCAGGTCACTTACCTCGGCCCGAGCGGCAGCCAGATCGGCCATAAGGAGTCGATGAAAGACACCGCCCGGGTGCTGGGCCGCCTGTACGACGGTATTCAGTATCGCGGCTACGGCCAGGCGCTGGTCGAAACCCTGGCGCAGCACGCCGGCGTGCCGGTGTGGAACGGCCTGACCGACGAGTTCCACCCCACCCAGTTGCTGGCGGATCTGCTCACCGTGCAGGAGCACCTGCCGGGCAAGGCGCTGAGTGAAGTGAAGCTGGCGTACGTCGGCGACGCGCGCAACAACATGGGCAACACGCTGCTGGAAGCCGCCGCGCTGGCGGGCATGGATCTGCGGCTGGTGGCGCCTAAGGCCTGCTGGCCGCAGCCGGAGCTGGTGGCCGAGTGCCAGGCGCTGGCGCAGCAAACCGGCGCGAAACTCACCCTGACCGAAGACATCGCCGAAGGGGTGCAAGACGCCGACTTCCTCTACACCGACGTGTGGGTGTCGATGGGCGAACCAAAAGAGACCTGGCGGGAGCGTATCGCGCTGCTGCGGCCGTATCAGGTCAACATGGCAATGCTGAAGCTGACCGGCAACCCGAACGTGAAGTTCTTGCACTGCCTGCCGGCGTTCCACGACGATCAAACCACGCTCGGCAAGCAGATGGCGCAGCAGTACGATCTGCACGGCGGCATGGAAGTGACCGACGAAGTGTTCGAGTCGGCGCACAGCGTGGTGTTCGATCAGGCGGAAAACCGGCTGCACACCATCAAGGCGGTGCTGGTCACCACGCTGAGCGAAACCCTCTGACCGTCCTCCCCTCCGCCCTGGCGCCCCCGGCCAGGGCGGCTAATATATTCCAGGAATATCAAATAGCGGATTGACCTTTGCTCACCGCCGGCAAAGGCTCTACCGTGACAGGCCGACGGCGCCCGCGCCGTAAAAACCAACGATAACAAACCGTTCTCAGCGTCGCCTGGCGGCGCCTTCAGGGGATACACACCGATGAAAGCCAAACTCTTGCCGCTGTTCCTGCTCGCCGCCTTGCCCGCCGCCGCGTTAGCCGCCACGCCGCCGAATACGCTGGTGGTGGTGCAATCGCTGGATGACATCGTCAGCCTCGATCCGGCGGAAGCCAACGAACTCTCCAGCATCCAGACGGTGCCCAGCCTGTATCAGCGGCTGGTGCAGGCGGATCGCGACGATCCGGCCAAGGTGGCGCCGGTGCTGGCGGAAAGCTGGCAGAGCGATGCGGCGGCCAAAACGCTGACGGTGAAACTGCGGCCGCAGGCGGCGTTCGCCTCCGGCAACCCGCTGACCGCCGACGACGTGATCTTTTCCTACAGCCGCGCGGTCAAGATGAACAAGTCGCCGGCGTTCATCCTCAACGTGCTCGGCTGGCAGCCGGACAACATCGACGCGCAGCTGAAGAAGATCGACGAACATACCGTGCAGCTGCGCTGGACGGCGGACGTCAGCCCGGCGGTGGCGCTGAATATTCTTTCGACGCCGATCGCCTCGATCGTCGACAGCAAGGCGGCGCTGGCCAACGTCAAAGACGGCGACTTCGGCAACGCCTGGCTGAAAATGCACTCCGCCGGCAGCGGCCCGTTCAAGATGCGCGTCTATCAGCCGCATCAGGCGATCGTGCTGGACGCCAACCCCACCACGCCGGGCGACAAGCCGCAGCTGAAAAACATCATCATTAAAAACGTGCCGGATCCGGCCACCCGCCGCCTGCTGATCCGGCAGGGCGACGCCGATATCGCCCGCGAACTGGGCGCCGATCAGACCGACACGCTGAAAAACCAACCGGGCGTCAAGGTGCTGGAGATCCCGTCCGCCGAACAAAACTACCTGGTGTTCAACACCGGCAACGGCGCCAATCCGCTGCTGAACAACCCGGCCTTCTGGGAAGCGGCGCGCTATCTGGTGGATTATCAGGGCATCACGAAGGATCTGCTGAAGGGCCAATACTTCGTGCACCAGAGCTTCCTGCCGGTCGGGCTGCCGGGCGCGCTGGAGACCAACCCGTTCAGCTACGATCCGGCCAAGGCGAAAGCCATCCTGGCCAAGGCAGGCATCACCCACGCCACCTTTACGCTGGACGTAGAGAACAAACCGCCGTTCATCACTATCGCGCAGGCGCTGCAGGGCAGCTTCGCCGCCGCTGGCGTGAAGGTCGAGCTGCTGCCGGCTGCGGGCAGCCAGGTTTACTCCCGCGTGCGCGCCAGGCAGCATCAGGCGGCGATCCGCCTGTGGATCCCGGATTACTTCGACGCCCACTCCAACGCCAGCGCCTTCGCCTACAACGACGGCAAAAGCAGCACGGTGGCCGGGCTGAACGGCTGGCAGATCCCGCAGTTGAACCAGCAGACTCTGGCGGCGCTGGCCGAAGCCGATCCGGCCAAGCGCCGCGCGCTGTACACCGCCATGCAGCAGGAACTGCAGCGCAGTTCGCCGTACGTGTTTATCGATCAGGCCAAAACCGAAGTGGTGCTGCGCGACAACGTCAAAGGCTACCAGCAGGGGCTGAACGCCGACATGGTCTACTACGATCGCGTCAGCAAATAGCCGGCGGGCGCCCATCGCCGGCCAATCGATTGCGGGGCGGCAAAAACGGCGTTTTAACGCTTGCAGTGGCGAAAAGCGCGAGTATAATGCGCCACAATTTGCCAGGAGAAAGCATGAAAAACGACGTTTGTTTTGTTAGCCGCAATCGACAAAACCGACTGCCTATCGGCGGCCAGCTGCCGTTGTTTCTCCTGTTGCTAAACCGATCGTTTCAAGCCCCTCATTGAGGGGCTTTTTTTTTGCCTTGAGAATATCCCAAAGTCCCGCGCCACGGGCACGCGTCGAGGAGGAGTGAAAAATGGCCAACCCGCTGTATCACAAACACATCATCTCTATTAACGATCTCAGCCGTGAGGATCTGGAGCTGGTGCTGCGCACCGCCGCCGGTCTGAAAGCCAATCCGCAGCCGGAACTGTTGAAACACAAGGTGATCGCCAGCTGCTTCTTCGAAGCCTCGACCCGTACCCGCCTGTCGTTCGAAACCTCGATGCACCGCCTCGGCGCCTCGGTGGTAGGCTTCGCCGACGGCAGCAACACTTCGCTCGGCAAGAAAGGCGAAACCCTGGCTGACACCATCTCGGTGATCAGCACCTACGTGGACGCCATCGTGATGCGCCATCCGCAGGAAGGCGCGGCGCGCATGGCCGCTGAATTCTCCGGCAATGTGCCGGTGCTCAACGCCGGCGACGGCGCCAACCAGCACCCGACCCAGACCCTGCTGGATCTGTTCACCATCCAGGAAACCCAAGGGCGCCTGAGCAACCTCAGCATCGCCATGGTCGGCGACCTGAAGTACGGCCGCACCGTGCACTCGCTCACTCAGGCGCTGGCCAAGTTCGAAGGCAACCGCTTCTACTTCATCGCCCCGGACGCGCTGGCGATGCCGGCCTACATCCTGAAAATGCTGGAAGAGAAAGGCATCGAGTACAGCCTGCACAGCAGCATTGAAGAAGTGGTGCCGGAGCTGGATATTCTCTACATGACCCGGGTACAGAAAGAGCGCCTCGACCCGTCCGAGTACGCCAACGTGAAAGCGCAATTCGTGCTGCGCGCCGCGGATCTGGCCGGCGCGCGCGCCAACCTCAAGGTGCTGCACCCGCTGCCGCGCATCGACGAGATCGCCACCGACGTGGATAAAACGCCGCATGCCTACTACTTCCAGCAGGCGGGCAATGGCATCTTCGCCCGCCAGGCGCTGCTTGCGCTGGTGCTCAACGCAGATTTGGCTCTTTAAGGGGGAACCGCCATGACTCACGACAACAAACTGCAGGTCGAAGCGATCAAATGCGGCACGGTGATCGACCACATTCCGGCGCAGATCGGTTTCAAACTGCTGACGCTGTTCAAGCTGACCGCCACCGACCAGCGCATCACCATCGGCCTGAACCTGCCCTCCAACGCGCTGGGCCGCAAGGATCTGATCAAGATCGAGAACACCTTCCTGACCGAGCAGCAGGCCAACCAGCTGGCGATGTACGCGCCGAAGGCCACGGTGAACCGCATCGATAACTATGAAGTGGTGCGCAAGCTGACCCTCAGCCTGCCAGATCACATCGACGGCGTGCTAACCTGCCCGAACAGCAACTGCATCAGCCGCAGCGAGCCGGTGGCGTCAAGCTTCAGCGTGAAGCCGCGCGACGGCGAAGTGCACCTGAAGTGCCGCTATTGCGAGAAAGAGTTCGAGCATCAGGTGGTGTTGCAGGCCGACTGAATTCTGCCCTTTTAACGGGAGCGGCGCTGTTAATCTGCGCGTCACTCCCTATAATGGGTGCCTGAAAATAACTCTACCCACGTTGCTACCCACCGAATTTCAAGCTGCGGCCGACCGCGCGGCGGCGTGAAAGACAACGGGTCTATCAGGAGAAAACATGTCACGTAATATCAGCACTGAACTCGCCCCGGCAGCCATTGGTCCTTACGTGCAGGGCGTTGATCTGGGCAGCATGATCATCACTTCCGGCCAGATCCCGGTCGATCCGAAAACCGGCGCCGTCGCCGACGACGTGGCCGCTCAGGCGCGCCAGTCGCTGGAAAACGTCAAAGCGATCGTCGAAGCCGCCGGCCTGATCGTCGCCGACATCGTGAAAACCACCGTGTTCGTGAAAGATCTGAACGACTTCGCCACCGTTAACGCCGCGTACGAAACCTTCTTCACCGAGCACAGCGCGCCGTTCCCGGCCCGCTCCTGCGTGGAAGTGGCGCGTCTGCCGAAAGACGTGAAGATCGAAATCGAAGCCATCGCCGTGCGTCGTTAATCGACACGCACGCGAATGACGGTCAGCTTCGGCTGGCCGTTTTCATTGGTAAGAATTTTATTAATCCAATTAATTTATAGCGATAGCGTAATACCGCTCACATTTACAATCCCACAATAAAAACACGCCTATAATTATTTCTCACCCGGCCGGGTCATTGCTGTTTCATTTCGTTCACTCCGTGAATAATGGCAGGAGATAACCATGGCACCTAGCGTATTGGATTATTTTATCCAACAAGCTTCCCGTTATCCGGAAAAAACCGCCGTCGTCGGCGATAATAAACATCTGACCTACCGTCAATTGGATGAAGCCAGCAGCACACTGTGCACGCGCCTGAAACAGGAAGGGGTTCGGCCCGGCGATGCCGTGCCGCTGGTCGCGCAGCGCACGGTGGAATTACCGATCGGCATGATGGCGATCGCCAAGGCCGGAGCCTGCTATATTCCCATTGACGCCCGCTATCCCGAACGGCGCATTCGCAATATTATCGAACAAAGTGGCTCGCCGATAATCCTCTTCAGCAACCATGATGCTCGTGTAAATATCGACAACCTCCCGCGCAAAGTCCTTTCCATTGATAATATTTCCCTGACTAAAGTTTCCATAACTGTATTTTCCCCTCCGCCCTCCGATGCGCTTGCCTATATTATTTTCACCTCCGGCACCACCGGCGCGCCCAAAGGCGTCATGATCGAACACCGTTCGCTGTTAAACCTGCTCCTCTGGCATAACCAACGTTTCGCGATGGATGAACACAGCCGTTCCACGCTGATTGCCGGCGTCGGTTTTGACGTGGCGCAATGGGAAATCTGGGCACCGCTGATCGGCGGCGGCACCCTGTATCTGCCGCACGAGGAGACCCGCCTGCAGCCGGACGCATTGCTGGCCTTCTTCGCCCGGCATCGCCTCACCCACGCCTTTGTCCCTACGGTATTGGTGCCGGAGGTCATCGGCGCGCCGCAGCCCGCCGGGCTGGCGCTGAAATACCTGTTCACCGCCGGTGAAAAGCTGAATCCGCTCGAGCTGCGCGGCATCGGCTATGCAGTGGTGGATTACTACGGCCCGACGGAGGCCACCATCTTCGCCACCTGCAACCGCGTGCGCTGCGCGACGCAAAACCCGCCGTCCACGATTGGCCGGCCCATCGCCGATACGCAGGTATTCATCCTCGACGAGCGCCTGCGGCCGGTAACCGACGGCGAATCTGGCGAGCTCTGCATCAGCGGCCTCTGCCTGGCGCGCGGCTACCTGAACGCCCCGCAGCTGACCGCCGAGCGTTTTGTCACTTCGCCGCACGTCGGCGGCCAGCGCTTGTACCGCAGCGGCGATCGGGCGCGCCGCTTGCCTGACGGCCGCATTCAGTACCTGGGGCGCCTCGACGCCCAGGTCAAAATCCGCGGCAATCGCGTGGAACTCGGTGAAATCGGCAGCCTGATGACGCAGGTCTCCGGCGTAAAAACCGCCATCGCCCTCGTCAATCAAACGGACAATCCGAGCGACAAGCGGATCCTGGCGTTTTTGACCGGTGAAGATCCCGGCGGCGATCTCATTGCACGGGTTAAACGGCAGCTTCAGGATCAGCTGCCCGCCTACTCTCTGCCCGCCGAGTACCGGCATCTGGATCGGTTGCCGATCAACGCCAACGGTAAAATCGACCAGGCGGCGCTGTTGGCCCTGGCGCCCGAGGCTCAGCCGGCCCCTGCTGAACCGCTCGACGGCCACCAGCGGATCGTCGCCGATCTGTGGCGCAGGCTGCTGAAAATCGATCATATCCGCGCCGACGATGATTTCTTCGCGCTGGGCGGGCATTCGCTGCTGGCGGCAAACCTGGCAAACCAACTGGGTAAAGCGTTCGCGGTCAAAACCTATGTGCGTGATATCTATGCATACCCGAACCTGAAGACGCTGGCGCAGGCGATGGCGCAACGCCAGGGACAAGAACAAACGCCTGAACCTCAAGACGGCGAGCAGGCACGCGCCTTGCAGGATGACGTGTATTTGCCGTCGGATCTCGTCGTCGATCCGACGTTCGATGCGCGGCAAATCAGCGCGCCGCGCGCCATTTTGCTGACCGGCGCCACCGGCTTCGTCGGCGCGCACCTGTTGGCCGATCTGCTGCACACCACCGACGCCGAGCTGTACTGTCTGGTGCGCGACGGCACCAAACTGCCGCCGAGACAGCGGCTGGAGGCGGTGCTGCAGCGCTACCGGATCGCGTTGAGCGCCGGGCAGCGCGCACGCCTCCATATCCTGCCCGGCGACGTGGCGGAACACCATTTCTCGCTGGCCCCGGCGGCTTACCGGGTGTTAAGTCAGGATATCGATCTGATTTACCATTCGGCCAGCGCGGTGAATTTTATCCAGCCTTACGCCTACATGAAGCGCGACAACGTACAGGGCCTGCGGGAAATCATTCGTTTCGCGGCGCATAGCCGCACCAAGCCGCTGATGCTGCTGTCGACCATCTCCGTTTACAGCTGGGGGCATCTGCACACCGGTAAGCGGGTGATGCGGGAAAGCGACGATATCGATCAAAACCTGCCGGCGGTCAGCCGCGATATCGGCTACGTGCGCAGCAAATGGGTGATGGAGAAAATCGCCGATCTGGCGGCGAAGCAAGGCCTGCCGCTGATGACGTTCCGCCTGGGCTACGCCACCTGCCACAGCCGCACCGGCGTCAACGCCGATTACCAATGGTGGGCGCGGCTGGTGAGAACCTGCATCAGCAGCGGCACGGTGCCGGATTTACGGGATCTGCGCGAAGGGTTGACCACCGTGGATTACATGACCCGGGCCATCGCCCACGTCTCTCGCAACCCGCAGGCGCTGGGGCAGAAATTCAACCTGATCCATCAAGGTGACAATAATCTGACGCTGCGTGAGTTTTTCAGCCTGCTGGAGCGCGAGTTCGGTTATCGCTTTCATCCTCTGCCCTTCGCACAGTGGCGAGCCCAATGGGAAAACGACAGCGACGCGCCGCTGTACCCGCTGCTCAGCCTGTTCAAGGATCCTATGGTGGACGAGCTATCGACGGTGGAGCTCTATCAAGACACCTATCGGTGGGACTGCAGCAACCTGCAACGCTTCCTGCAGGGCAGCGGTATCGATGAGCCGCGCTTCACCCGCCAGCTGCTGCTGAATTACCTGCAGCACGCCATCGGGTATGCGCCGCTGTCGCTTCGGGCGTAACGAGACCGGGGCTCAGCTGGCCGAGCCCCGTCACCCTCACTCCGTTTTAAGCCCCCGCAGCAGCGCCTCCAGCGGGTACACCGCCGCAATCACCACCTCGTCGCGCGTCTGCGCCGCCTCATCCAGCTGGCGCTGCGCTTGTTCGGCCTCGGCCCGGCTCAGCTGTTTGCCCTGCTGATGGCGATCCAGCAGCATTAAGCCCAGCGTGGCCAAGGCATCGACGTCCTGCGCCACCGGCGCCAGCTCTCGCAGCGTGCGGTTGCCCGCGATCGCCGTCTGCAGCGCCGCGCCGTTCGCCTGCCAGCGCTGCAGTCGTTCGCGCAGCGCCTGCGCCGCCGCCTTATCGCGCTTATCCTTCAACAAGGCTGCGACCAGTGCCTGCATGTCGCGCACCGCGCCGCTCTCCGGCGGCAGCGCATCGGCAAAGCGGTTCAGCGGTTCGAACTGGTGATAGTTGCCGGCCTGGAACTTCAGGTGCTGGCGGGTGTAATACTGCGCTGGCTCCACCGCCTCGGCCAGGATCTGCAGCGGCACGATCTGCACGCTGTTGCTCAGCCGGGTGAATTCGCGCGCCGTTTCCGCGTGCTGCTGCAGGCCGACCGACACCACCGACCAGGCGTCGATCGCCGCCAGCCGCCGGTACATGTTGTTTTCGTCGGTGACGTCCTGCGCCGACCACAGCCGCTCCGCCACCGCGAAGGCGCGCGGCCACAGCTTGAGATCGAGAAGCGGCGCGCGCACGTTTTCCGCCCACAGCGCCGCTTCACCGCCGAGAATGTTGGCCTGCCCCTTCTCGTCCGGCACCACCGGCATCTTGCCCGCCGGCACCGCCGCCAGCTTGTCGCCGCGGGTGGGGTAAAGCACGTTGCCGACCAACGTATAGCCGCTGAGCTTGTCCTGCTGCAGCGTGAACACCGGCCGCGTGTCACCCATCCAGGTATCGACGCGGAACGTCACCTGCTGCGGCGTGCGCCAGACAATGTCGTGCACCGCGCGGCGCGATTTGCCGTTGAAATCGATAAAGCCGCGCCAGCCCTGCTTGCCCTCGATCAGCGTGAAGCTGCCCTCCACCGCGCTGCCCTTCAGGCGCGGCATGCTGAAGCCCCAGCTTTGCGCCTGCTCGCCAGGTTGCACCGCCGTCTCGACCCCCAGCGGCTGCGGCAGAATTTCATTGCGGTAGTGATAGGCGGTGCTTTGCGGCTGATCGAGGTAGAAACCGGTGGAGAGGATGCCCTGATAGCCGTCCTGCGCGCTGGCGCCCAGCGAGTCTTGCCCCTGCCAGGACTGAATGACGATCGAGCGCGGCAGCGACGGATGATAGATCTCGTCCCAGCCGACCATCTGCCGCTGGTGTTTCTCGAGGATCTTTTCCAGCTTCTGGTTGAAGTAGGCCTGCAGCGCATGGGTATCCGCCAGCCCGTTCTTCTGCATAAACGCCTGAATCGACGGCGACGCCCGCCACTGGCTGGCGTCCACCTCATCGCCGCCGATGTGCAGATAAGGATCGGGGAAGATCGCCGCCAGCTCGCCGACGATCGTGTCGACAAACTGATACACCTCGTCGCGGGTCGGATCGAGCGTCGGCTTATGCACGCCCCACTCGCGCTCCATCCGATACGGCCCCGGCGCGCTCATCAGGTCGGGATAGGCCACCGCAATGCTGGAGGCATGCCCCGGCATGTCGATCTCCGGCACCACGCGAATGCCGCGCGCCGTGGCGTAAGCCACCACCTGCCGCATCTGCTCGCGGGTGTAGAACTGGCCGTCGCTGGCCTGCTGTTGCAGCTTGGGATAATGCTCGGAGGCAAAGCGCCAGCCCTGATCGTCGGTCAGGTGCCAGTGGAACACGTTAAGCTTGGCCGCCGACATGCCGTCGAGCTGGCGCAGAATGTCCGGCAGCGGCAGGAAATGACGCGCCGAATCCAGCAGCACGCCGCGCCACGGAAAACGCGGCACGTCGCGGATATCCACCAGCGGCAGGAAGGTATTTTGCCCGTCGGTCTGCAGCAGCTGCAGTAGGGTCTCCATGCCGCGCAGCGCGCCGAAACGGGTGTTGGCGGTCAGCGTGGCGCCCTGCGGCGTGACCGCCAGCCGGTAACTCTCATCGCTGCCCGGCAGCGGCTGCGCCGCCACCCGGTCCTTGATCACCACCTTGATCGCCGCGCCGTTCGCTTCTTCCATCGGCGCCAGCGTCCAGCCGGTCTGCAGTTCGATGCGCTGGCGCCAGCGCGGCAGCGCGTCGCCCAGATCGTCGCCTTGCAGCGTCAGAGACAAACGGTGATCCAGCACCAGCTTGCCCGCCGGTTGCGTTACTTCCACCTGCTGCGGCCAGGGCATCAGCGGCAGATCGCCGGCCGGCTGCGCCAGCGCGCCGCAAGAAAACCATAACGATGAAGCCAGTAGCGTATAACGGAAAGGTCTGTGCATCGGAAATTCCTCAGAGGAAAAAAACAAAATATCCCCAATGAATTTCAAACCACCGCTAGGCGATAAACAACAACGCGGTGGCTTGAAAGGCGCAGGGGAAAACAGCCAACGCTGTAGATAAAGACTCAGCCCAGAACAGATGTCCAACCGTTGCGGTGAAAAAGCGGACGGGATCACAGTTGCCCCCTCCCGGCCGGAGGGGGCGAACGGGTTATTGCCAGCCGTAGCGGCGCACGAACCAGCCTTTCACGCACTGGGTCAGCACCATGTAGCCGGCGAGGATCAGCACCAGCCACGGGAAGTAGCCGAGCGGCAGCGCCTGCAGCTGCAGGAAGCCGGCCAGCGGCGAGAACACCAGGCCGATGCCGGTGGCGATCACCGCCAGCGTCATGATGCACAGCGGCCAGGACGGGCGGCTCTGGATAAACGGAATTTTGCGCGTGCGGATCATGTGCACGATCAGCGTTTGCGACAGCAGCCCTTCCACGAACCAGCCGGACTGGAACAGCGTCTGCATTTCCGGCGTATTGGCCTTGAATACCCACCACATCAGGCTGAAGGTCAGCACGTCGAAGATCGAGCTGATCGGCCCGAAGAACACCATAAACCGCCCCAGATCGGCGGAGTTCCAGCGCTGCGGCTGGGTGATCTGATCGTCGTCGACGTTATCGAACGGGATGGCGATCTGCGAGATGTCGTACATCAGGTTCTGAATCAACAGGTGCAGCGGCAGCATCGGCAGAAACGGCAGGAAGGCGCTGGCGATCAGCACGCTGAACACGTTACCGAAGTTGGAGCTGGCGGTCATCTTGATGTATTTCAGCATGTTGGCGAAGGTACGGCGCCCTTCGATCACCCCCTGCTCCAGCACCATCAGGCTTTTTTCCAGCAGAATGATGTCCGCCGCCTCCTTGGCGATGTCCACCGCCGAATCGACGGAGATGCCGATATCGGCCGCGCGCAGCGCCGGCGCATCGTTGATGCCGTCGCCCATAAAGCCCACCACGTGCCCCTGGCGGCGCAGCAGTTTGACGATGCGCTCCTTGTGCAGCGGCGTCAGCTTGGCGAACACCGTGGTGCGCGCCGCCGCCTGCGCCAGCTGCTCGTCGTCCATCTGTTCGATCTCGCTGCCGCGCAGCAGACTATCGGCCTCCAGCCCGACGTCCCGGCACACCTTGGCGGCCACCAGCTCGTTGTCGCCGGTGAGGATCTTCACCGTGACGCCGTTCTGTTTCAGCGCCGCCAGCGCCGGTGCGGTGCTCTCCTTCGGCGGATCGAGGAAGGCGACGTAGCCCTCGAGGATCAGATCCGACTCATCCGCCACGCCGTATTCATGGGTTTGCGCCGGCAGGAGCTTGTTGGCCACTGCCACCACCCGCAGCCCCTGCTGGTTGAGATCGTCGGTGATGCGGCGAATGCGCGCCAGCAGCGCCTCGCTCAGTGGGATCACCTCGTCTTCGTGGCGCACGTGGCTGCAAATCGCCAGCATCTCTTCCAGCGCGCCCTTGCACACCAGCTCGTGATACTCGTTGTCCTTGGCCACCACCACCGACATGCGGCGGCGCACGAAATCGAACGGGATCTCATCTACCTTGCGGTAGTTTTGCAACGCCGCCGGTTGCCGATTCTGCTCCGCGCAGCTCAGCACCGCCACGTCGAGCAGGTTTTTCAGCCCGGTCTGGTAGAAGCTGTTCAGCCAGGCGTAGCGCAGCACCCGCTCGCTGCCGGCGCCGAACGCATCGGTGTGGCGTTCCAGCACGATCTTGTCCTGGGTCAGGGTGCCGGTCTTGTCGGTGCACAGAATATCCATGGCGCCGAAGTTCTGGATGGCGTCCAGGCGTTTGACGATCACCTTCTGGCGCGACAGCTTCACCGCCCCTTTGGCCAGCGTTGAGGTGACGATCATCGGCAGCATTTCCGGCGTCAGCCCGACCGCCACCGACAGCGCGAACAGCGCCGCTTCCCACCAGTCGCCCTTGGTGTAGCCGTTGATCAGCAGCACGATCGGCGTCATCACCAGCATAAAGCGGATCAGCAGCCAGCTGACCTTGCTGATGCCGCTCTGGAAGGCGTTCGGCTGCTGCTCCTGGCTGGTGACGCGCTGCGCCAGCTGGCCGAAATAGGTGCCGCCGCCGGTGCCGATCGCCATCGCCAGCGCGGTGCCGCTGACCACGTTGGTGCCCATGAAGCACAGGTTCTGGCAGTCGAGCGGATCGGCCGCCAGCGCCTGCGGCGCCGCGGATTTTTCCACCGGCAGCGATTCACCGGTCAGCGCCGCCTGGCTGATGAACAGATCCTTGGCCGACAGCAGGCGCAGATCCGCCGGGATCATGTCCCCGGCCGCCAGCTTGACGATATCGCCCGGCACCAATTGCGCGATCGGCAGCTCCACGTGTTCGCTCTTGCCGGTGAGCGCATCGCTGCGGATCACCGTGGCGGTGTTGCTCACCATCGCTTTCAGCGCATCGGCCGCCCGGTTGGAGCGCGCCTCCTGGATGAAGTTCAGCAGCGTGGAGATCAGCACCATCAGCGCGATCACCAGCGCGCCGGTGAGATCCTCTGTGGCGTACGAGATCATGCCGAGCGCGGTCAGCAGCAGGTTGAACGGGTTGCGGTAGCAGTGCCAGAGGTGTTGCCACCAGGCCTCTTTCTGCTGATCGTCGATGACGTTCTCGCCGCAGCGCCGGCGCACCTGCTCTGCCTCATGGGCGGTGATGCCTTCCGGGTGGCTGTGGAAACGCTCAAACAGCTGCATCGTCTCTGCGGCGGCGCATTCCAGCCGCTGTTGCGCCAGGCCGGCCGGCATATCGTGCGCAGCGCCGCCGACGCCGTCCAGCAGGCTGTCGCGGCGCACCAAACGGCGCGGAAGGCCGCGGGCGAACAGGCCCAGCAGCTGACGGGGGAGTTTTTTCAGTTTCATGGTTCGCACCTCGTCGCCCGGTGCCTCACGGCAGCGGGTAAACGGGGATCGTCATCGGCCGGACGGATGGCGGGTGCGCCAAAAAGCCTCTGCCAACGCAGATCCTTATTCTTTTTTCAGCAGCAGGAGCGAACGACGAAGCGCGCGCCACCGGTTACCGTGATGTACTTCACCGGTAAAACAGCAGCGCCAGGCGGAAAGGTTTTACCGGTGAACCGAGTGAGTGTCTAAAGCGGTCGGGTCGGGGTCCATATGGGGAATCACCTCCGGTAAAGGGAAAAACAGAGCGGCAGGAGCGGCCGTTCAGCGCAGTGCAACAATCCCGTATTGCCTCAAGATCCGCGTGGGAAAATGAGCTATGCTGACGGGCATTGTTTTACAGGCCATTATGTTACGCCTGTCCACCTCAACGAAAAGTAAACCATGCAAAACCGGCTGACCATCAAGGACATCGCACGCCTGAGCGGCGTAGGCAAATCCACCGTCTCACGGGTGCTGAACAACGAAGGCAGCGTGAGCCCGCAGACCCGCGAACGGGTGGAGGCGGTGATCCGTCAGCAAGGGTTTACCCCCTCCAAGTCGGCGCGCGCCATGCGCGGCCAGAGCGACAAAGTGGTGGGCATCATCGTTTCCCGTCTCGATTCGCCGTCGGAAAACCAGGCGGTGCGCACCATGCTGCCGCTGCTGTATCAGCAGGGCTTCGATCCTATCGTGATGGAGAGCCAGTTCGAAACCCGCCTGGTGCAGGAGCACCTGCACGTGCTGCGCCAGCGCAACGTCGACGGCGTGATCCTGTTCGGCTTTACCGGGCTGACCGCGGCGATGCTCAAACCGTGGCAGGAAAAAATGGTGGTGATGGTGCGCGAATACGACGGCTTTTCGTCCGTCTGCTACGACGACGCCGGCGCGGTGAACCTGCTGATGGATCGCCTGTATCGGCAAGGGCACCGGCACATCGGCTATCTGGGGGTGCAGCTCAGCGACGCCACCACCGGCCAGCGCCGCTACCAGGCCTATCTCGACGCCTGCGAGCGCCTCAAGCTCACGCCGCGCGCCACGCTGGGCGAGCTGAGCTACCAGAGCGGTTTCCAACACGCCGCCGAGGTGATCGACCCGCACACCAGCGCGCTGATCTGCGCCTCCGACAGCATCGCCCTGGGGGCAATCAAATACCTGCAGCAGCAGCCGACGCACGCCATCCAGGTGTGCGCCATCGGCAACACCCCGCTGCTCAGCTTTCTGTTCCCCGACACCCTGTCGGTGGAGTTCGGCTACGGCAGCGCCGGCCTGCTGGCGGCGCAACAGCTGCTGGCGCAGCTCAACGGTGAACAGGGGATCCGCCGCCTGGTGGTGCCCAGCAAACTTTCCTGATTAAAAGACGACCATTTTTTGTCATTTTGTGATCCTCGCCCCAAACCGGGAACGTTCCCATTCCATAAAAAAATCCGAGTGACTAAGCTTTGATCATTACTCAGCCAACACCTCTGCAGGTATCCCATAATGAGCAAAGTAAAACAGCAGGATATTGATCGCCTGATTGTTTTGGTCGGCGGCCGCGAAAACATCGCCACCGTCAGCCATTGCATTACCCGGTTGCGTTTCGTCCTCAACGACCCCAGCAAGGCCAGCCCCAAGGAAATCGAAGAGCTGCCGATGGTCAAAGGCTGCTTCACCAACGCCGGGCAGTTCCAGGTGGTGATCGGCACCGACGTCGGCGACTACTATCAGGCGCTGATCGCCAGCACCGGCGTCAACGAGGCCGACAAGGAACAGGCCAAGGTGGCCGCGCGCCAGAACATGACCTGGACCGAGCGCACCATCTCCCACTTCGCCGAGATCTTCTTCCCGCTGCTGCCGGCGCTGATCAGCGGCGGTCTGATCCTTGGCTTCCGCAACGTGATAGGCGATATCCCGATGTCCGGCGGCCAAACGCTGGCGCAGATGCACCCGGCGTGGAAAACCATTTACGACTTCCTGTGGCTGCTCGGTGAAGCGATCTTCATGTTCCTGCCGGTGGCCATCTGCTGGTCGACGGTGAAAAAGATGGGCGGCACCCCGGTGCTCGGCATCGTGCTGGGCGTCACCCTGGTGTCGCCGCAGCTGATGAACTCCTACCTGCTCGGCCAGCAAACGCCGGAAGTGTGGAACTTCGGCTGGTTCGTGATCCAGAAAGTCGGCTATCAGGCGCAGGTGATCCCGTCGATCCTGGCGGGCATGGCGCTGGGCTGGATCGAAACCCGGCTGAAAAAGATCGTCCCCGACTATCTCTATCTGGTGGTGGTGCCGGTGGTTTCGCTGCTGCTGGCGGTGTTCCTGGCGCACGCGCTGATCGGGCCGTTCGGCCGCATGATCGGCGACGGGGTTGCCTGGGCGGTGAAAGCGGTGATGACCGGCAGCTTCGCCCCGGTGGGCGCCGCGCTGTTCGGCTTCCTGTATGCACCGCTGGTGATCACCGGCGTGCACCAGACCACGCTGGCCATCGACATGCAGATGATCCAGAGCATGGGCGGCACCCCGGTGTGGCCGCTGATTGCGCTGTCCAACATCGCGCAGGCCTCGGCGGTGCTCGGCATCATCATCATCAGCCGCAAGGCCAACGAGCGTGAAATCTCGGTGCCGGCGGCGATCTCCGCCTATCTCGGCGTGACCGAACCGGCGATGTACGGCATCAACCTCAAATACCGTTTCCCGATGCTGTGCGCGATGATCGGCTCCGCGATCGCCGGCCTGATCTGCGGCCTGGACGGCGTGATGGCCAACGGCATCGGCGTCGGCGGCCTGCCGGGCATCCTGTCTATCAAGCCGCAGTTCTGGCTGATTTACTCGCTGGCGATTCTGGTGGCGATCGTCATCCCGCTGGTGCTGACCATCATGGTCTACAAACGCAAGGCCGCCCGCGGCGAGCTGCCGGTTTAATTGACGCAAAATACGCAACATGAATGTAGGGGCTGGAAATACCCTATAGCTTTCGAGCTGCAGCTAGGCGGCAAGGGTGTCACAAATCGGTCGGGAACCGATTTGAACAGCGCCTGCGCTGGCCCAAAGGGCGAGCCTCAGGACGAGGCTCGTAATCCCCAGGAGCTTACTCAAGTAAGTGACTGGGGTGCAGCGCCGGCAGCCAACAACGCTGCAGTTTGAAAGATGAAGGGTACAGGCCCGTTGTCACGATTCAAAGGTATACAGCTATGAGCAACCCAACCCCCTGGTGGCAGAACGGCGTCATCTACCAAATTTATCCGAAGAGTTTTCAGGACAGCACCGGCAACGGCTACGGCGATTTGGCCGGCGTGACCCGGCGGCTGGACTATCTGCAGGAGCTGGGCGTCGACGCCATCTGGCTGACGCCGGTCTATGTATCGCCGCAGGTGGACAACGGCTATGACGTGGCGGACTACTGCGCCATCGATCCGGCTTACGGCACCATGGCGGACTTCGAGCAGTTGGTCGCCGCCGCCCACCGGCGCGGCATCCGCATCGTGATGGACATGGTGTTCAACCACACTTCGACCGAGCACCCGTGGTTCAAGGCCGCGCAGGATCGCCACAGCCCGTATCGCCAGTTTTACGTCTGGCGCGACGGCGAAGGGGATATGCCGCCGAACAATTGGCGCTCCAAATTCGGCGGCAACGCCTGGCAGTGGCACGCCGACAGTGGCCAGTACTATCTGCACCTGTTCGCCGTCGAGCAGGCGGATCTCAACTGGGAACACCCGCCGGTGCGCGAAGAGCTGAAGAAAGTGTGTCAGTTCTGGGCGGACAAAGGCGTCGACGGCCTGCGCCTCGACGTGATCAACCTGGTGTCCAAGCAGCAGGACTTCCCGTCCGACAGCCAGGGCGACGGCCGCCGCTTCTACACCGACGGCCCGCGCATCCACGAATTCCTGCAGGAAATGAGCCGCGACGTATTCCAGCCGCGCGGCCTGATGACGGTGGGCGAGATGTCTTCCACCACGCTTGAGCATTGCCGGCAGTACGCGGCGCAGAGCGGCGAAGAGCTGTCGATGACCTTCAACTTCCACCATCTGAAGGTGGACTACGCCGGCGGTGAAAAATGGACGCGGGCGGCGCCGGATTATGTGGAACTGAAGCAGATCTTCCGCCACTGGCAGCAGGGGATGCATAACCGCGCCTGGAACGCGCTGTTCTGGTGCAACCACGATCAGCCGCGCATCGTGTCGCGCTTCGGTGATGAAGGCGCACTGCGGGTGCCGGCCGCCAAAATGCTGGCGATGGTGCTTCACGGCATGCAGGGCACCCCTTATATCTATCAGGGTGAAGAGATCGGCATGACCAACCCCGGCTTCCGCGCCATCGAGCAGTATCGCGACGTGGAAAGCCTGAACATGTACGCCGAGCTGAGCGCCCAGGGCCGCGGCGACGCCGAACTGCTGGCGATCCTGGCGGACAAATCGCGCGACAACGGCCGCACGCCGATGCAGTGGAGCGCCGCGCCGCACGCCGGTTTCACCACCGGCACGCCGTGGATCGGCTGCGCCGAGAACTACCCGCAGATCAACGCCGACGCGGCGCTGGCCGACCTCGACTCGGTGTTTTACGCCTACCGCCAGCTGATCACCCTGCGCAAGCAGTATCCGCTGCTGACCCACGGCGACTATCAGGATCTGGCGCCGGATCACCCGGCGCTGTGGTGCTATCAGCGCAGCTGGAACGGCCAGCGCCTGCTGGTGGTGGCCAACCTGAGCCGCGAACCGCTGGCCTGGACGGCGGAAGGCGTGGAAGCCTCCGCCCAATGGCGCCCGCTGATGAGCAACTACAGCGACTCGGAGGACCAGCCGCAGGCGCTGACGCTGCGGCCGTTCGAAGCGGTGTGGTGGCTGCTCGAAGACTGACCCCGCAGGGCGCAGCGATGAACTGCGCCCTACAATGTCCCCATCAGCGCCACCACCCCGGCGGCCGCTTGCGCCAACTGCTCATCGCTCATGTCGCTCACGCCCTGCACCAGATGCGGCGGCAGATAATCCATGCCGGTCAGGTTAGCCAGCGCGTGGAACGGCAGCAGCAGATCCTGCACCGGATAGCGGTTGTAGCCTGCCGGCGTGTAGGCCTGCGCGTTGCCACCGGTGCTCACCACCAGCTGCAGCGGCTTGCCGTGCAGTTTGGTGCCCTCGCTGCCGTAGGCGAAACCATAAGTTAATACCGCGTCCTGCCATTCGCGCAGGATCGCCGGCGAGCTGTACCAGAAAAACGGAAACATCATCACCACCGCATCGTGGCTTTCCAGCAGCTCCTGTTCGCGCGCCACGTCGATGCGGTAATCCGGGTAAGCGCGGATCAGTTCGTGCACGGTCACGTTAGGCAGCGGGCGCACGGCCTCGATCAGCGCCTGGTTGATGCGCGACTCGTCGGGAGTGCGGTGGGCGGTTAACACTAAAATGCGTGACATAAAGGATTCCTTGAACGTAAAGAAGATGAGGCATTTTTCCATTTCTGCCGCTTCGGGTGTAGGCTGTTCAAGGTCACTTCAATTTCAACCGAAAGTATCAACCACTATGTCGCTGCCCTTTGACGTGCACCGCCTGCTGCCGGCCTTCCTCGCCGCCGCGCAGGCGCAAAATTTCTCCGCCGCCGCCCGCCAACTGGGCGTCACGCCGGCGGCGGTCAGCAAAAATATCCGCGCGCTGGAAGATAAGCTGGCGCTGCGGCTGTTTCAGCGCAATACCCACAACGTGCTGCTGACCGACGAGGGCAAAGCGCTGCTGGCGCAGGTGGCGCCGCTGTGGCAGGCGTTGGCGGCGACGCTGGAAAGCGCCGGCGGCGAGCGGCAGGCGCCGGCCGGGGTGGTGCGCGTCACGATGATCCCCGGCTTCGGCCGCCAGATGCTGATGCCGTTGATCCCGCAATTTCTGGCGCGCTACCCGCAGATCGATCTCGATCTGTCGCTGGACGCCCGGGTGGTGAATCTGGTGGGCGAAGGCTTCGACGTCGGCATCGGCAGCCGGGTCGATCCCGACAGCCGGCTGGTGGCGCGCCCGCTCTACCCGATGCATATGGCGCTGGCGGCGTCGCCCGACTATCTGGCGCGGCGCGGTGAACCGCAAACGCCGCACGACCTGCTGCGGCACGACTGCCTGCTGCACCGCAACCCCAGCAACGGCCGCCACGTCAAATGGCAGCTGCGCCATCAGGGCGAAACGCTGGCGCTGGATCTGAGCGGCCGATTGGTGGTGAGCCGCCCGGAAATGTTGCTGGATGCGGCGCTGGCCGGGCTCGGCATCGTCAACCTGGCGCGCTGGTACCTCGAAAAGCACTTTGAGCAGGGCACGCTGCGGCCAGTGCTGGCGGAGTGCTGGCCGCGCCCGGTGCAGCTGTGGCTCTATTACGCCTCGGCGGATCTACCGCCGCGGGTGCGCGTCTGGGTCGACTTTCTGCTGGAACATTTTCGCGATCGGCCAGTGAGCGATTGACGACTGTTCAGCTTGCGCACGCTCTTCCGTTTTCCTTGTTCTACATCAAAAGAATCTCGCCAATATCTATATATAGTGCATTAAGAATTGCGAACACCTATATATAGTAGTTATCCACAAAATCATCCACACGCCGCCACAGCCCTTGCGCGCTGCGGCTTTGCCCTGTGGATAAGCGAAATTTGACGGTTGCTCGCCACGCCAGGCGGGTATGAACGCTCCCTCGGGGAACAAGGAGTACAACGTGAAACCAGTAGTGATTAAGCGGGACGGTTGCCAGGTACCTTTTGACGAAGCGCGCATCGCGCAGGCCATCGAGCGCGCCGCGCTGGCGGTGGGCGTAGTCGACGCCGACTACTGCGCCACCGTCGCCCGCGTGGTCGCTCAGCGCATGGAGCAGCAGCCGCGCGTCGATATCCACGAGATCCAGCAGGCGGTGGAAAACCATCTGATGGCCGGCGAATACAAACAGCTGGCGCGCGCCTATATCGAATACCGCCACGATCGCGACGTGGCGCGCGAGCTGCGCGGCCGCCTGAACCAGGAGATTCGCGGCCTGGTCGAGCAGAGCAACCGCGCGCTGCTGAACGAAAACGCCAACAAGGACAGCAAGGTGATCCCCACCCAGCGCGACCTGCTGGCGGGCATCGTCGCCAAACACTACGCCAAGCAGCACATCCTGCCGCGCGACGTGGTGCTGGCCCATGAACGCGGCGAAATTCACTACCACGATCTCGACTACTCGCCGTTCTTCCCGATGTTCAACTGCATGCTGATCGATCTGAAAGGCATGCTGACCAACGGCTTCAAGATGGGCAACGCCGAGATCGAGCCGCCGAAGTCGATCTCCACCGCCACCGCCGTGACCGCGCAGATCATCGCCCAGGTCGCCAGCCATATCTATGGCGGCACCACCATCAACCGCATCGATGAAATTCTGGCGCCGTTCGTCGACGAGAGCTTCCGCAAACACCTGCTGGTGGCGGAAGCGTGGCAGATCCCGGACGCCAAAGGCTATGCTATGGCGCGCACCGAGAAAGAGTGTTACGACGCATTCCAGTCGCTGGAGTACGAGGTCAACACCCTGCACACCGCCAACGGCCAGACGCCGTTCGTCACCTTCGGCTTCGGCCTTGGCACCAGCTGGGAATCGCGCCTGATCCAGCGCTCAATCCTGAAAAACCGCATCGCCGGGCTGGGCAAAAACCGCAAGACCGCCGTGTTCCCCAAACTGGTGTTCGCCATCCGCGACGGCCTCAACCACCAGTACGGCGATCCGAACTACGACATCAAGCAGCTGGCGCTGGAGTGCGCCAGCAAGCGCATGTACCCGGACATCCTCAACTACGATCAGGTGGTGAAGGTCACCGGCTCGTTCAAAACGCCGATGGGCTGCCGCAGCTTCCTCGGCACCTACGAGCAGGATGGCGAGCTGGTGCACGACGGCCGCAACAACATCGGCGTCATCAGCCTCAACCTGCCGCGCATCGCGCTGGAGGCGATGGGCGATGAGTCGCGCTTCTGGGCGCTGCTGGATCAGCGCCTGCAGCTGGCGAAAAAGGCCCTGATGACGCGCATTGCCCGGCTGGAAGGCATCAAGGCGCGGGTGGCGCCAATCTTGTACATGGAAGGCGCCTGCGGCGTGCGGCTCAAGGCCGACGACAATATCGCCGATATCTTCAAGCACGGCCGCGCCTCGATTTCGCTGGGCTACATCGGCCTGCACGAGACCATCAACGCGCTGTTCGGCGGCAAAAACCACGTGTATGACGACGAGGCGCTGCGCGCCAAAGCGGTGGCGATCGTCGCGCGGCTGCGTGCCGCCGTCGACGCCTGGAAAGACGAAACCGGCTACGGCTTCAGCCTCTACAGCACGCCGAGCGAGAACCTGTGCGATCGCTTCTGCCGGCTGGACACCGCTGATTTCGGCGTGGTGCCGGGCGTCACCGACAAGGGCTATTACACCAACAGCTTCCACCTCGACGTGGAGAAGAAGGTCAATCCGTACGACAAGCTGGACTTCGAAGCGCCCTACCCGCCGTTGGCCAGCGGCGGCTTCATCTGCTACGGCGAATACCCGAACCTGCAGCACAACCTGAAGGCGCTGGAAGACGTGTGGGACTACAGCTACAGCCGGGTGCCTTACTACGGCACCAACACGCCGATCGACGAGTGCTACGAGTGCGGCTTCACCGGTGAATTCTCCTGCACCAGCAAAGGCTTCACCTGCCCGAAATGCGGCAACCACGACTCGGCCAAGGTCTCGGTCACCCGCCGGGTGTGCGGCTACCTCGGCAGCCCCGATGCCCGGCCGTTCAACGCCGGCAAGCAGGAAGAGGTGAAACGCCGGGTGAAACACCTCGGTAATGGGCAGCTCGGCTGAGAAACGCCGCGCAACCCAGGCAGAAGCCTGTTCATCAGGCGTGATTGTCGCAGCCAGTTTGCCTTCGGCCAGCGCGCACCAACCGGAGCGTACACGCAGTACGTAAGGATTGGGAGCACTGCCGGAGGCAAAATGGCCAGTAAAATAGCCTGATGGGCAGGCCTCACATGAATTATCACCAGTATTACCCGATCGACGTGGTCAACGGCCCCGGCACCCGCTGCACGCTGTTTGTCGCCGGCTGCGTGCACCAATGCCCCGGCTGCTACAACAAAAGCACCTGGCGGCTCAACTCCGGCCAGCCGTTTACCCCGGAGTTGGAAGACCGCATCATCGCCGATCTGAACGATACGCGCGTGCCGCGCCAAGGGCTGTCGCTCTCCGGCGGCGATCCGCTGCACCCGGCCAACGTGCCGAGCATCTTAACGCTGGTGAAACGGGTGCGCGCCGAGTGCCCCGGCAAAGATATCTGGCTGTGGACCGGCTACCGGCTGGCGGAGCTGGACGCGCAGCAAATGCAGGTGGTGGACAGGATCAACGTGCTGATCGACGGCAAGTTCGTGCAGGATTTGAAAGACCCGGCGCTGATTTGGCGCGGCAGCAGCAACCAGGTGGTGCATAGGTTGCGATGAGCTATCAACACACGTTTCAATAGGTATTCATCCAGATTCGATCTGACACATCTGCAGCATGGAGCCAATCTGACGGGCGTATTTGTGCCAGAAGCATATTTTGCTAATTCCCCGCTGTATCAATCACAGGGAAAAATTATTGGGTACTATTAGTCATTAATCGACAGTACTATGTTTAAAGTATGTTTTATAAATCGAGTGATAGGTGTTTTGACATGGATATTAATGAGTTTCCACCGGGAGTTATGGAACATCTTGGTTGGTATGTATACCGATTGATTGATCCAAGGGATGGAAGTACTTTCTATGTGGGGAAGGGAAAAGGTAATCGTGTATTTGCTCATATGCGCGGTGAGGTCGCAATAGCTGATGATAATGAACTGCTTAGTAACAAACTCAAGCAACTTAGAGAGATAAGACTAGCAGGTCTCGAAGTCATCCATGTTATCCATCGGCACGGAATGGCTGATGAAAAGACTGCTTACGAGGTTGAAGCCGCACTTATAGACGCCTATCCTGGTTTAACTAACATCATGAACGGTGCTGGCAGCAATGAATATGGTGCAGCGCACATCAAAGAGTTAATCGCTACATACCAACCTGAAACAGTTGTGTTCCAGCATAAAGTTCTGATGATATCAGTTAATAGAAGTTCAAAGGATGTAGACCTCTATGATGCCGTACGTTTTAGCTGGCGTGTCAGCATTGAGCGTGCCTGTAAAGCTGAGGTCATACTAGCTACAGTGAGGGGGATCGTAAGAGGGGTTTATATCGCTGATGAGTGGCTCAAATCTACTCGTGAGAATTTTCCAGAGATGCCTTCATGGGATGCAGACGATGAGTTTGAATCTACTCAAAAATCCCGCTTTGGGTTCCGAGGAAGAGTCGCCCCCCCAGAGATAACGAAGATTTATCTTGGTAAAAAGATTCCGGATATTCTAAGAAAGAAAGGTGCTATGTCTCCTGTGAAATATTCTCCAGGTTTTTGATTTCGGAATGGTGAATAGCTACTAATTCTGTAGTCACCTTTTGGGAAAAGTACCAACTTCCGCTCCTCGCTCAAAGCAGCCTGGCAGTTCTATCCGTAGACACTGCCAGCCCAGGTCTAAACGAATCCCCCTCAACACCCCCGCCGATAGCGCGCCATGATTTTTGCTTTAAATATAGCCATTCGTTTTTCTGCCTCCGAATGGCTGAGATAAACCGCGGTGCCGTTTTTTAAGCGTTCAAAGGCGGCATCCACCCTTTCACGCAACGCTTGCTCCAGCAACATCGCCTCTACGTCCATTTCAAGTTTATTCCGCTGTTCCATTTCCATCTCCTCCCTTGTGACAGCATCGGGCCACTCATCAGCAACGGCAAGTTACACCAACCCCATCCCCACCACGCCGGTCAGTACGCCGCACAGCGCCACCAGCGCCGCCGTCAGGCACAGCGCCCGGGCGGAGAAGGCTTTGTTGAGCATCAGCAGCGAAGGCAGGCTGACCGCCGGCAGGGTCATCAGCAGCGCCAGCGCCGGGCCTGTGCCCATGCCCGCCAGCATCATGGTCTGCACGATCGGGATCTCCGCCGCGGTGGGGATAACGAACAGGCAGCCGACGATCGCCAGACCGATGATCCACAGCAGGCTATTGTCGACGGCGCCGTCGGCGTGCGGGAACAGCCAGACCCGCGCCGCGCCCAGCGCCAGCACCGCCAGCACGTAGATCGGAATGGTCGACCAAAACAGCGCCCACAGCGCTTTGCCCCAGCGGGCGAGGAACGGCTGCTCGTCGTTCTGCGCCGTCATCACCGGCGGCTGAGGCGCGGCGGGCTGCGGGTCGTTGGCGGTCACGCGCTGCACCAGCCAGGCGATGCCCAACACCATCACCACGCCCGCCACCAGACGGATGGCGGCAAACGGCCAACCGAGCACAAACCCCATGAACACCAGCGTCGCCGGGTTCAGTACCGGGTTGGCGAGCCAAAAGGCCAGCGCGGCGCCGCTGGACACCGACTGGCGGCGCATGCCGGCGGCGACCGGTGCGGCGCAGCAGGTGCACATCATGCCCGGCAGCGCGATCAGCGCCCCCAGCACGGTGCCGGAAAAACGCCGGTGGCCGAGCGTGCGCGCCAGCCAGTCGCGCGGGATCAGCACCTGTACCAGCGAACCTAACAGCACCCCGAGCAGCGCCGCCTTCCATACCGCGGTGAAGTAGACCAGCGCGTACTGCCAGGCCGCCAGCCAGGGGCTCGCGGCGCCGTCGGCCAGGATCGACTTGCCGATCGAGTGACTGTCCGCCGCCACAAAGGCCTTGCCGTAGTAAGGCTGCCATTTGACGTAGTAGAGGCCGATGGCCACCACCAGCAGAAACAGGATCGGTTTCCACAGCGGCCAGGCGCGTGGGGCGTGTTCAGGGGCGTTCAGAGGTTGCGGCATGGTAGCGGCCAGAGTCAGTCAACAAAGGAGCCAGCATAGCGCGCCGCCGCCGCCCGTGCACGCCAGGGCTGTCCTAAATAGTTCATCTGTTCGCCACCGCGGCGTAACGCGATTGTCATCTGCGCCCGGCACCATGATGCCAACTTGAAAACCACAGGGTAGACGCACGATGAAACGCACCGCTTTCGCCTTCATCGCACAGCCATCGGTATGACGAGGTTTTTATTATGATGGAGTTATCTAGACATCCGACCACTTACCCCACCCGCTATCAGCAGATCGCCGCGCAGCTGGAACAGGAGCTGCGCACGCAGTACCGCTGCGGCGACTACCTGCCTTCGGAACAGCAGCTGGCCGAACGTTACCAGGTCAATCGCCACACCCTGCGCCGCGCGGTGGATCAACTGGTAGAACGCGGCTGGCTGCAGCGCCGCCACGGCGTCGGCATTCTGGTGCTGATGCGGCCTTACGACTACCCGCTGCACGCCAATACCCGCTTCAGCCAGAACCTGTTCGAGCAGGGCAGCCACCCCACCAGTGAGCGCTTACTCGCCGTCTTGCGCCCGTGCAATGGGCATGTCGCCAGCGCGCTCTCGCGTGAAGAAGGCGAAATGGTGATCCACCTGCGCACCCTGCGCCGGGTCAACGGCGTGCCGATGAGCGTGATCGACCACTATCTGCCCGATCTGGACTGGTGGCCGGCGCTGCAGCAGTTCCACAGCGGTTCGCTGCACCAGTTTATCGAACAGCACCTCCAGCAGGCGCTGACCCGCCGCCAGACGCGCATCAGCGCGCGCCGCGCGCAGGCCAAAGAGAGCCGGCTGCTGGAGATCGCCACCCACGCGCCGCTGCTGTGCGTGCGCACCCTTAACGTCCGCAGCGGCGGCGAAGACGTGGCGGAATACTCCGTCAGCCTGGCCCGCGCCGACATGATTGAACTGACGATGGAGCACTGAATGCAAGCCTTAGAGTCGAGACAACGCTGGATGTCGGTGCTGGCGCACAGCCGGCCCGAGCAGCTGCGCAGCCACTGGCAGGCGCTGAACCTCAGCCCGTGTTACCGCAGCATCCGCGCGCCAGAGATCGGCCTGGCCCAGCTGCAGGGGCGCATGGGCGCCACCGGCCGCCGCTTCGTGCTGGGGGACATGACGGTCACCCGCGCGGTGGTGCAGCTGGACAACGGCGGCTACGGCTACAGCTATATCGCCGGGCGCGACAAGGCACACGCCGAGCTGTGCGCGCTGGCCGATGCGCTGCTGCAACAGCCGGAACACGGCGAACGCCTGCAACAACAGCTGATCGCGCCGCTGGCCGCACTGCAGCACGAGCAGCGCCAGCTGCGCGCCCGGGCGATCGCCGCCAGCCGGGTGGATTTCTTTACGCTGGTGCGAGGGGATTAAGCCATGAGTTTATTGACCGGTTTTGAACAACCGATAGACCAATCGCAGCACGCTTTCCGTTTGATTCTTAAAGCCTTGAGCGAACCGGGCCACCGGGTGACGCTGCCGAACGGCCCGGCCTGGGCGCCGCTGAACGCCGCCAGCACCGCCGCTCTGCTGACGCTGGCCGATCAGGAAACGCCGCTGCAGCTGTGCGCAGCGCTTAAAAGTGAGCAAGTGCTAACAAACATTCGTTTTCACAGCGGTGCGCCGCTGGCCGCCACGGCGCAGGAGGTCTGTTTTGCCCTGTTCGATGAGCACGTGCAGGCCGCCGATCTGCAGGCGTTGCCGCACGGCACTGAAATCTCGCCGGAATTCGGCGCCACGGTGGTGGTGCAGCTTGCTGAGCTGGAGAACGGCGCCGCGCTGCGCCTGACCGGCCCCGGCATCGAGAGCCAACGCCTGATTGCGCCGCGCCTGCCGCCGGCGCTGCTGGATTATTTGGTCAACCGCCCGCAGCGCTTCCCGCTGGGGCTGGATATTTTGCTGACCTGCGGCGATCGCCTGCTGGCGATCCCGCGGACCACCCGCGTGGAGGTGTGCTGATGTACGTAGCGGTAAAAGGGGGCGAAAAAGCCATTGAGGCGGCCCATCAGCTGCAGGAACAGCTGCGGCGCGGCGACGACGCGCTGCCGGCGCTCGGCGCGGAACAAATCGAACAGCAGCTGGGGCTGGCGGTGGATCGGGTGATGACCGAAGGCGGCATCTACGATCGCGAGCTGGCGGCGCTGGCCATCAAACAGGCCAGCGGCGATCTGGTGGAGGCGATCTTCCTGCTGCGCGCCTATCGCACCACCCTGCCGCGCCTGGCGGTCAGCGAGCCGCTGGCCAGCGAAAACATGCGGCTGGAGCGGCGCATCTCGGCGGTTTACAAGGACTTGCCCGGCGGGCAGGTGCTGGGGCCAACCTACGACTACACCCACCGGCTGCTGGACTTCGCGCTGCTGGCGGAAGGCGAGGCGCCGCGCGCGCCACAGGCCGACGAACCGCTGCCGGACAACTGCAGCCACGTGTTCGATCTATTGTGTCGCCAGCAGCTGGCGCGGGAGGAACAGGACGACGGCAGCACGCCGGACGACATCACCCGCAACCCGCCGGTTTACCCCTGCTCGCGCTCGGCGCGCCTGCAGCAGCTGGTGCGCGGCGACGAAGGTTTTCTGCTGGCGCTCGGCTACGCCACCCAGCGCGGCTACGGCCGCAACCACCCGTTCGCCGGCGAGATCCGCACCGGCCACGTTTCGGTGGAGATCGTGCCTGAAGAGCTCGGTTTCGCCATCGATATCGGCGAAATCCTGCTGACCGAGTGCGAAATGGTCAACGGCTTCGTCGATCCAAAGGACCACCCGCCGCACTTCACCCGCGGTTACGGACTGGTGTTCGGCCGCGCCGAACGCAAGGCGATGGCGATGGCGCTGGTAGATCGCGCATTGCAAAGCCCCGACTACGGCGAAGGCGTCGCCGGCCCGGCGCAGGACGAAGAGTTCGTGCTGGCCCACGCCGACAACGTCGAGGCCGCCGGCTTCGTCTCCCATCTCAAGCTGCCGCACTACGTCGACTTCCAGGCCGAACTGGAGCTGCTCAAGCGGCTGCGACAGGAATACAGCGAGCGTCAGGAGGCCCGCGATGAGTGAAGTATTGACCGGCTATAACCTCGGCTATCTGGACGAGCAGACCAAGCGCATGATCCGCCGCGCCATCCTCAAGGCGGTGGCGATCCCCGGCTATCAGGTGCCGTTCGGCGGCCGCGAGATGCCGATGCCCTACGGCTGGGGCACCGGCGGTATTCAGCTCACCGCCAGCGTTATCGGCCGCGCCGACGTGCTGAAGGTGATAGACCAGGGCGCCGACGACACCACCAACGCGGTGTCAATCCGCCGCTTCTTCCAGCGCGTCGCCGGGGTGGCCACCACCGAACGCACGCCGGAGGCCACGCTGATCCAAACCCGTCACCGCATTCCGGAAACCGCGCTGCGCGAAGACCAGATCCTGATCTATCAGGTGCCGATCCCGGAGCCGCTGCGCTTTATCGAACCGCGCGAAACCGAGACCCGCAAGATGCACGCGCTGGAGGAGTACGGCGTGATGCAGGTGAAGCTGTATGAGGACATCGCGCGCTACGGCCACATCGCCACCACCTATGCCTACCCGGTGAAGGTCAACGATCGCTACGTGATGGATCCGTCGCCGATCCCGAAATTCGACAACCCGAAAATGCACATGATGCCGGCGCTGCAGCTGTTCGGCGCCGGGCGCGAGAAACGCATCTACGCCCTGCCGCCGTTCACCAAGGTGGAGAGCCTGGACTTCGACGACCATCCGTTCAGCGTGCAGCAGTGGGACGAACCCTGCGCGCTGTGCGGCTCGCGCCACAGCTACCTGGACGAGGTGGTGCTCGACGATCGGGGCAACCGCATGTTCGTCTGTTCGGACACCGACTACTGCCGGCAGCAGCTGGCGCAATCTTCGCAAGAGGCGCAGCACTGATGACTTCCACCCCTTTGAGCACCACTCCGCTGCTGTCGGTGAACCGGCTCACCCACCTGTACGCCCCCGGCAAGGGCTTCAGCGACGTGTCGTTCGACATCTACCCCGGTGAAGTGCTGGGCATCGTCGGCGAATCCGGCTCCGGCAAAACCACGCTGCTGAAGTCGATCTCGGCGCGGCTGGTGCCGCAGCGCGGGCAGATCCTGTACCGCCCGCAGGCGGACCAGGAACACGACCTGTACGCCATGGCGGAGAGCGATCGCCGCCGCCTGCTGCGCACCGACTGGGGCGTGGTGCACCAGCACCCGCTCGACGGGCTGCGGCCGCAGGTCTCCGCCGGCGGCAACATCGGCGAACGGCTGATGGCCATCGGCCAGCGCCACTATGGCGACATTCGCCGCCAGGCCGGCCAGTGGCTGGAAGACGTCGAAATCCCGCTGTCGCGCCTCGACGATCTGCCGACCACCTTCTCCGGCGGCATGCAGCAGCGGCTGCAGATCGCCCGCAACCTGGTCACCCACCCCAAGCTGGTGTTTATGGATGAGCCGACTGGTGGGCTGGACGTGTCGGTGCAGGCGCGCCTGCTCGATCTGCTGCGCAACCTGGTGGTGGAAATGCAGCTGGCGGCGGTGATCGTTACCCACGATCTCGGCGTGGCGCGGCTGCTGGCCCATCGCCTGCTGGTGATGAAACAGGGCGAAGTGGTGGAGAGCGGCCTGACCGACCGGGTGCTGGACGATCCGCACCATCCTTATACCCAGCTGCTGGTTTCTTCGGTGCTGTCGTAACCCAAGGCGATAACAGATGACTATGCAAATCCGAGTTGAACATCTCAGTAAAACCTTCGTGCTGCACCAGCAGTACGGCACCCGCCTGCCGGTGCTGCACGACGCCAACCTGACGGTCCACGGCGGCGAATGCGTGGTGCTGCACGGCCACTCCGGCAGCGGCAAATCCACCCTGCTGCGCTCGCTGTACGCCAACTACCTGCCGGACAGCGGCCATATCTGGATCAACCACCAGGGCGACTGGCTGGACATGGTCAGCGCCGACGCGCGCCAAATTCTGGCGGTGCGCCGCCATACGCTGGGCTGGGTCAGCCAGTTCCTGCGGGTGATCCCGCGCATCAGCGCGCTGGAGGTGGTGATGCAGCCGCTGCTGGAACAGGGCGTCGAGCGCGCCGAGTGCCGTGACCGCGCCGAGGCGCTGCTCGCTGCGCTCAACGTGCCGCAGCGCCTGTGGCCGCTGGCGCCGTCCACCTTCTCCGGCGGCGAGCAGCAGCGGGTGAACATCGCGCGCGGCTTTATCGTCGATTACCCCATTCTGCTGCTGGACGAACCGACCGCCTCGCTCGACAGCCGCAACAGCGCGGCGGTGGTGCAGCTTATCGAACGCGCCAAGGCGCGCGGCGCGGCGATCGTCGGCATTTTTCACGATGAAGGCGTCCGCCAACAGGTCGCCGACCGGCTTTATGACATGCAGGCGCCGCAGGCGCTGGAGGCCCTCTGATGATCGTCAATAACGTTAAGCTGGTGCTGGATGACCAGGTGGTGCAAGGCTCGCTGGAGATGCAGGACGGCGTGATCCGCAGCTTCACCGACGGCCCGAGCCGGCTGCCGCAGGCGCTGGACGGCGACGGCGGCTGGCTGCTGCCGGGGCTGATCGAACTGCATACCGACAACCTGGACAAGTTCTTCACCCCACGCCCGAACGTCGACTGGCCGGCCCATTCGGCGATGAGCAGCCACGACGCGCTGATGGTGGCCAACGGCATCACCACGGTACTGGACGCGGTAGCGATCGGCGACGTGCGCGACGGCGGCCACCGGCTGGAAAACCTGCAGAAGATGATCGACGCGGTGATCCACAGCCAGCGCGCCGGGGTGAACCGCGCCGAGCACCGGCTGCACCTGCGCTGCGAGCTGCCGCACGAGAGCACGCTGCCGCTGTTCGAACAGCTGATGGACAAGCCGGGCGTGTCGCTGGTGTCGCTGATGGACCATTCGCCGGGCCAGCGCCAGTTCGCCTCGCGCGAAAAGTACCGCGAATACTATCAGGGCAAATACCACCTCAACGACCAGCAGATGAGCGAGTACGAGGAGCAGCAGGTCGCCCTGTCCGCCCGCTGGGCCGCGCCGAACCGCGAGGCGATCGCCGCCCACTGCCGCGCGCGCCGCATCTCGCTGGCCAGCCATGACGATGCCACCGCCGCGCACGTTGCCGAATCCTGCGCGCTGGGCAGCGCCATCGCCGAGTTCCCCACCACCGAGGCGGCCGCCCGCGCCTCGCACCAACAGGGCCTGCAGGTGCTGATGGGCGCGCCGAACATCGTGCGCGGCGGCTCCCACTCCGGCAACGTGGCGGCGCACCATCTGGCGGCGCTGGGGGTGTTGGATATTCTCTCTTCCGATTATTACCCGGCCAGCCTGCTGGACGCGGCGTTTCGCCTCGCGGCGGACGAACGCAACGCCTACGACCTGCCCCAGGCGGTGCGCATGATCACCCGCAACCCGGCGCGGGCACTGGATCTGCAGGATCGCGGCACCATCGCCGAAGGATTGCGGGCGGATCTGGTGCTGGCGCGGCCGCACGGCGAGCACGTTTATGTGCAGAACGTGTGGCGCCAGGGCCGGCAGGTGTTCTGATGGCGCGGCTCATCTACCTGATGGGGCCTTCCGGCGCAGGCAAGGACAGCCTGCTGGCCGCGCTGCGGGCCGACGCCGACAGTGCGCCGCTGGTGGCGCACCGTTACATCACCCGGCCGGCGGACGCCGGCTGCGAGAATCACATCGCGCTGAGCGAACCGGAATTTCTGCGCCGCCGCGCCAAGGGGCTGTTCGCGCTCGACTGGCAGGCCCACCAGCAGCGCTACGCGTTCGGGATCGAAGTGGATCTTTGGCTGCTGCAGGGGATCGACGTGGCGGTCAACGGTTCGCGCGCCCACCTGCCGCAGGCGCAGCAGCGCTATGGTACGCAGCTGCTGCCGGTGTGCCTGCAGGTCAGCGCCGGGATCCTGCGCCGCCGCCTGCAGGAACGCGGGCGAGAAAGCGCCGAACAGATCGAGCAGCGGCTGGCGCGGGCGGCGGAATATCAGCAGAGTCTGCCCGCCGGCTGCCGGCTGCTGCACAACGATGGCCCACTCGACGACACCCTGGCGGCGCTGCTGGCGCTGCTGCCTACCGCCACCCGACAAGCTCAGGACGCGACGCCATGAACGACTTTGCCCAGCCGAAAATCGGCAACAACGTGACCCTTAACCGCACCCGGCTCGGCCAGTATGTGCATCTGGCCGACGATGCGATCCTGGAAGAAGTGGAGATGGGGGACTACTCCTACACCGCCGGGCACAACCAGATCTTTTACGCCACCATCGGCAAGTTCGTCTCCATCGCCTCCTATGCGCGCATCAATCCCGGCAACCACCCGACCTACCAGCGCATCGCGCAGCACCACTTTACCTACCGCGCCTCCGAATACGGGCTGGGGGAAGACGACGCGGCGTTCTTCGACTGGCGGCGCGAGCACCACGTCACCGTCGGCCACGACGTGTGGATCGGCCATAACGCCATCCTGATGCCGGGCGTCAGCGTCGGCAACGGCGCGGTGATCGGCAGCGCGGCGGTGGTCACCAAAGACGTGGAGCCTTACAGCATCGTCGCCGGCGTGGCGGCCAAGAAGATCGGCATGCGCTTTGACGACGCGCTGATAGAACGCATCGAACGCAGCCAGTGGTGGCACTGGGATCACGCCACGCTGCAGGCGCGGCTGGCGGATTTTCGCGACATCAACCGCTTTGCGCAGAAGTACCTTTAACGGAGGGGAGCGATGCAACTGACCTTTCTCGGCACCGGCGGCGCGCAGCAGGTGCCGGTGTTCGGCTGCGACTGCCTGATCTGCCAACGGGCGCGGCGCGAGCCGGCATTTCGGCGGCGAGCATGCAGCGCCATGCTTAACTATCAGGGGGAAACGACCTTATTGGATGCGGGATTGCCGGCTTTGGAGCGGCGATTTTCGGCGGGGCAAATTCAACGTTTTTTACTGACACATTACCACATGGATCACGTTCAGGGGTTATTTCCTTTGCGTTGGGGGTGCGGAAATTCCATTCCGGTGTATGGCCCGCCGGATGAACAGGGTTGCGACGATCTGTTCAAACACCCGGGCATTCTGGCGTTTCAGCCGCCGCTGGCGCCCTTCGCCACCGTCGAACTGGGCGGCATGCGCATCACCCCGCTGCCGCTGCAACACTCCAAACTGACCCACGGCTATCTGATCCAGGCGGCGGGCGCTGCGCTGGCCTACCTGACCGACACCGTCGGCCTGCCGCCGGCCACCGCCGACTATCTGCAGAACGTGGCGCTGGATCTGCTGGTGCTCGATTGCAGCCTGCCGCCGCAGCCGCAGGCGCCGCGCAACCACAACGACCTGACCCGCGCGCAGGAGACGCAGCGGTTGCTGCAGCCCAAACGCACGCTGCTGACGCACATCAGCCATCATCTCGATCTGTGGCTGCTGGACAACGAACTGCCCGCCGGGCTGGAGCTGGCGTTCGACCACCTCAGCGTCAGCCTCGGTAGCAGTGCAGCCGATCCGACTCCAGCACCCTGACCCCTTCGCCCGGCGTAAACGCCTGCTGCAGCAGCGTTTGCGCCACGTCTTTGGCGGAGACGGCGCGCCATTTGCCGGGCAGCAGCCTGAACAGCGGCAGCGTGAGGCGCTCCATCAGGCGCGGCGCAGGGCGATCCCCCACCAGCATGGAAGGCCGCACCAGCGTCAGGCGCGGCCAGTGCTGTTCGCGCAGCGCCTGCTCCATCTCGCCTTTGGTGCGGTTATACAGGAAGGTGGAATCCGCGTTGGCGCCCAACGCGCTCACCACCAGACAGTGCTGCGCCCCCAACCGGCGGCCAGTCAGCGCGCTCTCCACCACCAACTGGTAATCGACGTAGCGGAAGGCATCGGCGCTACCCGCCGCCCGGCGGGTGGTGCCCAGGCAGCAGAACACCAGATCGACCGGCTGCTGCAGGCTACTCAGCAGTTCGAACAGCGCATCGCCGACCGGGTTGGTCAGCTTGCCGTGCGGCGGCAGCGGCGTGCGCGTCGGCGCCACGATGGCCGTTATCTGCGGATCGCTTTGCAACAGCTGCAACAACTCGCGCCCCACCAGCCCGGTTGCGCCGACTAACAGTGCTCGCGCCATGCAATCCCCCGTTGTAATCAATACGTCAACTTAAAGTATAGACCGCGCCCAATGCAGCTTCTTGCCGAAGCCGAGGGTGTTGTCGGTCATCTTCACCTCGTGCAGATCCAGCCGCCAAACCGAGGCTTTCATCGCCCTGGCGATCGGGAAGCGCTTGCAGTAACGCGCGCGCGCCGCGTCGGCCTCTTCGCCGCTCAGCAGCACCGCCTCGGCGCGGTACTGCACGCCGCGGATCAGCGCGATGCTTTTCGGCTTCGGCGCGATGGTGCCGACCACCCGGCCGTTGTTCAGCATCAACCCGCCGTGACGGGTGTGCGGTTCGGTCATCAGCCACAGCGCCATCGCCGCGGCGTCGAACACGTAAAAACAGTTGGCGCACCACATGTCGAGGCCGTCGCCGGCGCACAGCGTCAAGACGTGTTGTTTGCCGATGAAATCCGCAATCTGCTGCCGTTGTTCTGGGGTATTCAAGGTTACTCGCCTCCTTGTTCACTCACTTCATCTTACCCTGCGTTGTTGAGGCGAGTCACAAATAACGATAATCATCAAAAACCCAAATTGAATATAAAAACACAATAAATGCATTTTTATTAACTTAGGCCAGGAAAATATTTATAACATAAAAAATACAAGACGGATTTATTTGATCGTTATGCAACCACTTATTCGACCGGTTCTTTTATTCCCATCCTGACGACACGCAAATTTAGCGCACCCGCCCGGAGTCGATTAGCAATTCGTTTACAAGTCCGTTGGCCCACCTGAACGCTGTTTATGCAATTCATTGCATAACAGGTGAATAGTTATTTATAAACACCGGCATTTATGTGACATTCATCACGATTTTTAGCCAACCTTGCGTTAAAATAGCGCCATCTTTTCACTCAGCAAGGTGGATTAGAAAATGGAAAACAATAACCGCAAAATGGCGCATATCAGGCGCACAACCCATATTATGATGATGGCTCATCGCAGCTGCTTTAGCTTCGCATTCTTCAACTACAGATAACCCTCTCCCCTCGCTCTTACGCCGTTGATAAGAGTGTCATTGCGTTTTTATTTATTCTCCGCACGCCGGTGATAATATCGCTTTCTCGCTAACCGGGAAGGACACGCAATTCATTATTAATTTCGGCCAAGCGCATCCAAGCTAAATAAAACAACGAACACAGTTAATGCCTTTCGGCATCGCTGGGTTCTCGCACACCTTTATTTTCGTGAAGGCGTTAGCGGCAAATGGAATTATTTGCCGACGGACTGCCTTTGCCTGAAGAATGAGAAAAATGAAAAAATTAAAAATTGCCGCCAACACCCAAACCCTCGGCTGCTTTGAAACTGAACGCGACATCGTCGATGTGCATCACAGCGATTTCAATGACGTCGCCGCCATCGTGCTGTCGGTAGACGACGTCACGCACGGCATGGTGGCGCGCATTGAAGAGCACGGCCTGAACATTCCGCTGTTCGTCGCCGTCTGCTGCGAAGAAGAGCTGGATAACGCCGTATTGCCGGCGCTGCATGGCGTGTTTGAGCTGTGCGGCAAGAATACCCAGTTCTACGGCAAACAGCTGGAGGCCGCCGCCGCCAAATATGAGAGCGAGCTGCTGCCGCCGTTCTTCAATACGCTGACGCAGTACGTGGAAATGGGCAACGCCACCTTCGCCTGCCCAGGCCACCAGGGCGGCGAGTTCTTCCGTAAACATCCGGCGGGCCGCCAGTTCTTCGACTTCTACGGCGAAACGCTTTTCCGCTCCGATATGTGCAATGCCGACGTCAAACTGGGCGACCTGTTGATCCACGAAGGCGCGCCTTGCGCAGCGCAGCAACACGCCGCCAAGGTGTTCAACGCCGACAAGACCTACTTCGTGCTCAACGGCACCTCGGCCTCGAACAAGGTGGCGACCAACGCCCTGCTGACGCGCGGCGACCTGGTGCTGTTCGACCGCAACAACCATAAATCCAACCACCACGGCGCGTTGATCCAGGCCGGTGCCACGCCGGTGTATCTGGAAACCGCCCGCAACCCGTTCGGCTTTATCGGCGGCATCGACGCGCACTGCTTTGACGAACGCTACCTGCGCCAACAGATCCGCGAAGTGGCGCCGGAACGCGCCAACGCAGCCCGCCCGTTCCGCCTGGCGATCATCCAGCTCGGCACCTACGACGGCACCATCTACAATGCCCGCCAGGTGGTCGACAAGATTGGCCACCTGTGCGATTACATCCTGTTCGACTCCGCCTGGGTAGGCTATGAGCAGTTCATTCCGATGATGAAAGACTGCTCGCCGCTGCTGCTGGAGCTGAACGAAAACGATCCCGGCATCATCGTCACCCAGTCGGTGCACAAACAGCAGGCCGGCTTCTCACAAACCTCGCAGATCCACAAAAAAGACAGGCACATCAAGGGCCAGAGCCGCTACTGCAACCACAAGCGCTTCAACAACGCCTTTATGCTGCACGCCTCTACCAGCCCGTTCTACCCGCTGTTCGCCGCGCTGGACGTCAACGCCAAGATGCACGAGGGCAAGAGCGGCCAGCGTCTGTGGCAGGAGTGCGTGCGCGTGGGGATCGAAGCGCGCAAAATGCTGCTGGACACCTGTACGATGATCAAACCGTTCGTGCCGGATCAGATCGACGGCAAGCCGTGGCAGGCCTATGACACCGCGGCGATGGCCAACGATCTGCGCTTCTTCAACTTCGTGCCCGGCGAGAAATGGCACGCCTTTGAGGGCTATGCCGAATCACAGTACTTCGTCGATCCGTGCAAACTGCTGCTCACCACGCCGGGCATCGATACCGCCACCGGCAGCTACAGCGAATTCGGCATCCCGGCGACCATTCTGGCCAACTACCTGCGTGAAAACGGCATCGTGCCGGAAAAATGCGATCTCAACTCGATCCTGTTCCTGCTGACGCCGGCGGAAGACATCGCCAAGATGCAGCATCTGGTGGCCCTGATCGCCCGCTTCGAGCAGCACATCGAGCAAAACTCCCTGCTCAGCGAGGTGCTGCCTGCGGTCTATAAAAACCACCAGCAGCGCTACAAAAACTACACCATCCGCCAGCTGTGCCAGGAAATGCACGACCTTTACGTCAGCTACGACGTTAAAGAACTGCAAAAAGAGATGTTCCGCAAAAGTTATTTCCCGCGCGTGGTGATGAATCCGCAGGACGCCAATACCGAGTTCGTGCGCGGCAATGTGGAATTGGTCTCGCTGGCTAAAGCCGAGGGCCGCATCGCCGCCGAAGGCGCCCTGCCTTACCCGCCGGGCGTGCTGTGCGTGGTGCCCGGTGAAATTTGGGGCGGCGCCGCGCAGCGTTATTTCCTGGCATTGGAAGAAGGCATCAACTTATTGCCGGGATTCGCGCCGGAATTGCAGGGCGTTTATATCCAACAGGATGAGGACGGCTGGAACCGCGCTTACGGCTACGTCATGAAAAATTAATCACCTTACGGGGCGGCGATGATTCTCGCCGCCCGGTTCGCATCCTAAAAGAGAAAATGATCATGAGTAAGTCCAATAATAAAATGGGTGTCGTGCAATTAACGATCCTGACCGCCGTGAATATGATGGGTTCCGGCATAATTATGCTGCCGACCAAGCTGGCCGAAGTGGGCACGATTTCGATCGTTTCCTGGCTGGTGACCGCCGTCGGCTCGATGGCGCTGGCCTACGCCTTCGCCAAATGCGGCATGTTCAGCCGTAAATCCGGCGGCATGGGTGGCTACGCCGAATACGCCTTCGGCAAATCGGGCAACTTTATGGCGAACTACACCTACGGCGTTTCGCTGCTGATCGCCAACATCGCCATCGCCATTTCCGCCGTCGGCTACGGCACCGAGCTGTTCGACACCACCCTCAGCCCGCTCGGGATCTGTATCGCCACCATCGGCGTGCTGTGGCTGGCGACCGTCGCCAACTTCGGCGGCGCGCGCATCACCGGCAAAATCAGCGGCATCACCGTCTGGGGCGTAATCATTCCGGTGGTGGGCATCTCGGTCATCGGCTGGTACTGGTTCAGCGGCAGCGCCTACGTCGCCGCCTGGAACCCGCATCAGGTGCCAACCTTCGAAGCCATCGGCGCCTCCATCTCAATGACCCTGTGGGCGTTCCTGGGGCTGGAATCCGCCTGCGCCAATACCGACGTGGTGGAAAATCCGGAGCGCAACGTGCCGATCGCCGTACTGGGCGGCACCCTCAGCGCGGCGGTGATCTATATCATTTCAACCAACGTGATCGCCGGCATCGTGCCGAACATGGATCTGGCCAACTCTACCGCCCCATTCGGGCTGGCGTTCTCCCACATGTTCAACCCGACGGTCGGCAAGATCATCATGGCGTTGATGGTCATGTCCTGCGTCGGCTCGCTGCTCGGCTGGCAGTTCACCATCGCTCAGGTGTTCAAATCCTCCGCCGACAGCGGCTTCTTCCCGAAAATCTTCTCCAAGCTGAGCAAGGCCGACGCGCCGGTTAAAGGCATGCTGACCATCGTCGTCATCCAGAGCGGCCTGTCGCTGATGACCATCAGCCCGTCGCTGAACAAGCAGTTCAACGTGCTGGTGAACCTGGCGGTGGTGACCAACATCATCCCTTACATCCTGTCGATGGCGGCGCTGGTCATTATTCAGAAAGTGGCGAAGGTGCCGGACAACAAGGCGCGCATCGCCAATATCATCGCCGGCATCGGCGCGCTGTACAGCTTCTACGCGCTCTACAGCTCCGGTGAGGAAGCGATGATGTGGGGCGCCATCGCCACCTTCCTCGGCTGGACGCTGTACGGCATCGTCTCGCCGCGCTTCGAGCTGGCGGGAAAAAAGGGGTAAAGCGGTAGGGCACCGGCGGCCGGGGATGGGATTGTGATGGCGAACATGCCATCATACGCCGACCCTGGCCACCAAAGCGGCGTACGATGACCGACACCTCCCCCACTCCCTGGCACCTCTACATGCTGCGTTTACCGAGCGGCATGCTGTATACCGGCATCACCACCGACGTGGCGCGCCGCCTGGCGCAGCATCAAGCCGGCAAAGGCGCCAAGGCGCTGCGCGGCAAAGGGGAATTGACGCTGGCGTTTCACTGCCAGGTGGGGGATCGCTCAACGGCGCTGAAGCTGGAATACCGCGTCAAGCAGCTGAGCAAAATACAAAAAGAGCGGCTGGTGAATCACCCGCCGCTGTCGTTGGAGTATCTATTGCCGGTCGTTAAAAGCGATTAAACGGCGCCGAAAAAGCCACTTCGCCGCTGACGCCATTCAGGGCGTCTTCCGCCAGCGGATACACCTGGAACGCACTTTCCGTGTCCGGCCAGCGGCAGTTCAGGCCATAGGCGGCGGCCGGTTTAAAACCGAAGCGGCCGTAGTAGGCCGGATCGCCCAGCACCACCACCGCGGCGTAGCTGAATTCGTTCAACGAATCCAAACCTTCGTACACCAGCTTTTCAGCCAGCCCCTGGCGGCGCAGGCTTTCGTCTACCGCCAGCGGCGCCAGCGCCACCCATTGGCGATCTTCGCCGGCCACGTCCACCGGGCTGAACGCGGCGTAACCCACCACCCCGCCTTCGTCGTCAGTGGCGACCACGCCCAGCGTCAGCAGGCCGTCTTCGCGCAGCTGCTGCACCAGATCGGCTTCGTCGTCGCGGCCAAAGGCGCGGCGCAGCAAGGCATCGATGCCCGCCGCGTCTACCGGGATCTCTACGCGGATCAGCATGATACCGCCACACGGGAAGCCGACGCCGTGCCCTCCTGCAACCCTGCTTCGACAAAATCAGCCAACTGCAACAGCCCCATGCGCAGCGGCGCAGGCATGCTTTCCAGCTCGATGGCGTCCATCAAATTTTTCACATACAGGCCCAATTCGGTATCCCCTTCAATCTGCAGCCGACGCTGAAAGAACAGCGTATCCGGATCTTGCTTGCGCGCCGCGATCAGGATCAGATCGTTGGCGTCGCCGCTGAAGCTGACGTCCGCTTCGGCGTGCTGGCTGACCACCAGTTTGTCGTTTTCTACCGTCATAAACCAGTGTAGCGCCAGATCGCGAACTTCGATCTTCAGCCAGCGCGATTCGAGAAATTCCAGATCGCCATCCGCCAACGCCTGGCGGAACTGCCAGCTCAGCACCTGTTGCAGCAGCTGACGCTGCAGGGCGAACGGCGTGAATTTCAGCGGGATGCGCAGCAGCGACGGCCCCTGGCGCACAAGGCGTGCTCGTAGTTGTTCCAACACGGTCATCCACTCCTTTCAATACGGACTACCGCTATTTTGCCACACTGGCGCGCGGCTTCAGCGGTCTATATCAACAAATAGTGCATTTCACCGCCATGTTTATCAATACGCCATAAGCTGCCCCAAATCAAAACCTGTGTGCGCCCCTTTGCCTAAAATGGCCTCCCCGATTCGCGTTTGCCGGCGGAACACCGCCGTCGGCAACCTTTAAAGACAGCGTGCGCCCGGCCGGGTGCACGGCTAAGCCAGGATAAATCTATGGAGCTGCTTTGTCCCGCCGGCAACCTGCCGGCCCTGAAGGCCGCGGTGGATAACGGCGCCGACGCCGTTTACATCGGCCTGAAAGACGATACCAACGCGCGCCACTTCGCCGGCCTCAACTTCACCGAGAAAAAGCTGCAGGAAGCGGTCGATTACGTGCATCGCCACGGCCGCAAGCTGCATATCGCCATCAACACCTTCGCCCATCCCGACGGCTACGTCCGCTGGCAGCGCGCGGTGGATATGGCAGCCCAGCTGGGCGCCGACGCGCTGATTCTGGCGGATCTGGCGATGCTGGAATACGCCGCCCAGCGCTACCCGCAGCTGGAGCGCCACGTTTCGGTGCAGGCCTCCGCCACCAACGAGGAGGCGATCCGTTTCTACCAGCGCAACTTCGAGGTGGGCCGGGTGGTACTGCCGCGCGTGCTGTCGATGCATCAGGTGAAACAGCTGGCGCGCACCAGCCCGGTGCCGCTGGAAGTGTTCGCCTTCGGCAGCCTGTGCATCATGGCCGAGGGACGCTGCTATCTCTCCTCCTACCTGACCGGCGAATCGCCGAACACCGTCGGCGCCTGTTCGCCGGCACGGTTCGTGCGCTGGCAGCAAACCCCGCAGGGCATGGAGTCGCGCCTGAACGACGTGCTGATCGACCGCTACCAGGACCATGAAAACGCCGGCTACCCGACGCTGTGCAAGGGCCGCTATCTGGTGGACGACGTGCGCTACCACGCGCTGGAAGAGCCCACCAGCCTCAATACGCTGGAGCTGCTGCCGGAGCTGCTGGCCGCCAACATCGCCTCGGTGAAGATCGAAGGCCGCCAGCGCAGCCCGGCTTACGTCAGCCAGGTGGCGCGCGTCTGGCGCCAGGCGCTCGATCGCTGCCAGGCCGATCCGGCCGCCTACCGTGCCGACGCCGCCTGGATGGAGACGCTGGGCGCGATGTCCGAGGGCACCCAGACCACGCTGGGCGCCTATCACCGCAAATGGCAGTAGCCGGAGGAAACATGAAATACGCACTGGGGCCGGTGCTCTACTACTGGCCGAAAAACGACATCGCGGCGTTCTATCAGCAGGCGGCAGAGAGCAGCGCCGACATCATTTACCTCGGCGAGAGCGTCTGCACCAAGCGGCGCGAGATGAAGGTCGGCGATTGGCTGGCGCTGGCGCGCGAAATCGCCCGCAGCGGTAAGCAGGTGGTGATCTCCACGCTGGCGCTGCTGCAGGCGCCGTCCGAGCTGAATGAGCTGAAACGCTATGTGGAGAACGGCGAGTTCCTGTTTGAAGCCAACGATCTGGGCGCGGTGAACATGGCGGCGGAGCGCGGTCTGCCGTTCGTCGCCGGCCATGCGCTGAACTGCTACAACGCCTATACCCTGCGCCTGCTGCGCCGCCAGGGCATGATGCGCTGGTGCATGCCGGTCGAGCTGTCGCGCGACTGGCTGACCAACCTGCTGGCACAGTGCGACGAGCTGGGCTTTCGCCACGATTTCGAGGTGGAGGTGCTGAGCTACGGCCACCTGCCGCTGGCCTATTCGGCGCGCTGCTTCACCGCCCGCTCGGAGAACCGCGGCAAGGACGAGTGCGAAACCTGCTGCATCAAGTATCCGCAGGGCCGCATGATGCGCTCGCAGGAACAGCAGCAGGTGTTCGTGCTCAACGGCATTCAGACCATGAGCGGCTACTGCTACAACCTCGGCAACGACCTGCCGAGCATGCAGGGGCTGGTGGACATCGTGCGGCTGTCGCCGCAGGGTGCAGAGACGCTGGCGCAAATCGATGCCTTCCGCGCCAACGAACGCGGCGAAAAGCCGCTGGCCTTGACCGATCACGCCGACTGCAACGGCTACTGGCGCCGCGTGGCGGGATTGGAGTTGGTGTCTTAGCGAGGTAAGCGCCGGCGGCGCACTGCCGCCGGCATTGTTTATTTATCAAGATGAATACGGTTATTTCCGCCGTGGAACCAATGGAATAAATTTACACACATCTGGCAGCAGCTTCTGATACCAAAATAAGTAAAAACCGCGATGACCGCATCTACCAAATGTTCTCCGTATGAAATAATACTTAGCGAGGAGAACGAGACAAGTAACATGCTCAACGTTAGCGCCATCATATTACAAAGCGGGTCTAAAAGACGTCTATTGGCCATAACCCACCCTCTATTGTTGAAACGGTAAAAGCGATGTTCTCATCACCATCGACACTGCCCATTAACGCTATTGGCGTTTTTATTGCCACCCAAGGCACCACCGTTATTCTTATTATTCCCTGCGGGGCTGTTATCGGCGCAAGAGACCGCCCCCATCAAGCCACCGGCAACCGCCATACCTATCATCCCTGGCGGGCCACCTGAAAAACCGGTAAATGCGCCAATGATGATACCCATTCCAACCTGATTGGCACAGGAGTTTGGTGCACCTCTGCTTGGCCTGTCACGATCGCCGCCGTTATTTCCATCACCACAACCGCCAATCAGTTTCATCTCATCAGAAGCAAGCTCTCTTATTGTTGACATATTTATATCATCCTTTAAATAACACGTTATAGATAAAACTAACGTCAACCATTAGTTCCCTAAACCGGCCGACAATGACAATTACCAAAGTCAATATAAGAAATTAAATCAAAATAACAATAGACATCCCGCTAAATAAACAACCTTAAACATATCGATAATACGAAATAATAAAGGCGCCGAATATGGCGCCTTTATTGGTCCCCTACGCCCGCCGTTTCCTGAACATCCCGCGCAGCGCCACGCTGTTGCGCAAGAAGCCGACGCCGAAGCCCAGCAGGGTGTAGACCACGCCGAGCACCAGCATCATCATCACGTCGCCCCACACTTCGTTCAGCGACAGCCCCATCTGGTTGACGCCGGCGATCGCCTTGGTGCCCCAGGTGGAAGGAATGCTGTACGAGATGGCGCGCACCCAGGCCGGCATCGACTGCAGCGGCCAGATGGTGCCGGACAGGTAGAAGATCGGCGTGGTGATGAACGCCAGCGTCAGGTAGATCATCTCGACGCTGCGCAGGCACTCGGTCACCAGCTTGCCCAGCCCCAGCACCGCCAGCAGGAACGGGAAGGTCAGCAGCAGCAGTTCGGCGATGTTCGCCGTCTGCCTGTAGCCCAATACCCACGGCCACAGCACGAACAGCACGATCGACAGGAACAGCCAGATCGGCAGCAGCGCCGTCAGCCCGCCGAGGTGCGCCGCCAGCGGCGCCTTGCCGCCGGGCATGCTCTTCATGGCGATGTTGACGCGGATACAGGCGATCAGCAGCGAGTGCTGCAACAGCATCACCAGCAGGCCGGGGAAGATGATCGCCGCGAAGCTGATGCCGGGGTTAAACACGTCCAGCGTTTGCCCCAGTATCGGCGTCAGCAGTATCTGCGCCTGCCGTTCGCTGAAGCCGCTGCGCAGCAGCAGCCCGTTGTTGTACTCCGTCAGCAGCTGCTGGTAGGCCGCCACCACGTCCTGTTGGATCTGGCCGTTGGCCAGGCGGTTGGTGGCGTCGCCGTACACCGGCACCACGATGTTCTGCCCGCTGAGGATCTTCTTCTCCAGATCCACCGGCATGATGATCACCGCAAACAGCTTGCGCCAGCTGAGATCGCGCTGCGCCTGCTCCAGGCTGTCGTAGGTTTCGATCGCTATCTTGGAGGTGGCGTCCAGTTGGCGGATCAGCTGCCGGCTGGCGGTGCTGTGATCCTGATCGACCACCCCCACCGGCAGATCCCACACCGTGCGGTTGGCGTACACCATGCTCATGATGCACAGCGACAGGATCAGCATCAGCCATACCGGCCGCTCCAGCATGCCGAGCAGCACCTTAACGAAGGTTTGCCAATAGAGTTTCATCCGGCGTTCCCCTCTTTTGCCAGCCGCGCCGGCAGGCGATTGCGCACCAGCAGCGCGGCCACCAGCGGGTAGACCGCCAGCAGCGCACACACGCTGAAAATGGCGCTGGCGTGCACCTGCCGCAGGAACACGTCGAACATCGCGTACAGCGCGTGGGTCAGCGGCTCGATGTTGGAAATGATGCGCGCCGGCAGCGGCATCGACAGCTCAGGCACCGCCATGCCGGAGAAAGTCATCGCGATACTGACCAAAATACCGATCAGGCTGTAGGCGGTGATGGTGCTGCCGGTAAAGGTGTACAGCAGCAGGCCGATGCTCTGCGCTGCCATCACGTAAAACAGGCCGATCATCAGCATAAACAGCGGGTTACCGCTGACGCGGGCGTCAAAGATGCCCACCAGCGCCGCGATCTCCACCATCAGCAGGGTGGTGAAACACAGCGTGTACGGCGCCAGCTTGCCGAGCAGCGCCAGGCTGAACGGCTTGGCCTGCAGCAGCGACTTGCTGCGCGCCAGCACGTAGATCATGCAGGTCACCGCGAACAACTGCAGCAGATGGATGGTGGCGGCGAACTGCTGGTAATAGATATAGCTGCCGCTGGCGTTGAACAGGCTGCCGTAAGAGAGCGTTACGTCCGCCAGCGGCGGCAGCGATTTGCCCATCTCGGTGGCGATGATGCTGCGGGTGCTGGCGTTGATTTCATTCATCAGGCCGCCGAAGTCCTGGGTGGAGTACAGCCCGGCGCCGTAGAACAACGCGTTGTAGTACATCACCACGCTCGGCTGCTTGCCCGACAGCGCGTTGGCCTCAAAGTCCGGCGGGATGTACAGCAACGCGTAATCCTGCGCGCTGCGCAGGCGGTTCAGCGACTCCGGCAGCCCGCCGCCGTAGGCCTCGACGTGGGCGTGTGACCCGGCGTCCAGCCGCCGCGTCAGCGACTTGGACAGCGGGCTGTGATCGCTGTCCACCACTGAGACCGGCAGATCGAGCAGCGTGCCTTCGGAGAAGTTGCTGCTGATCAGCCCAAACAGGATCAGCGGAAAAATCCAGCTCAGCCAGTGCACCACCGGGCTGCGAAAGGCGACGCGACACTCTTTGTCGAACGCGTGACTGAAGCAGCGCCAGCCGGCCCTTACTCTTTCCATTGCCATAAGGTGCTCATCCCCGGACGCAGGCCGTCCACCGGCTGTGACGGATACAGGCGCACTTCGAAGGTTTTCAGGTCGAAGTCGCCGGTGGCGCGGGTGGCGCGTTTGGTGGCGTAATCCCCCAGCGGCGCGATGTAGCGCACCTCGGTGTCGATCATTTTGTCCTTCAGCGCCGGCACCCGCAGCTTGACCTTGTCGCCTTTGCGCACGTGGGCCAGGATGTCTTCGCGCAGGTTAAACACGAAGTAGGCGTCCGGCACCCGGATCAGCGTCACCAGCGGGCTGCCGGCGTTCAGCAATTCGCCCACTTCGGCCGGGATCGGCCCCACTTCGCCGTCTACCGGCGCTTTCACCTGCAGATCGTCGCTCTGCGCCTGGATCTGCAGCAGGTTCTCTTCCGCCGCCCGCAGCGCCGCCGCGTATTGTTGCCGCAGCTCGACGCGGTCGCCGTTGATACCTTCGTCCAGGTTGGCCTTGGCCGCCTGCACCTGCTGGAAGGCGGTGTCGCGCGCCCGGCGCGAAGCATCCAGCTCGGACTTCGAAATATAGCCCTTGCCGGCCACGCTCAGGTTGCGGTTGTAGTCGTTTTGCGCATTGCGGTACTGCGCTTCGGCCTGCGCCAGATTGGCGCGCAGGTTGCGGATGCTCTCTTCACGGGTGCCGTGCAGCGACTGATCGAGCTGCGCCTTGGCCTCGTCGCGCGTGGCCTGCGCGGAACGCAGCTGCGCCATCAGTTCGGGGCTGTCGAGCTGGATAATCAGCTGGCCGCTTTTCACGTCGTCACCGCGTTCGATCAGGCGTTCAACCACCCGGCCTTTCGCCTTGGAAGCGACGATCACTTCGGGAGCGTCCACTTCACCCTGCAGTAACAGATCCTGATTGTGCGCGCGGAACAGGACCGCCAATGCGATCGCCACCATCATCAGCAACAGGGTAAACAGCGTCTTTTTTTTCATTATGTCGGCTCCCGGAACGGTAAGCGGCGGGCGGGGATCATCATTTCCATATCTCAAATTGCTCCAAAAAACACCATTGCTCTCATGAGGATATCACAAGCACATATCTCCTCTTTTATAACTATAAATTGGATTATGCTTTTAACACTAAAAAGCATCATTTTCGGCTTTTTGGTATGCAGATTCCTGCAATCGCCCTTTAAGCGATCCACTCTCTGATGGACGATGTTATGACTGAAAACATTGCGGTACCGCTGTCGGTACTGGATTTATCGCCAATCCCGCAAGGGGCCAAAGCGCGCGACGCTTTCCACTGTTCGCTGGATTTGGCACAGCACGCCGAACGCTGGGGCTACCGGCGCTACTGGCTGGCCGAGCACCACAACATGACCGGCATCGGCAGCGCCGCCACTTCGGTGCTGCTGGGCTATCTGGCCGCCGGCACCCAGAGCATTCGCCTCGGCTCCGGCGGCGTGATGCTGCCGAACCATGCGCCGCTGGTGATCGCCGAGCAGTTCGGCACGCTGGAGTCGCTCTATCCCGGCCGCATCGATCTGGGGCTGGGCCGCGCGCCCGGCACCGATCAGCGCACCATGATGGCGCTGCGCCGCCACCTGTCCGGCGATGTGGATACCTTCCCGCGCGACGTGCAGGAGCTGCAAAACTACTTCTGCGACGCGCAGCCCGGCCAACCGGTGCAGGCAGTGCCGGGCCAGGGGCTGCACGTGCCGCTCTGGCTGCTCGGCTCCAGCCTCTACAGCGCGCAGTTGGCGGCGCAGCTTGGCCTGCCGTTCGCCTTCGCCTCGCACTTCGCCCCGGATATGCTGTTCCAGGCGCTGCAGCTGTACCGCGAAAACTTCAAACCGTCCAAACAGCTGGCGCAACCGCACGCCATGGTGTGCGTCAACGTGATCGCCGCCGACAGCGATAGCGATGCGCGCTTCCTGTTCAGCTCGATGCAGCAACAATTCATCAACCTGCGCCGCGGATCGCCCGGCCCGCTGCCGCCGCCGGTGGATAACATCCACGCGCTGTGGACCGCCGGTGAGCAATACGGCGTCGAGCAGGCGCTGCGGATGTCGATCGTCGGCGATGAAAAAACCGTGCGCCACGGGCTGCAAACGCTGCTGCGTGAAACCGATGCCGACGAGATCATGGTCAACGGCCAGATCTTCGATCACCAGGCGCGGCTGCGTTCGTTCGAGATTGTTGCCGAAGTGAAAGGCGATGTCGTGAAGGGATAAAACGCGAAAAGGCGGTGGGGAACCCCACCGCCTCGGCGTTAACGCTGGATCAGATAGCGGATGGTCGGCCCGTCCTGCTGGATATCCAGCACCTTGTAGCCGTGGTTGCGCGCATCGAGCGGAATGTTGTTGATCGACTGCGGGCAATCGCTGATCACCTCCAGGATTTCCCCCGGCTTCAGCTGCGGCATCGCCTCCAGCGTCGCCACCGCCGGGTACGGGCAAGGCTCGCCCAGCATGTCCAGCCGGTAGTCCGGCACTATCGTCGTCTCTTTCATGGCATGCTCCTCAAATTCACCACCTGCGCCTCAGGCCGGGCGCGGAAAAAGCGTTTCTCCCACCACAGCATGGCGGCGAAGGCCAGCGCCAGCAGCAGGTAGGTCACCAGCAGGCCGCCGATCGGGCCGAAGGTGTCGAGCAGGTTGATCTTGTCGTAGTCGGTCGCCAGCGCCGGCGCCAGATCGTCCCAGTAATAGGCCAGCAGCGTGGCGCCGATGATGTTGCCCAGCCCCACCCACCAGTAGTGCACCTGCCCTTCCACCGCGCGGTACATCCAGCCGGTCTCGCAACCGCCGGCCAGCACGATGCCGAAGCCGAACAGCAAGCCGCCCAGCACCGCATTCGGGCCGGCCCACATGATTTTCGGCGCCACGCCGAGCTGCACGTAGCTGAAGATGCCGATGGCGCTCACCGCCATGCCGATGATGATGGCTTTCGCCATGTGGGTGCGGCCGGTGATCCACAGATCGCGGAACGCCGAGGTAAAGCAGATCTGCGCGCGTTCGATCAGCAGACCGAAGCCGATGCCGAACAGCATGGCGATACCGAGCTTCGGCGCATCGAACAGCGTCCACAGCGACCAAGCCACCGCCAGGCCGAAGACCGCCATGCCCAGCCGGAAGCGGCGGCGCGCCTGCTCAGGCTTCTGCGTCAGCGGCGCGGCGGCCTTCACCTTTTGCAATTTGACCGGGATGCGGAACATCGGCAGCAGCGTGAATTTGGCGCCGAAGTACGAACCTGCGGCGGTCGCCAGCGCGAAGAACCAGGCGTGCAGCGAAAACTGAGGAATGCCGGTGAAGAATGCCGCCAGGTTGCAACCCATCGCCAGGCGCGCGCCGAAGCCGGCGATAATGCCGCCCAGCAGCGCCTGCACGATGCGAATGCGGTGCTGCGGCTGGCGCAGCTTGATGTTGTTGGCCCACAGCGCGGCGGCGATGCAGCCGGCGAACATGCCGATGATCATGCGCCCGTCGATGCGCTCCAGCGGCGTGCCCTGCAGGCCGATAACCTTGAAATAGCCCCACTGCTCGGGGTGCAGGCCGAACCACTGCAGCACATGGCCGCCCCAGCGAGTGAATTCGCCGGTCACCGCCCAGAAGGTGCCGGTCATGCCGAAGTAGTAGGTAGAAAGGATCCCGGCGGCGATCACCGCCGGCAGCGGCGCCCAAAAGCGCACCAGGTATTGAGATTTGAACTGCTGCCAACTCATGGCATCTCCCGTGCATATCATCCGTAAGAAAAAACCTTATGAATGATACGCCATTCAGGGACGTTTGACGGCAACTTTCAGGCATAAAAAAACCAGCCCGCAGGCTGGTTTTTCAGAGCATTTCACCGCGAGCGATGAATCAGCGATTACGCGTCGCCGAAACGACGACGTGGTGCTGCCGGTGCGCCGTCATCACGGCGTGGGGCCGGTTTGCCGTCACGGTTGAAGTTACCGCCACGACGCTCGCCGCCGTTGCCGCCTTCACGACGTTCACCGAAGGAACGACGTGGGCCGCCTTCGCGACGTTCGCCGTTGAACGGACGACCGTTGCCACGACGCTCGCCGCCGTTGCCACCGTCACGACGCTCGCGACGTTCGAACGGCTGTGCATCGCCCAGCAGCTGCATGTTCATCGGCTTGTTCAGGATGCGGGTGCGAGTGAAGTGATTCAGGATCTCGCCCGGCATGCCTTTTGGCAGCTCGATGGTGGAGTGGGACGCGAACAGCTTGATGTTACCGATGTAACGGCTGCTGATGTCGCCTTCGTTAGCGATAGCGCCAACGATGTGACGGACTTCTACGCCATCGTCACGGCCCACTTCGATGCGGTACAGCTGCATTTCGCCAACGTCACGACGTTCGCGACGCGGACGATCGCCGTCACGGCTGTCGCGGCGATCGCCACGGTCACCGCGACGATCGTCACGGTCGTTGAACTCGCGGCGCTGACGCGGCTTGAAGACCGGATCCGGCGGCAGGATCAGCGGACGTTCGCCCTGTGCCATTTTCAGCAGCGCTGCGGCCAGGGTTTCCATATCCAGCTCTTCTTCCGGCTGCAGTTTGGTCAGCAGTGCGCGGTACAGATCCAGATCGCTGCTTTCCAGCTGCTGCTGAACTTTTGCGGCGAACTTGGCCAGACGACGCTCACCCAGCAGTTCTGCGTTCGGCAGTTCCACTTCCGGGATGGTCAGCTTCATGGTGCGTTCGATGTTGCGCAGCAGGCGGCGTTCGCGGTTTTCCACGAACAGCAGCGCGCGGCCGGCACGGCCCGCACGACCGGTACGGCCGATACGGTGAACGTAAGACTCGGAGTCCATCGGGATGTCGTAGTTGACAACCAGGCTGATGCGCTCAACGTCCAGGCCGCGGGCCGCAACGTCGGTCGCGATCAGGATATCCAGACGACCGTCTTTCAGGCGCTCCAGGGTCTGCTCACGCAGCGCCTGGTTCATGTCGCCGTTCAGCGCGGCGCTGCTGTAACCGCTGCGCTCCAGCGCTTCGGCCACTTCCAGGGTCGCGTTCTTGGTGCGCACGAAGATGATCGCCGCGTCAAAGTCTTCGGCTTCCAGGAAACGCACCAGCGCTTCGTTTTTACGCATGCCGTACACCGACCAGTAGCTCTGGCTGATGTCCGGACGGGTGGTCACGCTGGACTGGATGCGCACTTCCTGCGGCTCTTTCATAAAGCGGCGGGTGATGCGACGGATCGCTTCCGGCATGGTGGCGGAGAACAGCGCGGTCTGATGTTCAGCCGGGATCTCAGCCATGATGGTTTCTACGTCTTCGATAAAGCCCATGCGCAGCATTTCGTCGGCTTCATCCAGCACCAGACCGCTCAGGTTGGAGAGGTTCAGGGTGCCGCGCTTCAGGTGGTCCAGCAGGCGACCTGGGGTACCCACAACGATTTGCGGGCCCTGGCGCAGAGCGCGCAGCTGCACGTCGTAACGCTGGCCGCCGTACAGGGCTACCACGTTGACGCCGTTCATGTGTTTGGAGAAATCAGTCATCGCTTCGGCAACCTGAACCGCCAGTTCGCGGGTCGGTGCCAGCACCAGGATCTGAGGTGCTTTCAGGTCTGCCTGCAGGTTGTGCAGCAGCGGCAGCGAGAACGCTGCAGTTTTACCACTACCGGTCTGTGCCATGCCCAGCACATCGCGGCCGTTCAACAGGTGAGGAATACACTCAGCCTGGATCGGAGATGGTTTTTCATAGCCCAGATCGTTCAGGGCGGAAATGATTGGAGCAGACAGCCCCAGATCAGCAAAAGAGGTTTCAAACTCAGTCGTCATGTACACGTGCCTCATTAATAATGGCAGCCAGTCTACATAACTCGTCGAGAAAATTTTCAGTCATTTTCATTGAAAAGTGTGAACCGGCTCAAATTAGATTATAAAACGAACAAAAAAGCCCTCGCCCGTGAAGGCGATAACTTTGGTTAAAAACCAATGTTCATCAGGCTGATAGGTGTTCGTCAGCTATTGCTGGTCCGATTCCGATAGGTCGTCTTGCTCTTGGCCCAAAAGCGCCAATTCCAACAATGCATAGCGGTGCTCAACGAAGTTGTGAACGTTGTTAGCCACCGTCAGTTTGAACAGCGCCGAAGCGGTGTCCTTGTCCCCCAGACTCAGGTAGTGTTTACCCAAATAGAAGTCAGTTTCACTGAGATGCTCAGCGAGCGAAGTGTTATCCGTTGCATCTGCCTTGAGGCGTTCCATCAGCGTTTTTTCGCTGATCTTGCCCAGGTAGAATTCGACAATATTCCATCCCCATTGCCCTCTGTCCGCTTTGTCATAGCGCTGCTGAAGCGCTACCTCGGCCTTCTTGGGATCGATTTCTCGCTCCACCAGATACAGCCATAACGAACGGAAGGGATCGTTTGGGTCGTCTTGATAAAACGCCTGCAGATCATCCTGCGCCAACGGGAAGCGGCCGCCATAATACAGTGCGATGCCCCGGTTTAAACGCGCGTAATTGTAAGTTGGATCAAGCTCTAGTACAGAATCAAACGCTTCATAGGCAGCATCAAAATTGCCTGCCTGCGTTAAGTAAATGCCCAGGTAGTTGAAAACTTCCGGCATGTCGGGACGTATCGCCAGCGCCTGCGAGAAATCATTGCGCGCTAATGCACGTAACCCGAGGCTATCATACAGCACACCGCGCTCATATAAAAGCTGTGCGCGTTCGTCATCCGTCAGTGCCCGGCTGGCAAGAATTTGTTCCATGCGCGCCAGGATCACTTCCTGCTGCAACGTTGGCTGCAACGGGATTGCCAAAACTTCGTCTTTACGCCAATCATGGTTGCTGCATCCTGCCAGCATGAGTGCTGTCGCAACGTAACACCAGCGCAAGAAAGGCTTCATTTCCCACTCCCGAAGACAAACATTGGATGAACGTCCTGTCCTCCGTTTGCTAAAACGCGGGCATCCTACCCGCGCGATACGAACAGCTCCCAACCCCGTGGCGGGGAGCTGTAAAACTATCTATACAGTTATTCTGCTTCAGGCGCAGGTGAACCCGCTTCCGGCGCCATCGCTTCTTTGATGCTCAGACGCACGCGGCCCTGACGGTCAACTTCCAGTACCTTAACCGGCACTTCCTGACCCATCTGCAGATAGTCGGTCACTTTCTCGACGCGCTTGTCGGCGATCTGAGAAATGTGTACCAGACCTTCTTTACCACCGCCGATAGCGACGAATGCGCCGAAATCAACGATACGGGTCACTTTACCCTGGTAGATACGGCCCACTTCGATCTCTGCCGTGATCTCTTCGATACGACGGATAGCGAATTTCGCCTTCTCCCCGTCGGTCGCAGCGATTTTAACTGTACCATCATCTTCGATTTCGATGGTAGTGCCAGTCTCTTCGGTCAGCGCGCGGATAACGGAACCGCCCTTACCGATCACGTCTTTAATCTTATCCGGGTTGATGCGGATAGTATGAATACGCGGTGCGAATTCGGAGATATCGCCGCGCGGGGTGCTGATAGCCTGTTCCATCACGCCCAGGATGTGCAGACGCGCGCCCTTGGCCTGGTTCAGAGCCACCTGCATGATTTCGCGGGTGATACCTTCGATTTTGATGTCCATCTGCAGCGCGGTGATACCGTCGCGGCTACCGGCCACTTTGAAGTCCATGTCGCCCAGGTGATCTTCGTCACCCAGAATGTCGGACAGAACCACAAAGTTGTCGGCTTCTTTCACCAGGCCCATCGCGATACCCGCAACGGCAGCCTTGATTGGCACACCGGCGTCCATCAGCGCCAGAGACGCGCCGCACACGGAAGCCATGGAAGAAGAACCGTTGGATTCGGTGATTTCAGACACCACGCGAACGGTGTACGGGAAATCTTCCGGTTTAGGCATCATAGCCAATACGCCGCGTTTCGCCAGGCGACCGTGACCGATTTCACGACGCTTAGGAGAACCGACCATGCCGGTTTCGCCCACGGAGTACGGAGGGAAGTTGTAGTGGAACAGGAAGCTGTCGGTCTTCTCGCCCATCAGCTCGTCCAGGTTCTGTGCGTCGCGCGCGGTGCCCAGGGTCGCGGTAACCAGCGCCTGAGTTTCGCCACGGGTGAACAGCGCGGAACCGTGGGTGCGCGGCAGTACGCCGGTGCGCACGTCCAGGCCACGGATCATGTCTTTTTCACGGCCGTCGATACGCGGCTCGCCACGCAGTACGCGGCTACGCACCACGTTTTTCTCCAGGTTGCCCAGGATGTCCTGGATTTCGCCGGCGTCCAGCGTTTCGTCCTGCGCCAGCAGAGTTTCAACAACGCTGTCTTTGATCGCGTCAACCTGAGCATAACGCTCTTGTTTTTCGGTGATGTGGTAAGCGTCGCCCAGGCGAGCTTCGGCCAATTCAGCCACGCGCGCTTGCAGCGCTTCGTTGACCGCAGGCGCCTGCCAATCCCACTTCGGTTTGCCGGCTTCGGCAACCAGCGCGTTGATGTTTTCGATAACCACTTGCTGCTGGTCGTGGCCGAACACCACGGCGCCCAGCATCTGATCTTCGCTCAGCACGTCCGCTTCGGATTCCACCATCAGCACCGCGCCGGCGGTACCGGCAACCACCAGATCCAGACGGCTTTCTTTCAGCTCATCGGTCGTCGGGTTCAGTACGTACTGATCGTTGATGTAACCCACGCGCGCGGCGCCGATTGGGCCGTTGAACGGAATACCGGACAGGCTCAGGGCTGCGGAAGCACCGATCATCGCAACGATGTCCGGGTTCACCTGCGGGTTAACGGAAACCACGGTCGCGATCACCTGAACTTCGTTCAGGAAGTTGTCCGGGAACAGTGGACGGATCGGACGGTCGATCAGACGAGAAGTCAGGGTCTCGCCTTCGCTCGGACGGCCTTCGCGACGGAAGAAGCTGCCCGGGATGCGGCCGGCGGCGTAGGTACGCTCTTGGTAGTTAACGGTCAGCGGGAAGAAGCTCTGGCCCGGCTTGGCTTTTTTCTGGCCAACGACGGTAACGAATACGGCGGTGTCATCCATGCTCACCATAACGGCGGCGGTGGCCTGACGAGCCATCATACCGGTTTCGATGGTGACGGTATGCTGGCCATACTGGAATTTGCGAATGATCGGTGTCAGCAAAATTATATCCTTGATTAGCGGCGCGCAATCGCATTGACGACTCGACACGCCTGTGACTCGATTTGCCTTCTCACTACATCCTCGCGACTAATGACAATCCTTATCTCAGGCGGGAGATAAAGCCTCTCATTAGCCGCGCGAACCTCTGTAACGGAAGAACCTGTTTGGAAACATCAGTAATACATTAACCTGATTTGCTTATGCTTCCTAGAAGAAAGGGGCCAAAATAGGCCCCTTTCCACTGAAACTTGCTAGATTAGCGACGCAGACCCAGACGCTCGATCAGGCTGGTGTAACGTGCTACATCTTTACGCTTCAGGTAGTCCAGCAGCTTACGACGCTGAGAAACCATACGCAGCAGACCACGACGGCTGTGGTGATCTTTTTTGTGCTCGGAGAAGTGGCCTTGCAGATGGTTGATCTGCGCAGTCAGCAGGGCAACCTGAACTTCGGTAGAACCGCTGTCGTTAGTACCACGACCGAAATCAGCTACGATTTGAGCTTTAGCTTCAACACTTAGAGACATTGTAATACTCCAGATTATAGATAATAAAAACAGGCGCCGATCTCTAATTCAGCAACCCAATGCATAAGCTGCGCCATTCTACTCTTAGCGCAGTGCGATCGCAAGGCGACGCAGAGCCCCGCCGTTAGTCGAAATGCTCGACCACCAGGCGGCGTGGCGCCACGCGACCGTCCTCGGCGATGTCGCCAACGCCGATGAATTTTCGCTCTTCACCCTCGGTGATGCGCACCAGGCCGGAAGCCGGCGCACCGGCCACTTGCACCGGTTGCCCCTGCTTGACGTAGCCCGCCACCACCGGCAGCAAATTCACTTCCGGATAGTTCTCAACCGGGCTGTCCATCGGCATCAGCAGCGGATCGAGCAGGTCGCCGGGAGCGATCGCTTGTTCCTGCGCTTGCTCCAGCAGGGCGTTCAGCTGTTCCAGCGTCACCATGCGCGCGATCGGGTAAGTCGCCACCTGCAGGCGGCGCAGATAGATCACGTGCGCGCCGCAGCCCAGCAGCTCGCCGAGATCGTCGGTGATGGTGCGGATGTAGGTGCCTTTCGAGCAGTGGATCTCCAGCTCCAGCTCATCCCCTTCCCAACGGATAAACTGCAGCTCGTACACCGTGATGCTGCGCGCTTCGCGCGGCACTTCAATGCCCTGGCGCGCATACTCGTAGAGTTTCTTTCCCTGGTATTTCAGCGCCGAATACATCGACGGCACCTGCTGGATATCGCCGCGGAAGGTGTCCAGCGCCGCGTCGAGCTGCGCCTGGGTGAAGTTCACCGGGCGCTCCTGCACGATCTGGCCGTCGGCGTCGGAGGTATCGGTACGCTGCCCCAGCTTGGCGATCACCCGATAGCGCTTGTCGGAATCGAGCAGATATTGCGAAAACTTGGTCGCTTCGCCCAGGCAGATAGGCAGCATGCCGGTCGCCAGCGGATCGAGCGCGCCGGTATGGCCCGCCCGGTTGGCGTTGTACAGGCGTTTTACTTTTTGCAGCGCATCGTTGGACGACAAACCCTGCGGCTTGTCCAGCAACAGCACGCCGTGGATATCACGGCCGCGGCGACGAGGGCGACTCATTAATCCTCCTTGTCATCGCCTGAGGCGGAACGGCGCTCGGCGTCGTTCTTCACCACGTTGGTCACCAGGTTGGACATGCGCATGCCTTCCACCAGGGAGTTGTCGTAAGCGAAGGTCAGCTCCGGCACCACGCGCAGGCGCATCGCTTTGCCCAGCAGGGTGCGGATATAACCGGAAGCGTCCTGCAACGCTTTAATGCCGTTGGTGACCAGATCCGGATCGTGGTTCTCGGTCAGTACGTTCAGAAAGGTGACGTAAACCTTGGCATACGCCAGGTCACGGGACACTTCTACGCCGGAAACGGTCGCCATGCCGACGCGCGGATCTTTCACTTCACGCTGCAGAATGATCGCAATCTCTTTCTGCATCTCTTGCGCCACGCGTTGGCCGCGGCTGAATTCTTTTGCCATTTTGGATTCTCCAGACAAATCGGGGGGCACAAAGGCCCCCCGTAAACAGATATAAGCAGATGTGCAATCGTTAAGCGATGGTGCGTTGAATCTCAATGATTTCGAACACTTCGATCATGTCGCCGACGCGCACGTCGTTATAGTTCTTAACGCCGATACCACATTCCATGCCGTTACGGACTTCGTTAACGTCATCTTTGAAGCGACGCAGGGATTCCAGCTCGCCTTCATAGATAACCACGTTGTCGCGCAGTACGCGGATTGGGTTGTGACGCTTGATGGTCCCTTCGGTAACCATACAGCCGGCGATAGCGCCGAACTTAGGCGATTTGAACACGTCACGCACTTCGGCCAGGCCGATGATCTGCTGCTTGTATTCCGGCGCCAGCATACCGCTCATCGCCTGCTTCACTTCGTCGATCAGGTTATAGATCACGGAGTAGTAACGCAGATCCAGGCTTTCCGCTTCGATCACGCGGCGCGCAGAAGCGTCGGCACGCACGTTGAAGCCCAGGATGATGGCGTTGGAAGCCGCAGCCAGCGTCGCGTCGGTTTCGGTGATACCACCTACGCCGGAGCCGACAATCTTCACCTTCACTTCGTCGGTGGAGAGTTTCAGCAGCGAGTCGCTGATCGCTTCGCAAGAACCCTGTACGTCGGACTTCAGTACGATGTTCAGCTCGGACACTTCGCCGTCGGTCATGTTGGCGAACATGTTTTCCAGCTTGGACTTCTGCTGACGCGCCAGTTTGACTTCGCGGAACTTGCCCTGACGGTACAGCGCCACTTCACGCGCTTTCTTCTCATCGCGCACCACGGTTGCTTCGTCACCCGCTGCAGGCACGCTGGACAGACCCAGGATTTCCACAGGGATAGACGGACCGGCGGAGGTCACGTCACGGCCCAATTCGTCGCGCATCGCACGCACACGGCCGTATTCGAAGCCGCACAGGACGATATCGCCCTTGTTCAGCGTACCTTCCTGAACCAGCACGGTAGCCACAGGGCCACGGCCTTTATCCAGGAAGGACTCGATCACCACGCCGCTCGCCATGCCGCTGCGAACTGCTTTCAGTTCCAGAACTTCGGCCTGCAGCAGGATAGCCTGCAGCAGCTCGTCGATACCGGTACCGGCTTTCGCGGACACGTGGACGAACTGCGCTTCGCCGCCCCACTCTTCCGGCATAACGCCGTACTGAGACAGTTCCTGCTTAACGCGGTCCGGATCGGCTTCCGGCTTGTCGATTTTGTTCACCGCAACCACCAACGGCACCTGCGCCGCTTTCGCGTGCTGGATAGCTTCGATGGTCTGTGGCATCACGCCGTCGTCGGCCGCCACTACCAGCACCACGATGTCAGTCGCCTGAGCACCGCGAGCACGCATCGAGGTAAACGCGGCGTGGCCCGGAGTATCCAGGAAGGTGATCATGCCGTTCTCGGTTTCTACGTGGTAGGCACCGATGTGCTGGGTAATGCCGCCGGCTTCGCCCGCCGCCACTTTGGTGGAGCGGATGTAGTCCAGCAGAGAGGTTTTACCGTGGTCAACGTGGCCCATGATGGTCACGACCGGCGCGCGCGGCTCGGCCGCAGCGCCCGTATCACGGTCGCTCATCAGCGCTTCTTCCAGCTCGTTTTCACGACGCAGGATAACTTTGTGGCCCATCTCTTCGGCAACCAGCTGTGCGGTTTCCTGGTCGATAACCTGGTTGATGGTGGCCATGGCGCCCAGCTTCATCATCACTTTGATGACCTGAGAACCTTTTACCGCCATCTTGTTGGCCAGCTCGGCCACGGTGATGGTTTCGCCGATCACCACGTCACGGTTAACCACCTGCGCCGGCTTGTTGAAGCCCTGCTGCAGAGCGCTAGGCTTGCGTTTGCCTTTACCGCCACGGGTAACGGCACGCGCCTCTTCACGATCCGCTTTGGATTCGGACAGCTTGTTGCCTTTCTTCTGCTTGGTGGCTTTGCCGCCGCGGGTGCGGCTGCGACGATCGCCTTCAACTTTGGCGTCGTTTTCGTCTTCCGCGGCGCGGGCGTGCTGAGAGGTGGTCACGTGATAGTCGGCGCTTTCAACCGCGGCGCTTGCCGCGTCTGCCTGAGCCCACTTCTCGCCGTTCTCTTCGGCCATGCGGCGGGCTTCTTCCGCCACGCGCTTGGCTTCCTCTTCAACCTTGCGGCGCACTTCCTCTTCCGCTTTGCGTTTCAGTTCAGCGGCTTCGGCTTCACGGCGTGCTTTTTCCGCCTGAGCTGGCTTGGTCATTTCGTCGGTATGTTGATTGGTCACTTTTTCTTTTTCCGCTGAATTACGCTTAGCAATCTCCGCGGCCTCACGTTTGGCTTGCTCTTCGGCTGCGCGCTTCGCTTCCGCTTCGCGTTTTGCGAGCTCTTCCGCTTCGCGCCGTGCCTGCTCTTCCGCTTCACGCTGTGCCTGCTCTGCCGCTTCAGCCAACTGGGCTTCCTGCGTATCGCGATTTACATAAGTGCGTTTCTTGCGGACCTCAATTTGCACCGATTTACTTTTACCGCCGGTGCTCGGGATATTCAAGGTGCTGCGCGTTTTGCGCTGCAAAGTGAGTTTACCTGGCGCGCTGCCGTGTTCACGGTTCAGGTGCGCCAGCAATGTTTCTTTTTCTTGCTGGGTAACAGAGTCCGACTCGGACTTGTTGATCCCTGCATCAGCAAACTGCTGTACCAGGCGATCAACCGGAGTCTGAATCTCTGCTGCCAGCGATTTTACGGTTACATCTGTCGTCATGCTGTTCCTTCCTGCTACAGTTATTACGCGTTGTCGCCAAACCAACAGATATTGCGTGCAGCCATGATCAGCTCACCGGCTTGCTCATCGCTAAGCCCTTCAATATCAGCCAGATCGTCAACACCCTGCTCGGCAAGATCTTCCAGCGTACAAACCCCACGCGCGGCCAGTTTAAAGGCCATGCTGCGCTCAAGACCCGGCAGGTTGAGCAAATCGTCGGCCGGTTTGTTGTCGCCCAGGCTTTCTTCTTGTGCCAGGGCCAGCGTGGTCAATGCAGCTTTGGCGCGTTCGCGCAATGCTTCAACCGTATCTTCATCCAGACCGTCGATTTCCAACAGCTCTTTGATCGGCACGTAGGCCAGCTCTTCCAGCGTGGAGAAGCCTTCTTCAACCAGTACGGTGGCGAAATCTTCGTCGATATCAAGATACTTGGTGAAGGTATCAATAGCGGCATGAGCCTCGGCCTGGTGCTTGGCCTGCAGGTCGTCCGCCGTCATCACGTTCAGTTCCCAACGATCGTCGCCGCGGTGTTGTTTCAGCAGCTGGGAAGCCAAACGCACGTTTTGGCCGTTACGGCCGATCGCCTGCGCCAGGTTGCTGGCTTCAACGGCGATATCCATGGTGCAGTTATCTTCGTCTACCACGATCGACGCGACGTCGGCCGGCGCCATGGCGTTGATGACGAATTGCGCTGGGTTATCATCCCACAGAATGATGTCGATGCGTTCGCCGCCGAGCTCGCTCGACACGGCCTGAACGCGCGCACCGCGCATACCTACGCAGGCGCCGACCGGGTCGATGCGCTTGTCGTTGGTTTTCACTGCAATTTTCGCGCGGGAGCCAGGATCGCGGGCTGCCGCTTTAATTTCAATCACTTCTTCGCCGATTTCCGGCACTTCGATGCGGAACAGTTCTTTCAGCATTTCCGAGCTGGAACGGCTGACGAACAGTTGCGCGCCGCGTGCTTCAGGACGCACGGCGTACAGTACGCCGCGAATGCGGTCGCCCGGACGGAAGTTTTCGCGCGGCAGCATGTCTTCACGGCCAATCACCGCTTCGGCGTTGTTGCCCAGATCCAGCGCGATGCTGTCACGGTTCACTTTCTTCACCACGCCGGTGACGATCTCACCTTCGTGTTCACGGAAAGCGTCAACCACCATCGCACGCTCGGCTTCGCGCACTTTCTGCACGATAACCTGCTTGGCGGTTTGGGTGGTAATGCGGTCGAAGGTCACGGATTCGATCTGATCTTCGACGTAGCCACCGAGCTCGATGCTCGGATCCTCAAACTGAGCGGCTTCCAGCGTGATTTCACGCGTTGGCTGCGTCACTTCGTCTACGGCGACCCAACGGCGGAAGGTATCGAAATCGCCGGTTCTGCGGTCAATGCTGACGCGCACGTCGATTTCCTGCTCGTATTTTTTCTTGGTTGCGGTGGCTAATGCAGTTTCCAGCGCTTCGAAAATCTTCTCACGCGGAAGGGATTTTTCATTGGAAACTGCTTCAACAACAGCCAGAATCTCTTTGTTCATCCTAGTTGCCTCTTCCAAACTTTAAAAGTGGGGTACCAGGTTCGCTTTCTGGATGTTGCTCAGCGCGAACACTTCATCTTTCCCTTCCACAGTAACCGTGATCATCTCGCCTTCGACAGACTTGATAATACCCTGCCACTTGCGACGGTTTTGTACCGCCATGCGCAGGACCAGGCTGACTTCTTCACCGAGGAAACGCGTATAGTGCTCTGCGGTGAACATCGGGCGATCAAGGCCAGGAGAGGAGACTTCCAAGTTGTAAGCGACCGTGATTGGATCTTCGACGTCCAATACAGCGCTGACCTGGTGGCTGACATCAGCGCAATCATCAACATTGATGCCGTTATCACTATCAATATAGATGCGGAGCGTCGATTGGCGCGCACGAATGAATTCGATGCCTACAAGCTCAAAGCCCAACGCTTCTACGGGTGCCGAAAGCATCTCTGTTAACTGTTGCTCTAATGTGGACAAGCCCACCCCCAAGACATAAAAAAAGGGCTAAATAGCCCAGTGATTCTGTTGCCAAATAACAAAAAACCCCGAAAAATCGGGGCTTTATGCAACTGGACCCTGTTTGCCGCTAGGCGGCCTCGGTACAACTTTCGAGCAAGTGTCATTTTCAAATGTTGATCGAGAAAAGCGGATTTCAATCGAAAAGTGTATTTGAAAATAAACACTTAAAGGAAAGTGGTTGCGGGGGCCGGATTTGAACCGACGACCTTCGGGTTATGAGCCCGACGAGCTACCAGGCTGCTCCACCCCGCGTCCGAAAACGTGGCAAATACTACGCCGATAATCGCAAAATTGCAAGTTATCTCTGGGATTTGGTACCGAGGATGGGACTCGAACCCACAAGCCCGTTAGGGCACTACCACCTCAAGGTAGCGTGTCTACCAATTCCACCACCTCGGTACTGATTCTTACTGCTAACGGCCGTTGTTCTTTCGAGTTCACAACCACCGTTTACAAACTTTTTCGGCTTACTGCGGGATATCGCTGCTCGGCTTGGCAGGTGCTGCCGGCGCGGTTGTCTGCTCAGTTTTCACTGGCTGACCCAGGTTTTCCCACTCGCTGCCTTTCTTGCTTTGGTTGCTGCTGAGGTTGCCCAGAATCAGGCTGATGACGAAGAACAGCGTCGCCAGCACAGCAGTCATGCGGGTCATAAAGTTACCGGAACCACTCGAACCGAACAATGTGCCTGATGCACCTGCTCCGAAAGAGGCTCCCATATCAGCGCCTTTACCTTGCTGCAACATAATCAGAGCAACCAGCCCGATTGAAATCAGCAGGAAAATTACCAGAAGAGCTTCGTACATAGTAGTACCCGTATCCTTGCGGCCTCACCGCATGCCAAATGCTTCACACTCATCAAGCAGGCGTTTTTATAAACTGCCTACTGAAGCGGGTGTGAATACTAACCAAAGCCGCCAACCCGCGCAAGGGCAATTTGCAGCCGCCGGCGCGTTTGCGGAAAAAAACGCCAACAATCGCCTATTCGGGCTCAGCTGTGCCGAGCCCGATGGCTAACTGTCTGTTTTAACCGGCGGATTTCACCGCGTCGGCGATGCGATGCGCCAGCGCGGTCACCTGCTGCTCGTCCTCGCCTTCCACCATTACGCGGATCAGCGGCTCGGTGCCCGATTTGCGCAGCAGCACCCGGCCGCGGCCGGCCAACTCGGCCTCTACCTGCTCGGTGACCTTGCGCACTGCTTCAGACTCCAGCGGATTGTGATCGCCGGCGAAGCGCACGTTGACCAGGATCTGCGGCAGCAGCTTCATGCCGCTGCACAGGTCGTGCAGGCTCATGTGGTTGCGCACCATGGCAGTCAGCACCTGCAGCCCGGCCACGATGCCGTCACCGGTGGTGGTTTTGTCCAGCAGGATCACATGGCCGGAGTTTTCCGCACCGATACGCCAGCCCAGCTCCTGCAGCTTCTCCAACACATAGCGGTCGCCCACTTTGGCGCGAGCGAACGGAATACCCAGCTGTTTCAGCGCCAGCTCCAGCCCCATATTGCTCATCAGGGTGCCGACCGCGCCGCCGCGCAGCTGGCCCTGACGCAGGCCTTCGCGGGCGATGATGTACAGGATCTGATCGCCGTCCACCTTGTTGCCCAGGTGATCCACCATCATCACGCGGTCGCCGTCGCCGTCAAACGCCAGGCCCACGTGCGCTTTTTCCTGCAGCACGCGCTCCTGCAGCTGACGCACGTCGGTAGCGCCGCACTTCTCGTTGATGTTCATGCCGTCCGGCTCAACGCCGATGGCGATCACCGTGGCGCCCAGCTCGCGCAGCACGCTCGGCGCGATGTGGTAGGTCGCCCCGTTGGCGCAGTCGACCACGATTTTCAGCCCCTTCAGGCTCAGCTCGCTCGGGAAGGTGCCTTTGCAGAATTCGATATAGCGGCCGGCGGCATCGATGATGCGGCTGGCTTTACCCAGCTCGGCGGACTCCACGCAGGTCAGCGGCTTTTCCATCTCGGCTTCGATAGCTTCTTCGACGTTGTCCGGCAGCTTGGCGCCGTCGATCGAGAAGAACTTGATGCCGTTGTCATAGAACGGGTTATGAGAAGCGGAAATGACGATGCCCGCTTCTGCGCGGAAGGTGCGCGTCAGATAGGCCACCGCCGGGGTGGGCATCGGCCCGGTGAAGGAGGCGGACAGCCCTGCGGCCGCCAGGCCGGCTTCCAGCGCGGACTCCAGCATATAGCCGGAGATGCGCGTATCCTTACCGATGATGATCTTACGCGAACCGTGGCGCGCCAGCACTTTACCGGCCGCCCAGCCCAGCTTCAGCACGAAGTCCGGCGTGATGGGGCTGTCCCCGACCTTGCCACGGATGCCGTCGGTGCCAAAATATTTGCGCTCGCTCATGTCTCTACTGTCCCTTAGCTGAAAGTGTTGCCTCGACGACACGCATCGCCTCGACGGTTTCTTTAACGTCATGCACTCTGACAATCTGCGCGCCCTGCATCGCCGCGATCACCGCGCAGGCCACGCTGCCGATCACCCGTTGATCCGGCGGCACGTTCAGCAGTTGCCCAATCATCGATTTACGCGACATGCCGACCAATAGCGGCAAACCGAAACGATGAAACTCCGACAACCGCGCCAGAAGCTGATAGTTGTGCGCCAAATTTTTACCGAAACCGAAGCCTGGGTCGAGCAGCAATTTCTGATTTGTTATCCCCGCCTCGTTACAGCGCCGGATATGGTGCTCGAAAAACGCCTGAACGTCGGCAATCAGATCGTCGTAGTGCGGCGCCTGCTGCATGGTGCGCGGCTGCCCTTGCATATGCATCAGACAGACCGGCAGCCCGCTTTCCGCCGCCGCCGCCAGGGCACCCGGCTCCTGAAGTGAGCGAATGTCGTTGATCAGGTGTGCGCCGGCGTGCGCTGATTCGCGGATCACGCCCGCTTTCGAGGTATCGACAGAGATAAAGACTTCAAAACGCTGCGCCAGCGCTTCCACTACCGGCACGACCCGTTCCAATTCTTCCTCTTCACTCACCTCTGCCGCCCCCGGCCTTGTCGACTCGCCGCCGATATCGATCATCGTGGCGCCGGCCGAAATCAGCGCATGCGCGTGCAGTAATGCCTGGTTCAGGGTGTTGTGGCGGCCGCCGTCGGAAAACGAATCCGGCGTCACGTTGAGGATGCCCATCACCTGCGGATGGGAGAGATTGAGCGTCATGTCGCGCACGGTTAACTGCATGGTTGGTCCACCTTACTGTTGCCTGGTTCACTGCCCGCCGGGCAAAAAAAACCCCGGCGTACCGGGGTTTGATGTTATTACACAGCCGCAGTTACTTGTCGAGCTGTTCGGACATGGTGTTGCCCGGCGTTGGGGTGCGCGGCTCATCTACCGGCGTCGGGGCTTTCGGGGTGCCGCCGTTGTCGGAGCTGTTGCCTTTGTTCGCATCGTCCCAACCCGCAGGCGGACGCACGTCTTTGCGGTTCATCAGATCGTCGATCTGCGGCGCATCGATGGTTTCGTACTTCATCAGCGCATCCTTCATCGAGTGCAGGATGTCCATGTTTTCCATCAGCAGCGAGCGAGCACGCGTGTAGTTACGCTCGATCAGCGACTTCACTTCCTGGTCGATGATGCGCGCGGTTTCATCCGACATGTGCTTCGCCTTGGCCACGGAACGGCCCAGGAACACTTCGCCCTCTTCTTCCGCATACAGCAGCGGCCCCAGCTTCTCGGAGAAGCCCCACTGGGTCACCATGTTGCGGGCGATGGAGGTCGCCACTTTGATGTCGTTCGACGCACCGGTAGAGACTTTCTCCGGCCCGTAGATGATCTCTTCCGCCAGACGGCCGCCGTACAGGGTAGAGATTTGGCTCTCCAGCTTCTGACGGCTGGCGCTGATCGCATCCCCTTCCGGCAGGAAGAAGGTCACGCCGAGCGCACGGCCGCGAGGAATGATCGTCACCTTGTGCACCGGATCGTGTTCAGGAACCAGGCGGCCAATGATGGCGTGGCCCGCTTCGTGATACGCGGTCGACTCTTTCTGCGCTTCGGTCATCACCATGGAGCGGCGTTCCGCACCCATCATGATCTTGTCTTTGGCTTTCTCGAACTCCACCATCGACACCACGCGCTTGTTGCCGCGGGCGGCGAACAGCGCCGCTTCGTTGACCAGGTTAGCCAGATCGGCACCGGAGAAGCCCGGCGTACCGCGCGCAATGACGGAGGCGTCGATGTCGGCCGCCAACGGCACGCGGCGCATGTGCACCTTCAGGATCTGCTCACGGCCACGCACATCCGGCAGCCCGACCACGACCTGACGGTCGAAGCGGCCCGGGCGCAGCAGCGCAGGGTCAAGCACGTCCGGACGGTTGGTGGCCGCGATGACGATGATGCCTTCGTTGCCTTCGAAACCGTCCATCTCAACCAGCATCTGGTTCAGGGTCTGTTCGCGCTCATCGTGACCGCCACCCAGGCCGGCGCCACGCTGGCGACCGACGGCGTCGATTTCATCGATGAAGATGATGCACGGCGCGGCTTTCTTCGCTTGCTCGAACATGTCGCGCACGCGGGATGCACCCACGCCGACGAACATTTCGACGAAGTCGGAACCGGAAATGGTGAAGAACGGCACCTTCGCTTCGCCGGCGATCGCTTTCGCCAGCAGCGTTTTACCGGTCCCCGGCGGGCCAACCATCAGCACGCCTTTCGGGATCTTGCCGCCCAATTTCTGGAAACGGCTCGGCTCGCGCAGGTATTCCACCAGTTCGCTCACCTCTTCTTTCGCTTCGTCACAACCGGCGACATCGGCGAAAGTGGTCTTGATCTGGTCTTCCGTCAGCATGCGGGCCTTGCTCTTGCCGAAGGACATCGCGCCCTTGCCGCCGCCGCCCTGCATTTGCCGCATAAAGAAGATCCAGACCCCGATCAGCAACAGCATCGGGAACCAGGAGATAAAGATAGAAGCCAGCAGGCTCGGCTCTTCAGGCGGCTCGCCGACAACTTTCACATTCTTCGTTAACAACGTATCCAGCAACTTAGGATCGTTGACAGGGATGTAGGTCGTGTATTTGTTACTGTCTTTCTTGGTAACGTTAATTTCACGTCCGTTGATTCGCGCTTCGCGAACCTGGTCCTGGGTCAGTTCGGACATGAAGGTAGAGTAATCCACCCTACGGCCATTCGACTCGCTGGGCCCAAAGCTCTGGAATACAGACATCAACACTACCGCGATGACTAACCAGAGAATTAGGTTTTTCGCCATGTCACTCAAGGGATTAACCTCATCTTACAACTGTGTTAACAAACAGCGTTAGGGTACTACAGTTTGCGCCCTGTCGCTACAATGTACACTTCGCGCGAACGGGCGCGGGAAGCGTCTGGCTTACGAATCTTAACCTTCGTAAACAGGGAGCGAATTTCCCGTAGGTACTCGTCAAAGCCATCTCCCTGGAACACCTTCACCAGGAAACTTCCGCCTGGTGCGAGGACATCCCGACACATATCCAGCGCCAACTCCACCAGATACATCGACCTTGGAATATCGACCGCCGGGGTGCCACTCATATTCGGGGCCATATCGGACATGACCACCTGAACCTTACTCTCGCCTACTCGTTCCAACAGCGCCTTCAGCACCAGTTCATCACGAAAATCGCCCTGAAGGAAATCGACGCCAACGATAGGATCCATTGGCAAAATATCACAGGCGATGATGCGCCCGGTACCGCCGATTTGGGTGACCACATACTGCGACCAGCCGCCCGGCGCGGCGCCGAGATCCACCACGGTCATGCCCGGTTTGAACAGTTTGTCGCTCTGCTGTATTTCATCAAGTTTAAACCAGGCGCGGGAACGCAGTCCCTTTTTCTGCGCCTGCTGTACATATTTATCGCTAAAGTGTTCTTGTAACCAGCGACTGGAGCTAGCCGAACGCTTTTTATTAGCCATCTCGTTTTCCAACTATCATAAAAAGAGTCTTATGTCAGGGTCGCTGCTCACGTAGACTCACACCGGTGAAGACCGATTTGGTGATATACATGAGATGGCGGTAGAATGTACCGTTTTCAATCCCAACTTAAGCAAAAAAGACAATGAATCTGAATAATAAACAAAAACAGCACCTGAAAGGCCTGGCGCATCCGTTAAAACCGGTGGTGATGCTGGGCAATAACGGTCTTACCGAAGGGGTGCTGGCTGAAATTGAACAGGCTCTGGAGCATCACGAGCTGATCAAGGTAAAAATCGCCGCTGAAGATCGCGAAACCAAAACCCTGATCGCCGATGCTATCGTGCGTGAAACGGGCGCCTGCAATGTGCAAGTTATCGGCAGTACGCTTATTCTTTACCGCCCGTCGAAAGAGCGCAAGATCAGTCTACCGCGTTAATAACCATCAGGTTAACGAAAAGGTGCCATGCGCCTGACCAAGATAAAAGGCCGCTTGCGGCCTTTTTCCTATCTTTACAAAACGTTGGCGCATTAATGACCAACGGCCTCGATCAGAGATACTCAACCTTCAGGATCTCATACTCGACGTCGCCGCCAGGGGTTTTGATCACCACCACATCGTCTTGCTCTTTGCCGATCAGGCCGCGCGCCATCGGCGAGTTTACCGAAATCAGATTTTTCTTGAAATCGGCCTCATCGTCGCCAACGATGCGGTAAGTCACTTCTTCTTCACTGTCCAGATTCATCACCGATACGGTGGCGCCGAAGATCACTCGGCCGGTGTTCGGCATCTTGGTGATATCGATCACCTGAGCATTGGACAGCTTGGCTTCGATTTCCTGAATGCGGCCTTCGCAGAAACCCTGCTGTTCGCGGGCGGCGTGGTACTCGGCATTCTCTTTCAAATCGCCGTGCTCGCGCGCCTCAGCGATGTCCGCAATGATTTTCGGGCGGCGCACGCTTTTCAGATATTCGAGCTCTTCGCGCAGTTTTTCAGCGCCAAACAAGGTCATCGGAATTTGGTTCATCGTATAAATACCTCTAAATCTTTCCTGTTCAAATAACCGTCATCCTGACGTATTCGTATGAAAACACGGTTGGCATACCGCCACCCGCCTCCAGGCGACAAACAAAAGAAACCTGACTCGGAACGGAGCCCAAGCCAAGATCGGTTTTGCATTTTGATACGCATTTTAGCCTAGAGTTCCTTGAGGGTCATCGTTTACTTTTTCCCTGATTGCACCGTAGTATGACGGCACGTTATCCAGCTGTTATCCCGAGATTATGCGTTTTTCACGAATTGTCAGTGCATTGGCTTGCGCATTTGTTCTGAATGCGAATGCGGCCCCGGTTGAAGAGTACACACAATATCTGCCTGATGGGGCCAACCTTGCCCTGGTCGTTCAGAAAATCGGTGCCGGCGCGCCGACGATCGATTATCACTCTCAGCAGATGGCGCTGCCGGCCAGTACCCAAAAAGTGCTGACGGCGCTGGCGGCATTGCTGCAACTCGGGCCCGATTACCGTTTCACCACCACGCTGGAGAGCCAGGGCGATATCCGCGACGGCGTGCTGCGCGGCAACCTGATCGCCCGCTTCAGCGGCGATCCGACCTTCAAACGCCAGAGCCTGCGCAATATGGTGGCCGTCCTGAAGAAACAGGGCGTGCGCCAAATCAGCGGCGACGTGCTGGTCGATACCTCGGTCTTCGCCAGCCATGACAAGGCGCCCGGCTGGCCGTGGAACGATCTGACGCAGTGCTTCAGCGCGCCGCCGGCCGCCGCCATCGTCGATCGCAACTGTTTCTCGGTCTCGCTGTACAGCGCGCCGAATCCGGGCGACATGGCGTTTATCCGCGTCGCCTCCTATTATCCGGTCAATATGTTTAGCCAGGTGCGCACCCTGGCGCGCGGCTCTGCAGACGCGCAGTACTGCGAACTGGACGTGGTGCCGGGCGAGCTGAACCGCTTTACCCTGACCGGCTGCCTGACGCAGCGCAGCGAACCGCTGCCGCTGGCCTTCGCCATCCAGGACGGTGCCAGCTATGCGGGCGCCATCCTGAAAGACGAACTGATCCAGGCCGGCATCCAGATCGACGGGCACTTGAAACGCCAGACGCGTCCCGGCATCACCGGCACGGTGATCGCGCAAACCCAGTCGGCGCCGCTGCACGATCTGTTGAAGATCATGCTGAAAAAATCGGACAACATGATCGCCGATACCGTCTTCCGCACCATCGGCCACGAACGCTTCGGCGTGCCGGGCACCTGGCGAGCGGGTGCCGATGCGGTACGCCAGGTGCTGCGCCAGAAGGCCGGCATCGATCTGGGCAACACCATCATCGCCGACGGCTCCGGCCTGTCGCGCCACAACCTGCTGGCGCCGGCGACCATGATGCAGGCGCTGCAGTACATCGCGCAGCACGACAACGAGCTGAACTTCATCTCGATGCTGCCGCTGTCCGGCTATGACGGCACCCTGCGCTACCGCGGCGGCCTGCACGAAGCCGGCGTCGACGGCAAAGTGTCGGCCAAGACCGGCGCGCTGCAGGGCGTGTACAACCTGGCGGGCTTCATCACCACCGCCAGCGGCCAGCGCATGGCCTTCGTGCAGTATCTCTCCGGCTACGCCGTGCCGCCGGAGGATCAGAAACAGCGCCGCGCGCCGCTGGTGCGTTTCGAAAGCCGCCTGTATCGGGATATTTACCAAAACAACTGAGGATCATCATGAAGCTGCTGGTCGTTGAGGATGATGAACTGTTGCAACAGGGGCTGGCGCTGGCGCTGACCGGCGAAGGTTACGTCTGCGACTGCGCCGCCACGGCGGCGGAGGCCAACAGCCTGCTCATCACCAGCCAATACAGCATGGTGATCCTGGATCTCGGCCTGCCGGACACCGACGGCGCCTCGCTGCTGCGGCAGTGGCGCCGCCAACAGATCGATCTGCCGGTGCTGATCCTGACCGCCCGCGACGCGCTGGAAGACCGCGTCGACGGGCTGGACGCCGGCGCCGACGACTACCTGGTCAAACCCTTCGCGCTGGTCGAGCTGCAGGCGCGCGTGCGCGCCCTCCTGCGGCGCTACCAGGGGCACAGCGACAATCTGATGCAGGTGGACGATCTGCAGCTGAACCTCTCCAGCCAGCAGGTTTACCTGCAGCAGCAGCCGGTGGAGGTCACGCCGAAAGAGTTCGCCATTCTGGCGCGTCTTATCATGCGTGCCGGGCAGACGGTCAACCGTGAACTCCTGCAGCAGGATCTCTATACCTGGCAAGACGATTTAGGTTCCAACACGCTGGAAGTACACATTCACAACCTGCGCCGCAAACTGGGCAAGGATCGCATCCGCACCGTGCGCGGCATCGGCTACCGCCTGGAACCCTCCTCATGATCAGCATGCGCCGCCGCCTGCTGCTGATGCTGGCGCTGATCCTGCTGGTCACGCAACTCATCAGCGCCTTCTGGCTGTGGCACGAAAGCCAGGAACAGATCGGCTTCCTGGTGGACGAAACCCTGTCCGCCAAAGTGCGTACCGAACGCGTCGATAGCGAGATCGCCGAGGCCATCGCGTCGCTGTTGGCGCCTTCGCTGATCATGATGATCGTCACGCTGCTGGCGTCGTTTTGGGCCATCAGTTGGATCATCCGCCCGCTCAACCAATTGCAGAAACGGCTGGAAAAGCGCTCTGCCGATAACCTGACGCCGCTGCCGATCGCCAGCGACAGCCAGGAAATGGTGGCGGTCACCAATGCACTCAATCAGCTGTTCTCACGATTGGACAACACCATTCAACAGGAACGCCTGTTCACCGCCGACGCCGCCCACGAGCTGCGCACGCCGTTGGCCGGCATCCGCCTGCATCTGGAACTGATGGAGAAACAGGGCGTCAAGGGCAGCCAGGCGCTGATCGCCCGCATCGATCAGTTGATGCACACCGTCGAGCAGTTGCTGATGCTGTCGCGCGCCGGGCAAGACTTCGCCCGCGGCCATTATCAGCATGTCGATTGGGTGGCCGATGTGATCCAGCCGCTGCGTGAAGAGCTCGACGAAATGGCCGCCCAACGTGGGCAGACGCTGGACTGGCACTTGCCGGCTACTGCCACAGTAAACGGCGATCCGGTGCTGCTGCGGCTGCTGCTGCGCAACCTGGTCGAAAACGCCCACCGTTACGGCCCTGAAGGCGGCGCGATACAGGTGCAGTTAACGCCGCAAGACAACGGCTATCTGCTGCAAGTCATCGACGATGGCCCGGGGATCAAGGAAGAGATGGTCGGGGAGCTGACGCAGGCGTTTCGCCGCATGGATCAACGCTACGGCGGCAGTGGGCTGGGCCTGAATATCGTGATCCGCATCGTGCAGTTGCACCAGGGGCGTTTGACGCTGGAAAACCGCCGCGATGCGCGCGGCCTGAACGCCCAGTGCTGGCTGCCGGAAAAGGCGCTTAAATAACAAGGGCCCAGCGTTGCTGAGCCCCTTATCACCGAATTACTTCTGGTAAATGATTTCGACGCCTTCGTCGTCGTCTTCGTCCCAGTCGTCATCCCAGTCATCTTCCGCTTCGGCTTCCACTTCCGCGATTTGCTCGCGGTGGTAGTCATCCCACATGAATTCGACTTTTTCCGGTGCGCTTTCTTCGATCGCCATCGCTTTCGGCTGGGTGTTGATGAAGTTCATCACGTCCCAGCACAGCGCGTTGACGCCTTCGCGGTTGGCGGCGGAGATCATGTAGTACTTCCCTTCCCAGCCCATGCCTTCCACAATCGCCTTGGCGCGTTCGGCGGCTTCTTCCTCACCAATCACATCAATTTTGTTGAACACCAGCCAGCGAGGCTTCTGCGCCAGATTTTCGCTGTATTGGTTCAACTCGTTGATGATGACTTTGGCGTTCTCCACCGGATCGGATTCGTCGATCGGCGCGATGTCCACCAGGTGCAGCAGCACGCGGCAACGCTCCAGGTGTTTCAGGAAGCGAATGCCCAGGCCAGCGCCTTCGGAGGCGCCCTCGATCAGCCCCGGAATGTCGGCGACCACAAAGCTCTGCTCGTGGTCCATACGCACCACGCCCAGGCTCGGCACCAGCGTAGTGAACGGATAATCGGCCACCTTCGGCTTGGCGGCGGACACCGCGCGGATGAAGGTCGATTTGCCGGCGTTTGGCAGGCCCAGCATGCCCACATCGGCCAAAAGCAACAGTTCCAGCAACAGGTCGCGCGCTTCGCCGGCGGTACCCAGCGTCTTCTGACGCGGCGCGCGGTTGACCGAAGATTTGAAACGGGTGTTGCCCAGGCCGTGCCAGCCGCCTTTGGCGACCATCAGCTTCTGCTCGTGGCGGGTCATGTCGCCGAGGATCTCGCCGGTGCCCTGATCCTTCACGCGCGTGCCGACCGGCACCTTGATGATGACGTCTTTACCGCGTTTACCGGTACAGTCGCGGCTCTGGCCATTCTGGCCGCGCTCGGCGCGGAAAGACTTCTCAAAACGGTAGTCGATCAGGGTGTTGAGGTTCTCGTCCGCCAGCAGGTAGACGTCGCCGCCGTCGCCGCCGTCGCCGCCGTCAGGCCCACCGTTGGGGATATATTTTTCGCGGCGGAAGCTGACGCATCCGTTGCCGCCGTCGCCTGCAACGACCAGAATCGCTGCTTCATCTACAAACTTCATTTACCGTCTCCGTAAATCATTCACCGGGCTGCTTCAAAGGAGCAACCAGGGGGGGTTCTGCCCGTCGCGGCCACCACCGGTGACCAATTGCGGAAAACATGGCGCCCGCCACAACCACAAACGCACCGACATAGCCGACAATGTTCAGCGTCGGCGCGGCGAATGCCTGGGGCCAGGCCAACGCCAATAAATCTGAAAACAGCAGGGTAAACAGCGGTGTCAGCGTCACCAACGCGCTTACCTGCGCCGCCTGCCAACGCGCCATCGCCTCTGCCAGCGCGCCGTAGCCGATCAGCGTATTGGCGCCGCAAAACAGCAAACACGCCAATTGCCAGCCGCTCAGCTGGAAAATCACCTCGGGTTTGGCCAGAGGGAACAACGCCATCGCACATAAAGTGTACAACATAACCAGGATCTGCGGCGAAGCCAGCCGGCGCAGCAACACCTTCTGCGCCACGCCGTAGCTCACCCAGACCATAGCCGCGCACACGCCCAGCATGACGCCCAGCGTGTAGTCCGTCAGCCGGGTGAAGATCTCTATCAGACTGACGTTGAAAAACAGCATCAGTCCGCAAATCAGCATCAGGGCGCCGATGACCTGGGTGATACGCATGCGTTCTTTTAAAATCAGCACGCTGGCGAACATCATGCCCACCGGCGACAGCTGGCCAATCACCTGCGACGCCGTCGGGCTCAGGTATTGCAGCGAGGAGCTGAAGAACACAAAGTTGCCCAGCAGCCCCGCCGTCGCGATCGCCAACAGCAGCAGCCAACGCGGCTGGCGGAACATCGTCAGCGGCGGCAGCTTGCCGCGCACCGCGAGGATCGCGCCCAAACCGATGGCGGCCATGGTAAAGCGATACCAGACAACGGTAAACGGCTCCATCACCACCAACACTTCTTTCATCGCAATCGGCAACGCGCCCCAGCAAACCGCCGTGGTTAACGCCAGAGAAATGCCAACGCCGACCTGCTGCTTCGTATCCATATCACCTTCGCCAACGCTGACGGGCCTGCCCTCAGGCAACCCATAAATGTAAAAAGCCCCGCAACGAATTGCGGGGCTTACATCTATTTCGTAAGGCTCGAAAAATTATTCAGCTTCGATGCTGATGAATTTACGATTGCTCGGGCCTTTAACTTCGAATTTGACTTTACCGTCTTTCAAAGCAAACAGAGTGTGGTCTTTGCCGCAACCCACGTTGGTACCAGCGTGGAATTTGGTGCCGCGCTGACGAACGATGATGCTGCCTGCCAGTACTGCTTCGCCGCCAAAGCGTTTTACGCCCAGACGTTTAGCTTCTGAATCGCGACCGTTACGAGTCGAGCCGCCAGCCTTTTTGTGTGCCATTAATCCGCTCTCCTAACTTAAGCGCTGATGCCGGTGATTTTAACGTCAGTGAACCACTGACGGTGGCCCTGCTGCTTACGGTGGTGTTTACGACGACGAAACTTAACAATTTTAATTTTCTCGCCACGACCGTGAGCAACGACTTCAGCTTTGATCTTGCCGCCATCGACGAAAGGAACGCCGATTTTGATATCTTCGCCATTAGCGATCATCAGAATCTGGTCAAACTCAACCGCTTCACCAGTTGCGATGTCCAGCTTTTCCAAGCGAACGGTCTGACCTTCGCTTACTCGGTGTTGTTTACCACCACTTTGGAAAACCGCGTACATATAAAACTCCGCTTTCCGCGTGCCCGACTGTGTTAGTTCAGAGCGCGCTATAAATATTCACAATAGGGCGCGAATTCTACGCAAAAAAGCAGCGCATGACAAGAGCAGAATAAGACCAGAACAAGAAAAAAGAAGAAAAAAAGCGCAGTTTCTTTCGTGGCGTTTATCTGAACCGTTTTTCAAGTACAATCATAGGGACAGTTACCGCCATGTACCGATGTGAGCAGCGATCTCAACGCGGTGAAGAGAAACACAGCTGAAAAAAATACAATGAACCTAGAGCAAATTACCGAGTTAACCGCGCAAGATATGGCGGCCGTGAACGCAACAATTCTCGAACAGCTGAATTCCGATGTCACGCTCATCAATCAGCTTGGCTATTACATTATCAGCGGTGGCGGTAAGCGCATCCGGCCGATGATCGCCGTCCTGGCGGCGCGGGCATTGGGCTATGAAGGCAGCAAGCACGTCACCGTGGCCGCCCTGATCGAATTCATCCATACCGCCACGCTGCTGCATGACGACGTCGTTGACGAATCGGACATGCGCCGCGGCAAAGCCACCGCCAACGCGGCGTTCGGCAACGCCGCCAGCGTGCTGGTCGGCGACTTTATCTACACCCGCGCCTTCCAGATGATGACCAGCCTGGAATCCCTGCGCGTGCTGGCGCTGATGTCGGAAGCGGTCAACGTCATCGCCGAAGGTGAAGTGCTGCAGTTGATGAACGTGCACGATCCCGACATCAGCGAAGAAAGCTATATGCGGGTGATCTACAGCAAAACCGCCCGTCTGTTCGAGGCGGCGGCGCAATCGTCGGCGATCCTGTCCGGCGCCAGCGCTGAGCAAGAACGGGCGCTGCAAGACTATGGCCGCTACCTCGGCACCGCTTTCCAGCTGATCGACGATCTGCTCGACTACAGCGCCGACGGCAGCACCCTGGGCAAAAACACCGGCGACGATCTGAACGAAGGGAAACCGACCCTGCCGCTGCTGCACGCGATGCACAACGGCGACGACGCCCAGCGTGACATGATCCGCGGCGCGATTGAGCAAGGCAACGGCCGTCACCTGTTGGAGCCGGTGCTGCAGGCGATGCAGCAATGCGGTTCGCTGGAATACACCCGCAAACGCGCCGAGGAAGAGGCCGACAAGGCGATCGCCGCGCTGCAGGCATTGCCGGCATCGGAGCACCGCACGGCGCTGGAGGGCCTGGCCCATCTGGCGGTGCAACGCGACTTTTAAGAAATTAATATTTCTTAAAAACCATCAGGCCCGCATACGCGGGCCTGCCTAGGTATTGCTCTCTTCGTCGATACGCGCCAGCAGGCCGCCGATCCCTTCCCGCATCAGGAAAGCCACCATTTTCTCGCGCTCGCTTTCCGTCAAATGGTAGTAATACTCGATCCAGACCGCCAGCGGATCCTGACGCTCTACGTCATATGCCGCCCCGTCTTCCTTCAGCACCAGCAGGTTACGCACGTCTGAAGGCAGGCTGTCGATATGGTACTCCAACGCTTTTCCCTGCACGCCTTTACGCCTGCGGCTGATCCAGCCTTCGCGCCGGGCCATCAGATTGATTCCCTGTGGTGAGGAAGGTAATCCTGCGATGCCTGTCAGTTCCTTGGCGGCAAACCACTCTTTTTTCATAGCCATCATCTCTGGGCAATAGTGGGCAACGTCATTTTTTGGAAATTACTTGGGTATTTTTTAGGAAATTTAATGGTATTCTGGTTTCCGAATAAGCGTTTCACGTTGTTCATGCGCTTAACCTTGACCCGTTAGTTATACCACTAACGCAACTTTGGCTAATCAGAAAAGGAATGTAAACATGAATTCAAGGAACCCAGATTGGCATCCGGCAGATATCATCGCGGCGCTACGCAAGCAGGGCACCACGCTGGCGGCAGTGTCGCGCAAGGCCGGATTAAGCTCATCGACGCTGGCCAACGCGCTGTCGCGCCCGTGGCCGAAGGGGGAATGGCTGATCGCCGAAGCGATAGGCGTCCACCCCTCGGAGATCTGGCCAAGCCGCTATTACGATCCGCACAGCGATTGCCTGCTGGATCGCAAGGCGCGCATCAAATCGTGAACGCGGAGCAAAAAAAACCGCCGGAACAGCGTCCGGCGGCGTTTATCGGCTGACTATCGGCGTCGATCAGTTATTGATGAACTTCTCGCCCAGTTCGATATCTTTGTGCAGCACGTCCAGCATCTCGTTCAGCGCTTTCTGCTCGAAGGCGCTCAGGGTGCCGATATCCTTGCGCTCTTCAACGCCGTTCTTGCCCAGCACCAGCGGCTGTGCGAAGAAGCGAGCGTATTTGCCGTCGCCTTCAACGTAAGCGCATTCCACAACGCCTTTCTCGCCCTGCAGCGCACGCACCAGAGACAGACCGAAACGGGCGGCCGCCTGGCCCATGGACAGCGTTGCAGACCCGCCGCCGGCTTTGGCTTCCACCACTTCGGTGCCGGCGTTCTGAATGCGCTTGGTCAGATCCGCCACTTCCTGATCGGTGAAGCTCACGCCTGGGATCTGCGACAGCAGAGGCAGGATGGTCACGCCAGAGTGGCCGCCGATGACCGGCACGTTCAGCTCTTCCGGCTGCTTGCCTTTCAGCTCGGCCACGAAGGTGTTGGAACGGATGATATCCAGCGAAGTCACGCCGAACAGTTTGTTCTTGTCGTAAACGCCGGCTTTTTTCAGCACTTCCGCCGCGATGGCGACCGTGGTGTTAACCGGGTTGGTGATGATGCCGATGCAGGCTTTCGGGCAGGTTTTCGCCACTTGTTCAATCAGGTTACGCACGATGCCGGCGTTAACGTTGAACAGGTCAGAGCGATCCATGCCTGGCTTACGGGCCACGCCGGCGGAAATCAGCACCACGTCCGCACCTTGCAGAGCCGGGGTCGCGTCTTCGCCGCTGAAGCCTTTGATTTTAACTGCGGTTGGGATGTGGCTTAAGTCGACGGCAACGCCTGGGGTAACGGGGGCAATGTCGTAGAGAGAGAGTTCAGAACCTGAAGGAAGCTGGGTTTTGAGTAGAAGGGCGAGGGCCTGGCCGATACCGCCAGCAGCACCGAGAACTGCAACTTTCATCCTATACTCCTTTATTATCTTAAATATATAAAGCGCCGTGAATGTGTTGGTTACGGACCTTAAGTCATTACACCTTTCAAAACAATAAATTAGCCAATTCTTGCCTGCAGGTGTAATAAAACGGCCGCTGTCGCGCCCATTTTAGATTAAATCGCTTACGCATGAAGGGCATAGCGCACACTAATCAAAAATAGTGCGAGGTTATTCACGAGCAAGTTAACCGGCCGTTACATTACACCCTTACGCAACATCAGAACAACATCATTTTAATAACATTTTATTTACCACTGCGGGCCGATTTTCCGTCGCCAAAAGGGCATATTCATCGCGGCCGGATTTTGTTAAAATGCCGCCCTTTCCTCGCCGCCCGGTCATGCTTATTTTCTTTGGGTCGGCCTTTGTTGCATAAAAATTCATCTATATGCATAATCATGACTTCCACTATCAACATTCCACGGTGCAAAATGCGTAATCCCGCAAAACAGGAAGATCTGATCAAGACGTTCAAAGCGTTATTGAAAGAAGAAAAATTCAGTTCTCAAGGCGAGATCGTTTTGGCGCTGCAAGAAGAAGGCTTCGAAAACATTAACCAATCCAAAGTATCGCGCATGCTGACCAAGTTCGGCGCGGTACGTACGCGCAATGCCAAAATGGAAATGGTGTATTGCCTTCCTGCCGAACTCGGCGTGCCGACCACCACCAGCCCATTGAAGAATCTGGTGCTGGACGTCGACCATAACGACGCCGTCGTGGTGATCCACACCAGCCCGGGCGCCGCGCAGCTGATCGCCCGCCTGCTCGACTCATTGGGGAAATCCCAGGGCATCCTCGGCACGATTGCCGGCGACGACACGATTTTCGTCACCCCGTCCAACGGCTTTACCGCTCAGAAACTGCATGAGGCTATTCTGGGCGTGTTCGAGCAAGAGCTGTGAAACCTGGCGCTAACAAAGTGCGGCTTTAGCCCGCACTTTGTTAGCGCTTCTTTAACTCTTACGTTACCTTTCCCGCCCTCAACCGCGTTTAACACTGCTTTTTTATCCCTCAGCAACACATTTCCATGACATCTACATGTAACCAGCAGTACCCACTGTGATCTTCCGCACTTTTGGTCAAAAGCACTTACCTTATTGAAATTACATAAATTTAACATCAAAAGATCGTTTTGTGAGCGTTTTTTATTCCTTACAGTTATAAAAAATAAGGATCATAAGGTTAAAGTTTCACTAGCAACTGTTAGCTAACTATTAATTTTTCGCGTTACTAGCTGTATACTCATTTTCGTGAACTGAATCACAGTTCGTTGGAACTGATAAAAGAATACGATGAGGTGAGATGATGAAAATTAAAGCTACCGTTGCAACCCTGAGCGTTCTGTCCATGCTTTCCTTTGGTGCATTCGCAGCACAATCTATTGATGCAACTCAGGCCGCAAAACTGCAACCGGCCGGTGTAATCACCGTGAGCGGCGTCGCCGCTGCGCCTTCCGACATCCGCCAGGCGCTGTCCGACAAAGCCGACGCCAAAGGGGCGACCGCTTACCGCGTAATCGAAGCCCGCAATGACGGCAGCTTCCACGCAACCGCTGAAATCTACAAATAAGTACCGGCATTACCCGGCAACGGGCAATACATCTCTGGAATCAAACGCTGTCATAACGGCCTTCAAGAATAAAAATCGCTGCCAAGCCCTTCCAGGCTGTTATGACCAAGGATCGCTATCATGAACATGAAAACTACTCTCGCTGCATTCGGCCTGCTGTCTGTCATCTCCTTCGGCGCCTCCGCCGCCCAGCTGGTGACTAACGATCAGACCGCCAATCTGCAATCTATCGGCACCATCACCGTCAGCGGCATCGACGGCGCGCCGACCGACATTCGCCAGGCGTTGTCCGACAAAGCCGACGCGAAAGGCGCGACCGCCTACCGCGTGATCGAAGCGCGTAACGAAGGCAACTACCACGCCACCGCCGAGATTTACAAATAACAACTCTGGGAACGGCTTTGCAGAGCTGATTACCCTCGTCACTGCCACTGCCGAGTTCTGACGCAAACGCCGATTTCCCAGAGACCCTCTCGTCGTCCTATCCGACGAACCCCGTTGCCCTCGCTCGCGAGGGCTTTTTTATGGGCGTAAAAAAGGCCGCGAATGCGGCCCTTGATGTGGCTGATGCGGCTGAGCGATCAGTAGGTGACTTTCGGTTCCTGCTTTTTCGCCAGCGCGTCCAGCAGACGGTCGTGAATGCCGCCGAAACCGCCGTTGCTCATCACCAGAATGTGATCGCCCGGCTGTGCGGTTTTTACCACCATGTCCACCAGCGTGTCGAGATCCGCGCTCCAATGCGCCGGCTGCACGCAGGCATCCGCCACTTCCGCCACCTGCCACGGAATGTGGTGCGGCTGGAACAGGAACACCTCGTCGGCGCGGCCGAGCGAAGGCGCCAGATCGTTTTTGCTGATGCCCATTTTCATGGTGTTGGAGCGCGGCTCCAGCACCGCCAGAATGCGCGCCGTGCCGCCGACCTTGCCGCGCAGCGCGGCCAGAGTGGCCAGGATCGCCGTCGGGTGGTGCGCGAAGTCGTCGTAGACCGTGACGCCGTTGGCTTCGCCACGCAGCTCCAGGCGGCGGCGGGCGTTGATGAAATCGCCCAACGCGCGGCAGGCGTCCGCCGGCTGCACGCCGACGTGGCGGGTGGCGGCGATGGCCATCAGGCCGTTATGCATGTTGTGCTCGCCCACCAGCGCCCAGTTCACTTCGCCGACCTGTTCGCCGTCGAGGAACACAGCGTAATGGCTGGCGTCCGGCGTCAGCTTCTGTGCGCGCCAGGTGCCCTCTTCCCCCACCAGCTCCTGCTCGCTCCAGCAGCCCATCGCCATCACCTGCTTCAGGTGGCTGTCGTTGTCCGGCAGGATGATCTTGCCTTTGCCCGGCACCAGACGCACCAGGTGGTGGAACTGTTTCTGGATGGCTTTCAGATCGTCGAAGATATCGGCGTGGTCGAACTCCAGGTTGTTCATGATCAGCGTGCGCGGGCTGTAGTGCACGAACTTGGAGCGCTTGTCGAAGAACGCGCAGTCATATTCGTCGGCCTCGATCACGAAGAACGGGCTGCCGCCAAGGCGCGCCGATACGTCGAAGTTGCCCGGCACGCCGCCGATGACGAAGCCGGGCTGGTAGCCGCAGGCCTCGAGGATCCAGGTCGCCATGCCGGCGGTGGTGGTTTTGCCGTGGGTGCCGGCGACCGCCAGTACCCAGCGATCGCGCAACACGGCATCGTGCAGCCACTGCGGGCCGGAAACGTAAGGGATGCCACGTTCCAGCACCGCCTCCACGCACGGGTTGCCGCGCGTCATGGCGTTGCCGATGATCACCAGATCCGGCGCCGGATCCAGCTGGGCCGGATCATAACCCTGAATAAGATCGATCCCCTGGTTCTCCAGCAGCGTGCTCATCGGCGGGTAGACGTTGGCGTCCGAACCGGTGACGTCATGCCCCAGTGAGCGCGCCAGCATCGCCAACCCGCCCATAAAGGTGCCACAGATCCCAAGAATGTGAATGCGCATAGGTTTCTCATGTGAGTGCATCGAATGTCGGCATATTCTAACGCTCAGAATCGTCCAGAAGAAATGGATTTGCCTATGAATAGCGCGCATCTTTGGGCTACACTGCACGCGAAAACGTTGGCGGTTTGTTAACAGGCCGCTATCCATCCGTAGATTCAGGGATTGTGTCATGAAAACGTTAGGCGAATTTATCGTCGAGAAACAGCACGACTTCTCTCACGCCACCGGCGAGCTGACCGCGTTACTTTCTGCAATTAAACTGGGCGCCAAAATCATCCACCGCGACATCAACAAGGCCGGCCTGGTTGATATTCTGGGCACCAGCGGGGTGTCCAACGTACAGGGCGAAGTTCAGATGAAACTGGACCTGTACGCGAACGAAAAACTGAAAGCGGCGTTGAAAGCGCGTGGTGAAGTTGCGGGTATCGCTTCCGAAGAAGAAGATGAAATCGTGATATTCGACGGCGAGCGAGCTGAAAATGCCAAGTATGTCGTTTTGATGGATCCGTTGGACGGTTCGTCCAACATCGATGTCAACGTCTCGGTCGGTACGATTTTCTCTATCTACCGTCGCATCACGCCGGTCGGCACGCCGGTGACCGAAGAAGACTTCCTGCAGCCGGGCAGCGCCCAGGTCGCAGCGGGTTATGTGGTTTACGGTTCGTCCACCATGCTGGTGTACACCACCGGTTACGGCGTCCACGCCTTCACTTACGATCCGTCTCTGGGCGTGTTCTGCCTCTCCCACGAGAAAGTGCGTTTCCCGGCGAGCGGCAACATGTATTCCATCAACGAAGGCAACTACATCAAGTTCCCTCTCGGCGTGAAGAAATACATCAAGTACTGCCAGGAGCAGGATGAAGCGACGCAGCGCCCTTACACCTCGCGCTACATCGGTTCCTTGGTGGCGGATTTCCACCGCAACCTGCTGAAAGGCGGCATCTACATCTACCCAAGCACCGCCAGCCACCCGCAAGGCAAGCTGCGCCTGCTGTACGAATGCAACCCGATGGCGTTCCTGGCCGAACAGGCCGGCGGTAAGGCCAGCGACGGCAAAAACCGCATTCTGGACATCACGCCGGTGAAACTGCACCAGCGCGCGCCATTCTTCGTCGGCACCAAGTCGATGGTAGAAGACGCGGAACGCTTCATCGCCGAAAACCCGGACGAGTAACGCGTTCTTTGCAAGGGTTCGGCGCCGCGCCGAACCCTTATCGCCTTACAGCTTGAACGCCGCCATGCTCTGCGCCAGCAGCTGAGCCTGATCTTCCAGCGAGCGCGTCGCCGCCGCCGACTCTTCCACCAGTGCCGCATTCTGCTGCGCCACCTGATCCATCTGCGCCACCGCCAGGTTCACCTGTTCGATACCGCTGCTTTGTTCGCGCGTCGCCGCCGAGATCTCACGCATCAACGCCGTCACCCGGCCCACTTCGCCGGTAATGCCGCTCATGGTCTGCGCCGCCGACTCCACCATCTGCTCGCCTTCCTGCACCCGGTTCTGCGACGCTTCGATCAACCCTTTGATCTCTTTCGCCGACTGGGCGCTGCGCTGCGCCAGATTACGCACTTCACCGGCCACCACCGCAAAACCTCGGCCCTGTTCGCCGGCGCGCGCCGCTTCCACCGCCGCGTTCAGCGCCAGGATATTGGTCTGGAAGGCGATGCCGTCCATCACGCTGATGATGTCGGCGATGCGGCGCGAGCTGTCGGTGATCGCCTGCATCTTGCTCATCACCTGGCTGACCACCTCGCTGCCCTGGTTGGCGATATCGGACACGCTCAGCGCCAGTTGGTTGGCCTGTTCGCAGTTCTCGGCGTTCATTTTCACCGTCGAAGTCAGCTGTTCCATGCTGGCGGCGGTTTCTTCCAGCGAAGCGGCCGATTCTTCGGTGCGCTGCGCCAGATGCAGGTTGCCGGCCGCCAGTTCGCGTGAACCGGTGTCGATCTGGCTGCTGGCGTCGCGCACTTTGCTGACCGAACTGGCCAGCGCCTGCTGCATGCGCTGCATCGCCCGCACCAGGCGGCCCATCTCGGTATCGCCCTCGCCGCGGATCTCGTGGGTCAGATCGCCGCCGGCGATGTGTTCCAGCTGCGCGATGGACTCGTCCAGCGGGCGCAGAATGATCACCCGCAGCGCGAACCAGGCCAGCACCGCCAGTAGCACGCTGAGCAGGCCCGCCACCACGATCAGCGTGATCTTGGTACTGGCATTGCTTTCCGCGTCATACACCTGCTGCGCGCCGAGCTTCATGGCGAAGCTGCGGAAATCGCTGAGATCCTTTTCAAACGCGATGCTCAACGCGGAGATTCGCGTCTCCTGAATGTGATAATACTCATCAATCTTGCCGGCCTTGATGGCGGCGGCCATCGGCTTCACACCCTGCTCCAGATAGGCGCGGTAGCTGTTTTGCAGGCGGTTGGAGAGTTCGCGGCCGCGCTCGGTCACGGTGCCGACGCCGACAAAGCGCGCCATTTCCTTGTTCGACTGCTCGAGGTAACCGTAGATGCGGCCCACGGTGGCGTCGGAGACATCAGTCTGGCCGATCTCCCGTTGGCGCACCGCCAGCGAGGCGGCGGTTCTGGCGCGCAGCGTCAGGTTGGAGCTGTTGGCCAGCGAGCCCAGCTCTTCGCCGAGGATCTGGTTTAAGGTATGGATCGAGCGCGATCCTTCGTTAATCGCGTTGACGCCAATAACGCTGACCATGATCAGCAGCATGGTCATCAGGCTCAGCAGGGCGATCAGCCCAGCCTTCACCGTAATCTTTTTTAGCATGAGTTCTTCCCGGCTTCAGAATAGTGAGATCAGACGTAGTAGGGGTGGCAAAACGCGGAGCCAGCTTTGCTGGCTCATTATTGTTTGTTGAAGTTATCGGCAGGCGGAGGCAAAACTTCATGCCGCGGCGGGATTAATCTGGAAATTCTCCCTGCGTCGGCGCGCGGGGTTTTCGACGATGAAAAGGGCAGGAAATCGCAAAAGAGTCCGCTATAATAGAACGACATTATATCTAACTAATTGATTAGTAGTAAAAAGTACTCCAACAATGGACATGCACGCTTTCAGTACATTTCACTTGTGACACCAAGGAGTATTTTCAATGGCATCTCTTATGCTGAGTCGACATGGGATCTGGTATTACCGAAAAGTTAATGTTCTTCCATCTGGTAAACGTAGAGAGATCCGGCGTTCATTGCGTACACATTCGAAATCTGAAACGAAAAAACGTATCGCCGAGTATCAAGAAAATCTTACTCCGCTCATGATGGATACTTCAAAGCAAGTGTTAACCCTGCTTAAATCATTACAAACACTGCAAGAGATAGGTTTAGAAGCCAAGGTGGTTCTCGTAAAGTTCCATCCCGCAAAACACCTAACATTGAGCAAGAACTTGATCAGTAATTAAAAATTAAGAAAAGTCAATTTCGATTACAAGAATTAGGAGCGATAGAAATTAAAATTCGGGGATGTCTTGCTTTTACTAATGATCCATTCAGTAAGCGGCAGGCAGCACTCTTTTATCGATCAACTTACGTCAGCGATTCCAACGCGTAACAAATACGTATCTAAAATTGGTGCTTTTTCCTCTGGATGAACAGACTAAGCGAGATTGAAATAAAAAATCCATTTCAAGGATTATCGTTCAAAGATAATATTCCATTGTTGCACTAGTTTCCACTAGCGATTATTGCTTGAATAATATCAAATTCCTGTCATAAAGTTAATAAGTAAACCTTGCCATGTAACATCTTGTTATGATAGCGTATCGAAGTAATAATCAATAGTCTGCAATCATATAGAAAACACATTGTTGATTTGGTGAAATATGAAAAATAGCATCATGGCTCAGGCATTATTGGATGCAATTAACTCCTCAGAGAGTGATAGTGCTATCGCTATAACTGAAATGCTTGTTAAGTCCAATGAACCTAAAAATATAGAGCTAGAAAGAAAGCAAAAATTAGTCCTTGAAGAACAATCTAAAAGATTTCCAGGGATTAAAAAGAAAATAGAAAGTAAAAAAGCAGCAGAAAAAAACAAGAACATACAAAGAAAAATTTCTTTGGAAGACAAGGTAGTTTATAGTTTATATAACCTATCCTCTCAACAGGTAGTTTCAAAGAAGAAAGACATTTTAAATTCTTTGAAAAATAACATTCATACAAAAAAGAAAATAGAATCAATGAGAGCTACCTTGGTTTTTCTTGATAAAATTTTAATGCAAAGGAACCATATTGACAGACAAGCAACATCCTCATTGAGAAAAATAAATAAAAGCACTTCATATATTCATCAAGGCTCATATGAATATATCTCTGGCATGACTGAAGAGCAATTAGAGGCTAGGCTTTTAAGAGAGAAAAGAAGAAAAGAATTGATTGAGGAAGAGGCTAGAATTGAATTATATAGAATGAGTCAAATTAACAAATACTCTTCTTCATCAACTAATTTAAATGAAAAGCCCGGCAAAGTTGAGGTTGCTAGTAACTTTGTTCTAGAGAAGGCAACCATCAAACATGAAGAATTAAAAACACATACCCTGAGTTTATCAAAAGTAGTTAAAAACCAAGAGTCACGATATTTCAATAAAGACTTGTACCAAGAATTAATTAAAAAAATGCCAGTGGGAGATGCTGCTAGGATATGTCTCAACAAAGAACTTACTTCACAGTATTATAATAATCACGTTATTGAGGGAGCGTTTAGTTACTTTAATACTTTAATGTATTTTATTGAGTGTAAAGATGCAGAAAGTAAAATTCATGCCATAGAGAGGGCAAGAAATAAAGAGTATTCTGAGAGCAAGTTAAGCACGTTTATATCTATGTATACATATAATAAATTTTATAATGAAAAATTAAACACCACGGAAAAAAAGTCACAAAATAAGATACATATTTTAAGAGTAAGAGGCAAAATAGAACCGATTAATTCACGAGGTATTGTCAAAAAAAGAATATTCTCAAAAGTCGTATACGTTGAGACTGTTGATGTAAAATTAAATGCTGAGAGCGTTGTTACAACTATTTCCCAGCGAGAACAATCGGCTCAAATTGATTTTAAACGTCGCATTGCAAATAATTTCTTCTACCGTTGTGCGGTTACAGGGCAGGTTCTCGTTAGCATTTTGCAAGCGTGTCATATTGAGGAGTACGCCGTTAATCATAACATGGACACTAGTAACGGGATCTTACTTTCTGCGGATTGTCATTACATGTTCGATAATGATGAGTTGGGGATAAATCCCGAAAATCTAACAGTTCATTTCAATGTCGAGTGTATATATTCAAATTTGTTTGAAGGAAAGAGAATAGGAAAGCATTCAATTGATTTAGATTTTAAAAAATTGAATAAAAAATGGGAGAGATTTTTACATAACAAACATAAAGGGGTACGTTGACATGGCAGGAATAGATGAGTCCAATAGGCCATGTTTATATGGCCTATTGGAAAAAGATTAGAACCTTAGAGGTATGATGTTGTTTTTTTCATCACTTATGTTGTATGGTGCGAAAATCCTGAAGGTATCCATAGTAAGCCCTAATTTATCAGCAAGCATTTCAACTGTTATTCCCAATTCACGATGCATAACTTCTAATGCATCACGCAATAACTCAGGATCACTATCGTTGATTAAGTCATTGTAAGGCTCTTTCTTTGTATAACCTTTATTGTTTAAGAAAATGTTTAATGATCTATAGTCTACAGCAGTAATTAAATTTAGAGAGCGGGCCCGGTAAATAATCATTTTAGCGCTTACTTTCCATGCTAATGTAAGCTCAATTATTTTTCTAATTATAGGTTTAGAGCCTACCATGCATTTTTGAAACTCCTTCACAAATGCAATTCTTGGAAACAGAAATGCACTTGCAAACATATCAGCTTCCTTCTCTGTTTTCGAATCACCAGTCTCAATACCTTGATGCAAAATTAAATGTCCGCACTCATGGGCAAGATCGAATCTCATACGGCAAGTATTGTCTTTAGCTGTGTTCCTTATGACAACTGGGTATTTTCTATTCATTGACAATGCGTCAACTTTATCTGACGGATCATCAATAAAAACAACTATAGCCCCAGCTGATTCTAGTACCCTTGTCATACTATCTATCGGGGAGTTTAACCCAAGCCCCCAGTGTAACCTGGCTTTTTCAGCAGCTTTCTCAATGATTGAAGCGTCAAATGCTTTTGCACTAATGTTATACTTTTCCAAGATATCAAAGTCAGGCTCTGGCAATTCAAGCTGTTCATGTAAATTAGATACAAGCTGTTCAAATATAGTACCAAACGCTAAAACGCGATTAGCTACATTGACTGGTGTGGTCTTTCTTTTTCTAAAATGGCATTGTTCAGACTTTACTTCTGTTTCTAAGGGTTTAAAGAAAAAATCTTCTTTAACCCCTAAGAATTCTGCCAGTGCTTTTGCAACATCGTCACTAGGGTTTCTTGCACCACTTTCAAGCTGATGGATATTTTGGCGAGTCACACAAGCTGCATCACCAACCTCTTGAAGTGTATAACCTTTCAAGAGGCGAGCTAAGCGTAGACGATCACCTATAAATTCAGCGAACATAAGTTACTCGTTGTTTAATGCTGTTGTTGCTTGATCGTCATCCTGTTTTGGCTTCTTAGGAGACACTTTAGGTTTAGGGATCTTGACGGATTTATCAATTACGTCATCTTCATTATTAGATGTGCCAATTGTAGACAGGAGAGGGACTAAACCATCTAATGGAATTTCGTAAGCAGATACTTGTACACCATCTAGATAACCTGCGAATGTTACAGATTCGGCATATTTAAATTGATCAGTTTCAACAACAAAGTACCAAATAATTCGAGAGTAATCTGGATTATCTAGTTCTAGAAGAGACATCTGCTTCACTGCTTCTGAACAAGGAATTTGGCGTCTTTCTTCTATGCAGCTAGGGCTTCCTTTGTAAAATCTGACAGGAGTCTTACCTATCGCAAAAGTGAATTTGCCACCTTTACGAACTATTGAAAGAAACGGCCAAATCTTTTCTACAAGCACTGCCTTGTTGATGCGGCTACGACAGCATTCATATGCTCTGAAGCCCAAAGATTGGTTCGTATCCCCCAGATCTTCATCATGAAGATCAACGACAGAGTTGCGAACTTCAGCAATAAATTTGGCAACAGTGATAAGGTGCTGTTTTTCTAAAGCAGGGTTTAATTCCCAAGGCATTTTCGGTGTCAAAATTACTTCTCCTAGTGTAGCTCTATCTGTTCTTTGTCGGGTACTCTCATAGAGTATGTTTTTTATTGTTAATTTGTCAACATAAATGTAAAAAGTTAACTTAAAACTATTTTGTTAACAAAGCATCAAAAACGGAACGTTTGTGACACCACAGATGTGACCTGCTTCGAAAGATTGGTACGAACAAATCTTGCACTCTGTTAGTTGCTTTTCAATACTTCCGTAAGCTCTAACAAGCAACCAAACCCACAGCAACATAGCCACTAACCTGTGACTTCAGCTCTGGACCGAAAAGTGGTACATTTTGTGTGTACTATGCAGTACTGGTGCAGCTTCATGTCCCGAAAAATGAGAGTACTTTGAGGACGTTTTGGCTATAATAGCCGCCACTCCATTTCTGGTTTGATGATTAAAGGAAACCGACATGAGCTTGAATCTGGTCCCTGCTGGCAAAGACCTGCCGGAAGACATCTACGTAGTAATCGAAATCCCGGCCAACGCCGATCCAATCAAATACGAAATCGACAAAGAAACCGGCGCGCTGTTCGTTGACCGTTTCATGTCCACCGCGATGTTCTACCCGTGCAACTACGGCTACATCAACCACACCCTGTCTCTGGACGGCGACCCGGTTGACGTGCTGGTCCCAACCCCATACCCGCTGCAGCCGGGCTCCGTGATCCGCTGCCGTCCGGTTGGCGTGCTGAAGATGACCGACGAAGCCGGTGAAGACGCCAAGCTGGTTGCGGTACCGCACAGCAAGCTGACCAAAGAGTACGATCACGTGAAAGACGTGAACGACCTGCCAGAACTGCTGAAAGCCCAGATCGCTCACTTCTTCGAGCACTACAAAGATCTGGAAAAAGGCAAATGGGTGAAAGTGGAAGGCTGGGCAGACGCTGCCGCAGCTAAAGCGGAAATCATCGCCTCCTTCGAACGCGCTGCCAAGAAGTAATGCCTGCCGCCGTCCGATGAAAAAACACCGCTCAATGAGCGGTGTTTTTTTTCTTACTGTTCGTCGAGACGCTTCAGCCAGTCACCGCTGGTAATTCGCGGGTAACCGTCCACGCTGTGTTTGTACAGGTAGATCCACGCACTCCCATAAGGCGTCTGAATCAGCTCGCGCTTATAGTCCTTGGTGTTGCTTTTCAGTTCGTCCAGCTCTGCCAGAATCGATGAGTTAATACGATACACCTCGCAATGTATCGTGCCCTCTCCAGGGATCGCCGCCGGGTAATGGCCCAGATTATAAATCTGATAGCCTTCGAGCTCGTGCTCGCCGAGCCATTGGGCGTTGGTCATCCAATGGCTGTTTCCCTGTTTGCGCCGTAAACTGCCGTAGACAATTATTCGCATCGCTAAAACTCAAACTGATAGAGCAAATCTAATGCCTGGTCGAGACCAGACACCGCTTCAAGATACAACTTAGGCATCAGGCGATAACGCAACGTCAGCGTGGCCAAGGAGTCGAAGATGCCCACCCCATATTTTACTTGTAAGCCTGGGAGAACATAGCCGCTCACGACAACCTGGGAACTGTCGCCAACCCCCTGAGTGTCCAGAGCCAAATTACTCACGCCGAATGCCTCGCCGATTTTACCCACAAGTTGACCACTTTGTGCAACCCCCATGCCGATTAACATCGAGGTCATGGCGTTACCGTCGGCGCCGGAGCTGCTCAAGCCCTGGCCGCGCAGCAGATAAGACAGGGCTTCCTGTTGCGATTTGGCCGGATCGGAGAACACTTCCAGCTTCGGCGCATCCGCCAGGCCGGTCACGCGCACGCCGGCGGTCACATCGTCCTCGGTGGATTCCGGGTTGCGGATCGCCTCGATATTCAGCAGCGGCTGATCCGGAGGGCCGGAGAACATCAGCTGCCCTTTACGCACGATCAAATCCTGACCATAAGCATGGAAGCGGCCGGAAGGGATGTCAATCTGGCCGTTGAGGCCCAGCCCTTTCTTGTCCTGCACCACCTTCAGGTCGCCCTTCAGACGGGCTTTCAGACCAAAAGCGTCCAGCCGCACGTCATTGCCGACGTGGATCATCAGATTGCTGTTGATCGGGATCGAGGCGGTCTTCGGTTGAATCGGCTTCAGCTGGTCGTCCAGCATCACCTCGTCGGAAGAGACGCCCACCGCGCTTTCCGGCAGCTCCTGCACCGTGATGCGCGCCCAGGGAATGTCGACCTTGCCGTTGAGCGAGAACAGCTGCGGCGTGGCTTCGAACACCAGATCCGGCGACACGTCGATGCGGATCATCGGCGGCACCGTCACCCGCAGCTTATCGCCCTTGGCGGCAATGCGCGCACGCCAGGCGTTGATATCGCGCCAGTCGGCGTCGCCCGCCAGATTCAGCTGGCCGCGCGTGGTGCTGAGCAGCCCTTCCAGCGTCGAGGTCATGCCGTTGAAATTCACCGCCAGCCGCGCGTCGGTCATATCGAACGGCATCCAGTGCCCCTGCACCTTCGCCCGATCCAACGCCAGGCGCCCGAACACCAGCGGCTTCTGCGCGCTACCGCCCAGGCGCAGATTGGCGTTCAGCATGCCCGCCGCGCTTTCGCCCTTCATCAGCGCCGGGTTGATCAGCGCCAGTGAGATGTTGGTGATATTGACGTTGCCGCTGATGGTGCGCCGCACCTGCGGATCCGCCACCTGGATATTGCCGTCGAACTGGCCGTTGTTGGTCAGCTTGATCCGCCAGTCGGCCAGCGCGCGACCGTTGTTCAGGCCGGCGTTGAGGGTCAGCGTGTCGAAGGCGATCGGCAGCGCGTTGCCCTGCACCTGCTGCACCACTTTGACGCCGTTGCCGGCCAGCGTGACTTTCGCCTCCGGCAGCGCGCCGCCCGGTTTCCAACTGACGTCGGCCCGGCCAGTGAACACCCCGCTCAGGGCGGTTTCCGGGCCGAGGAACGGCTTGATCATCGCCAGATCGAACCGGTTGAGCACCACGCTGGCCTGGCCGCTCTGGCCGGCTTCAATGGTCTTGGGCACGCACAGCTCGGCGTTCGGGTTCTGCCAACAGTGCGGCCCGACGCTGATTTTCTGCTCGGTGTTCAGGTAGTCCAGCGCGATGGCGCGCGTCAGGCGCCATTCCCCGACCGGCGTATCGAAGCGAGTGTTGTTCAGATTGCCGCGCCAGCGCTGCTGCTGGCGATCGAAACTGCCCTGCAGCGCCAGCTGGCCGGAGACCGGTTTGCCGTCGATCTTCAGCTGCAGCTGGTGCTGCTTCTCGCTGCCCTTGGCGTCGAGGGTCAGCAGGCTGACCTCCAGCGCATCCTGCTTCAACTGCTCAACGCGTACCGCCAACTGCCCCTGAATCTGATCCGTGGAGCGCACGTCGCCGTCTATTTTCACGCGGTTGATGCGCAGCGCCTGCCACTGCAGGCCGGATGCGGTCAAATCAGCCAGCAGCTGCGGCGCCTGCAGATTGCCGCGCAGCTTCAGCAGCCCTTTGGCGATGCCGCCCAGGCCCGGCAGCGCGCCGTCCAGACGCGGCGCGTCGATGTTGGCGTCCAGGTTCCAGCTCTTCTCGTCCAGCTGCCCTTTGACGTTCAGTTGGTTACGCCCCAGTGCCAGATCGATGCCGGGGATTTTCCACTGCCCGGCGGCGTTGCCGCTCAGCGTACCGCGCGCCGTGACCTTGTTCTGCTTCACGTTGCCGTCCAGCTGCAGCACCGGCACCTGCAGTTGCCAGCTGCCGCCGTGCAGGCTGCCGCGCGTGGTGATCTTGCCGTCGAGTTTCGCCGGCCATTCCGGCCACTGCTTGGCGGTATTGATGCCGCTCAGCGTCAATTGCGAGTTCCAGCTGATGGCCTTGCTCCAGTCCACCAACGCGGTGAGATCGGTATTGCCCTGCAGCGCCGCCAGGCGCAGGCGCTCCAGCTTGAACTGCTCGACGTTGCCTTTGCCGTCCAGCGTCAGCACCGCCGGCGGCAGATCCTGGCCTTTCAGATTGGCGCGCGTCGACAGCGCGTAGTCGGTCGCCTTGCCGTTAAAGCGCAGGCGGAAATCGTTGACCTGATACTGCGCCTCGCCGCTCAGCGGCCATTTCAGCTGCTTGCTCTGCAACGTCAGCGCCAGCGGCAGGCCGGCTTCGGCCAGCCGGGTTTGCACATCGAGCTGGGCGCCGACCGGGCCGGACAGGTTCAGCGCCACCTTCAGCTCGTCACGTAGCCCGCCGCCGACGTTCAGCTTCACCTTCTCGCCCTTCAGCGGTTCGATGTTCAGCGCGCTGTTGGCGGTCAGGGACACCGGCCAGTCGCCGGTCAGTGTCGCCTGCCCCTGCAGCGACAGCGTGCCCTGCGGCGACTTCACGTCGAAGTTGTCCAGCTGGATATGTTGATCCTGCGTGCTGGCCTGCAGCAACAGGCTCGTGATCAGCACGTCGGTATCGCCGGTCAAGCGCAGTTGCTCGCCGCTGATCTCTTTGACGGTGATATCCAGCGGCAGGCGGATGTCCGGCAGATCCGGCAACAGCGGTTTGGCGAACAGTTCCTTCAGCGTTTCGCCCAGCGGCTTCTCTTCCGGCTGAGGTGCCGGCTTCGCCGCGTCGGTAACCTGCTCGCCGACCTTTTTCGCCACCTCGACCGCCGGCTGCACCGCTTCCGGCAGCGGGTTTTGCGGGGTTTTCGGCAAGGCGATCAGCAGCGAGCCGATCTTGGTCGGCATCAGCGTCAGCGCGCGCTCTTGCCACTGCGCGCCGGTGCGGAACTCGGCCAGCGAGATGGCGGTGTCGTCGACGGTGACCTTGACGTTGTTCAACGCCAACAGGCGCAGCGTGATCGGGTAAGGCGTGCTGAGATTGGTGGTCGGCTCACTGCTCTCCTCCACCGGCGCGGAAGGCGCCATCTCTTTGGTGTTCACCGCCACGTCCACATCCTGGGCGGTCAAGGCATTGACGCACAACGAGCTGCGCTTAAAGCAGGAGAGATCGAGCGACAGATGGAACTGCCCGGCGTTGACCGTCACGCCCGGCATCTGATACTTCACGCCCTTCAGCGTCAGATCGCGCCAGCCGCCGCTGACGCCGGCGATCTCCAGCCCCGGCACCCAGCGCGCCGCGCCGTTGATGACCATATGCAAACCGGTGGTGGTGCCTATCAGGAAGGCCAGGCCGCCGATCAGCAACAGCAGAACGACCAGAAATCCGAGACAAATCTTTTTAACCAGGCTCATAGTTCAGGCCCCAAACCGATGTAGAACTGCATCCCGTGGGTGTCCTTGTCTCCCACAGGCGCGGCGATATCCAGCTTCACCGGCCCCACCGGCGACTGCCAGCGCACGCCTACGCCGGCGCCGGTCTTGAAGTTGCTCTTCTTGATATCGTTCACCGCTTCACCGGAGTCGACGAACATCGCCCCCCACCATTTGCCGGTCACGTTGTATTGGTACTCCAGCGAGCCGGTCAGCATCTTGGAGGCGCCGGTCAGCTTGCCGTCGTCACCGCGCGGCGAGATGTCTTTGTACTTGTAGCCGCGAATGCTGCGGTCACCGCCGGCGAAGAAGCGCAGATCCGGCGGCACCTTGTCGAAGTCGTTGGTTTCTATCCAGCCCACCTGCCCGCGCGCCACAAAACGATGCTTGTCGGCCAGGGTGCGGATCCAGACGTTCTGCGCCTGCATCAGCGCAAAGTCCACGCCGGAGCCCCAGGAGGTGTCGGACACGTCGATAGAGTAGCGCTGGCTGTCGCCCCAGGTCGGCATCAGACCGCCGCGCGAACGGGTGCGGCTGAAGCTGACGCCAGGATACAGCAGCATGGTGGTGTTGCTGACGTTACCCTGGGTAAAGTTATCCCAGCGCCAGGTCAGGTTGATCGCCCGCTGCCAGCCGCTGGAAAGATCCCAGTTGCGCGAGGCCACCACTTTGGAGGTGACGGACTTGGTGTCGTTAAGATCGACGTTCTTGAGGCCGCCCTGCAGCAGGTAATACTGCTCCAGCGGGTTCTTCAGCAACGGGATCTTGTAGGTCAGATCCAGCTGCTGCTCCGGTGCCGACACGCTGGCGCTGGTTTCCAGACTATGCCCGCGATCGTTGAGCCAGGGCTTTTTCCAGGTGCCTTTCACCCGCGGGCCGACGTCGGTGGAGTAGCCGATACCGGTTTCGACGGTGTTGCGCGTGCGCGGCGTCACCAGCGCGTCCAACGGCAAAATCTTGTTCTCTTTGGCATCGTTGAAATCAGGGGATACCACCACCGAGTTGAACCAGTTGGTGGCGGACAAACGGCGGTTCAGCTCGGCCAAATCCTCCGAACTGTAGTAATCCCCCTGATGAAAGGGCACCAGATTTTGCAGATAGTCTTCGCGGATTTGCGAACCGGTGAATTTCACCTTGCCGAAGCGGTAACGTTCGCCGCTGTTGAAATCGATATCCCAAAACGCCTTGTGCAGATCTTCGGCCACGCCGAGTTGGCTTTTGGTCATGTCGGCGTCGAAGTAGCCTTTGCGCAGCGCCAGGCCGGTGAGCGAGCCTTTGAAACTGTCATACTTGCCGTGGTTGAGGATCTCGCCGATGGTCGGCCGCCCCTTCTTCACCAGCGCCAGATAGTCCTCATCGGTCTTCGCGCCGCCTTCCAGCACGATGTTGGCGCCGGCGATACGCACCGGTTCGCCCGGATTGACCTTGGCGTGCAGCACCGGGCGCGACATCCCCGGCCGATCGTCCAGCGTAAACTCGATGGTCGGCTGGTAATAGCCGAGCGCGCGCAGCCCCTGGCGCACCGCCTCATCCACCCGCGCGCGGAAGCGCCCGTCGGTGCCGACCTCTTCAGGCGTGATCGACGACAGCCGCACCCGGACGTTTTTTTCCAACTCTCCGCTTAACCCCTCCACCTGCAAGCGCACGTTGGCCGCATAGGCCGCAGGTGCCGCAAGCAACACAGATATCAAGCACATGACCGGGTACTTTGGCACGTGTTCTCCTTATTGATTTTACTTTCCTGTTATGGTGTTCGCTCCGGGGCCAGGGCAGACTCCGCGCTATCATGACGGCAGCCCTCTTCAACCTTGTTCCGGACGCCGCCCGCCGCGCTGCCACCACCGCGCAACAGGCGAATTCTTCACTTTTGGCGCTCAAAATACTGCGTTAAGCTTATACATAAACTCAACTTGCCACTTATTGTGGGCAAAGACGCGGTGAGATACAACCGAACCGCCCCCATGTAGGGTCAATTCTTACTGTGACAACAGGAGTCAACCGTGGTGCCATTTTTTGATAAATCACAAACCGTCGATAAGGCAAGCGCGCTGCCTGGCCGCACCACGCCAATGCCTGTCGCAACGCTCAACGTGGTCACCGAACACTCGATGACCCAGGTGCCAGCAGGCATGGAGGTGGCGATCTTCGCCATGGGCTGTTTCTGGGGCGTTGAGCGCCTGTTCTGGCAGCAGCCGGGCGTCTACAGCACCGCCGCCGGCTACAGCGGCGGCTACACGCCGAACCCGACCTACCGCGAAGTGTGCAGCGGCCAGACCGGCCACGCCGAAGTGGTGCGCGTGGTGTTCGATCCGCAGGTCGTCAGCTACAAACAGCTGCTGCAGGTGTTCTGGGAAAATCACGATCCGGCGCAGGGCATGCGCCAGGGCGGCGACGTCGGCACCCAGTACCGCTCGGCGATTTATATGCTGAGCCCGGAGCAGCAGGCCGAGGCGGAAAGCAGCCTGCAGCGCTTCCAGCAGGCGATGGAGGCGGCAGGCGACAAGCGCGTCATCACTACCGAGATCGCGCCGGCGCTGCCGTTCTATTACGCGGAAGACGATCATCAGCAGTACCTGTTCAAGAATCCGGAAGGCTACTGCGGGCTGGGCGGCACCGGCGTTTGCCTGCCGCCGCAGGGCTGATCCGATGCCGGCCGGCGGCACTTTTTTAACCGCTGGCGGCTCCTGTGGGGCAACTGCTATACTGTGCGGGCCGCTTCTGCGGCCCGATAGCTTCCCTTCTGGTTGTTATCGCTGCTTTTTTTACTATGTACTACCCTTCCTCAAGAGCGCCGGCATCCCGTCGGCACGTATGGATAGATTATGTTAAACAGTATTTTACTGATTCTTTTTCTGATCGCGGTGAGTGCGTTCTTCTCACTGTCGGAAATCTCTCTGGCCGCCTCGCGCAAGATCAAACTGAAGCTGATGGCGGACGAAGGCAACGTCAACGCCGCCAGAGTGCTTAAACTGCAAGAAACCCCAGGCATCTTCTTCACCGTGGTGCAGATCGGCCTGAACGCCGTGGCCATCCTCGGCGGTATCGTCGGCGACGCGGCTTTCTCTCCCACCTTCAAGGTGTTGTTCGATCGTTTCCTGTCGCCCGAACTGGCGGAACAGGTCAGCTTCATCTGCTCCTTCGTGCTGGTGACCAGCCTGTTTATCCTGTTCGCCGATTTGACCCCGAAGCGCATCGGTATGATTGCACCAGAGACGGTCGCCGTCCGGATCATCAACCCGATGCGTTTCTCCATCATGATCTTCCGCCCGCTGGTGTGGTTCTTCAACGGCATGGCCAACCTGATCTTCCGTATGTTCAAGCTGCCGATGGTGCGCAAGGACGACATCACCTCCGACGACATCTACGCGGTGGTGGAAGCCGGCGCCCTGGCGGGCGTGCTGCGTAAGCAGGAACATGAGCTGATTGAAAACGTGTTCGAACTGGAATCGCGCACCGTGCCGTCTTCGATGACCTCGCGCGAAAGCGTGGTGTACTTCGACCTGCGCGAAAGCGAAGAGAGCATCAAGGAGAAGGTCTCGACCCATCCGCACTCCAAGTTCCTGGTGTGCGACGGCCATATCGATCAGGTGGTCGGCTACGTCGACTCCAAAGACCTGCTGAACCGCGTGCTGGGCAACCAGAGCCTGGTGCTGAGCAGCGGCGTGCAGATCCGCTCGGCGCTGATCGTGCCGGATACGCTGACGCTGTCCGAAGCGCTGGAAAGCTTCAAGACCGCCGGCGAAGACTTCGCGGTGATCCTCAATGAATATGCGTTGGTGGTGGGCATCATCACCCTCAACGACGTGATGACCACGCTGATGGGCGATTTGGTCGGCCAGGGCCAGGAAGAGCAGATCGTGGCGCGCGACGAAAGCTCATGGCTGATTGAGGGCGGCACGCCGATCGACGACGTGATGCGCGTGCTGGATATCGACGAGTTCCCGCAGGCGGGCAACTACGAGACCATCGGCGGCTTTATGATGTATATGCTGCGCAAGATCCCGAAACGCACCGACTTCGTCAAATACGCCGGCTACAAGTTCGAAGTGGTGGATATCGACAGCTACAAGATAGACCAGTTGCTGGTCACCCGGCTGAGCGACAAACCGGCGGCGGTGCTGCCGAAAGCGCCGGAAGACACCCCGTAGCTTGACGGCGATAAGACAAAAACATCAGCGGCCCCATCGGGGCCGCATTTTTTTACCGCTGTCAGCGAGGTGTTCACCCCATCTCGGCCTGCAGCAGCAGCACCTGACGGTTCACTTCAGACATCACGCTGAAATGGCGCTTGTCGCGAATCTTCGGCGGCAGGATTTTCCCCTCGTCGAATTCAAATGCGCCCACGTCCTTGATATACAGCCTTCCGCGAAACAGGGTCTTAACGTACTTCGCCACTTTCAAAGGGTTATAACGCTGGAAGATTCTCATTCTTTTACGCTCCTCCCGTTGATCCATGCGCTCAGCGAGCCGCCAAAGGTGGCAGCCTCGAAATTCAGAACGCAACTTGATTGCATGTAGTAGACCCAGTAAAGACCAGATCGTTCACTTCTGCCCGGTGATCTGCACTGGATTTACACTTTTTGACAGAATTGTATATGATAATTTATAACGTTTTCAGGATATCCCTTCAAAATCTGATGATTAGCGAACCAAGGGAAAATCTGCGATCCGGTTAACAGGACAGACCTCTTATCACATCCTATGCTTTAGGCTGTCGAAGTGCTGTCGCACAAATTCCCCCCATTACAAGGAGAAAGCATGAAAACAAGTCGCATGCTGATGGTATCCCTGCTGCTCGCCCCGCTTTTCGCTTCCGCGCACAACTTCCAGCTCCAGCAGCGCGTGGCGCCGGTCGGCGTCAGCGACAAAGGAGAGCTCAATTACGCTGAAGGTAATTTTAGCTACCAGAACTGGAACAGCGCGCAGCTCAGTGGAAAAGTGCGAGTGATACAACATATTGCCGGCCGCAGCTCCGCCAAAGACATGAACGACCCACTGATTGAAGCGATCAAGAAGGCGAAGCTACCACACGATCGTTACCAAACGACGACAATCGTCAACACCGACGATGCCCTGATGGGCACCGCGATGTTTGTGCGCAGCAGCATTGAAGACAGCAAGAAGGAGTTCCCGTGGTCGCAGTTTATCGTCGACAGCGACGGTAACGTGCGCAAGGCCTGGGATCTGCAGCCGAAAGGCTCCGCCATCGTGGTGCTGGATAAGCAAGGGCGCATTCAGTTTGCCAAAGACGGCGCGCTGACGCCGGAAGAGGTGCAGCAGGTGATGTCCAAGCTGCACCAGCTGTTGGCGAACTAACTCAGAACAGCGACACCCGGAAGCCGGGGTTGAGGAAGGATTCACGCGGGGTATAGAGCAACGGCCTGCCCTGCCAATCGTGAATTTGCGCCCCGGCGGCCACCGCCACCGCATGCCCTGCGGCGGTATCCCAAATGTTGGTCGGCCCGAAGCGCGGATAGAGCTGCGCCTTGCCTTCCGCCACCAGGCAGAACTTCAGCGAGGAGCCGACGGACACGGTCTGGTGCTCGCCCAGCTGCTGCAGATAATCTTTCAGCTCGTCGTCGATATGCGAGCGGCTCACCACCACCAGCGGCGGGTGCGCATTGCTGACGCCGATCGCCTGCCGCACGCCCTTCTCTTCTTTCCAGGCCTTGCCGCGCTCCGCCAGATACAATACGTCTATCGCCGGCGCGTACACCACGCCCATCACCGCCTGCCCCTCTTCAATCAGGGCGATATTGACCGTGAACTCACCGTTGCGGTGCAAGAACTCTTTGGTGCCGTCCAGCGGATCGACCAGCCAGTAACGCGTCCAGCTGCGGCGCTCTTCCCACGCCGGCGGATCTTCTTCCGACAGCAGCGGCACCTCCGGCGTCAGCGCCGCCAGGCCGCGCTTGATGATGTGATGCGCCGCCAGATCGGCCGCCGTCACCGGTGAATCATCTTTTTTCTGTGCGACATCAAGCGGTTGTTCACCGTCGTACACCGCCATGATCGCCGCCCCCGCCTCGCGGGACAGTTGGCAAATTCGCTCTAACATCATGCACCTCAACTCTGCATCTCCGTGGGAAATTTCCCTCTGTCTCTGCTAGCAGACTAGTTTTTTTTACGCCGAATATCCATCTCAACCGGCTAACCCCCGGGAATTCCTCAGATCTTGTTGGGCGCAACTGTGAACTTCCCCGCGTTACCTGCCGCCGTTTTCTGCCACACTTCACAGTTTACTGTGGCAAGCAATGTTAATTACATTTCCCTCTGCGATAACACTCGAATAATGGAATGGAGAGCCCCCAAATGATGAAGCATCCACTGACGCTGTCCGCGCTTGCGCTGCTGGTGTGCGCCTCGGCGCAGGCGGCCACCGTCGATCTGCGCGTGCTGGAAACCACCGATCTGCATAGCAACATGATGGACTTCGATTACTACAAGGACACGCCGACCGACAAGTTCGGCCTGGTGCGCACCGCCAGCCTGATCCAGCAGGCGCGCCAACAGGCCACCAACGCGGTGTTGGTGGACAACGGCGACATCATTCAGGGCAGCCCGCTCGGCGACTACATGGCGGCCAAGGGGTTGAAGCCGGGCGACGTGCACCCGGTCTATAAGGCGATGAACACGCTGGACTACGTGGTCGGCAACATCGGCAACCATGAATTCAACTACGGGCTGGACTACCTGAAAAACGCCATCGCCGGCGCCAAATTCCCGTACATCAACGCCAACGTCGTCGACGCCAAAACGCAAAAACCGCTGTTCACGCCCTACATCATCGTCGATACGCCGGTGAAAGACCGCGACGGCAAGGCGCATACGCTGCGCATCGGCTACATCGGCTTCGTGCCGCCGCAGATCCTGGTGTGGGATAAAGCTAACCTGCAGGGCAAAGTGACGGTGGACGACATCACCGCCACCGCCAAGCGCTACGTGCCGGAAATGCGTAAACAGGGCGCCGATCTGGTGGTGGCGATCCCGCATTCCGGGCTGTCCAGCGAGCCTTACAAGGCGATGGCGGAAAACTCGGTCTACTACCTCAGCCAGGTACCGGGCATCGACGCCATCATGTTCGGCCACGCCCATGCGGTGTTCCCGAGCAAGGACTTCGCCAACATCAAAGGCGCGGATATCGATAAAGGCCTGCTGAACGGCGTACCGGCGGTGATGCCGGGCCAATGGGGCGATCATCTCGGCGTGGTCGACCTGCAGCTCAACAACGATGGCGGCAGCTGGAAAGTGACCGCCGCCAAAGCGGAAGCGCGGCCGATCTACGACAAAGAGAACAAGAAATCGCTGGCGGCGGAAGACGCCGCGCTGGTGAAAGTGTTGGCGGACGATCACAAGGGCACGCGCGAGTTCGTCAGCCAGCCGATCGGCAAATCCGACGGCAACATGTACAGCTACCTGGCACTGGTGCAGGACGATCCGACGGTGCAGATCGTCAACAATGCGCAGAAGGCCTACGTTGAACATTACATTCAGGGCGATCCGGATCTGGCCGATCTGCCGGTGCTGTCGGCGGCGGCGCCGTTCAAGGTCGGCGGCCGCAAGAACGATCCGGCCAGCTTCGTCGAAGTGGAAAAGGGCCAGCTCACCTTCCGCAACGCCGCCGATCTCTATCTCTACCCCAATACCCTGGTAGTAGTGAAGGCCAGCGGCAAAGAGGTGAAAGAGTGGCTGGAGTGCTCCGCCGGCCAGTTCAACCAGATCGACGTCAACAGCGCCAAGCCGCAGGGCTTGATCAACTGGGACGGCTTCCGCACCTATAACTTCGACGTGATCGACGGCGTCAACTACCAGATCGACGTCAGCCAGCCGGCACGCTACGACGGCGAATGCCAGCTGATCAACGACAAGGCGGAGCGCATCAAGCAGCTGACCTTCAACGGCAAGCCGATCGATCCGAACGCCACCTTCCTGGTCGCCACCAACAACTACCGCGCCTACGGCGGCAAGTTTGCCGGCACCGGCGACAAACACATCGCCTTCGCTTCGCCGGATGAGAACCGTTCGGTGCTGGCGGCCTACATCAGCGCCGAAACCCAACGGCACGGCGCGGTGCATCCGCAGGCGGACAACAACTGGCGTTTGGCGACCTTCAGCAGCCAACAGCCGCTGGATATCCGCTTCGAGACTTCGCCGTCGGACAAAGCGACGGCGTTTATCAAGGAGCACGCTCAATATCCGATGACCGCCGAGGGCAATGACCGTATCGGCTTCACGGTCTATCGCATCGATTTAAGCGCGAAATAATCACCCGGCCGGGGCCATCCCCCGGCCAGCTTCGCTATTTTCCCACTGGCGCGCCCTTTAAATTGCATTTAAAATACATGTTATAAAATTCCTTCGTTTAAAGAGGCACTACCATGGATTACCGCAACCAATCCCTTGGCGCGCTCGCCATCGCCATTCCCCGGGCATCCCGGCTGTTTCGCCAGCATCAGCTGGATTTCTGCTGCGGCGGCCGGCAGTCGCTGGCGCGCGCCGCCGAGCGTAAAGGGCTGGACATCGACCAGTTGGAGAACGCGCTGGCCGCACTCGCCGCCACGCCGGAACAAAGCCGGGACTGGCGCACAGCGCCGCTCGGTGAAGTGATCGATTACATTCTGCCGCGCTTTCATCAGCGGCACCGCGAGCAATTGGCCGAACTGGTGCTGATGGCGGAAAAAGTCGAACGCGTGCACGGCGACAAACCCAGCTGCCCGCGCGGGTTGGCGAAGCAGCTGAACCTGATCCGTCTGGATCTGGAGAATCACATGATGAAAGAGGAGCAGATCCTGTTCCCGCTGATCAAACAGGGCATGGGGCCGCAGGCCGCCGGACCGATCTCGGTGATGGAGCATGAACATGACGAAGCGGGTGAGCAGCTGGAAGTGGTGAAGTTCCTCACCGATAACGTGACGCCGCCGGAGGGCGCCTGCACCACCTGGCGAGCGCTGTACACCGGCATCGATGAGTTTATCGGCGATCTGATGGAGCACATCAGCCTGGAAAACAATCTGCTGTTCCCGCGCGCGCTGCGCGGCGCATAAAATAAGGGCGCCACGAAGGCGCCCGGAGCAATCCTCGGTGGGATTACAGGATTTCCAGCAGCTCGACGTCGAACACCAGCACGCTGAACGGCGGGATGGACGCGCCTGCACCACGCTCGCCGTAGGCCAGGTTATGCGGGATATACAGCTGCCATTTGGAGCCGACCGGCATCAGGGTCAGCGCTTCGATCCAGCCTGGGATCACGCCGCTGACCGGGAATTCTGCCGGCTGACCGCGCTCAACCGAGCTGTCGAACACGTCGCCGTTGATCAGACGACCGGTGTAGTGCACGCGCACGCGGTCCTGACGGGACGGGATCGGGCCGTTGCCCTGCTCCAGCACGGAGAACTGCAGGCCGGACTCGGTCAGCGTCACGTCGTCGCGCTTGGCGTTGTCGTCCAGGAATTTCTGGCCTTCAACCGCCATCGCCTGCTGGCGCTCGCGGCGCACCGCGTCCGCACGCTCGTGGATTTCACGCAGCGCACGGTGCACCACGTCTACCGGAACCGCCGGGGCATTCCCTTCCAGCGCGTCACGCAGGCCCGCCAGCAAAGCTTCCGGTTGCAAACCTTCCAGCCCGGACTCTTGCAGCTGCTGGCCGACCTGTAAACCAATCCCGTAACTTGCTTGCGCTTCAACGCTGTCAAAAGAAGGGGTTGTCATGGGGTTTTCCTTAAGTCTGTAAAAAGTCGAAAGCGCAGCATAACAGCGCGTCAATGCCGGGTAAAATCTTGTGTGGAGAATGATGACTTTTGTCGTAGAAAAAGAAACAATAACCTTCTGTTAACGCCCGCAGCCGCAAACCCCGGCCCTGCCGCTCAGCCGCCTTTCACTTCAATCAGTTAGCGGACTATACTGAAAGCAGGATATCGGGCAGGCGACGCGCTTGCCGCGCCGCGCTCATTATTTCGCCGTCGAAGAGAGGTCACCATGGGCAGAATCGCGCCCAGGAGAAGGAAAACCACCCGCATCTACCAGCCGCTGCTGCGCACCTGGCTGAACGTCAGCCAGCGCCTGAAATCGGGCGCCGCACCCACGTCTGAAGGCGCGGAACCGCCATCGGAGCCACCGCCGGCCAACGACAAAATGCAGCAGGTCAAAGCGCTGCTGGCCAAAGTCTGGCATCTGCCGGACGGTTTCCATTGGATGGAGCCGCTGCCCTACTTTCACCGCCGCTGGGTGCTGATCTTCGGTATCATCCTGCTGCTGGCCCTGCTGTGGCCCTACTCGCCCGAAAGACAGCCGTTCCCGGTTTCCCAGCAGGAAACCAGCGTGCCGCTGCAGGCCGAGCGGCAAAACGGCGGCGGCGCCACTCCAGCCAACGAACCGACGCCGGCGGGCAACTGGCAGCGTTACCAAATTCAGCCCGGCCAGACCCTGGCGCAGCTGTTTCGCGACAACAATCTGCCGGTGAATGAAGTGTTCGCCATGGCGCAGGTGGAAGGCGGCGACAAGCCGCTGAGCAACATGAAAGCCGGCCAGGAAGTGCGCATCGAACGCGGTGCCAACGGCATGATTAACGCGCTGTCGGTGACCACGGTGGACAACAGCCAGGCGCTGTTCCGCCGCCAGGCCGACGGCAGCTACCGCCGGGAACGTTAACCTCTACAGCTGCGCCAGTAAAAACTCGCGCAGCACCACGCCCTGGTTGTGCTCGGTATCTTTGCTGCCATACAGCAGCGTCAGCGCTTGCCCCTGCCGTAACAGCGCCACCAGCGGCCGCCAGGCGTCGTTGGCCGCCAGCTGTTGGCGATAACGCACCTCGAAGACCGCCCACTGGTCGGTATGCTGATGGAACCACTTGCGCAGCTCATCATCCGGCGCCACCTGTTTCAGCCACTGCACGCCCGTCAGCCGCTCCTTGCTGATGCCGCGCGGCCATAGCCTGTCTATCAGATAACAGTGTTCCGGCGCCGGCGCGCTGAAATCGTAAACCCGCTGTAGCGTAATCTTTGCCATCGCACGCTCTCCTTTTTATCCCGTCTTCAAGCGTAGCGCGTTTTGCCGGGCGCAGAAAAGCAAAACGCCAGCGCGAGGCTGGCGTTTTAACCGGGTTAACAGCAGCGTAAATTACGCTTCTGCAACCACAACTACATTCAGCTGTGCGAACACGTCGCTGTGTACCTGGAAGTGCACTTCGTGCTCGCCAGTGGTACGCAGAACGCCGTTCGGCAGACGAACTTCGCTCTTGGCAACTTCAACGCCTGCCGCAGTCACTGCGTCAGCGATGTCGCGGGTGCCGATAGAGCCGAACAGTTTACCTTCGTCGCCAGATTTGGAAGCGATGGTGACTGAACCCAGTTCGTTGATCTTGGTTGCGCGAGCTTCAGCAGCAGCCAGAACGTCAGCCAGTTTGGCTTCCAGTTCAGCACGGCGTGCTTCGAAGAACTCAACGTTTTTCTTGGTAGCAGGAACAGCTTTGCCCTGTGGTACCAGGAAGTTACGAGCGTAGCCCGCTTTAACGTTAACTTGATCACCCAGGCTGCCCAGGTTTGCTACTTTATCAAGCAGAATAACTTGCATTACCTTATCCTCTCAAAGTCGTTAATGGACAGTGGCCGATTACTGATGACGATCAGTGTACGGCAACAAAGACAGGTAGCGCGCGCGCTTGATAGCACGGGCCAGCTGGCGCTGATATTTTGCACGAGTACCGGTGATACGGCTCGGTACAATTTTACCACTTTCGGTGATGTAGTTTTTCAGCGTAGCGATGTCTTTATAGTCAATCTCTTGAACGCCTTCCGCGGTGAAACGGCAGAACTTGCGACGACGGAAATAACGTGCCATTTGGCTAGTCTCCAGAATCTATCAATTCAATCTGCTCGGCATGCAGAACCAATTTGCTCAGCCCGTTGCGCCCTTGATGGCAGCTTACAAAGCCTTGCACGGTAATCTGACTGCCGACCGTTAATCTTTGAGTTAGTGCTTGTGACTGTTGTCCGCTGACAACCACGGGCATTCGGCACCATGCTTGTCTGCTGAATCCGGCTTCCATCTGCTGCGAACGGTGCTCTAGCACAAATTGGCAGTGCGGTATCCCGGAAGGACTCACTTTTCGAACCGGCGCCTTGCACACAGTGCCCGACAAAACCAGACGATTAGCCGTCACGGCGGCAATTACTCTTCAGAATCCCCAGCATCTGCATCATCTGCGGTTTCGTTAGCGAAGTCTTCGCGGCGATCGCCACGACGTTCGTCTTTCGCTTTAACCATCGGAGATGCTTCAGTTACCGCGTGCTTAACGCGCATAACCATGCTGCGGATAACGGCGTCGTTGAAGCGGAAGTTAGTTTCCAGCTCATCGATCGCTTCCTGCGGCGCTTCAACGTTCAGCAGAACGTAGTGAGCCTTGTGCAGTTTGTTGATCGGATAAGCCAGCTGACGGCGGCCCCAGTCTTCCAGACGGTGAATCTGACCTTGCGCGTTAGTGATGGTAGCACTGTAACGCTCGATCATGCCCGGAACCTGTTCGCTTTGGTCAGGATGGACCATAAAAACGATTTCGTAATGACGCATCGAATTGCTCCTTACGGATTATTCAGCCTCCTGTCAGGGTCAACCGCGGCCCATGGAAGCAAGGAACGTGTTTAGTGTGCGGCTGAAAAATGACGCGTAATCATACTGACGCAGGGCGGGAAACTCAAGGACTGCGTAGGTTTTATTCGCGTTAATGCGAGGCGTTACGGGAAATAGCACGATTTGCTCGTGGGAGAACCTATGTACGCCGATCCATCGGTTTCAAAAATCTTTCAATGAAATCAGCGCTGAGTCACAAATCTATTTCACTTTTTTTGAAAGAGGCCATCAAAAGACCCCGCTTTTTAATCCGCCGCAACGGACTAAAATTAACCATATCCGCCGCAGACAGCGCGACGAAAAAGATTCCAGGTTATTCAATGCAGATAAATGACTTTTTGCCGCAGCGACACTCGCTGTCAGGCCGTAACGGCAAAAAGTAAGAGAGGCACTATGAAACGCATCATTCTCGCAACGGCGCTGGCCGCCCTGTTCTCCGCCAACGTAATGGCCGCCACGGAGATCACGTCGCACCAGGCCGATCAACGCCAGAGCGTCGGCTTCATCACCCTGAACCAGAACGTGGTTTCGCCGGATGACGCCAGCAGCCAGGTCAGTAAAATCGCCGATCAACGCGGCGCGACCTCTTATCGCATCATCGCCCTGCACGAACCGGGCGACAACAGCACGATGCACGTCAGCGCCGAGCTGTATCGCTAAAGAGACAAGCCACGCCAGGGAAATCCCCAGGGCTTCATCAGAAAGCCCGTTCAGTCCGCACCGGAGCGCCGCTCGTTGGGCGCTCCGCTTTCCTCATCACAGCTTGAGCAGCGCCGGCATGCTGAACGCCTTGCCCGGATTGTGCAATTGCAGCGCCGTCCGCAGATAGTTCGTTCGCGTTTGCAGCAGCTCTGCGCTTTCCGCCAGCGTCGCCCGCTGTTCGAACGAGAGCGCACCGGCTGCCGCGGGGTGAGTGGGCGCCGCTTTCGCCGCGGAGGCGAACAGCGCCGTCACGTTTTGCATCGTCTGCGCGGTGATGCGCGACAGCGGATTCGCCTTGTTTTGCCGCGCCTTGCCGTCGGCGGCCCCCAACATCTCGCTGAAGGCCGCTGAGTTAAGCTCGGCGCGTGCTTTCATCGTTCCCATTAAACCGTCCGCACTGCCGATGTTTTTTATCATGCCCTTTGCTCCTTGCTACCCTGAAAGAATTCACGCTGGCATTCTCCCCTTTATTCGGCCAAACGATGGCCGAAACAGCAGGCACAGAGAGGTGCAATTCCAGGCATCGCGCCAGGATGCATACTACAGCTCGCGGCGGAAGAAGTCGGCCGTGGCGGACAGCGCCAGCGGCGTGATGCGGTGCTTCACCCCCGGTTCGACGAGCGACGTCAGACGGCTGCCCGCACCTTGCCGGCGCAGTTCAGCCGCCAAACGCAGGCTGTCCGCCGCCGGCACCACGTCGTCCGTCTCGCCGTGCCACAGCAGCAGCGGCCGCCCGGCGATCGTCTCCAAACGCCCCTCCAGCTCATATTCCGCCAGCACGGCGGTGCGCGCCGCAAACGCCGCCGGCGAGAGCGCCTCGCCCTCTGCGCCCAACGGCGGATACAGCGTTTGCGCCAGCGAACGGTAATAGCCGGAACCCATCAGGCTGGCGGCCGCCCGGACCCACGGGAAGCGCGCGAAGGCGCCAAGCGCGGTCATGCCCCCCATAGAGGCGCCGGCGACGCCGATACGCCCGTCGGCAATCAGGCCGAGCCGCTCGAAGTGCGCCTTGATCTGCGGCAGCTCGTCGATATTGCTGCGCAGGATCTCCCAAAACGTGGCCAGACGCCGCGCCTCATCGCCGTCGAAGCGCTCGCCGTGCCGATCGGCATCCGGCAACACCACCCGAAAACCGGCGCGCGCCAGCGCATAGGCGAAGTAGGCGTACACCTCTTTCGACGAGGTATAGCCGTGACAGAAGAACACCGTCGGCAACGGCCGATGATACTGCCCCGCCGGCACCGCATGGATCACCGCGATATCGCCCGCCCGCTCGTCATGAATTTCGATCATCCGTTCATCCTCATCGCACCTGTTGGCAATTCATCATGACAAACTTGCGCCAGCCAGCGTTAGCTCAATCTGTTCCAGCTTATATTGCGTTACACTGAAGCCATCTACCGGCTCTTCCGAGGTCATCATGACGCTTGTCCGTACACTCATCATCCTGACGCTGGCCGCACAGCTTTCCGCCTGCGGCATCATGACCACCACGCCGAAACCGCCGCCGCCGCCCACCGCACAGGCGCAGGAGATCGTCCGCGCGCAGACCGCCGAGCTGGTGAAGATAGGTACCGTCACCGCCGTAGTGCGCGGCAGCCCGATGGACGTGGAAGCGGAGATCCAGCGCAAGGCCACCGCCGCCGGCGCCCGGTATTACGTGATCATCATGAACAGCGAAACCGTCGTGCCGGGCCAATGGTATTCCCAGGCGATCCTGTATCGGTAAGGCGGGGATTTTTTAAGCAGATTTACACTGGCTTTGCACAGGCTGAAGTAGGGTGTTGCACACTGGCGGACAGCATGCCGCATGTTGCGGGTGCGATTCAGGATCTGACGAAGGGGAACGCCATGAAACGCTCCACCGCACTCACCTCCCTCCTGCTTTCAGTAGGGCTGCTCAGCACCGGCGCACAGTCCGCCGAACTGGCGCCCGCCGATCGCGTGACGCCGCTCAGTGAAATCGCCGAGATCACCTTTAACGATCTGCCCGGTTCACCGCAGGAGGCGGAGCAGGCCATCGCCCGCACCGCCGGCCAGCACGGCGCCAGCTATTACCGCATCCTGCGGATGGAAGAACAGGCGCACCCGCTTGGCTGGCGCGCCTCGGCCATCTTATACCTTTAATAGCTCATGCAAGCCGCATTCAACACGCCGCCGCTGACGGAGACGCCCCCCAGGAAAATCCCGGCGGCCAGGTGGTTCGCTTCGATCTTGTCGCTGATGCGTGGCATGTAGATCTTCACGGCCGCGAACAACAGCAGTTGCACCACCAGCGCCACCACGCCCCACAGCAGGTAATCCAGCAGGCTGATCGAGTTGATCGCCGCGCTGGCCAACGGGATCACATACCCCAGGCAAGCGCCGATGAAAGCAAAGGCGGCGGATTGGTTATCGGCCTTGATCAACGCCCATTCGTCGTGCGGGGTGATGCGGGTATAGACGAACAGAAACACCAAAACCATGGCGAAACCGCTGAAGAAGTAAGAGGCGAACGCCGCCAACGCGCTGAGAATATCCATGTGCATTTTCCTGTCAGAGTGAGACTGAATTAAAAAGGTTTTCGCCGCCGCGCGCCACCCTTTTCCCTAACCGCCGATGGCGCGGTTCAGCAGCAGTTCGCACACCTCGGCCGACAGCAGGCTCTCGCCGCGGTGATCCAGCGTCAGATGGCACCAGGCGTCGGCTACCTGCGGGCTGGCGTGCTGCAGCAGCTGCGCGGCGCAGCACAGATCGAACAGCTGCTGGGTCAGCAGCCGCCCCATCTCCTCACTCGGTTGCCGGGCGCGCTGCTGCCACTGCCGCCAGGCATGATCGAACAACCGATTCTGGCCGCGCACCGGCTGCAGTTCGAACTGCAGCATCTCGAGCGCGCCCGGCAGTTTGTGCAGGCTGCGCAATACGTCCAGACACATGATGTTGCCGGAACCTTCCCAGATGCTGTTGACCGGCATCTCGCGATACAGGCGCGGCAGCTCGCTCTCTTCGCAGTAGCCGATGCCGCCCAGCACCTCCATCGCCTCGGCGATGAACGGCATGCCCTGGCGGCAGATGCTGTATTTGGCCGCCGGGGTCAGCAGGCGGCTGTAGATCAGCTCGCCCTCATTGCTGCGGCTCTCCCAGGCGCGGGCCAGCCGGAACAGCAACGCGGTATGCCCTTCCAGCCGCAGCGCCATGCGCGCCAGAACCTGACGCATCAGCGGCTGTTCGATCAAGAGCTTGCCGAACGCCTGCCGCTGCAGCGCATGATACAGCGCCACCGACAACCCGCGGCGCATCAGGCCGTGGCTGCCGAGTGAGCAGTCGAAACGGGTCAGGCCGCCCATCTTCAGGATATGCCGCACGCCGTCGCCCTCCTCCCCCAGCAGCCAGGCGGTGGCGTCCTGAAATTCCACTTCGCTGCTGGCGTTGGAACGGTTGCCCAGCTTGTCTTTCAACCGCTCCAGGCGAATGGCGTTGCGGCTGCCGTCCGGCAAAATGCGCGGCAGGAAGAAGCAGGACAACCCGCCTTCGGCCTGCGCCAACACCAGGTGCGCATCGCTCTGCGGCACCGAGAAGAACCACTTGTGCCCCACCAGCCGGTAGGCTTCACCCGGCCCGCGCGCGCCGAGCGGCGCGGCGGTGGTGGTATTGCTCAGCACATCGGAGCCGCCCTGTTTCTCCGTCATGCCCATGCCGATCAGCAGGCCGCGCTTTTGCCCGCCGGGCAGCAGGTGAGCGTCATAACGATCCGACAGCAGCGGCGTCAGCCAGGAGCGAAACTCGGCCGGTAACGCCTGCAGCAACAGCGGCGTAGCGCCGAAGGTCATGGTCACCGGGCACAGCGTGCCGGCCTCGACCTGCGCATGCAGCATAAAGCGCGCGGCGCGCGCCACGAAGGAACCGATGCGCGCATCCTCCTGCCAGGGCAGGTTGTGCACCCGGTTGGCGATCAGCCCCTGCATCAGGATATGCCAGGCGGGGTGAAAGCGAACGTCGTCCAGCCGCTGGCCAGTGGCGTCGTAGCGCAGCAGCTCCGGCGGGTTGGCATTGGCCAGGCGCCCCAGCTCCAGCGACTCCTGGGTGCCGAGCTGCTGGCCCAGCGAGGCCAATACCTCGGCGTCCCAGCCGCCCTGCTCGCGCTGCAACGCTTCGCGCAGCGGCGTATCGGAGAGAAACAGGTTGCTGTTGCCCAGCGGCTTGGGTTGGTTAAAAACGGTGTGCGTAGTCCAGACCATGAGAGTGCTCCCTGAGAAAAGCGTCAGGAGTAAGTATGGTCGGCGCAGAGATTTCTGCCGCAGGCGGGATCACAAGAGGGGGAATTAACGGGAGCACTAAGCCCCCGTCAGAAGAATCAGCCGCGCTGGCGCACCGCTTCGAACAGGCAGATGCCGGTGGCGACCGACACGTTCAGCGAAGAGACGGTGCCGGCCATCGGGATGCTGATCAGTTCGTCGCAGTGTTCGCGGGTCAGACGGCGCATGCCTTCGCCTTCCGCGCCCATCACCAACGCCATCGGGCCGGTCATTTTGCTCTGATACAGCGTATGGTCGGCTTCGCCGGCGGTGCCCACCACCCAGACGTTCATTTCCTGCAGCAGACGCAGCGTGCGCGCCAGGTTGGTCACGCGGATCAGCGGCACGTTTTCGGCGGCGCCGCAGGCCACTTTCTTGGCGGTGGCGTTCAGCTGGGCGGAACGGTCGCGCGGCACGATCACCGCGTGCACGCCGGCAGCGTCGGCGCTGCGCAGGCAGGCGCCGAGGTTGTGCGGGTCGGTCACGCCGTCCAGCACCAGCAGGAACGGTGTCTCCACGCTTTCCAGCAGGCCCGGCAGATCGTTCTCCTGATACTGACGCCCCTCGCGCACCCGGGCGATGATCCCCTGGTGCACCGCGCCTTCAACCTTGTCATCCAGCCATTGGCGGTTCGCCACCTGGATCACGATGCCGGTCGCTTCCAGCTCGGCGATCAGCGGTTGCAGGCGGCGATCTTCGCGGCCTTTCAGGATAAACACTTCCAGGAAGCGTTGCGGATCGCGCTCTAACAGGGCTTTGACGGCGTGGATGCCGTAAATAATTTCGCTCATGATGCTCTTTTAAATTCGTGCGGCCGGCGATAACCGGCCGATGATAACGATGTGCGGCAGGTTAAGCCTGCTCGGCACCTTTCTTCTTGGCTGCGCGTTTGGCTTTGGTCGCCGCCGCGATTTTCCGCGTTTTGTCGGACGCTTTCTTGGCTTTCTTTTTCGCCTTCTTCACGTTGTCCGCGGGCTTGGCGTCATCCTGCTTGCGGAAGGCGCTGTCCGGCTCGAAGTTGGCCGGCGGTTTGCCGCCGCGGCGCTTGCCGCGCCCCGGGTTGCCGTTGTCGCGCAGCGTGCGCTGGCCGCCCTTCTTGGCGCGATCGCGCTCGGTTTTACCTTCACCGCGCGCTTTGCGGGTGCTGGACACCAGCGCGAAGTCAATCTTGCGCTCGTCCATATGCACCGCGTCCACGCGGATCTCCACCGTATCCCCCAGGCGATAGACGGTGCCGGAAGATTCGCCGATCAGGCGCTGGCCGATATTATCGTAGCGATAGTAATCATTATCCAGCGTTGATACGTGCACCAGCCCGTCGATGAACAGATCGTTCAGGCGCACGAAGAAACCGAAGCCGGTCACGCTGGAGATGATGCCGCTGAACACTTCACCGACGTGATCCTGCATGAAGTCGCACTTCAGCCAGTCGGCGACGTTGCGCGTCGCTTCGTCCGCGCGGCGCTCGGTCATCGAGCAGTGTTCGCCCAACTGCAGCATCTCTTCGAATTCGCTGTGCCAGCCGCCGGTCGGCGTCCAGCGCTCTTTCGGCTCGCCGTGTTCTTTGGCCAGCTGATATTTGATCGCGCGGTGCAGCGCCAGATCCGGATAACGGCGGATCGGCGAGGTGAAGTGGCCGTAAGACGCCAGCGCCAGGCCGAAGTGGCCGCGGTTTTCCGGATCGTAAATCGCCTGCTTCATCGAGCGCAGCAACATGGTTTGCAGCATTTCGTGGTCAGGGCGCTCGGACACTTCATCCATCAGCACCGCATAGTCCTTCGGCTGCGGCTTGTTGCCGCCGCCCAGCGTCAGCCCCAGCTCGCTCAGCACGCTGCGCAGCGCGGAGATGTGGTCGTCGCTCGGACGATCGTGCACGCGGTACAGCGCCGGCTCGTTGCGTTTCTCGACAAAGCGCGCGGCCGCCACGTTGGCCATGATCATGCACTCTTCGATCAGCTTGTGGGCGTCGTTGCGCACCGTCGGCTCCACGCGCTCGATGCGACGCTCGGCGTTGAAAATGAACTTGGCTTCTTCGGTTTCAAACGCGATGCCGCCGCGCTCGGCGCGCGCCTTATCCAGCACCTTGTACATCACGTGCAGTTCTTCCAGGTGCTTGACCAGCGGATGGTAGTGCTCGCGCAGCTCCTGATCGCCCTGCAGAATGTGCCACACCTTGTTGTAGGTCAGGCGGGCGTGCGAGCTCATCACCGCCTCGTAAAACTTGGCCGTGGACAGGCGCCCCTGGGCGGAGATGGTCATCTCGCACACCATGCACAGGCGATCGACCTGCGGGTTCAGGGAGCACAGCCCGTTGGACAGCACTTCCGGCAGCATCGGGATCACCTGCGACGGGAAGTACACCGAGTTGCCGCGGCTGCGCGCTTCGTCGTCCAGCGCGGTGCGCGGACGCACGTAGTAACTGACGTCGGCGATCGCCACCCACAGGCGCCAGCCGCCGCCGCGTTTCTTCTCACAGTACACGGCGTCATCGAAGTCGCGTGCGTCTTCACCGTCGATGGTCACCAACGGCAGCTTGCGCAGATCGACGCGGCCCTTCTTGGCCGCTTCCGGCACCTGCTCGCTGAGATCGGCCACCTGTTTTTCCACCTGCGGCGGCCAGGTATGCGGGATCTCATGGGTGCGCAGCGCGATGTCCACCGCCATGCTGGTGCCCATCTTGTCGCCGAGGATCTCGACGATCTTGCCGACCGCCTTGGTGCGGCGGGTCGGGCGCTGAGTCAGCTCCACCACCACCATAAAGCCCATGCGCGCGCCGCTGACGCTGTCCGCCGGGATCAGAATATCGAAGCTCAGACGGCTGTCGTCCGGCACCACGAAGCCGGTACCGGCGTCCATGAAGAAACGGCCGACAATCTGGCTGGTTTTCGGCACCAGCACGCGCACGATGCGCGCTTCGCGGCGCCCTTTGCGATCCGCGCCCAGCGCCTGCGCCAACACCACGTCACCGTGTATCGCCATTTTCATCTGTTCGGCAGACAGGTACAGATCGTCTTTGCTGCCTTCAACGCGCAGGAAGCCGTAGCCGTCGCGGTGGCCGATCACCGTGCCGCGCAGCAGATCCAAACGCTCCGGCAGCGCGTAGCACTGGCGGCGGGTAAACACTAACTGGCCATCGCGCTCCATGGCGCGCAGGCGGCGACGCAGCGCTTCCAGCTGCTCTTCACCGCTGAGGCCCAGTTCGTTGCCCAGTTCTTCGCGGCTGGCCGGCGTTTCTCTTTTCGCCAAATGGGCCAGGATATATTCACGACTGGGGATAGGGGATTCGTATTTTTCTGCTTCTCGTTCCAGGAATGGATCTTGTGACATTGCGGTTCCTCCGTTGTCATCAGCAGGATGACGTTGAGCCTTGTCTTCTCAACGTCGTTTTATTCGACAAGCAATAGCTTGTAGAGCGGCGGATTGTCTTCGACCATGTCGGCCAACGTATGCTTATCCAGCTCTTCAAGGAAATTCTGTACGCCCTGGTGGAGCACCTGCTTCAATCGGCAGGCAGGGGTGATGTGGCAAAAATCACTGCTGCAGTTAACCAGCGCGAGCGGCTCCAGCGCCCGTACCACGTCGCCGAGGCGAATGCTCTCGGCCGGTTTGCCCAAGCGAATGCCGCCATGCTTGCCGCGCACCGCCGTGACAAAACCTACCCGGCTCAACTGATTGATGATCTTCACCATATGGTTGCGAGACACGCCGTAAACCTCGGTCACTTCCGAGATGCTGGTCATCTTGTCCTGCGGCAACGAGGCCATGTAGATCAACGCCCGCAGGCCATAATCAGTAAAACTTGTTAACTGCACATCTTACCTCTGGGTATCGTTTTACCCGTCTGATACGCCGCTTTTCGGCGCTATTCAAAAGATTACTCATTGGATAATAAACCAGCCGGAGAGTTCGTCGCTAATTATTTAGCGAATCCCGCGCCCTAAGGCGGGTTTATGAAAGGATTTTTTGACGTGAAACCGCAATCGGAGGGAGTCAGGATAAAAACAAACCGGGACGCGCCCGGTTTGTTTAATGCCGCAAAGCCTGATTATGCGTCGAACGGGTCGCGCAGGATCATGGTTTCGCTGCGATCCGGGCCGGTAGAGATGATATCTACCGGTACGCCGGTCACTTCTTCGATGCGCTTGATGTAGTTCAGCGCAGCCTGAGGCAGCTTGCTGTGCTCTTTCACGCCAAAGGTGGTTTCGCTCCAGCCCGGCATGGTTTCGTAGATAGGCTCGATGCCTTCCCAACCTTCAGCCGCCAGCGGAGTGGTGTCCACTTCACGGCCGTCCGGCATGCGGTAGCCCACGCAGATCTTCACTTCTTTCAGGCCGTCCAGGACGTCCAGCTTGGTCAGGCAGAAGCCGGACAGGGAGTTGATCTGCACGGCGCGGCGCACCGCTACCGCGTCCAGCCAGCCAGTGCGACGGCGACGGCCGGTGGTGGCGCCGAACTCGTTACCCTGCTTGCACAGGTACTCGCCGGTTTCATCGAACAGTTCGGTTGGGAACGGGCCTGCACCCACGCGCGTGGAGTAGGCTTTCACGATGCCCAGCACGTAGTCCACATAACGCGGGCCGATGCCGGAACCGGTAGCCACGCCGCCGGCGGTGGTGTTGGAAGAGGTCACGTACGGGTAAGTACCGTGGTCGATATCCAGCAGGGTGCCCTGAGCGCCTTCGAACATGATCAGATCGCCACGCTTGCGCGCGCCGTCCAGCAGTTCGGAAACGTCAACCACCATGGCGGTCAGGATGTCGGCGATAGACAGCACGTAGTCCAGCGTCGCCTGATAATCGACGGCTTCAACTTTGTAGTAGTTGACCAGCTGGAAGTTGTGGTAATCGACGATCTCTTTCAGCTTAGCGGCGAAGGTTTCTTTGTTGAACAGATCGCTGACGCGCAGACCGCGACGAGCGACTTTATCTTCGTAAGCCGGGCCGATGCCGCGACCGGTGGTGCCGATCGCTTTTGCGCCGCGCGCTTTCTCACGCGCGTTATCCAACGCAACGTGGTAAGGCAGGATCAACGGGCAAGCTTCAGAGAGTAACAGACGTTCGCGTACCGGGATGCCACGCGCTTCGAGTTCACCCATTTCTTTCATCAACGCGTCCGGCGCCAGAACAACACCGTTGCCGATGATGCTGGTGACGTTTTCACGCAGAATACCTGAAGGAATTAAATGAAGAACGGTTTTTTCACCGTTGATAACCAGAGTGTGGCCAGCGTTATGGCCACCTTGGTAGCGCACAACATATTGAGCCCGTTCAGTCAGCAGGTCTACAACCTTGCCTTTACCTTCGTCACCCCATTGGGTGCCCAGTACGACGACGTTCTTACCCATTTTTCAAAATCACCGATTGCTTAAAAATGGATTCTACCACCGTAATTTTCGATTTTCAGCACTTTTAGCATACGATTGCATAAATTTTGGGCTAGACTTTAAAGACCCGTGCGGCCGCTCAACATGTAGTAGATCACGCAGCCCGCAACCACTATTCCACCGCCAAATCGCCGCAGCGTCGCGTCCGGCAACTGCGACATCGCCACAATCATTTTTCGCCAGGCCTGCGGAAACAGCATCGGCCCCAATCCTTCCAACACCAGAACCAGCCCGAGCGCCAGCCAAATCGTTGAGTTCATGCATCCCCCAAAAACGAGAAAGGGCCCGCGTAAACGGGCCCTCGATCAGATTGCCTGCCGCGCTTACTTGCGCAGGCTATCAGGCGACTTCATGTAGCGGAAGAAATCGCTGTCCGGGCTCAGTACCAGCACGTCCTGGTTGTCCTTGAAGCTGGCTTCATAGGCACGCAGGCTGCGGATAAAGGCATAGAAGTCCGGATCCTGGCTGAACGCGTTGGCGAACAGCTTGGCCGCTTCGGCATCGCCTTCACCGCGGGTGATACGCGCCTGACGCTCGGCTTCCGCCAGGGTACGGGTCACTTCGTAGTCCGCGCTGGCGCGCAGCTTCTCGGCTTCTTCCTGGCCCTGCGAGCGCAGACGACGGGCTACCGCTTCACGCTCGGCGCGCATACGCTGGTAGATGGCGTCGGACACTTCGGCCGGCAGGTTGATCTGCTTGATACGCACGTCGATCACTTCGATGCCCAGCGCCGCCATGCTGTTCGGGTTAACCTGCGGCTGTTTGCCGGTGGTTTCCCGCTCAACGCGCGCCGCCGCAGAGGCGATAGCGTCATCGGCTTCGGTGGTCGCCACTTCTTCGCCATCACCCACGGTGCCGGTGTTCAGCGCGTCACGCACGTCGGACATCAGCTTGCCGCGCGAGTCGGTCACGATGTCTTTCACGTCCAGGCGGCCGATTTCGGAACGCAGACGGTCGCTGAACTTGCGTTTCAGCAGCACTTCGGCCTGGGAGACGTCGCCGCCGCCGGTCGCCAGGTAGTAACGGCTGAAGTCGCTGATGCGCCACTTCAGATAGGAGTCGACGATCAGGTCTTTCTTCTCGCTGGTCACGAAACGATCGGCCTGGTTGTCCATGGTCTGGATGCGCGCATCCAGGTTCTTCACGGTCTCAATGAACGGGATCTTGAGGTGCAGACCCGGCGCATAAACCAGCGGCTTGTTTTCGCCGTCGCGCAGAACCTTGCCGAAGCGCAGCACGATGCCGCGCTGGCCTTCCTGCACCACGAACAGCGAAGCGTACAGCACCACCAGCACCGCGAGGACAATAACTACAAAAGACTTACGCATTGATTACTCTCTCCCTACGCGAGTGGTGTCGTCACGCTGCGCATTCGCCCGGCGCTGATCCATAATCGAACCGCCGCTGGTACGCGGAGTGCTGCTGTTGGCAGCCGGCGCAGGATTCGGATTGAGGCGAATCAGGCTGGTATCCTTGTTGCCGCTCTCCGGCGCCGCGCCTTGACCGCGCAGCATCTGATCCAGCGGCAGCACCATCAGGTTGTTGCCTTTGTCGCTCACCAACACTTTACGGGTATGGCCCAGCACTTTTTCCATGGTTTCGATATACAGACGCTCGCGGGTGATCTGCGGAGCGGACTTGTATTCCGGCAACAGTTTGGCAAAGCGCGCCACCTCACCCTGCGCTTCCAGGATGGTACGGTCTTTATAAGCCTTGGAATCTTCCAGCAGACGCTGCGCCTGGCCGTTCGCACGCGGCTGAACTTCGTTGGCGTAAGCTTCCGCTTCACGGATATATTGCTGCTCGTTTTCACGCGCGGCGATCGCATCGTCGAACGACGCCTTCACCTCTTCCGGCGGGCGCGCCGCCTGGAAGTTGACGTCCAGCAGCGTGATGCCCATGTTGTAAGGACGAATGGTCTCTTCCAGCATGCGCTGCGTATCGTTACGCACCACGGTACGGCCTTCGGTCAGGATGCGGTCCATCGAGTATTTGCCGATCACGCCGCGCAGGGCGCTGTCGGTCGCCTGGCTCAGGCTGTCGTCGGCATTGACGACGCTGAACAGGTACGCTTCCGGGTTGGTCACGCGGTACTGCACGTTCATTTCCACGCGCACCACGTTTTCATCGGAGGTCAGCATCACGCCGGACGCCGCCAGCTCGCGCACGGATTCCACGTTCACCGGACGCACGTCGTCGATAAAGGTCGGCTTCCAGTTCAGGCCCGGCTGCACCAGGTGGCTGAACTTGCCGAAACGCGTCACGACGCCGCGCTCGGCTTCCTTGATGGTGTAGAAGCCGCTGGCGGCCCAAATCACCACCACGGCCACCGCCGCGATACCGATAATGCGGCCGCTGAAGCCCGGACCAGAGGTGCCGGTGCCGCTGCTATTGCTGTTGGAGCCTTTGCCTCCGCCGAAACCGCTCAATTTCTTGCTCAGTTTGCGGAAGATATCGTCCAAATCAGGTGGCCCTTGATCACGACCGCCTTTGTTGTTACCGCCAGAGTTGCCGCCATTGTTATTGCTGCTCCCCCACGGGTCGCGGTCCTGTCCGTTATTACCGGGCTGATTCCACGCCATGTTTTAGCTCCATATTCTGTGATTGGGTACTTCAGGCTTTCGCGAAGCATAAATGTAACAGGATATGATCATACGATAAAGTCAATCAGGTCCTGTTCTTGCTTGCAGAGACGACGCCATTCGACGATCGGCATTCGCACCACCACGCCAATGCTGCCGTCCTCCTCGTTCCACTCTTTTTCAATCGCCTGAAGCTGGTAAAAACGGCTGCGAAGACGGCCTGCCCGTGGCGGTAAGCGCAATTCGTAATGCGCGATCTCCCCCGATAAGCGCTCCGTCAACGCCTGATACAGCAACGGAATACCCTCTCCGCTGGCGGCGGACAGCCACACCCGGATCGGCAGGTTTTCGTCGTTGCGGTCGATACGCGGCACAAAATCGTCCAGCATATCTATTTTGTTCATCACTAACAGTGTAGGGATTTCATCCGAGTCTATCTCCGCCAGCACGGTGTTCACCGCTTCGATGTTCTCATCGACGCGCGGATCTGCGGCATCGATGACGTGCAGCAGCAGAGATGCCTGGCGCGTTTCCTGCAGCGTCGCCTTGAAGGCGGCCACCAGATCGTGCGGCAGGTGCCGGATAAAGCCTACGGTATCCGCCAACACGGTATCCCCCACGTCCGGCACGTCAATGCGCCGCAACGTAGGATCCAGGGTGGCAAATAGCTGGTCCGCCGCATACACCTCGGCAGACGTTATTCGGTTAAACAGGGTGGATTTGCCGGCGTTGGTGTAGCCCACCAGCGATACGGTCGGCACATCGGCGCGGGTCCGCGCGCGTCGGCCTTGTTCACGCTGCTTTTCTACCCGCTCCAGGCGGCGCAGAATCAAGCTGATGCGATCGCGCAACAGGCGACGGTCGGTCTCAAGCTGGGTTTCCCCCGGCCCGCGCAGGCCAATCCCCCCTTTTTGCCGCTCCAGGTGCGTCCAGCCGCGTACCAGACGCGTGGCGATGTGACGCAACTGCGCCAGCTCCACCTGCAGCTTACCTTCATGGGTGCGGGCACGCTGGGCGAAGATGTCTAAAATCAGCCCGGTGCGATCGATCACCCGGCATTCGCACAGGCGCTCGAGGTTTCTTTCCTGCGCCGGGGAAAGGGAATGATCAAACAGGACAACAGACGCGCCGCTGGCTTTCACCGCATCTGCAATTTCTTCGGCCTTTCCTTCGCCGACAAAGTACTTCGGATGCGGGGCTTTGCGGCTACCGGTCACCACTTGCAAAGCTTCGACACCGGCTGAGGAAACCAACGATTCGAACTCGTTGAGGTCTTCCGTATCTTTGTCTTGCGAGAAATAGATATGAACCAGTACGGCCTGCTCACCGGCTTCATAACGGTCAAACAAGCGTGCAACCTCTCAAACGGACACTCACCGTGAGTTTGGGGGACATAAACAGCCCGCGGCTGCTTATGCTCCCCGTCATGGTTGACTTGCAACGCGCTTTATTCAGCGTCATCGCTTTCCTGCTGCGGCTGTTGCTGCGCAGACGGATTGTTGCCATGGTGATAGTTGCTTGAACCGCCGCTCGGGTTGTTGCTGTGATGCGAGACCGGGCGAGACGGGACAACGGTAGAGATAGCGTGCTTGTACACCATCTGGCTAACCGTGTTCTTCAACAGGATGACAAACTGGTCAAAAGACTCAATCTGGCCTTGCAGCTTAATACCATTCACCAAATAAATAGAAACCGGAACACGTTCACGACGCAATGCGTTCAGGAACGGATCTTGCAAAGATTGCCCCTTAGCCATTCTATCTTTTCCTTATTTGCTTGTTGTTTGTAACTAAGAACCTGTCGGCTCTAAAATAAACGACGTAAAAAATTTGCGCGCTGAATACTCAGCAATTGTACACAATCACCCAACCTATGCACTAACAACCTGTGTCACCGAGTCCAAAGCCTCTCCCGGCTTTTCACTGTCCAACCAATGGACCGACTCCCAACCCCGTAACCAGGTCATCTGGCGTTTAGCCAACTGACGTGTTGCGCAAATACCACGATAAACCATCTCATCGTAACTAATTTCACCAGACAAGTATGACCACATCTGGCGGTAACCGACACAGCGAATGGAGGGCAAGTCCGTATGCAAATCACCCCGTGCGAAAAGTGCACGCGCTTCCGTCTCAAAACCCGCCGCCAACATTTGATGGTACCGCAGCTCGATGCGTTGATGGATCAACTCACGGCTGGTCGGCGCTATCGCAAATTGGTGAACTTGATACGGCAACGATTCACCCGAAATTTTAGTCAGTTCCGTTAAAGTTTTACCCGAAATAAAAAAAACTTCCAGTGCTCTGGACAGTCTCTGCGGATCATTCGGATGAATTCTCAATGCCGCGACCGGATCGATCTCCTGCAACTGCCGATGCAACGCCTCCCAGCCCTGCTCCGCCGCTTGCCGTTCGATGCGCTCGCGCACCGCGGGATCGGCGGACGGCAGCGGCGACAATCCTTCCAGCAACGCCTTGAAATACAACATGGTGCCGCCGACCAGCAGCGGAATGCGCCCGGCGGCGGTGATGTCGGCCATCTCCTTCAGCGCGTCGGCGCGAAACTCCGCGGCCGAGTAGGCTTCGGCGGGATCGCGGATATCGATCAGCCGATGCGGCGCCTGCGCCAATTCTTCGGCGCTCGGCTTGGCGGTGCCGATATCCATGCCGCGGTAAATCAGCGCGGAATCGACGCTGATCAGTTCCACCGGCAGGCGTTCGCGCAGCGCGATCGCCAGCGCGGTCTTGCCCGAGGCGGTCGGCCCCATGATGAAAATAGCCGGGGGACGTGGTGTCATTTCAGTGTCAGTCATGCTTGAGGGCCGCCAGTGCGGCCTGTAAATCAACGGGTTGTAAAAGTCCGCTCGGTGGCGATTTGACCAGCTGCGGGCAAAGTCGTTCAACGTCGGTCAACAATTGTATCGCTTGCGAGGTGTTCCACTGTTCATGTTCGCTGCCAAGACGGCGAGCCAGCCAGGTGGCCAGCACCGCGGGCGACATCTCCTGATGTTCGGCCAGATAGCCTAACAGTTCGGGCATCAGTTTTTGTAAATTTTGTTGGCGTAATGGTAAAGGCACTGCGCGCAGCGTCACACGGCCGTGATCCGTCTGCAGATCCAGCCCCATCGCCACGAGCAGCGCCTGATGCCGCGCAATGGCCGCCGCTTCGCGCTTCTCCAACGTCAGCTTAATCGGGATCAGCAGCGGCTGCGGCCGCAGCCCTTCCGCCGGCGGGTTGAGCTGCGCCTGGCGCAGCCAGCGTTCGGCTACCGCCAGATTGAGCAACGCCGGCTGCTGGTGCTGCTCAATCAGCGCGTAGCACGGCGGATGGATCATCAACACCCGGCCAAAACTGTGTTGGCCGCCCGCCAACGGCGTTTCCGCTGCGGCTTTCGCCGGCGGGAACAGCGGCGGCTTGCTCGAAACTGCCGGCGCGGCATCGGCCTGCGGCTCGGCGGCGGGCTGCATCAGTTTACCGTACAGCTCGCCTTCGCGTTTCTGGTAACCGCCGGTCGTTTGCCAACCCGGCTGCGGCGCCCGCTCGCGGGCGGTGCCGGCCGGTGGCGGCGTTTCACGGCGCGGCGCAGGCTGAGAAAAATGGTTGCCGCCGGCGGCGACGCGGTTCTCCGGCTGCCAGATCGGCGCGGGCGCTTCGTCAGGCGTTTCCGCCAGCGGCAGCGGCGGCGTCTGACCGGCCTGCTGCAGCACGGTGGTTACCGCCTGGTAGATAAAATCGTGCACCAGCCGCGCCTGATGGAAACGCACCTCGTGCTTGGCGGGATGAACGTTGACGTCCACCTGATGCGGATCGACCTCCAGATACAGCACGTAAGCGGGCTGCTGATCGTCCTTCAGCTGATCCTGATAGGCCTGACGAATAGCGTGATTGATCAAGCGATCGCGCATCATGCGGCAGTTGACGTAGCAATACTGCATTTCACCCAGCTGGCGCGCCCCGGCCGGATCCGCCACCCAACCGCGGATGCTCAAATCGCCGTGCTGCCAGTCGATGTTCAGCGCATGCTGCAAAAACGCCGGGCCGCAGATGCTGCCCAAACGGCGTTCGTGCTGGCTCTCTTCTTTCGCCGCCCGGTATTGGCGGATCGGTTTGCCGTTGTGGCTGAGGTTGATCGCCACATCGAAACGCGCCAGCGCAATGCGCCGCACCACTTCATCGATATGGCCGAATTCGGTTTTTTCGGTGCGCATGAACTTGCGGCGCGCCGGGGTGTTGTAAAACAGATCCAGCACTTCCAGCGTGCTCCCGACCGGGTGCGCGGCGGGTTTGACGGTCACCGCCTGCTCGCGCCCTTCGGCATAGGCTTGCCACGCCTCGCTTTGCTCGGCGGTGCGCGACGTCAGGGTCAAACGGGAAACCGAGCTGATACTGGCCAGCGCTTCGCCGCGGAAACCGAGGCTGACGATAGCCTCCAGATCGTCGAGCGTGCTGATTTTACTGGTGGCGTGCCGCGCCAGCGCCAACGCCAGATCGTCCTTGCCGATGCCGCAGCCGTTGTCGCGAATGCGGATCAGCTTGGCACCGCCGCGTTCAATATCGATATCGATGCGCGTTGCGCCGGCGTCCAGGCTGTTTTCCACCAGTTCCTTGACGACCGATGCGGGGCGTTCAACCACCTCTCCGGCGGCAATCTGGTTGGCAAGCTGCGGCGGTAACACCTGGATAGGCATGCTGGCTCCTGTAGCGATGGCGCTAGGCCTGCGGAATGGTCAGCGTCCGATCCAGCGGCGCGACGTCCGACTTCAGATTATTGACCCGTTTCAGATCGCCGACGCTGACCCCGTAGCGAGAAGCGATGGAGGAGAGCGTATCCCCGCGGGCCACTTTATGTTTAGACGTTTTCTTCGCCGGCGTTTTCGCCTTGGCGACGGTGGTGGTGACGGCGGCGGCTTTCCCCGCCGGCACCTTCAGACGTTGCCCGACCCACACACCGTCTTTTTTCAGTTTGTTCAGATCACGCAGCGCCGCCATGGTGGTGCCGTAGCTGTCGGCGATGCCGGACAGCGTTTCCGCCCGCTTCACCACGTGGATCCGGGTCTTGCCGCTTACGCTGCGGCTCGCGCCGGCCGAGCTGACGATAGGCTCAGGCTGGCGCACGTCTGGTGTTGAGGTGTTAACCGCCGCTGCGACGTCCAGCGGTCGGTTTTCCACCTTTGGGTCGGCTTGCAGCGGATGCGCCAGGAAGTAGCTGCGCAGGCCGTTATGAATGGCTCTGGCAATCTTCTCCTGATACGCGCTACTGCCCAGCAGCCGCTCCTCCGTGCTATTGCTGATAAATCCGGTTTCCACCAGCAGCGAGGGAATATCCGGCGAACGCAGCACGCCCAGGCTGGCGTGTTCCGGCCGGCGTTTATGCAACGATCCGACGCTCTGCAGTTGCTGCAGCACCTTCACCGCCACGTCGTATCCCACGCGCTGCGAGTGGCCGAACTGCAGATCCAGTACCGCCTGGCTCAGGTAAGGGTCAGCCTGGCTGTTGGCCAGCAGATCGCCGGCGCCGCCGAGCAGCTCGGACTGTTTCTCATGCTGTTCGAGCCAGCCTGCCATTTCGCTGTTGGCGCGGCGATTGGACAGCACCCAGACGGAGGCTCCGCTGGCGCTGCGGTTTGGCGCGGCGTCGGCGTGGATGGAGACCAGCACGTTGGCGCCCTGTTTACGCGCCACATCGGAGCGCCCCATCACCGAGATGAAATAGTCGCCGGTACGGGTCAGCACCGGTTTGAACTGCGGATCGGCGTCCAGCATCGCCTGCAGGCGGCGCGCGATGGCGATGGTGACATTCTTTTCTTTCAGCCCGCTCGGGCCAATGGCGCCCGGATCCTGGCCGCCGTGGCCGGCGTCGATCGCTACCACCACCCGATCGCCGGAACCGGCGGAAACGCGGCTGCTGCGCGGCGTGACCTCTGTGGCGGTGCCTGCGACCACGGTCTGTTTATTGGTGAAGGGATTCGATCCTGTCGGCGCTTTGCGCAGCGGCGGCTCCGGCGCTTCACGCACCGCGACCGGCGCCTGGCGCGGTGGCTGGCTGACCGTGACCGGCGCCTGACGCGGCGGTGGATTGACCGCAACCGGCGCAGGCGTTTGCACCGGCGCTTTACGCACCACGGTATTGGCGCCGCCTTCGGCCGTAATGGTGAACACCACGGTATGCACGCCGCCGTTCTGGCGGGTGGCGACGCGGGTTTTGGCGCGCTGGGTCAGATCAAACACCAGGCGCACGCTCTGCGCGTCTTTCGGCGCGCTGGAACGAATGCTTTTCACCAGGTTTTGCCCGCTGAAATTGAGCGGAAGACCGCCGACCTTGCCCTTCTGGTTAACGTCCAGCACCACGCGTTCCGGGCCGTGCAGCGGGAAAAACGCATAGTCCGGCGGGCCATTGAAGCTCACCGACACCGTCGCTTCGCGTTGGGCGTTGGACACTTTGATATCGGACAGCGAGGACGCCGCCAGCGCGTTCAACGCGCCGAGCGGCCCCAGCACGGCGATCAGCATGATGACCGCAAATTTTTTCAACACGTGCGTCATTGCAGCATCATCCCTGTGATCCATGAATGCGGTCTAACAGCTGGCTGCCGTATGCGGAAATCGCCTCGATCTTCGCCTCTCGCCCCTCGCCCTGATAGCTAAGATGCAGCGCCAGATCCGGCTCCGGCAGCACGCCGGTGCCCTGCTGCGGCCATTCGACCAGGCAGATGGCGTCTTGCGCGAAGTAATCGCGAATGCCCATGAATTCAAGCTCTTCCGGATCGGCCAGGCGATACAGATCGAAGTGATACACCGCCAGCGGCTGCAAGGCATAGGGTTCCACCAGCGTGTAGGTCGGGCTTTTGACGTTGCCCTGATGCCCTAACGCCTGCAGGAAACCACGGCTGAAGGTGGTTTTACCGGCGCCCAGGTCGCCGTAGAGATAGATGACGCTGGCGCGATCGCAGGCCTTGGCCAAAGTGGTGCCCAAAGCGACAGTCGCTGCCTCGTCCGGCAGAGGTAAAACGAGTTCTTTCATTCGATAAAGTCTATTTTGCCCACTCAGGGTTAACGAAATGAAGGATGTCCGGCAGTAAATCGGTCGCCAACATGCCTCTTGTTCCTTGTCTTTCCGCTACGCGATCGCCGGCCGCGCCGTGTACGACGCAGCCCGCACAGGCGGCATCATACAGCGGGAGCTTTTGCGCCAGCAAACCGCCGATGATACCCGACAGCACATCGCCCATGCCGCCGGAGGCCATGCCGGCGTTGCCGACGTCGGCGATCGCCATCTGCCCCTGCTCATCGGCAATCAGCGTGCCGGCGCCTTTCAGCACCGCCACGCCGCCGTAGCGCGCCGTCAGCTTGCGCACGGCAAGTAAGCGATCACTCTCGATGTCGGCAGTGCTGCAGCTCAACAGCCGCGCCGCCTCTCCAGGATGCGGAGTCATCACGCGATTCTGCCGTTTCTCGGGATTTAATGCCAGCAAGTTCAGCGCATCGGCGTCCCACAAGGCCGGTTTATCGCTGGTTTGCAGCACGTTCAAGGCGTTTTTGCCCCATTCAGCCTGGCCCAGCCCCGGGCCAATCACCAGCACATCCGCCCATTGCATCGCCTGCCGCAGCGTCGCCTCGTCCAGCGCCTGCGCCATCAACTCCGGCCGGGCCGCCAGCAGCGGTGCGACGTGTTCAATGTGAGTAAGCACTCGCACCAATCCCGCCCCGCTGCGCAGCGCCGCTTCCGCCGCCATGCGAATGGCACCGCCGAATCCGCGGTCACCGCCCACCAACAGCAGGCGGCCATGCTCGCCCTTATGGGCGCAGGGGCGGCGCGGATGCAGCCAGCGCGGCAACGCCTCAGCGGTAAGCCGCTGAATCTGTTCCGGTTGCTTCGCCAGCCAACCCGATAAGCCTAGCGCATTCTGATGAAGTTGCCCGACCCAGTCGCGCGCCTGGCCGGTCAGCAATCCCGGTTTGAGGCCGATGAACGTGACGGTGTGCGCGGCACGCACGACCGCGCCCGGCACAGCGCCGCTCTCCGCCAGCAGGCCGGACGGGATATCGAGCGCGACCACCGGCGCCGAGTGGCGGTTGGCGGCCTCGATCAGCGCGTCGTAAGGCGCACGCGGCGCGCTGCCAAGGCCAGTGCCTAACAGGCCGTCGATAATGAGAGAGACAGACGCCGGCCAGCGGCTGTTCGCCGGCAGAATGTCGCCGCCTGCGGCTTGCCAGGCCTCGCGGGCCGCTGCGGCTTCCGGTGGCAAAGGCCGTGCGCCGTCGCAGGCGATCAGCGTCACCTGCACGCCCGCCGCCTTCGCCAGGCGCGCCACCACATAGCCGTCGCCGCCGTTGTTGCCGTGGCCGCACAGCACCAGCCAGTGGTCGCGGGAGGGGTACGCGTTGCGCGCCAGCGCGTAGGCCGCCTGACCGGCGCGCTGCATCAAATCGTAAAGAGAAATACCGAGCGAGGCCGCCGCTGCGGGTTCCGAGCGACGGATCCAATCCGCAGGCCAGACAGAGTGTGGTAAACTGTCAGCGTATGCTTTTTCACTGTGGCCCGTCATGACGCACCCCCTCGATCTCCATCAACTCGCCCAACATATCAAGCAATGGGGGCAATCGCTAGGATTCCAGCAGGTTGGCATCTGCGATACCGATTTGAGCCTTGAAGAGCCGAAGCTGCAGGCCTGGCTCGACAAACAGTACCACGGCGAAATGGAATGGATGGCGCGCCACGGCATGTTGCGCGCGCGCCCTCACGAACTGTTGCCGGGCACGCTGCGAGTGATCAGCGTACGCATGAACTACCTGCCGGCCAAGGCGGCATTTGCCAGCACCTTGCAAAATCCGCAGCTGGGCTACGTCAGCCGCTATGCGCTGGGGCGCGACTATCACAAGCTGTTGCGCCAGCGCCTGAAAAAGTTGGGCGATCAGATCCAGGCCTACTGCGGCGAGTTGAATTTCCGCCCCTTTGTCGATTCTGCGCCGGTGATGGAACGCGCGCTGGCCGCCAAGGCGGGCATCGGCTGGGTTGGTAAACACTCACTAATTCTCAACCGTGAAGCCGGGTCATGGTTTTTCCTCGGCGAATTGCTGATCGATCTGCCGCTGCCGGTAGACCAGCCGCAGGAAGAGCAGTGCGGCCGCTGCGTCGCTTGCATCACCACCTGCCCGACCGGCGCCATCGTCGCCCCCTATACCGTAGACGCCCGGCGCTGCATCTCCTACCTGACCATCGAGCTGGAAGGCGCGATCCCGGAGGAGTTCCGCCCGCTGCTCGGCAACCGCATCTACGGCTGCGACGACTGCCAGCTGATCTGCCCGTGGAACCGCTTTTCGCAGCTTACCGACGAAGACGATTTCAGCCCGCGCGCCGCGCTGCATGCGCCGCAGCTGATCGATCTGTTCAACTGGACGGAGGAAAAATTCCTGCGCATCACCGAAGGCTCGGCGATACGCCGCATCGGCCACCTGCGCTGGCTGCGCAATATCGCCGTGGCGCTGGGCAATGCGCCCTACGAGGACGGCATCGTGCTCGCACTGCGCACCCGTTTGGGCCAGAACGCCATGCTGGACGAACATATCCACTGGGCGCTGGCGCAACAGCTCGCCCGCCGCGAAGCGCAGGGCATCGAGGTGCAAACGGCGCAGAAAAAACGGCTGATACGGGCTGTGGAAAAAGGTTTGCCAAGGGATGCCTGACGGCGTGCGCCATTCGGACGTAGCGCCGGAAGACTCACTCTGTGGATTTGTGCATAAAAATAAAAACACGTTGTCTTTCAACTGCAACAAAAAGAGCAAGTGATCGGCATAACGTTTTGGGATAAATAAATAAACTTATAAATCAAATAGATAAATATTTAATTTGTATGACGTTGATTTTTCAGGCAGGCGAGTTTATGTGCAGAGGCTGTGGATAACTCTGTTCACAACATTTTTACCAGGCGTGTAAAACGGGACAAAAACCCGCGCCGGATAAGGCGTTGGATTTGAGTTTGAAACGAAGAGAAAATTGGAGCGGGAAACGAGACTCGAACTCGCGACCCCGACCTTGGCAAGGTCGTGCTCTACCAACTGAGCTATTCCCGCATTGAGATGCTTTTGGCATCCGGCCACCAAACACTGGCGTGACCTTTGAATTTTTGGAGCGGGAAACGAGGCTCGAACTCGCGACCTCAACCTTGGCAAGGTTGCGCTCTACCAACTGAGCTATTCCCGCGTCGCATAGGTACTGCTTGATACTGCTTTATTTATTCATCATGCCGCATCGCGACATTGTTGAATTTGGAGCGGGAAACGAGACTCGAACTCGCGACCCCGACCTTGGCAAGGTCGTGCTCTACCAACTGAGCTATTCCCGCCCGGCGTATCGATGGTGGAACGTTACGAAATTCTTCATCGGTACGGGGTGCGCATTATACGAGAAATCCTTTTTGCCGCAAGCCCCTGAAAGCAAAAAAACGCGATTTTTGTTTGATTGCCGATTAAAGCGCCAGATTGGCGAATTAAGCGGCTAAAACCGGCATTTTTTCCCCGCAGAGGCCCTCGCACCTTAGAGCTGGATGAAATGTTCGCGGTAATACGCCAGTTCGGCCACCGATTCACGAATGTCGTCCAGCGCCTGATGGGTGCCCTGCTTTTTAAAGCCGGCGAGAATTTCCGGCTTCCAGCGGCGCGCCAGCTCCTTCAGCGTGCTGACGTCCAGGTAGCGGTAATGGAAGTAGGCCTCCAGCTCCGGCATATAGCGGAACAGGAAACGGCGATCCTGGCCCACGCTGTTGCCGCAGATCGGCGATTTGCCGGCCGGCACCCACTGCTGCAGGAAGGCTATCGTTTCCAGCTCGGCGGCGCGATCGTCCTGGCGGCTGGCTTTCACCCGCTCCACCAGCCCGCTGCCGGTATGGGTGCGCACGTTCCACTCGTCCATCAGCGCCAGCTGTTCGTCGGACTGATGCACGGCGATCACCGGCCCTTCCGCCAGGATGTTCAGGTTGGCGTCGGTGACCAGCGTGGCGATCTCGATGATGCGGTCACGCTCGGGATCCAGCCCGGTCATCTCCAAATCGATCCAAATCAGGTTATTTTCGTTTCCTGTCATGATGTTTCCTGCCTAAAAGCCGAGAGAAAAACGCTGTGCGGACGAGACGGCGGGCGCCGCCGGTGGCGACGCGCCGCAGCCGACGGCTAACAACGGTTATTTAATATAAAATAGCGTGTATCATAGTCTTTTTGGTCGCCCTGGGCGACATATACCCCGACGGGTTCAAGGCTGCGGCCGGGGAAGGCCCCAACCGCCGCCGTACGTGTAAAGGTATAAAATCGAGTCAAGTGAGGCGCAGTGAGTAAGAACAAACTGTCCAAAGGTCAGCAACGCCGCGTGCAGGCGAACCATCAGCGCCGTCTGAAGCGCGCTGATAACAAACCGGAACCGGATGATTCCCAACTGGGCGAGCCGCAGGAAGGCGTCGTCATCAGCCGCTTCGGCATGCACGCCGACGTTGAGGCGCCGGATGGCACTCAGCACCGCTGCAATATCCGCCGCACGCTGCGTTCGCTGGTGACCGGCGATCGCGTGGTGTGGCGCCCCGGCCTGGGCGCCCATGAAGGGGTGAAAGGCATCGTGGAAGCGGTGCACGAACGCACCTCGGTGCTGACGCGCCCGGACTTCTACGACGGCGTGAAGCCGATCGCCGCCAATATCAATCAGATCGTCATCGTGTCGGCGATCCTGCCCGAGCTGTCGCTGAACATCATCGACCGCTATCTGGTGGCCTGCGAAACGCTCGAAGTCGAGCCGCTGATCGTGCTCAACAAAATCGACCTGCTGGACGCCGAAGCGCGCAAGCTGGTCGACGGCATGATGGATATCTATCGCAAGATTGGCTACCGGGTGCTGGAAGTCTCCAGCCAGACGCGAGAAGGCATGCCGGAGTTCGAACAGGCGCTGGCCGGGCGCATCAGCATCTTCGCCGGCCAGTCCGGCGTCGGCAAATCCAGCCTGCTGAATGCGCTGCTGCCGCCGTCCGAAGAGCAAATTCTGGTAAATCAGGTTTCCGACGTATCAGGCCTCGGGCAACATACCACCACCGCCGCGCGGCTGTACCATTTCCAGCACGGCGGCGACGTGATCGACTCCCCCGGGGTGCGCGAGTTTGGCCTGTGGCACCTGGAGCCGGAACAAATCACCCGCGGATTTGTCGAATTCCGTGATTATTTAGGCGGTTGCAAATTCCGCGACTGCCGCCACGATACCGATCCCGGCTGCGCCATCCGCGCGGCGATGGAGAAAGGCGATATCGCGGAAGAGCGTTTCGACAACTATCACCGCATTCTGGAAAGCATGGCGCAGGTGAAGGTTCGCAAGAACTTCACGGACGCCGCAGACTGACACTGACGGGCGGGCATTGACGACGGCGAGGCCCTCGTTACAATGCGCGCCCTTTACCCTGATTCACGAGGTTAACGTGCTGGATAGCATCAAGATTAAATTGCAATATTGGCTACCGAAGCTGGCGCTGACCCGCCTGGCGGGCTGGGGCGCCGACAAACGGGCCGGCTGGCTGACCCAACTGGTGATCAAGGCCTTCGCCCGCTTCTACCGCGTGGACATGCAGGAAGCGCAAAATCCGGACCTGGCGTCTTACGCCACCTTCAACGACTTCTTCGTGCGCCCGCTGCGCGATGGCGCACGCCCAATCATCGCCGACGCCAACTGGCTGGCGCTGCCCGCCGATGGCGCCATCAGCCAGCTCGGCCCGATCCGCGACGATCAAATCTTCCAGGCCAAAGGCCATCACTACAGCCTGGAAGCGCTGCTGGCCGGCAACTACCTGCTGGCCGAACCGTTCCGCAACGGCCTGTTCGCCACGACCTATCTGGCGCCGCGCGATTACCACCGCGTGCACATGCCATGCGCCGGCGTGCTGCGCGAAATGATCTATGTGCCGGGCGATCTGTTCTCGGTCAACCCGCTCACCGCCGCCAACGTGCCTAACCTGTTCGCGCGCAACGAGCGCGTGATCTGCGTGTTCGACACCGACATCGGGCCGATGGTGCAAATTCTGGTCGGCGCCACCATCGTCGGCAGCATCGAAACCGTTTGGGCCGGCACCGTCACGCCGCCGCGCGAAGGCATCATCAAACGCTGGACCTACCCGGCCGCCGGTGAAGAGGGCGCCATCGCGCTGGAAAAAGGCGCCGAGATGGGCCGCTTCAAGCTTGGCTCCACGGTGATCAATCTGTTTACCGCAGGCAGCGTGCAGCTCGCGCCGCAGTTGCAAAACGGCACCGTCACCCGCATGGGTGAGGCGTTCGCCGAAATCCCGGCCGCCGCTGAAACACCACAGACCCCGCTCTAAAGGAATCGACGCCGTGCGCCTGATCATCACGCTTTTGCTCGGTTGCCTGCTGTGGCAACCGGCGCTGGCCGCTCCCCTGCCGACCGAGACCCAGCTCAAGCAAGAGCTGAAGCAGGCGGAAAGCAGCAAAAACGCGCCGAATCAGGCGGAGACCACCGAGGCGCTGCAAAGCGCCCTCAACTGGCTGGCGGAGCGTAAAGAGTCGCAGACTCGCTCCGAGCAGTATCAGAGGGTGATCGACGATTTCCCGAAGATGACGCAGGAACTGCGCCGCCAGCTGGTGCTGGAAAGCAACAAGATCCTGCCGAACGGCGACGATCTGCCGGCCGCCGAGTTGGAACAGCAGATCCTGCAAACCAGCAGTCTGCTGCTGGAACAGGCGCGCCTGCTGCAGCAAGAGCAGGATCGCACGCGGGAAATCAGCGATTCACTCGGCCAGCTGCCGCAGCAGCAGACCGACGCCCGCCGTGCGCTGACGGAAGTGCAGCGCCGCCTGCAGGCGCAGCCCGCCAACCCGACCACGCCGTACGCGCAGGCCGCCCTGGCCCTGCTGCAGACCGAAGCCGCGGCGCGCAAGGCCAAAGTGGACGAGCTGGAACTGGCGCAGCTGTCGGCCAACAACCGGCAGGAGCTGGCGCGCATGCGCGCCGAAGTCTATAAAAAGCGCCACGAGAAAATAGACGTTCAGCTGCAGGCGCTGCGCAACAACCTCAACGCCCAGCGCCAACGCGAAGCAGAACAGGCGCTGGAAAAAACCGAGCAGCTGGCCGAGCAGAACGGCGATTTGCCAAAAAGCATCAGCCAACAGCTGCAGATCAACCGCGAACTGTCCGCCGCGCTGAACAGCCAGGCGCAGCGCATGGATCTGATTTCATCGCAGCAGCGGCAGGCGGCGGCGCAGACGCTGCAGGTGCGCCAGGCGCTGAGCACCATCATCGAGCAGGCCCAGTGGCTCGGTTCGTCGTCGGCGCTGGGGGAAACCCTGCGCGCCCAGGTGGCGACGCTGCCGGAAATGCCCAAGCCGCAACAGCTGGACGGCGACATGGCCCAGCTGCGCGTGCAGCGCCTGCAGTTTGAAACTCAGCTGGAAAAACTGTCGCAGCGCGAATTCAAGCGCGACGACGGCAGCGCGCTGACCAACCAGGAGCAGCGCATCGTCGATGCCCAGCTGCGCACCCAGCGCGAGCTGCTGAACTCGTTGTTGTCCGGTTGCGACACCCAAATCCTCGAGCTGACCAAGCTGAAGGTGGCCAACACCCAGTTGATCGAAGCGTTGAACGAAATTCGCGACGCCACCCACCGCTATCTGTTCTGGGTGCCGGACGTCAATCCGATCAACTTCTCTTATCCGCTCAACGTGGCGCACGATCTGACGCGCGTTCTGTCGCTGGACACGCTGTCGCAGCTCGGCGGCGCCTTCATGATGATGGTGACCAGCCGCGAAACGCTGATCCCGATCTTCGGCGCCCTGCTGCTGGTGATTTTCAGCATCAGTTCGCGCAAGCACTACCACGCCTTCCTCGAGCGCGCCAGCAGCCGCGTCGGCAAGGTGACGCAGGACGAATTCTTCCTGACGGTGCGCACCGTGTTCTGGTCGATTCTGGTGGCGATGCCGCTGCCGGTGCTGTGGGCCGCGCTCGGCTACGGCCTGCAGAGCGCCTGGAACTACCCGGTGGCGGAAGCGATCGGCAAAGGGGTGACCGCCACGCTGCCGATCCTGTGGATCTGCATGATCTGCGCCGCCTTCGCCCACCCGCAAGGGTTGTTCATCGTGCACTTCCGCTGGCCGGCGAAGCAGGTTTCGCGCGCCATGCGCTACTACAAGATGTCGATCTGGCTGATCGTGCCGCTGATCATGGCACTGATCACCTTCGATAGCCTGAAAGAGCGTGAGTTCGCCAACACGCTGGGGCGGTTGTGCTTCATTCTGCTGTGTCTGGCGCTGGCGCTGGTCACCCACAGCCTCAAACGCGCCGGCATCCCGCTGTATCTGGATAAAAACGGCTCCGGCGACAACATGCTCAACAGCGCCTTCTGGGGGCTGCTGCTGTCGGCGCCGCTGCTGGCGGCGCTGGCGTCGAGCGTCGGTTATCTCACCACCGCGCAGGCGCTGCTGGCGCGCCTGGAAACCTCGGTGGCGATCTGGTTCCTGCTGCTGGTCGTCTACCACATCATCCGCCGCTGGATGCTGATCCAACGGCGACGCATCGCCTTCGACCGCGCCAAACAGCGCCGCGCGGACATTCTGGCCCAGCGCGCCCGCGGCGAAGACGAAACCTCGCATACCCCGAACAGCACCGAAGGTTCGGTGGATATGGACTACTCAGAGATAGACCTGGATACCATCAGCGCCCAGTCGCTGCGGCTGGTGCGTTCGATCCTGACGCTGATCGCGCTGGTGTCGGTGATCGTTTTGTGGTCGGAGATCCACTCCGCCTTCAGCTTCCTGGAAAATATCTCGCTGTGGGACGTGACCTCGACGGTCAACGGCGTGGAAACCGCCCATCCGATCACCCTCGGCGCAGTGCTGATCGCCATTCTGGTATTGATCATCACCATGCAGCTGGTGCGCAACCTGCCGGCGCTGCTGGAACTGGCGGTGCTGCAGCACCTGGATCTGTCGCCGGGCACCGGTTACGCCATCACCACCATCACCAAATACCTGCTGTTGCTGTTCGGCGCCATTCTCAGCTTTTCCTGGATCGGCATCGAATGGTCGAAACTGCAGTGGGTGGTCACCGCGCTCAGCGTGGGTCTCGGCTTTGGCATGCAGGAGATTTTCTCCAACTTCATCTCCGGCCTGATCATCCTGTTCGAGAAGCCGATCCGCATCGGCGATACCGTAACGATCCGCAACCTGACCGGCACGATAACCAAGATCAATACCCGTGCGACCACCATCGCCGATTGGGACCGCAAAGAGATCATCGTGCCAAACAAGGCGTTCATCACCGAGCAGTTCGTCAACTGGTCGCTCTCGGACGCCATCACCCGCGTGGTGCTGACCGTGCCGGCTCCGGGCGAGGCCAATAGCGAAGAGGTGACCAAGATCCTGATGAACGCTGCCGAGCGCTGTTCGCTGGTGCTGGACAATCCGGTGCCGGAAGTCTACCTGGTCGATTTGCAACAGGGCATTCAGATCTTCGAGATGCGTATTTACGCCGCCGAGATGGGCCACCGCATGCCGTTGCGCCACGAGATCCACCAGTTGATCCTGGCGGGCTACCGCGAGCACGGCATCACGCTGCCGTACCCGCCGTTCCAGGTGCGCACCGAGACGCTGTCGCGGCTGACCAACAACGGCCGTACGCCGCCGTCCACGCCGGCGCCGAACACCAAGCGCGACGCCGGGGGGCTGTAAGCGGTTCTCGCGATAAAAAAAGGGCCGGCAAATGCCGACCCTTTTGCTTTTCTCTGCGCCTGAAACGTCAGGCGATCCCAACCGGGAAAGCCAACACGTCGCTCAGGCTCTCGGCGCCCAGCGCCAGCATCACCAGGCGATCCACGCCCAGCGCCACGCCGGAACATTCCGGCATGCCGTGCTGCAACGCCGCCAGCAGGTTGTAGTCGATCGGCTGCTGCGGCAGGCCGCGCTCCGCGCGTTTGCGATTGTCCTGCTCGAAGCGCTGCTGCTGTTCACGGCCGTCGGTCAGCTCGCGGAAACCGTTCGCCAGCTCAATGCCCTTGAAGTACACCTCAAAACGCTCCGCCACGCGGTGGTCTTCGGTGCTGATCTCCGCCAACGCCGCCTGGCTGGCCGGGAAGTGGTAAACGAACGCCGGCTTTTCACGGCCGATATGCGGCTCCACGCCCACGGTAAACAGCAGCTGCAGCAGCGTATCGCGGTCTTCTTCAGTATCGGCGATGTTGCTCAAGTCGAGCTTGGCCGCCGCTTCGCGCAGCTGCGCCTTCTCCGCCGACAGCGGATCGATGTCCAGATGGCGCAGGAACGCCTGCTGATAGGACAGGGTCTCCGCGCTCTCGCAGTCCAGCACCTGTTGCAGCAAATCGTCCACCTCGTTCATCAGGCGGTACATGTCGTAGTGCGGACGGTACCACTCCAGCATGGTGAATTCCGGGTTGTGATGCCGCCCGGCTTCTTCATTGCGGAAGCTGCGCCCCATTTGGTAGATCGGGCCGCTGCCCGCCGCCAGCAGGCGCTTCATGTGATATTCCGGGCTGGTCATCATGTATAGCGTCAGGCCCTCTGCCGCCCCCGGCCCGACGAAACGCGTCTCGAACGGGAACAGGTGAACGTCGGTGACCGTCGCCTGGCTCATGGTGGGCGTCTCAACTTCCAGCACGCCACGATCGGCGAAGAAACGCCGGATCTCAGCCAGAATCGCTGCGCGTTTCAACAAATTGGCGATGGGTGCACTAGGCTGCCAGCTTGCCGTTTCGCTCATGGTAATTAACTCCGAAATCAAACAGGGGATGCAGTCTACTCGCATCCTTGCAGCCAAACAAATTCTTCACGATGCACAACCGGCCATAACGCCAATTTCCGATAAATAGGCGACAAAAGCGCGTTAAAAAGGGTAAAGCACGCCGAACACGCGAAAAGGCAGGCAAGCCTGTTGGTCGAGCGTTAATCGACAAAACAATCGATCACATCAAATTTCGACTACTTAACTTTAGGTATAGTTAATTCCCCATTATTGGTGGGAGATATCTATCCTTAACCTTTAAGCAACATTAATCGGTTCAATTAGTTAGCACCCGAAGAGCTCGCTAAATTTTAAGCATAGATATTTAACTTGCCGTTCTTAACAAGAACATTGGAGGAATGCAGTGCAAACCTTTAACGCCGATCTTGCCATTATTGGGGCCGGGGGCGCTGGTTTACGTGCAGCAATAGCCGCAGCGGAAGCCAATCCCCAACTGAAAATCGCGCTGATCTCTAAGGTCTACCCGATGCGCAGCCACACGGTCGCCGCCGAGGGGGGCTCCGCCGCCGTCACCCAGGATCACGATACCTTCGACTACCACTTCCACGACACCGTCGCCGGCGGCGACTGGCTGTGCGAACAGGACGTGGTCGATCACTTCGTGCATCAGTGCCCGCGCGAGATGACCCAGCTCGAGCAGTGGGGCTGCCCGTGGAGCCGCAAACCGGATGGGTCGGTCAACGTGCGGCGCTTCGGCGGCATGAAGATCGAACGCACCTGGTTCGCCGCCGACAAGACCGGCTTCCACATGCTGCACACCCTGTTCCAGACTTCGCTGAAATACCCGCAAATTCAACGCTTCGACGAGCACTTCGTGCTGGATATCCTGGTGGATGACGGCCAGGCGCGCGGCCTGGTGGCGCTCAACATGATGGAAGGCACCCGCGTGCAGATCCGCGCCAATGCGGTGGTGATGGCCACCGGCGGCGCCGGGCGCGTCTACCGCTACAACACCAACGGCGGCATCGTTACCGGCGACGGCATGGGCATGGCGTTCCACCACGGCGTGCCGCTGCGCGACATGGAGTTCGTGCAGTATCACCCGACCGGCCTGCCCGGTTCCGGCATCCTGATGACCGAGGGCTGCCGCGGCGAAGGCGGCATCCTGGTGAACAAGGACGGCTACCGTTACCTGCAAGATTATGGCATGGGCCCGGAAACCCCGCTGGGCGAGCCGAAGAACAAATACATGGAGCTGGGCCCGCGCGACAAGGTGTCCCAGGCCTTCTGGCACGAATGGCGCGCCGGCCGCACCATCGCCACCCCGCGCGGCGACGTGGTCTACCTCGATCTGCGCCACCTGGGCGAGAAAAAGCTGCTGGAGCGGCTGCCGTTCATCTGCGAACTGGCCAAGGCCTACGTCGGCGTCGATCCGGTGAAAGATCCGATCCCGGTGCGCCCTACCGCGCACTACACCATGGGCGGCATTGAAACCGATCAGAATTGCGAAACCCGCATCAAGGGGCTGTTCGCGGTCGGCGAATGCTCCTCCGTCGGCCTGCACGGCGCCAACCGTCTCGGCTCCAACTCGCTGGCAGAACTGGTGGTGTTCGGCCGCGTCGCCGGTGAGCACGCGGCGCGTCGCGCGCTGGAAACCGCGCCGGCCAACGGCAGCGCGCTGGATGCGCAAACCCGCGATGTCGAAACCCGCCTGAGCAACCTGATGAAGCAGGAAGGCAACGAAAACTGGGCGAAGATCCGCGACGAAATGGGGCTGTCGATGGAAGAGGGCTGCGGCATCTACCGCACGCCGGAGCTGATGCAAAAAACCATCGATAAGCTGGCGGAGCTGAAAGAGCGCTTCAAGCGCGTCAACATCACCGACAACTCCAGCGTGTTCAACACCGATCTGCTGTACACCATCGAGCTGGGCTACGGCCTGGACGTCGCCGAATGTATGGCGCACTCCGCGTTTAACCGCAAAGAGTCGCGCGGCGCTCACCAGCGCCTGGACGAAGGCTGCACCGAGCGCGACGACGTCAACTTCCTCAAGCATACGCTGGCGTTCCATAACCCGCAGGGCGCGCCGCGTCTCGAATACAGCGACGTGAAAATCACCAAGCTGCCGCCGGCCAAACGCGTCTACGGCGCAGAAGCCGAAGCGCAGGAGAAAAAGAATAAGGAGCAGGCAAATGGCTGAGATGCAAACCCTGAAGATCGAAGTCATGCGCTATAACCCGGAAAGCGACGCCGAGCCGCATTTCGTCACCTACGCCGTGCCTTACGACGAACAGACCTCGCTGCTCGACGCGCTGGGCTACATCAAGGATAACCTGGCGCCGGATCTCTCCTACCGCTGGTCCTGCCGCATGGCGATCTGCGGCTCCTGCGGCATGATGGTCAACCGCGTGCCGAAGCTGGCGTGCAAAACCTTCCTGCGCGATTACGTCGGCGGCATGAAGGTCGAAGCGCTGGGCAACTTCCCGATCGAGCGCGATCTGGTGGTCGACATGACCCACTTCATCGAAAGCCTGGAGGCGATCAAGCCTTACATCATCGGCAACGATCGCAAGCCGGAAGACGGCCCGAACGTGCAGACCCCGGCGCAGATGGCCAAATATCACCAGTTCTCCGGCTGCATCAACTGCGGCCTGTGCTACGCCGCGTGCCCGCAGTTCGGCCTCAATCCCGAGTTTATCGGCCCGGCGGCGATCACGCTGGCGCACCGCTACAACCTGGACAACCGCGACCACGGCAAGAAACAGCGCATGCCGCAGCTTAACGGCCAAAACGGCGTCTGGAGCTGCACCTTCGTCGGCTATTGCTCCGAAGTCTGTCCGAAACACGTCGATCCCGCCGCCGCCATCCAGCAGGGCAAGGTGGAGAGCGCCAAAGACTTCATGATCGCCATGCTGAAGCCGCAATAAGGGAGAAAATTGCCATGACAACTCAACGTAAGCCCTATGTGCGCACCATGACGCCCACCTGGTGGCAAAAGCTCGGCTTTTACCGTTTCTACATGCTGCGCGAAGGCACCTCGGTGCTGGCGGTCTGGTTCAGCATCGTGCTGCTCTACGGCGTGTTCGCGCTGAAGGGTGGCGCCGAGAGCTGGGCCAGCTTCGTCGGCTTCTTGCAGAACCCGCTGGTGCTGTTGATCAACGTCGTCGCCCTGCTGGCGGCGGCGCTGCACACCAAAACCTGGTTCGATTTGGCGCCGAAGGCCGCCAATATCGTGGTCAACAGCGAGAAAATGGGGCCAGGCCCCATCGTGAAAGGGCTGTGGGCCGTCACCATCGTCGTCAGCGTGGTCATCCTGGCCGTGGCCCTGATCTAATCCGGAGGAAACATGATAAATCAAGCACCTAAACGCTCCGACGAGCCGGTTTTCTGGGGATTGTTCGGCGCCGGCGGCATGTGGGGCGCGATCGTCGCACCGGCCATCGTGCTGCTGGTCGGTATTCTGCTGCCATTGGGGCTGTTCCCCGGTGAAGCACTGGGTTACGAGCGCGTGCTGGCGTTCTGCCAGAGCCTGATCGGCCGCCTGTTCCTGCTGCTGATGATCATTCTGCCACTGTGGTGCGGCCTGCACCGCATCCACCATGCGATGCACGATCTGAAGATCCACGTACCGGCCGGCAAATGGGTGTTCTACGGTCTGGCGGCGATCCTCAGCGTGGTCACCGTTATCGGCGTCGTCACCCTGTAAACCGCTCAGGCGGCCAACGCCCGTTGGCCGCCCTTTGCTCATCGGCTACACTGTCTACTCGCCCCCGGTAAACAGGAGTCACCGATGCGTTTATGGTCAAAGCTTAGCGTCATGCTTTCCGCCCTGCTCTCCGTCGCTTGCAGCGTCTCCCCGCCCAAAGACATCAAGGTCGTGACCCCTTTCGACAGTCAGCGTTATCTCGGCACCTGGTACGAAATCGCGCGTCTGGATCATCGTTTTGAACGCGGTTTGCAGCGGGTGACCGCCCACTACAGCCCACGCGCCGACGGCGGGCTGAAAGTCATCAATCGCGGCTTCAATCCGCAGAAACAGCAATGGCAAGAAAGCGAAGGCAAAGCCTACTTTATCGGTTCACCGCAGGTCGCGGCGCTGAAAGTGTCGTTCTTCGGCCCCTTCTATGGCGGCTATAACGTGATTGCCCTGGATCCGGAGTATCGCTACGCGCTGGTTTGCGGCCCTAACCGCGACTATCTGTGGATCCTGTCGCGCACCCCGACGCTTGACGCCGGCGTACGCGACAGCTTATTGCAGACGGCCAAAGGCTACGGTTTCGCCACCGATGCGCTGATCTGGGTGCAGCAGCCCGCCGATCAGTGACTGCTGAACTTCAGCCCGAGGATGCCGACCACGATCAGGCACAGGCTGATGATACGCGCGATATTGGTCGACTCGCCCAACAGCACCATGCCCATGATGGCCGCGCCCACCGCGCCGATGCCGGTCCACACCGCATAGGCGGTGCCGGCGGGCAGCGTTTTCATGGCGTTGGCCAACAGCAACATGCTGACCACCATCGCGGCGATGGTGATGATGCTCGGCGTCAGCCGGGTAAAACCGTGGGTGTATTTCAGACCGATAGCCCAAACCACTTCAAGCAAACCGGCGATAAGCAGAATAATCCAGGCCATGAGACGGCCTCCCTTCCACTGGGGTCGTCCCCGATATAATGACGCGTAAACGGGTCGTCCCGTTCAGCGGGGTGAAGAACGGCGGGTAACCTCACCCGCACTGCGGCAGGATAGCAGCAGCGTTAACGCTCAGGCAAGAGGAGGAAATGCGGCGGCCCTCCGCACGCGGAACGCCGCCGGGTGGAGAACGGATTATTCCGCGCTGCGCTGAATGGCCTTGCCGCCGGCCTGAATGTCCTCACCCACGCCGCGGGTGGTATTACAGGCGGTCAACGAGGTCAAAATCATCAAAGAGAAGATCGCGATAATACTTTTCTTCAGCATAAGAAAGTCCTTATTTGTCGTTGATGAAAAAGTACGGCTTTCTAAGCTTAGTCAAAATTGGCGCAGGGAGTGGAATCACCACCGGCTTTGTGGCGCAAATACATCGGGTTAAAGGGCGGGATCAGCTGGCCGTGCGCGAAATGGCGCCGCCGAGATGCTGCACGTCTTCGCCGAAACCGCGAAACGTATTGCAACCGCTAAGGGAGAAAAGGAACAACAGGGAGAGCACGGCCAACAACGTTTTCTTGAACATGCGGGTTTTCTGCCAACGAACGGGGATGGGATAAAACAGAGGAACCGCGGGGGGTTCCTCTGCTTTGAAACTTATTTAACGCGAGAGACGTATTCGCCAGAGCGAGTGTCAACTTTGATCACTTCGCCGATTTGGACGAACAACGGCACTTTAACCACGGCGCCGGTGCTCAGGGTAGCCGGCTTGCCGCCAGTCCCTGCGGTATCGCCTTTCAGGCCAGGATCGGTATCGGTGATTTCCGCTTCGATGAAGTTCGGCGGCTGAACGGCGATTGGACGGCCATCCCACAGGGTGATGATGCACTCTGCGTTATCCTGCAGCCATTTGGCCGCGTCGCCGACGGTTTTGCCGTCAACCTGATGCTGTTCGAAAGACTCAGGGTGCATGAAGTGGTAGAACTCACCGTCGCTGTACAGGTAGTTCATGTTGGTGTCCATCACGTCTGCGCCTTCGCAAGAATCGGTAGACTTGAAGGTTTTTTCCACGCGGGTGCCGGTCAGCAGACGACGCATTTTCACGCGTGCAAACGCCTGGCCTTTGCCCGGCTTAACGAACTCACTGGCTTCGACGGCGTAAGGTTCGCCCTCGAACATGATTTTAAGACCCGGACGGAAATCGTTGCTAGAATAAGTCGCCATGATGGCCCTCTGAATATTTGAACTGGTAGCTTAGCCAAAAAAATGGCACACATTATAACCCAAAGTACGGCACATAGAGAAGATTGGTTGCATCAACTCGCCGATGTTATTACCGATCCAGATGAATTACTGCAGCTTTTGTCACTGAATACGCACCCGGAACTGCCGCAGGGGCGCGATGCCCGCCGGCTGTTTGCCCTGCGCGTGCCGCGCGCCTTCGCTGCGCGCATGCGCCCCGGCGATGCCAACGACCCGCTGCTGCGCCAGGTGCTGACCGCCAGAGAGGAGTTCATCAACGCCCCAGGGTTCACCACCGATCCGCTCGATGAGCAGCGCAGCGTGGTGCCGGGCCTGCTGCACAAATACCGCAATCGCGCGCTGCTGCTGGTCAAGGGCGGCTGTGCGGTCAACTGCCGTTACTGCTTCCGCCGCCACTTCCCCTATCAGGATAATCAGGGCAACAAGAACAACTGGCGGCAGGCGCTGGATTATATCCGCCAACACCCGGAACTGGACGAGATCATTTTTTCCGGCGGCGATCCGTTGATGGCCAAAGACAGCGAGCTGGAGTGGCTGGTCGGCGAGCTGGAGGCCATCCCGCACCTGAAACGCCTGCGCATTCACACCCGTCTGCCGGTGGTGATCCCGGCGCGCATCACGCCGGCGCTGTGCCGCCTGCTGTCGGCCTCGCGCCTGCAGGTGCTGATGGTCACGCACATCAACCACGCCAACGAAATTGACCGCGATCTGCAAAGCGCCATGGCGCAGCTGCGTCTCGCCGGCGTCACGCTGCTCAACCAGAGCGTGCTGCTACGCGACGTCAACGACGATGCCGACACGCTGGCGGCGCTCAGCAACGCGCTGTTCGACGCCGGTATCCTGCCCTACTACATCCACGTGCTGGACAAGGTGCAGGGCGCGGCGCACTTCATGGTTAGCGACGATGAAGCGCGCGCCATCATGCAGGCGCTGCTGAGCAAGGTGTCCGGTTATCTGGTGCCGCGCCTGACGCGCGAAGTGGGCGGCGAACCGAGCAAAACGCCGATCGATCTGCGCCTGATGCAGGAGTGACGTGCGCCAAATGCCCCAACGAAAAGAGGAATGCCGTGGCATTCCTCTTTTTTTACCTCTTTGCGGCTGCGGCCTCAGCGCCTTACGGGCACTTGTAAACCTGGCCGACCATTTTGCTGTCCAGCGGTGCGAAGCTGGAGAGCAGGTTCTGGCTCGGGCTGTTGGCGCCGTAGATCACGTTGCCGCCCATGGCCGCCGCCTTGTTGCGCAGATCGTTGGCCGCCCCGCGCATGGAGCTGCCTTCACCGCCGTTGCCGGACAGCCAGTTGCTCTGGGTGCCGGTCACTTCCCCCAGCAGCTGGCATTCCGCCGCCGGCTTGCTGTCGGTGAACTTGATCTGCTGACCCGCAGCGGTCAGTTCATGAGTGGTGCTGCAACCCGCCAGCAGCATCGCTGCCGAGAGACCCAGTAAGGCTTTAATCCGCATCTTGTTCCCCATTCGATGTTGAGAATTACGCAAAAGCTTATCAGAAAGCGATGCCATCTCTTAAGCATCCGTTGCCACGCGAGCGGGCCAACGTCTTGAGCGACAGCTGATGACTTAACAGTTTACCAGCTAAATCGCCCCCGGCGGCAAAAATATCATCAAATACAGTGCGGCGGCGTTATGCCCAACCGGCAACGGCCGCCGATGCCTGCGCTTCGTCCTGACGCGTTTCCCCCTCCGCCAGTTGGAATACCGCCACCGCCTGCGCCAGCAGGGCCGCCTGCTCCTCCACGCCGACGGCGGTAGTCGCCACCTCCTCCACCAGCGCGGCGTTCTGCTGCGTCACCTGATCCATCTGGGTCACCGCCACTCCGACCTGCTCAATGCCCTTGCTTTGCTCTTCCGACGCGTACGAGATGTTGTCCATCAGCGACGTCACCTGGTTCACCGAGCCGACGATGGCATTCATCGTCTCGCCCGCCTGCTCGACCAGGCGCACGCCGACGGCGATATCGCCGGTTACGCCGTCGACCAAACTGCTGATCTCCTTGGCCGAGGTCGCGCAGCGCTGCGCCAGATTGCGCACCTCGCCGGCCACCACCGCAAAACCCCTGCCTTGTTCTCCGGCCCGCGCCGCCTCCACGGCGGCGTTCAGCGCCAGAATATTGGTCTGGAAGGCGATGCCGTCGATCACGCTGGTGATATCCCCCACCTGGCGCGCGCTGTCGTTAATAGCCCGCATCTTGTCGACCGCGTTGGCCATCAGCGTTTCGCCGTTGCGGGCAATGCCGGCGGTCTGATTGACCATGCCGGCGGCCTGGGTGGCGTTATCGGCGTTTTGCCGCACCGTAGCGGTGATCTGTTCCATGCTGGCGGCGGTTTCCGTCAGCGCGCTGGCCTGTTCTTCCGTGCGGCTGGAAAGATCGGCGTTGCCGACGGCGATCTCGTGCGTACCGTGATTGATCGACTCCACGCCGTCACGCACCTGCTGCACGGTGGCGCTCAGCTCCTGCTGCATCGTCCGCAGGCTGGCGAACAGCATGCCGATCTCATTGCTGTTGCGTACCGCGATCTCGCTGCGCAGATCGCCGCGCCCAACCTTTTGCAAGTGTTCGGCAATCTGGCGCAGCGGCAGGATCAAGCGCCGGCGGAAATCACGTTGCACGGCGACCAGCAGCAGCAGGATCGCCGCCAGGGTGCCACTCAGCAGGCGTGCAAAGACTTTTTGTGTCTGCACCGCCGCCTCCACCGCCAGACGATGAGCGGCCACCGTGGCCCGCATGTAGTCGGCAAACTGGCTATCCAGCCGCTGGCGCACCTGGCGCTTCTCAGCGGCCATGGCGTGCAGCCGCTCGATCAGCGCCGCCTGCGGCGTGTCGGCCAACAGCGTCAGCTCTTGCTTCAGCACCGCCTGCTGCGCCAGATAGACCGTTTTCATCGCCTCGCCCAGATCCGGGCGCGATACCGTCAGGCCCGGCGTCTCCCAAAACAGGTTGAACGCAACGTCGGCGCTGCGCAGCTCGTTACGCGCCTCAGTGATGCCCTTACGGATATCGGCGGCGTCCGTCTGCGCCATGCGCTCGAACGCCATGTTGTCGATCAGCGTCTGCGTTTGCAGCAAAGCACGCCAACTGCGGTTCAGCGCCGCTTCCTCGTCGGAGAAAGTGCTCATCCTGCCGATGCTGTTGCCGTTTTGCTGCATGAAATAGAAGGCGATGGCGCCGGTTCCCATGGGCATCAAGCCCAACAGCAACAGCATCAACATCAGCCAGGTGGCTATTTTCATATTTTTCAGCATAAGTCGTCTCCGTTGACAGTCACACCGGCGAGGGAAAATTCCCCGCCCGGTAGGGGCTATATCGGTACGAAACGACAACGGTTTAGGGTAAAAGCAAAATAATGCAATAATTCATTCAATAAACTAATAACAAGCTAAACAAACATTCTTTTTATTGATTTTTAAGATAAAAAAAACCCCGATCGTTTGACCGGGGTTCTCAGCACACCAGCGTGTGGGGGATGATTACATCATGCCGCCCATACCGCCCATGCCGCCCATGCCGCCTGCTGCGCCCAGATCCGGTGCGTCAGCCTTCGGCAGGTCGGTGACCATGCATTCGGTGGTGATCATCAGGCCAGCCACGGAAGCCGCGTACTGCAGAGCAGAACGGGTCACTTTGGTTGGATCCAGAATACCCATCGCGATCATGTCGCCGTATTCTTCGGAGTAAGCGTTGTAGCCGTAGCTGCCTTCGCCCGCTTTCACCTGGTTGGCGATAACGGAAGCTTCTTCACCGGCGTTCACCACGATCTGACGCAGAGGGGCTTCCATTGCGCGCAGCGCAACTTTGATACCCACGTTCTGGTCTTCGTTGTCGCCTTTCAGCGCGGCGATTTTGCCTGCAACGCGGATCAGCGCTACGCCACCGCCGGCAACCACGCCTTCTTCCACTGCGGCGCGGGTCGCGTGCAGGGCGTCTTCAACGCGGGCTTTCTTCTCTTTCATTTCAACTTCAGTCGCTGCGCCAACCTTGATAACGGCAACGCCGCCGGCCAGTTTCGCTACGCGCTCCTGCAGTTTTTCACGATCGTAGTCAGAGGTCGCTTCTTCGATCTGCTGACGGATCTGAGCAACGCGGCCCTGGATGGTCGCTTCGTCGCCCACGCCATCGATGATGATGGTGGTGTCTTTGTTGATCACAACGCGTTTTGCCTGGCCCAGGTCTTCCAGGGTGGCTTTTTCCAGCTCCAGACCGATCTCTTCAGAGATAACGGTACCGGCAGTCAGGGTCGCGATATCCTGCAGCATGGCTTTACGGCGGTCGCCGAAGCCAGGCGCCTTAACGGCAGCCACTTTCACGATGCCGCGCATGGTGTTGACCACCAGGGTCGCCAGCGCTTCGCCTTCTACGTCTTCAGCGATGATCAGCAGCGGTTTGCCTGCTTTGGCAACGGCTTCCAGCACCGGCAGCATTTCGCGGATGTTGGAGATCTTTTTGTCAGCCAGCAGGATGAACGGGCTTTCCAGCTCAACAGAACCGGTTTCCGGCTTGTTGATGAAGTATGGGGACAGGTAACCGCGGTCGAACTGCATACCTTCAACCACGTCCAGCTCGTCTTGCAGGCCGGTGCCTTCTTCAACGGTGATAACGCCTTCTTTGCCCACTTTCTCCATCGCTTCCGCGATCAGTTTACCCACGGTTTCGTCGGAGTTGGCGGAGATGGTGCCTACCTGAGCGATAGCTTTGGAATCAGAGCAAGGTACGGACAGTTTCTTCAGTTCTTCAACCGCGGCGACAACCGCTTTGTCGATGCCGCGCTTCAGATCCATCGGGTTCATGCCTGCAGCAACCGCTTTCAGGCCTTCGGTGATGATGGATTGAGCCAGTACGGTTGCAGTGGTGGTGCCGTCGCCCGCCGCGTCGTTCGCTTTGGAGGCCACTTCTTTCACCATCTGTGCGCCCATGTTCTCGAACTTGTCTTCCAGTTCGATTTCACGCGCAACGGAAACGCCGTCTTTGGTGATGGTCGGAGCGCCAAAAGATTTATCCAGCACTACGTTGCGGCCTTTCGGGCCCAGGGTCACTTTTACTGCATCAGCGAGAACATTCACGCCGCGGAGCATTTTCACGCGAGCGTCATTGCCGAATTTTACGTCTTTAGCTGCCATTGGTATTTCCCTTCAACTCGTTCAGTTCAGAAGATAAAGCGCAATTACGCTTCAACAATTGCCAGAATGTCGCTTTCGGACATGATCAACACTTCTTCATTGTCGATCTTCTCTGCTTTCACGCCGTAGCCGTCGTTGAAAATCACGATATCGCCAACTTTCACATCCAGCGGTTGGATGTTGCCGTTTTCCAGCACACGCCCTTTACCCACTGCAACCACTTCACCGCGAGTGGATTTACCCGCCGCAGAGCCAGTCAGGACGATGCCGCCAGCAGATTTTGATTCAACTTCTTTGCGCTTGACGATAACGCGGTCATGCAATGGACGAATACTCATTGAACGCTCTCCTGTAAGAAGGTCTCTATCAGATTTAGGGTTGTACACCGGATGGTTGTTATTACCGGCCTCGTGGCATTTGAGATGGGGGCGTTCCAGCCCCCTTCAAGGGGGCTAACGAAAAAAATTTCGCATTTTTGGCCGCGCGGGTGCTACAGAGAGAAAAAACGCGGCCTGAGCCGCGTTTGCTTAACGATCGTGAGGCTTGCGCTCCTCGTCCGGGCGGTGCTCCAGCACCGAGCGTTCGTCGTCCTTGCGCTGGAATTCGCCGTCGAAGGTGTTGCCATTAGCGGCGTCACCGCCCGTCCAACCGCCGGGGCGATAAACCGACAGATGCGGCATCAGCTTCAACGTCAACGATTTTTGCACCGGCGGCAGCAGCAGCAGCAGGCCGAGGAAGTCGGTGAAGAAACCCGGGATCAGCAGCAGGAAGCCTGCCAGCACCAGCGAAACGCTTTTCACCATTTCCGCCGCCGGGCTTTCGCCGGCCGCCAGTTTTTGCTGCATCTGCACGAAGGTTTTCATGCCCTGATTGCGCACCAGCGAAATGCCGACGCAGGAGCTGAACACCACCAGCAGCAGGGTGACAGCCACGCCGAGCACGGCGGCGACTTTGATAAAGATGGATATTTCTATGTAAGCCAGCAGAAATATCAGCAGTAGCGGTAACCAGCGCACCTGGTTCTCCTATCGGTAGGTAAAGCGCGGCCGCCACGGGCGACGGCGCGAAAAAAGAGGCCGTAAACGGCCGACACCATTACAATGAGGGCATCCCCCCACCATTTCAACCGAGAGCCGGTTTTTATTGCTAAAGTTCACAAACGTGAAAGAAGTCACAGAACCGGAAAAGGGCATATCCTTAAACACCATAAGGTGATCTGGATTCAGTCATTTCTTACCAACCAGCATATGATCTGGGCAGCAACGGGCGATTTGGTTAATCGTTTCACGCCCCAAGCCTTCGGCAACATTAATTTAGGCTGTGCCCTTATTAGCCTTGACCTGACACATTATTAATTCGGCAGCAACACATAGAGAAGGTTCTCATGTCAAACAACATTCGTATCGAAGAAGACCTGTTAGGAACACGTGAAGTCCCCGCAGACGCTTACTACGGAGTCCACACTCTGCGTGCGATTGAAAACTTCTACATCAGCAACAGCAAAATCAGCGATGTCCCCGAGTTCGTTCGCGGCATGGTGATGGTGAAAAAGGCCGCGGCGATGGCCAACAAAGAACTCAAAACCATCCCGCGCAAAATCGCCGACGTGATCATCCAGGCCTGCGACGAGGTACTGGATAAAGGCAAGTGCATGGATCAGTTCCCGGTGGACGTGTTCCAGGGCGGCGCAGGCACCTCGCTGAACATGAACACCAACGAAGTGCTGGCGAACATCGGCCTGGAACTGATGGGCCACCAAAAAGGCGAATACCAGTACCTGAACCCGAACGATCACCTCAATAAGTGCCAGTCCACCAACGACGCCTACCCGACCGGGTTCCGCATCGCGGTGTACGCCTCCAACCAGAAGCTGATCGACGCCATCAACCAGCTGCGCGAAGGCTTCGACCGCAAGGCGAAAGAGTTCGAAACCATCCTGAAAATGGGCCGCACCCAGCTGCAGGACGCGGTACCGATGACCCTCGGCCAGGAGTTCCACGCCTTCAGCGTGCTGCTGAACGAAGAGACCCGCAACCTGCACCGCACTGCGGAGCTGCTGCTGGAAGTGAACCTGGGCGCCACCGCCATCGGCACCGCGCTCAACACCCCGGAAGGCTACCAGCCGCTGGCGGTGCAAAAACTGGCGGAAGTCAGCGGCCTGCCGGTGGTGCCGGCGGAAGACCTGATCGAGGCCACCTCCGACTGCGGCGCCTACGTGATGGTGCACAGCGCGCTCAAACGCCTGGCGGTGAAACTGTCCAAAATCTGCAACGACCTGCGCCTGCTCTCCTCCGGCCCGCGCGCCGGCCTGAACGAAATCAACCTGCCTGAGCTGCAGGCGGGGTCGTCCATCATGCCGGCCAAAGTGAACCCGGTAGTGCCGGAAGTGGTCAATCAGGTGTGTTTCAAGGTGATTGGCAACGACACTTGCGTTACCATGGCGGCCGAAGCGGGCCAGCTGCAGCTGAACGTGATGGAGCCGGTGATCGGCCAGGCGATGTTCGAGTCGATCCACATCCTGACCAACGCCTGCTACAACCTGCTGGAAAAATGCATTAACGGCATCACCGCGAATAAAGAAGTCTGCGAACACTACGTCTTCAACTCGATCGGTATCGTCACCTATCTGAACCCGTTCATCGGCCACCATAACGGTGACATCGTCGGGAAGATCTGTGCCGAAACCGGCAAGAGCGTGCGTGAAGTGGTGCTGGAACGCGGCCTGCTGACCGAAGCCGAGCTGGATGACATCTTCTCCGTGGAGAACCTGATGCACCCGGCCTATAAAGCCAAACGCTATACGGATGAAAATGAACAATAACAGACCTACCCGGTAGCCCTGAAAGGCACGCTAAATCCTCTGGATAGCGTGCCTTTTTACTTTCCGGCGCCCACAAAATTTTAACGTTTGATTTTCAATTTCTCTCATTTTAAGGAGTAAACACTATGCTAGCCTTGGAATTGGTTATCGTTCTGCTGGCCATCTTTTTAGGGGCCAGGTTGGGCGGTATCGGTATCGGGTTCGCGGGGGGATTGGGCGTTCTGGTCCTGGCGCTGATCGGCGTCAAGCCGGGCAGCATTCCCTTCGACGTGATTTCCATCATCATGGCGGTGATCGCGGCGATCTCCGCCATGCAGGTCGCCGGGGGGATGGATTACCTGGTGCAGCAGACCGAAAAGCTGCTGCGCAAGAACCCCAAGCACATCACCATTCTCGCCCCTATCGTCACCTACTTCCTGACCATCTTCGCCGGCACCGGCAACATCTCGCTCTCGGCGCTGCCGGTGATCGCCGAAGTGGCGAAAGAACAGGGCATCAAGCCTTGCCGGCCGCTGTCCACCGCCGTGGTGTCCGCCCAGATCGCCATCACCGCCTCGCCGATCTCCGCCGCGGTGGTATACATGTCTTCGGTGATGGAAGGCCACGGCGTCAGCTACCTGCACCTGCTGATGGTGGTGATCCCGTCCACCTTCTGCGCCGTGCTGGTGATGTCGCTGCTGGTGACCTGGCTGTTCGACTCCAAGCTGTCTAACGACCCGGTGTACCTGAAACGCCTGGAAGAAGGCCTGATCACCCTGCGCGGCAACAACGCGCTGGAGATCAAACCGCGCGCCAAAGCCTCGGTGCTGCTGTTCCTGCTGGGCGTGCTGTGCGTAGTGGCTTACGCCATCATCAACAGCCCGGGCCTTGGCCTGGTGGCCAAGCCGCTGATGAACACCACCAACGCCATCCTGATCATCATGCTGAGCGTCGCCACGCTGACCACCCTGCTGTGCCGCGTCGACACCGACATGGTACTGAACTCCAGCACCTTCAAGGCGGGCATGAGCGCCTGTATCTGTATCCTCGGCGTCGCCTGGCTGGGCGATACCTTCGTGCAGGCCAACATCGACTGGATCAAAGAGACGGCCGGCAGCGTCATTCAGGCGCACCCGTGGCTGCTGGCGGTGATCTTCTTCTTCTGCTCGGCGCTGCTGTACTCGCAGGCCGCTACCGCCAAGGCGCTGATGCCGATGGCGCTGGCGCTGAACGTGTCGCCGCTGACCGCCGTCGCCTCCTTCGCCGCCGTCTCCGGCCTGTTCATCCTGCCGACCTACCCGACGCTGGTCGCCGCGGTGCAGATGGACGATACCGGCACCACGCGCATCGGCCGCTTCGTGTTCAACCATCCGTTCTTCATTCCCGGCACCATGGGCGTGATCTTCGCCGTGGTATTCGGCTTCCTGCTCGGCAGCATCATGCTGTAACGCTCCGACCGGGGCTGCGGCCCCGGTTTTCCTTCTGGCGATAAACTCGCCTTCTAGCCAATCCGCCTTCAGGGTATAGTGCCCATTCGAACCGATGAGAGGGCTGAAGATGTCTGATTGCGAAGCTGTCGTCATACTCTGTACCGCACCCGATGAAGCCAGCGCCCAGGAACTGGCGGCGCGGGTCTTGGGCGATAAGCTGGCGGCCTGCGCCACGCTGCTGCCCGGCGCCACCTCGCTGTATTACTGGGAAGGGAAACTGGAACAGGAATACGAAGTGCAGATGCTGTTCAAAAGCGATCGCCGCCGTCAGCAGGCCCTGCTCGACACCCTGAAACAACATCACCCTTACCAGACGCCCGAGCTGCTGGTGCTGCCGGTGATGGCCGGAGATAAAGACTACCTGTTATGGATCAACGCTTCCTTAAACTGATTTTGCTGCTGTGCAGCCTGTTCTTCCTGCCGCAGGCGGCGCAGGCTTCGCTGTTCGCGCCGAAGGGCGGCAGCCAGTTCGTGCCTGTCGATCAGGCCTTCGCCTTCGATTTCAAACAGCAAGGCAGCCAGGTGACGCTGAACTGGCAGATCCGCCCCGGCTACTACCTGTATCGCCAGCAGATCAAACTGGTGCCGCAGCAAGCGACGCTGGGCGCCTTTACCCTGCCCGAAGGGCTGAGCCACAAGGACGAGTTCTTCGGCGAAGTGGCGATTTTCAAACAGCAGCTGAATCTGCAGGTGCCGCTGCAACAGGCGGCGGCCAACGCCAGCCTCAGCGTCACCTATCAGGGCTGCGCCGAGGCCGGCTTCTGCTATCCGCCGGAAACCCGCATCATCCCGCTGGATGCCGTCAGCGCCGGCGATGTCGCCCCGCTCCCGGCGGCTGCCCCTGCGCCAACCGAACAGCCCGCTACGCCGGCCAGCCTGCCGTTCTCGCCGCTGTGGGCGCTGCTGATCGGCATCGGCATCGCCTTCACCCCGTGCGTGCTGCCGATGTACCCGCTGATCTCCGGCATCATCCTCGGCCGCGACCGGCCGCAAAGCAGCGGCCGCATTCTGGCGCTGGCGGTGGTTTACGTGCAGGGCATGGCGCTCACCTACACCCTGCTGGGGCTGGTGGTGGCCGCCGCCGGCCTGCAGTTCCAGGCGGCGCTGCAGCACCCTTACGTGCTGATCGGCCTGTCGGTGCTGTTTATCGCACTGGCGCTGTCGATGTTCGGCCTCTATTCCCTGCAGCTGCCCTCGGCGCTGCAAACCCGGCTGGCGAACTGGAGCAATACCCAGCGCGGCGGCTCGCTGACCGGCGTGTTCCTGATGGGCGCCCTGGCCGGGCTGATTTGCTCGCCCTGCACCACCGCGCCGCTCAGCGCCATCCTGCTGTATATCGCCCAGAGCGGTAACCTGTGGGCCGGCGGCGGCACGCTGTACCTGTACGCGCTGGGGATGGGCATTCCGCTGGTGATCGTCACCCTGTTCGGCAACCGCCTGCTGCCGCGCAGCGGCCCGTGGATGCAGTACGTGAAAGAGGCCTTCGGCTTCGTCATCCTGGCGCTGCCGGTGTTCCTGCTGGAGCGAGTGATCGGCGATCTGTGGGGCCTGCGTCTGTGGAGCCTGCTCGGCCTGGCGTTCTTCGGCTGGGCCTTCGCTCTGAGCCTGAGAAGCGCGCGCGGCTGGGCGCGCGCCCTGCAACTGCTGCTGTTGGCGGCGGCGGTGATCGCCGCGCGGCCGCTGCAGGATTGGGCCTTCGGCGCCGATCAGGCGCAGCAGGCGGCTCAACAACACCTGGCCTTTGCCCGCATCAACAACGTCGAGCAGCTCGATCTGGCGCTGCAACAGGCGCGCGGCAAGCCGGTGATGCTGGATCTGTACGCCGACTGGTGCGTGGCCTGTAAAGAGTTCGAGAAATACACCTTCAGCGATGCGGCGGTGCAGGCGAGCCTGGCCAACGCGGTGCTGCTGCAGGCGGACGTCACCGCCAACGGCGCGGAACAGGCGGCGCTGCTGAAGCATTTGCAGGTACTGGGGTTACCCACGATCCTGTTCTTCGATCCGGCGGGCCAGGAGCTGACGGCCGAGCGGGTCACCGGTTTTATGAAGGCAGAAGCCTTCAACGCGCATTTGCAGAAAGTGATGCGATAACTGACACTGAAGATCGGAAGCGAATGGGAGGAAGCACAAGTGCAACGTGAACACGTCCTTGATACCGCGCTGGGCCTGTTGGAACAACAGGGCCTGGCGACCGCCACATTAGAGATGCTGGCGGAAAAACTCGACGTTCAGCCCGGCGATCTCAAACGGTTCTGGCCGGATCGCGAAGCGCTGCTGTACGACTGCCTGCGCTACCACGGCCAACAGATCGACACCTGGCGCCGCCAGCTGCTGCTGGATGAAAACCTGAGCCCGCAGCAAAAACTGCTGGCGCGCTATGACGTGCTGGCGGAATACGTGCAGCACGACCGCTATCCCGGCTGCCTGTTTATCGCCGCCTGCAGCTTTTTCCCGGAAACGGATCATCCGATCCACCAGCTGGCGGAGCAGCAAAAGCTGACCTCGCTGGAGCTGACCCGCGAACTGCTGCGCGAAATGGACGCCGACGACGCCGACATGGTGGCCCAGCAAATGGAATTGATTCAGGAAGGCTGCCTGAGCAAACTGCTGGTAAAACGCCAGCTCCAGGACGTATCGGTCGCCAAACGGCTGGCGGAAGACATCTTGCAGGTGGCGCAGTGCCGCCGCAACGGGGCGCTAAGCTAGGCGAGCCGCGCTTGCGGCGCCGCCAGCCCAAGGAGATAGCCTGAACAGGCGCAATTTTTGCGCCCTTTGCCTGAAAAGCCAGCAACCGGACGCGTTTTAACGCCTTTCATGCATAAAGCCGTTGACGGCCATCGGCCAATACGGTTTAATGCTGCCCGTTGCCCGGATAGCTCAGTCGGTAGAGCAGGGGATTGAAAATCCCCGTGTCCTTGGTTCGATTCCGAGTCCGGGCACCATATTTAGAGAACCCAGCCTATGGCTGGGTTTTTGCTTTTCAGGGACAGGACTCTCCATCGAACTGCGTTCGATTATTCGGCCAAGGGCCTCACCCTGCGGGCCAGCGCTGAAGCGCTGTTCAACGCGGCGCCGATAATTTCCCTTGCGCGACATGTGGCTGCTTTCAACAGCCAAAATACGCATGTCTTTTTAGAAAAGGCTATCGATGGTCAGCAGCGCCTTGAGTTTGCTGGCATTCACGTCACCGCACGTTGCTGAAACGAAGTGCTGCAACTGCCATTTCTGCGTTGTAATAGCTTGCTTCACAATGGGCTTAACCCAAGGAGCATAAACACGAATGGCCCTTTTCCCTTCTTTGCCCTTAACTGACATGACCCCTTTTTTCGCCAGCACATGTCTGTTGAATATAAAGAATCCTCTATGAGTATGGTCAAAAACGCTCACCAATACGAACTCGATGCCATCGTCAAAATCGATGGGCATAATCTCATCCTGCACATGCGGTCTTTTCCATATAGTCACAAACTGGCCGAGTTTAGTTGGGGTCGTGTTGGCGACGCGGAATAATGCTCGCTTGCCTTCCACTTCAAGCTGACAGGCGCCATACTCGCCGCTCTCAGCTTCTCGTTGAGGTTCCGATATGCGGATTCCGCCAGGCAATAACACATCGTTTATTATATCAGAAAGTTGAACCGGAATTCTCCCTTGCGCCGGATCGGCAAACCAAGCTCCCTCAACGTCTTTATTACTTCCTAACATACTCTATTTCCTTCTTTCTTATCAGTGACTCTTTCATTAACAATATTATATTGTCATGCTTGATCAGGAAGACTCGCGCAGAATATAAATCTGCTCGTAACACTACCACAAGAGCATGCAACCTCACTGTCCTTTTCAAATCATTCCCCTCCCCCCGATATCAACCGGCCTCCTTGCGGTCAATCTCCGTAGAATTATATAGGCAATACAGTCCATTACCTCCAAGACCTCTTTCTCTTGGATATCCCAATGCGTTATTTACATAGTCGATATCATCGACTCTGAGACTTCTGGCGATATGACTATGGCCATAAACATGCATATCTGGCTGAAGAATAGAAATCTGCTCCGACAGTTTTTCAGAACCTAACACCGGGAAGAGATATTTAAACGCCTCGGGAACAAAATTTGGCAACAGTTTTGCGGACGGCAAGAAATGCGAAAAAGAAATGACAACATCATTTTTCGTATTGAGTCGCGGGATGTTTTTATCAAGGAAAAAATCCGTCGTGTGCCGTAAATCCCAATTATCGGGCCACTTGCACGCATAGAAATCCATCCAACTGCTGAGCAATTTATCCGTAGGTGATGCAAAGGAAAAATCATACCAACTGAATAAAGGCACGATTGATACGCCGGCATGGTGGTAGACATCCATGGAAACGCCACACCGCTCAGCGAGCAGGCAAATCTGCTCAAATTTTTCAATCGATGTAAGAATGCGATCGCGCACAACCCACAGCTCATGATTGCCCGGCACAAAGAGCACCTTTTTGAAACGGCAGGCCAGATAGGTAAAGCACTGTTCAAGCCTGCTCAATTCATCGCTCACATCACCAGCCACAATCAACACATCTTCAGTATAGTCAGCATCAAATGCATTAAAGAGCCACTCGGCATTGCCATCAAAGTCGATATGAAGATCCGAGATTGCGTAAACTTTCATATATCCCCTTTTAAAAGACCCTCGCCAACATGCATCCATTTCCTGGAGAGGGTCATTTCACGGCTACTGCTCGCTCTGCATAATCAGCTGATTCAACTTTTGCGCCAATGCCGTCGTTAACGGCGGATACACATGCTGTCCGGTGTGCCGATATTCCATCGCCCCTTCATAGCCGCGTTTGAAATGCGGCGCTTCGGCGAGAAAGACCGGCATATCGTTATCGCCGACAATCTGCAACATAGGTAGCTGCAATCCGCCCACCTTATTGAATAACCCATCACGTTCGTGAATCGGTGAACGCCAGGGTGACATCGCAATGAAGAATTTAATGCCCTTCAACCCCAAGTCTTCGCCTAGATGCTGGAGATGCAACGCTACAGACGCTACTGCAGCACCTTCACAAAATCCTGCAATACCCTCAAAAGGGCCGTAATTTTGCGTCAGCTCTCTAACGTAAGTCAGCGTTGAGCGCCATATGTCTCGATCTTGCGCGGATATCTCTTGAGGCGCCGTCCCATGGAACTCTTCCCACAGTCTTTCGAACCCCGCCTTCCACTCTCTGTATTTCCCTTGCGTGTCGTATACCCCGCTCTCGACAAGCTGTGTTAAGCCAATTTGCTGCAGCTGAATTTCATTAGTAAACGCCGGCATTTCATAAGGCGCATCCGGGATGACGAATTCAAGATCCGTACGAGCACTCCAGCCCGTGCGTTCAAGCAGCGATTTCGCTAACCGGGCATTCGTTCCCTGACCTGACAGGAACAACACCCGGCGACGTCGAGGGACATAGACGGACATGGCCCCGAATCGCTTATGGATATAGCGCTTCTCTACCGGCATAGCCGGATTGCGGCGGTGCAATATCGACATTGCGGGCTCCAGCAATTGCCAAAGCGCCGTCATCTCGCCCTCTGAAGCGCCCAGCAGCTGAGCATAATTTCGCCATTCATTTTCGCGTTCAACCTGGAAGCGGTCGAAGGGATACAGCTCGGCGGTACGAGCGGCCACTGTTTTTTTGGCTGGCTCAATGAAATCCCATAGCTCCATAAAAATGCGTTCCGCATTCGTGGTTTTTTGGGACTCCGTCATGATGCGTGATAGGGAGTTGGTGAATGCCGACGGATTCTCTCGGAAATGAATATAGGCGCGGGCAAACGCTTGTACGAAGAATGCATAGCTGGAGCAAAGCAGCGTTCGCACTTTCCTTGGCACCTGAGCCCCGTCATTGTAAGTGAAGAGGTTGGGATCGCCGTTGATCCAAAGCCCTTTCACCGCCATGTCTTGGCCAAATATGCCCGGCAATAAAGTGGTGTCCGTATCCGACCCCAAACACTTCAGGAAAACATCCGCTTTAATCTCTTGCCCCTTCCGGGTCAGGGCCCCATTGTCGGTCATCCTGGCGACCTCATCCTCGACGATGGTGAGTTTACCCAGCATCTGGGCGAGGAAGAACAGATCGGATCCCGGCGGAACCGTGGTTTGGTCGAGCAACAGATCACCGCTTTTGTCGCGGCTGATCGACGGTAACGTTTCTATATCGATACCGCATGCCTGATAAAAGGGACGCATGATCTCGACGACGTCGGCAACCGGCATAACGCCGTTGTTGGCGTTGAGCAGCCAATTGCAAAACGTTGACAGGACGAGATTGCGACGGCGGCATAACAATGTGACGTGCTTAGCGCCGTTTTCCAGGGCTGTACGCATATTTTCTATAGCGAATGCGCCGTGCCCAACAATCACCACAGAAGCCCCGTTAAAGACCGTGACCGCGGTATCGTTGCTGATCCCCTGCCCAACGTGCCCGAGGAAACGCTCTTCGTCCGGGAAACGATGCTGCACCGGGCGATGCAACCCCCCTGTCATCGCCGCGACCCCAGACACCAGCATGCTGTGCGACTTCCCATCTTTCAGATAAGTGACGAGGTATTCGTTCTCGCTTTTCTTTTCAACCTGCCGCACTTCACAGCCGAAAATAACGTCCCCTTTCAATGTTTCTGCGATCGTCTCCGCCCCTTCGAGGATCTCGGCCCGGCCAGGAAATCCTTTACTCCACCGATGATCGCCGATTAACGGCAGATGGTTGCTGTCGAAGTCATACGCAGGGGAGTCTATTTGCAGCTTCGAATCATCATTCGCCAGGCTTTTCCACACCCCGCCGGCCCAGTCGTTTTTCTCGAGAACCACGACGGACAGGCCATTTTTCTCCAGCTGCCGCGCAAAGCCCAACCCGCCGACGCCGGCGCCAATGACCAATACCGGCAATGACGGCGTCGCGCGTTCCGGCTGCGCGTTAGACAAGGCTGCGCCGATGGCCGGTTGTTCAGCCATGACATAGCGCACCATGGCGTTGATATCGGGATTTTCAAGCGCGAAAGTCGCAGGAAGCCCCATTTTCAAAGAGGACGCTATCCGGTTGCGCAAAGACATGCTGCCCAAAGAGTCCAGACCATTCTCCAGCAAAGCGACATCGTCATCGACCGATTCCCCGACCGTTTCCCAAACGGCCTCGCGTATCATCTGACGAACGTCCTGGACGCCCTCCGCCGGAGCAGCGCTCGGGCGCGGTTTCAATCCTTCAATCAGCGGGCTTGTGAGTTTGACGCGCGCCCATGTTATCGGCGAGACAAGGAAAGTGCCGGCGCTGTCCGACGATAAAAGCTTGTCGAGCATTTCACAGCCCAGCGTATTGCTGATGGCGCCAAAACCGGCGCTTTCTGCGCGGCGTACCGCATCATGGCGCACCGCCATGCCATTTTCAGACCAGGCTCCCCACTGAATCGAAAGTGCTTTTTCTCCAGCCTGAGCCCACTGTTCCGCTAAAGCGTCCAGGCCGCTATTCGCCGCCGCATAGCTCGCTTGACCAACGGAACCGAACGCCGCGGCGGCAGAGGAATACAGCACCATAAAATCGCCGGGCACCAGGATGTCATGCAGATGTTGCGCGCCATTCACTTTCACAGCCCGCGCATTGTCCAGCATTGACGGTGTCTGCTTAAGCAAAGTGCCATCGGTCAACAGACCCGCGATATGAATCACGCCAGAGATCGCCGGCCAACCCTGCGCATTCAGCCAGGCGGGGATCGCCTCCACTTGCCGACGATCCGCCACATCGCATGCCAGGCTGGCGACCGCGACGTTTTCCCCCAACGTCGGTAAATCCGCCGGGGAATAAGCGGTTCGCGACAGCAGCAGTACATGCGCCGCCCCCTGTTTCGCCAAATAGCCGGCGACGACTTGCCCCAACGCCCCCATCCCGCCGCTGATGACATAGGTGGCGTCCGCCCGAATTCCCGCGCTGTCGCACTTCTGCGTTTGGTAGCGTTGGAGCCGCGGCGACTGCATGCCGCCTGACTCAGTAAGGCGGCATTCTTCCTCGATATCCTCACGAAGACACAGTGACAGCGCCAGCGCCACTTGTTCCGGCAGGCACTCGATATACCGCAGCACGCGTTCCGGTTGTTCTTGCCGCGCCGTGCGCACCAACCCGCTTAACCCCGCATCACCCAGTGCGCCGGTTCGCTTCAACAGAACTAAACGCGGAACAGGTTTTGCCTGCAACACGGCTAACGCCTGCGCGACATCCTCCTCTTCCCCTTCGCTCAATACCGCCACGGTCTGCCACGCTTGTTCATCGAGCACGGCGCCTACCGCCTCGGCCCCAACGGCAACCATACCGATCCACCCCTCCGGCAAGTTCAGCGGCACCGTATGACGCGACAACAGCAAGTGGGGCCCGATGTTCACCTCTCCCATTTCAGGCAGGGCCTGCTCAACCCAGATCGTTGTGTAAAGCGGGTCAGGCACCTTTCCCATCGGCGTATCGATGTGCGTCGCAGGTTTCACTTCCGACTTAGCCCAAGCTAATGGCTTATGTTTAAATAAAGGCGATCGTTTACTCACAAGTAACTCCCTGTATTAATTTAAATAAAACTCATCTTTAGAGGTGACCCACTGCGTTCGCACATCGGGCGCGATACGCTTCGCCATGTTGATCAACGTCGCACCCGGTCCGATTTCAAACACGCCGTCCGGCGTGCCGCCTTGCCCCAGCAACGTTTGCACCGCCTGCAGGAAGCGCACCGGCTGAGTGATTTGCTCACTCCAGTACTCCGCCGTCTGCAGCCCTCCCGCCGCCGCTTCCCCCGTCAGCGTGGAAATAAACCGCACCCCATCCGTCGGTGCGCGCAATGCCACCGTACTCACCACGTCGCCAAACGCCGCCGCTGCCGCTGCCATCATCGGCGAATGGAAAGCGTGCGAAACCGCCAACGGCGTGTGTTCATGCGCATAATGCCGCTGCACGAACGC